>NZ_JAJEQX010000002.1 GCF_020687545.1 Ruminococcus turbiniformis | reverse complement strand
CTCTGTATTGATTATATCATATATCACTAAATATTACTAGATAATAAAATAAGAAATTTGACAAAAAAAGTACAGGCTTTATGCGGCCTGCAAGTATTTTTCTTATTCTTCAACTGTCAAACTCCCGCATACAGAAATAAAGCCTGCGGATATCAGTATAACACAACTCCCGGGAGGGAAAAAGACCTGTTGACCATTTGGCGGACAGAGGGTATAATAATTCAGATATCAAAAAAGCACAGAGGATGAATAAGACATGATAAAAAGTATGACCGGTTTCGGCAGATGTGAGATCCAGAAGGAATCAAGAAAATTCACGGTTGAGATGAAAAGCGTGAACCACCGCTACCTCGATGTGAATATCCGGATGCCGAAGAAGCTTAATTTCTTTGAGACTGCGATCCGGACGCTTCTGAAGTCCTACGCCAGCAGGGGAAAAGTGGACATCTTCATCAGCTATGAGGACCTCTCCCAGTCCCAGGTCTCGGTGAAATACAACGGGGCTCTGGCAGCAGAGTACCTGAAATATCTCAGGCAGATGTCGGAAGAGTTCGGACTGGATAACGACGTGAAAGTCTCCACGCTCTCCCGGTATCCGGAAGTGTTTTCCATGGAGGAGCAGACCGAGGACGAGGAGGAACTCTGGAACGGACTTAAAGAAGCTCTCACAGGCGCTCTCGATCAGTTCGTGGAGACGAGGACAGCGGAAGGGGAGAATTTAAAGAGCGATATCCTCTCAAAGCTTGACATTTTAAGTGAGCAGATCGTCTTCATCGAGGAGCGTTCCCCGCAGATCGTGGCGGAGTACCGCGCAAAGCTGGAGGAGAAGATGAAGGAACTCTTATCCGACACGCAGATCGAAGAGAGCAGAATCGCTTCCGAGGTCATTCTCTTTGCGGACAAGATCTGCACGGACGAGGAGGTTGTGCGGCTCAAAAGCCATATCCAGCACATGAGAAACACGCTGGAGGAGAGCGAGGGGATCGGCCGCAAGCTTGACTTTATCGCCCAGGAGATGAACCGTGAGGCGAACACGATCCTGTCCAAGGCAAACGACCTGGAAGTCTCAAACCACGCCATCAGCTTAAAGACGGAGATTGAGAAGATCCGGGAACAGATCCAGAACATTGAGTGACGGGAAAAGGGGGAAGAACATGAACGGAAAAGGCATACTGACTGTTGTGTCCGGGTTTTCCGGATCGGGCAAGGGAACACTGATGAAGGAGCTGCTTGCGCGCTATCCCGACGCTTACGCGCTGTCGGTGTCAGCGACCACGCGTCAGCCCCGTCCGGGAGAAGAGGACGGAAGAGAGTACTTCTTTGTCTCGAAGGACGAATTTGAAAAAATGATTGCCAAAGGCGAACTGATAGAGTATGCTAAATACGTGGAAAATTACTATGGTACGCCGAAAAAGTACGTGGAGGAGAAACTTTCGGAAGGAAAAGACGTGATCCTGGAGATTGAGATCCAGGGTGCGCTTAAGGTAAAGGAAGCATTCCCCGACACGCTTCTTCTCTTTGTCACGCCGCCGAGCGCCGCGGAGCTTGAAAAGCGTCTTGTGGGCCGGGGGACAGAGACAATGGATGTGATCCGCTCAAGAATGAACCGGGCATGCGAGGAGGCGGAAGGTATGGACCGTTATGACTACCTGATCGTAAACGACGAGCTCGACCGGTGTGTGGAGGAAATGCACGACATCATCCGCGGAGAACATAAGAGAAGCTTCCGCAATGAAGAATTCATGAAAAATATAAAAGAAGATTTGGAGAGAATGAAAGGAGAAGAGTAAATATGCTGCATCCATCTTATACGGATCTGATGAAAGTAGTCAACAAAGACGTGGAGGAAGGGGAGACAAAAGTAGTCAACAGCCGTTATTCCATCGTCATGGCGACATCCAAGCGGGCGAGACAGCTGATCGGAGGCGACCTTCCGCTTGTGGACGCCAAAGTCGGAGAGAAACCGCTCTCCATTGCCATCGATGAGCTGAATCAGGGAAAACTGAAGATCATGGCAGAGAACACGGACAGCGAGTAAGAACGTCATAGAAAAGACAGGGCAGATGCACATGCGGTATCTGCCTTTTTGTAATGGAGGTATAACAATATGAAGATACTGTTTATCTCACTTGGCTGCGACAAGAATCTTGTGGATACGGAAGTCATGCTCGGACTTCTTGCGTCGCGGGGCTATGAGATGACGGACGATGAGACAGAGGCGGATATTATCGTAATCAACACATGCTGTTTCATCCACGACGCGAAGGAAGAAAGCATCCAGAATATCCTCGAGATGGCGGAATACAGAAAGAGCGGAAGCGCGAAGGCGCTGATCGTCACCGGGTGCCTGGCGGAGAGGTACAGGCAGGAGATCATGGACGAGATCCCGGAGGTGGACGAGGTGCTCGGAACGACCGCCTACGACCGGATTCTGGACGCTGTGGACGAGGCGCTGGCAGGGAGACACGAGGTGATGCTCGCCGATACGGACGCCCTGCCCCTGCCGGATACGAAACGGCTTGTCACGACAGGCGGACATTTCGCCTACTTAAAGATTGCGGAGGGGTGTGACAAGCACTGCACTTACTGTATCATTCCGAAGATCCGCGGAAATTTCCGCAGCGTTCCCATGGAGCGGCTTGTGGCGGAGGCGCGGGAGCTTGCGGACCAGGGGGTAAAGGAGCTGATCCTCGTAGCCCAGGAGACCACCCTCTACGGAATGGATCTGTACGGGAAGAAAGCGCTCCCCGCACTGCTGAAAGAACTCTGTAAGATAAGCGGCCTGCGCTGGATCCGCATCCTCTACTGTTATCCCGAGGAGATCACCGACGAGCTCATTCAGACGATAAAAGAGGAGCCGAAAGTCTGCAGCTATCTGGATCTTCCGATCCAGCACGCGTGCGACCGGATCTTAAAGCGCATGGGAAGAAGGACGTCGAAGGCGGAACTGACAGAGATCATCGGAAAGCTGAGAAAAGAGATTCCGGATATCTGCCTGAGGACAACGCTGATCACCGGATTCCCGGGGGAGACGCAGGAAGAGCACGAGGAGCTCTGCGCCTTTGTGGATGAGATGGAGTTCGACCGGCTGGGCGTGTTCACCTACTCGCCGGAGGAGGGAACGCCGGCGGCGGAGATGCCGGACCAGATCGATGAGGAGACAAAGCTTGACCGCCAGGCGGAGCTGATGGAGCTTCAGCAGGAGATCGCCTTCGACAACGAAGAGAAGATGGTGGGCCGTGAGGTGCTCGTCATGATCGAGGGGAAGGTGGCGGACGAGAACGCATATGTGGGACGGACGTACCGGGATGCCCCGAATGTGGACGGACTGATTTTTATCAATACAGATGAGGAACTTATGTCCGGCGATTTTGCGAGAGTGAAGATCACCGGAGCGTTAGACTATGACCTGATAGGAGAATTATTATGAATCTGCCAAACAAACTGACTGTACTTCGAGTTATCATGGTGCCGTTTTTCGTGTTTTTCATGCTCACGAACGCCGGCGGCGCCGCAAACAAGTGGATCGCTCTTGCCATCTTTGTCGTCGCCAGCCTGACGGATATGCTGGACGGAAAGATCGCGAGAAAATACAACATGGTTACCAACTTCGGAAAATTCATGGACCCGCTGGCGGACAAGCTGCTTGTCTGCTCAGCCATGATCTGTCTGATCCCGTCCGGGAAGCTGAACACTGCCGTTGTCATCATTATCATTGCGCGGGAGTTTATCATCAGCGGTTTCCGGCTTGTGGCGTCGGACAACGGCATCGTTATCGCGGCAAGCTACTGGGGCAAGTTTAAAACCGTCTTCCAGATGGCCATGATCATCGTTCTGATCGCAGACTTCGGCGGTGTGTTTGACCTGATCGGAACCGTTCTTGTGTGGATCGCCGTTGCCCTCACTGTGATCTCTCTTGTGGACTACGTGTGGAAGAACCGCGAGGTGCTCACAAAAGGCGGAATGTAATTCGCAAGCGGGAATGCAGGCGAGGATGCCGGAAGAGGAGGAATGGATTATGGAGAAAAGGGAAAGCCCGGAGGAGCGTCTCGTCAGGCTTCTCGCCGGGAGAAACCTGACAGTGACGACCGCGGAATCGTGTACCGGAGGGCTGATCGCCGCGACGATTGTCAACGCGCCAGGGGCGTCGGATGTGTTAAACGAAGGGTATGTGACTTACTCAAACGAGGCAAAGGAGCGCCTTGTGGGTGTGAAAAAGGAAACGCTGGAACAGTACGGGGCGGTCAGCGAACAGACGGCCCGGGAGATGGCGGAAGGCGCGGCCCGCGCAGCAGGATCTGATGCGGCATTGAGTTCCACCGGAATCGCCGGCCCCGGAGGGGGAACAAAGGAAAAGCCGGTGGGGCTTGTCTATGTAGGATGTTATCTGAACGGGAAGACGGCAGTCAGGGAATGCCGTTTCTCAGGGGACCGCATGGAGAACCGGCTTCACACCGCAGAGACGGCCATCGGGATGCTTCTCGATGCGCTGGAAAACGGCGATGTGAAAAACTTGTCAAAGGAAGATTGACGAATGATGGAAATTATGCGAAAATATTAGCTGTATGGGGGTACTCTCATATTCAGGGAAGAGAGTAACATATACGAAGAAAATCATACATATTGAAAGGAGTTTTAACATGATTTATTCACATGAAGTAGAAATGATGTGTCCGGTGGCTCAGGGCGCGAATCACGGACCGGCTCCAATCCCGGAAGAGGCGAAATGGGTACAGGCGAAGGAGATCAAAGACATTTCCGGTTTCACACACGGCGTAGGCTGGTGTGCGCCTCAGCAGGGAGCATGTAAGCTGACACTGAATGTGAAGGACGGCATCATTCAGGAGGCTCTTGTGGAGACACTCGGATGTTCCGGAATGACGCATTCCGCAGCCATGGCAGCAGAGATCCTGCCGGGAAAAACTATCTTAGAGGCATTAAACACAGACCTTGTCTGTGATGCAATCAATACAGCAATGAGAGAACTCTTCCTTCAGATCGTATACGGAAGAACACAGAGTGCATTTTCCGAGAACGGTCTCGCTATCGGAGCAGGACTTGAAGACCTCGGAAAAGGACTTCGCTCTCAGGTTGGTACAATGTACGGCACTCTTGCAAAAGGTCCTCGTTACCTTGAGATGGCAGAGGGGTATGTAACAGGAATCGCTCTGGATGAGAACGATGAGATCATCGGCTACCAGTTCGTAAACCTCGGCAAATTCACAGATTTCATCAAAGCGGGCGACACACCGAACGATGCATGGGAGAAGGCAAAGGGACAGTATGGCCGCGTTGATGACGCAGTGAAGATTATCGACCCGCGCAAGGAGTAAGTTTCATTTCAGGAAAACAGACGGTTTTCACAGAAACTTTATCCGCGGGGAATCAACACAGGTAAATAAATCAGGAGGATATATAAATGGCTTTATTTGAATCATATGAAAGAAGAATTGATAAAATCAATGAAGTTTTAAACAGCTACGGCATCGCTTCCCTGGAAGAGGCTGAGAAGATCACAAAAGATGCCGGACTGGACGTATACAACCAGATCAAAGGCATTCAGCCGATCTGCTTCGAGAACGCATGCTGGGCTTACATCACAGGCGCTGCAATCGCGATCAAGAAAGGATGCACAAGAGCTGCAGACGCTGCCGCTGCAATCGGAGAGGGACTTCAGGCTTTCTGTATCCCGGGATCCGTTGCTGACCAGCGTAAGGTAGGTCTCGGACACGGAAACCTCGGAAAGATGCTTCTGGAAGAGTCCACAGACTGCTTCTGCTTCCTTGCAGGACACGAGTCATTCGCTGCTGCAGAGGGTGCCATCGGTATCGCTGAGAAGGCAAACAAAGTTCGCCAGAAACCGCTCCGCGTTATCTTAAACGGTCTTGGAAAAGACGCTGCGAAGATCATTTCCAGAATCAACGGATTCACATATGTTCAGACAGAGTATGACTACTTCACAGGAGAGCTCAAAGAGGTTCAGAGAATCGCTTACTCTGACGGACTCCGCTCCAAAGTAAACTGCTACGGCGCAAACGATGTGCGCGAGGGCGTTGCAATCATGTGGAAAGAGGGCGTAGACGTATCCATTACAGGAAACTCCACGAACCCGACACGTTTCCAGCACCCGGTTGCAGGAACATACAAGAAAGAGTGCGTAGAGGCAGGAAAGAAATACTTCTCTGTTGCTTCCGGCGGCGGTACAGGACGTACCCTTCACCCGGACAACATGGCTGCAGGTCCGGCTTCCTACGGTATGACAGATACAATGGGACGTATGCACTCTGACGCTCAGTTTGCAGGATCTTCTTCCGTACCGGCTCACGTTGAGATGATGGGCCTGATCGGAGCTGGAAACAACCCGATGGTTGGTATGACAGTTGCAGTTGCAGTTTCTGTTGAGGAAGCAGCAAAGGCTGGCAGATTCTAGGAACCGGCGCGGCCGGAAAAACTGCGAAAGCAGGATTTGAAAAAACCTATAAAAGCATAAAATAAAATGAGGGCTTCTGACAACAACTGGATTGTCAGAAGCCCTTGTCATATCCTGTTTTTATCCGCTTTTGTTTTTTCCTGCTTTTTTCATCCGGCCTTCTGTCTCCTGTACTGTGTCGGAGTCCGCCCTTTTTTCTGGCGGAACAGCCGGGAGAAGTAAAGCGCATCATCATATCCGACAGAGCGGGCAATGTCGCTGACAGGAAGATCTGTCTCCCTGAGCAGAGCGCATGCGCGCCGGATCCGGTAATC
The DNA here is from genome assembly GCF_020687545.1 of Ruminococcus turbiniformis. Taxonomy (GTDB): domain Bacteria; phylum Bacillota; class Clostridia; order Lachnospirales; family Lachnospiraceae; genus Mediterraneibacter; species Mediterraneibacter turbiniformis. The sequence continues at coordinate 202,333 of NZ_JAJEQX010000002.1, read as the reverse complement.
GAGCAGGTACTCCTGGGGAGAACTCCCGGTGATGTCCTTAAAGAGCCGGTAGAGGTAGGTGCGTTCGATATTCAGATGGTCCGCGAGCACCTGTATATTGACGGAGTGCGCGTAATTGCTCTCAATATACCGCAGCGCCTCCTCCACATATCCGATCTTTTTCTCCTTCGGGGGCACCGATTTTCTCGGAAATTTGCTTGCCAGCAGGTAGAGATATTCATAGAGGATGCTGTTCATCATAAGGTCACGGTTCTCGGGAAGGTTGTACGCCTCGAACATTTTCTCGTGGCAGAGGCGGACTCTGTCGTCCTTTCCGTAGTGGAAATACGGAGTCTCCAGCAGGGAAGTGCGCCGGAAATACTCCTCCATCTTGATCCCCTGAAAACCGATCCATGTGTAGGTCCACGGATGGTACCGGTCGGCCTCGTAGTAGATCAGCGTGTTCGGACGGATCAGAAAGGCGTCCCCTTCCGAGAGCTGGTAAATATGGCCGTCCGTCTTATAGATCCCCTTTCCGCTCAAAATATAATGAATGAGATAGCCGCTTCTCACAACAGGGCCGTAACTGTGGGAAGGCTCACACGTCTCATAGCCGCATGTATAAATCATTGCGTCCAGGTTTCTGGAAAAATCATTGGAAAAAATATAATCTTTCATCATTCTTAAAGCCCCCTCCCCGGGAAAGTGCCAACAAAACTGTATGAACAGACAACATTTATCTATATAATATCAAGTATTGCCTGAGCACTCCCTTTGACAAGACGATGAAAGTGGGGGCCGGCGTTGTCGCTGCGAGAAGAGGAGGTCTTTCTTCCACATTTGACGAGCTGAACAAATACTTTACGATCTCCTGAAAAAGAACCGTTCCAACGGACGAATTTTATCCGGTAGTACAATGAAAATACTCTTTACAGAAAGAAATAAAAGTGATATCATGATGATATCAAAAAGAAAAGCTTTCTGTAAGGAGGAATGACTGATGAAGGAAAAAGTACTGGAGCACAGAAAGAACGGGATGCTTGTCCTGATTCTCACATCTCTGCTGTATCTGGCAGCGGTAGCGGGATGTGTGCTGGGAGCGATGAGCATAGGCGAAGGAGGAGGACCGGCGCTTCTGATCGTAAGTATTGTCTGGCTGGCGATCGGCTGGATTCCGTACTGCGGACTCCGGGTGTTAAAGCCCCAGGAGGCGCTTGTTCTTACCCTTTTCGGAAAGTATACGGGCACGCTGAAAAACGAGGGATTCTATTTCGTCAACCCGTTTTCCACAAGCGTGAATCCGGCGGCAAAGACCCGCTTAAACCAGAGCGGCGACGTGAACAACGGCGCGGCGGGAAAGTCGGTGCTGTCTTTTGCACTTGGAAACGGATCTGTCAACATGGCGGACTCGGACACATCCGGGAAAAAGATCTCTCTTAAGATCATGACGCTGAACAACAACAAGCAGAAGATCAACGACTGTCTCGGAAACCCGGTGGAGATCGGCATTGCGGTTATGTGGCGCGTGACAGACACGGCGAAGGCGGTATTCAATGTGGACAATTACAAAGAGTACCTGTCACTTCAGTGCGACACGGCGCTGCGCAATATCGTGAGAATCTATCCCTACGACGTGGCTCCCAATGTGGACACAACCGGAGACGGAATTGCGGATGAGGGCAGTCTGCGCGGCTCCAGCGAAGTGGTGGCGGCAAGAATCCGGGATGAAATCCAGCAGAGAGTCGCCGAGGCCGGACTTGAAGTAATCGAGGCGAGAATCACATACCTGGCCTACGCTCCGGAGATTGCGGCCGTGATGCTCCAGCGGCAGCAGGCATCTGCGATTGTGGACGCCAGAAAGATGATTGTCGACGGCGCGGTCGGCATGGTGGAGATGGCGCTTGACCGGTTAAACGAGAAAAATGTTGTGGAACTCGATGAGGAACGGAAGGCTGCCATGGTATCCAATCTGCTTGTCGTCCTGTGCGGCAACCGGGATGCCCAGCCGATTGTAAATTCGGGAAGCCTGTACTAGACGGAAAAGCGGGACAAAAACAGATGGCTGACCAGAAGAAAAAGCAGATTCCGCTCCGTCTGTCAGCGAAACTCTACGATGCCATAGCAGCCTGGGCAGAGGATGATTTCCGCTCGGTCAACGGACAGATTGAATATCTTCTGACCGAGTGTGTGCGGCAGCGGAAAAAGAACGGAAAATATGTATCCGAGCATCTGGACGAACCGCCGGAGCTCGATATACAGTAGAACACGCCGGCACCGGCGCGGGAAGACCAAAAAGAGAGAAAGAGATGTCTTTTCCGCCCCGGTGCTGTATTATTGTGCCGGCGATGCACAGAAGTCCGGGTTTGCCCGAGACCCTGGTGACTGCCCGCTGCAGACCAGATGAATGCTGTACTATAGCTCAGACGAATAGTCAGGTATATGCCGAAGGTATTAGACAGCCGGAAAAAAAGCCGCTATAATAGAAAAAAGGAGTATGCGGGGCATAAGCCGCGCAGAAGGAAACAAGAAAGAAAAACCGAAAGAAAGAGGGCTGATACGATGATTTACAGAGAATTCCAGGATTTGAAGATTTCCGCTCTCGGAATGGGAGCGATGCGTCTTCCGGTTATTGACGGGGACGATTCCAGAATCGATGTGGAGCTGTCCGAGAAGATGGTTGCGTATGCCATGGAGCATGGAATCAACTACTATGACACGGCATGGGGATACCACAACGGAAACTCAGAGACTGTCATGGGAAATGCTCTGAAGAAATATCCGAGAGAGAGCTATTACCTTACAACAAAATTCCCGGGGTATGATCTCGCCAATATGGACAAAGTGGAAGAGATCTTTGAGAAGCAGCTTGAGAAATGTCAGGTGGACTACTTTGACTTCTATCTGTTCCACAACGTGTGCGAGATGAATATCGACGCGTACCTTGATCCGAAATACGGCATCTACGACTATCTCATGGAGCAGAAGAAAAACGGGAGAATCCGCCATCTCGGATTTTCCGCCCACGGAAATTATGACGTGATTAAGCGTTTCCTTGAGGCATACGGAAAAGACATGGAGTTCTGCCAGCTTCAGCTCAACTATCTGGACTGGACCTTCCAGAACGGCAGAGAGAAAGTGGAACTTCTGAAAGAATACAATATTCCCGTGTGGGTGATGGAACCGCTCCGCGGCGGAAGGCTTGCGTCCCTGTCGGAGGAAGATGCCGCAAAACTTCAGGCGCTGCGGCCTGATGAGAAAGTGCCGGCGTGGGCGTTCCGCTTCCTTCAGACGATTTCGGAAGTGAAGGTTGTGCTCTCCGGCATGTCCGATATGGAACAGATGAAAGAGAATATCCGTACGTTCGAGGAGGACAGGCCGTTAAATGAGGAGGAGATGAAAACGATCCTTTCTATTGCGGACGGCATGCTGGATAAGAAAATCCTGCCGTGTACCGCCTGCCATTACTGCGTAAGCCACTGTCCGAAAGGACTGGACATCCCGTCTCTTTTAAATCTGTACAATGAGCACAGTTTCACCGGCGGCGGATTCATCGCTCCCATGGCGCTTTCTTCCTATGCGGATGACAAGAAACCGGACTCCTGTATCGGATGCAGAAGCTGCGAAGCTGTCTGTCCGCAGCAGATTAAAATATCCGAGGCGATGGCAGACTTTGCAGAGAGGCTTGGTATGTAAGATGAGAACGATGGAATTTACAATCGAGAATACGGAAGCCTTAAAGCCCGGGATGGAAGTGGGAGTGACCGAGGGTGTCCTCCCCACATCTTATTATTACATGATCGAGCATGCGCTCGGCATGAGCGCGAACTTCCGTCAGTCGGAGCGCTTAAAGACGAGAAGAGGCGTGGTGAAGGAGCTAAAGGAAACGCCGCAGTTTCACATTGCTGTTCTTGAATTTGACGAGTGAAAGAAAAGGGGACTGTGCTGACTTGCCTCCTAATAAGAAAACATGAGCAAGTCCAGTAAAATCAATGTTTTCAGAGGCAAGGAACACGATGTGAAGTCAAAAATTTAATACCGGCAGGACAAAGGGTGCTGATATGAAATGTCAGCACCCTTTTCCTGTCCCAAACGCCATAGGTAACACAAACCTGTGGCGTTTTTTTATGCCCTGCCGGGGGCACTCAAAATTGTATGAAAACGGGTGGGAAATCCCCTGATTTTTCGCCTGTGGGCGGCGCAAACGAGGCCGCCCATATCCTTTCCCTCATGGGAGGCCGGGCAGTGATACAGGGGCACAAAACCACCGAAACGAACACTTTTCAAAACCAACGGAAGGAGGTATCCAACATGGCGGTATTCCGCATTGAGAAAACCCGCGATTACACGGTGATGTCCAACCATCACCTGCGGGACAAGTCGCTCTCGCTGAAAGCGAAGGGCCTTTCTCCGTTGCCCGGAGGTCTGCCTTCACCCTGGCGGTGGCGGCCGCCGCCCCGTCGCAACGCTCGGACAGCTCCTCCAAACTTCCAATCCCATGCTCGGTCAGGAAGTTCAGCGTTTCCGCAGCCCGTTTCAAATTCTCGATGGTTGCCCAGTGTTTGTAGCCGGCGCTCTGCTGGGCTTTGAGATTGTTCTGGATGTCGATGAGCAGGCTGGGCTTCCCGGTGCGCTGCTGCGGCTGGCGGGAGGGCCTGGGCCTTCCGGCGATCCGGGCGGTCAGTGCCTCCTCGGCGTAGTCGGCGCCCAGGGTTTTCAATCGGGTGAACCGCTCCTGGCCCGGCGCCCTGGCGGATATGTACTTGCCCCGTTTCAGCTCGTACCCTTCCCACTGGAGGCGGCGGAGCAGGTCCTCCAGGTCGGAGCAGCCGGGCAGGAGCCGGTCGATGGTGGCGCGCAGCTTTGCCTTGTAGCTGGTGCCATTTTGTTCCGCCTGGTGCTCGATGTAACTCTTGCCCTTGTGGAAAGCGTAAAGGGTTATGCAAAGCACGAAGCGCAGACGCTTCAAAACGTGATTTCTGCCCGCAATATGCGCTACACAGATATGACAGAAGAGCAGAAGCTGCAGGCCAATACGGAACTTGCCAGAGGACTTGCCGCCATTCATGTGCTTGCGGAGCAATACCCGGATTTGAAGGCAAACCAAAACTTTCTTGACCTGAACAACCAGCTTCAGAGAACGGAAGAGGATATTGCCAACGCAAGAAAGTATTATAACGCCGTTGTCCGGAATTACAACAATAAAACAGAGATGTTTCCGTCCTCTATTGTGGCAAATATGTTCAAATTCGGTAAGCGCCAGATGTTTGTCATAGAAGATGAGACGGAAAAGGAAGCGGTAAGGGTGCAATTCTGATGAAAAAGTGTAAAGTGATTTTTTCTTTAATTTTATTGCTTGTAATGATGTCGGCAGCGGTTTTTCCGGCGCAGGCTGCAGATCATCCCGAGGAACCTTATTATATCACCGCTTATCATGTGGATATTGATGTGTCCGAGGATAATGTACTCAGCATCAAGGAAGAAATAGACGTCTATTTCAATGAGGCGCGGCACGGTATTTACAGAACTATCCCAACGCGGAACGAGGTCGTGCGGGCCGACGGCTCCACAGCAGTCACACGGGCGAAGGTCCGTGACATTTACTGCAGCGAGGATTATGAAAAGTCCACGCAAAACAGCGACCTCATTTTGCAGATTGGCGATGCTGATACTACCGTTACCGGCGACAAGCATTATACAATCTCCTATGACTATGTGCTTGGGCAGGATGTGGCGGACGGCTATGATGAGTTGTACTTCAACATTATTGGCGACGGCTGGGGTACCTATATCGACTTCGTGAGCTTTACAATCACCATGCCGAAGGAGTTCGACAGCAGCCTGCTGGGCTTTTCAACAGGCGGATACGGGTTTACCGGTTCGGATATCGTAGAATATTACACGGATGGGCTGGAGATTGAAGGCTTCCTCTGGGAGGAACTGGAGCCATATCAGGCCCTGACCGTAAGACTGGAGCTTGAGGAGGGTTATTTCTACTTCAACCAGGTTCTGCATATGTTAAAGCTCAGCACCATGGCGCTTATCCCTCTTGCGTGCCTTATTTTTGTATTTATCATATGGCTCAAATACGGCAGGGAAAAGAAGGTCATTGAGACCGTTGAATTTTATCCGCCCGAGGGCATGAACAGTGCAGACGTAGCGTATTGGTATAAAGGAAAGCTGCCGAAAAAAGATATAGTCGCCCTGCTCATTGAGCTGGCAAACGAGGGCTATATTGCCATTCATGACGGCGACGAGGAGGGGAGCGGTGCGTACCGCATCGAGCGTATAAAGCCGTATCCCCATGATCTTGACGAGGATAAAAAAAGGTTTTTTGAAGGTCTCTTTGAAAGCGGCAAAGACATGGTTACCGGGAGCGATCTCAGGAATAAATTCTATCGCACCCTGAATCAGATATCCTCTAATTACGGTTATTCCGGAGAAAAGGGCCGCATACATTCCCTGACCTCCGCGCGGTGGCAGCTCCTTTGTTGGTTGCTTGTAATTGCCTGCTTTGTTCTTGATGTTGTGATACTTGCCAATATCCTGGGCGGGAACGAGCGGTTTATTCCGTTTGTAATCGGACTGCCGATTCTTGCCGCAGCCTTTTGGCTTGCGCGGTATATCAGCCAGCGCACAGACGAGAGCCACAGGAATCTGGAGAAGATAACAGGGTTCAAGAAGTTTTTGGAAACGGCGGAAAAAGATCGGCTGGAAATGCTTGTTCATGAAGATCCGAAATATTTTTACAACATCCTGCCCTTTGCCTATGTGCTGGATGTGTCGGACAAATGGGTAAATCAGTTTGAAAACATTGCTATTGAACCACCCGAGTGGTACAGCGGACATGATGTATTTACGGCTGCTACCATGTGGCACGCCATGGATCGGACACTGAGCAGTGCGGCCAGCGCCATGACCTCTGCACCGCGGCAGAGCTCGTCTGGCGGCGGGTCCAGCAGCGGTGGCGGTGGCGGCGTTTCCGGCGGCGGATCCGGCGGTGGCGGCGGCGGAAGCTGGTAAAATCCATGCATTTGCATCTGCAAACTTGTTGCATAAAGGGGGAATGCGTATGGAGCTGTGGGTAGCAGGAATTGCCCTGCTTATCATAGCGACGGGCATCTTGGTACTGATCTTGTGTAGAGAGAAGATCCATAAGGGCTTGCGGATTGCTGTGGTCTGTGTTCTTGGCGTTCTGTTTGTAGCGGTGCTGGGATATATTGCCCTTACCTTCTTGTTTCTGAACTAATTGGATTCTCCTCCCCTGGATGTGTCTACGGCTTCCGGGAAGGTGTTATCAGAGAAACAGGCCATAATTGGGGAACACAAAACACCGGTACCTGTAACGTTAGACTACGAAGTTTTAAAACACATAAATGAACTGTGCCCCTAATAGTAAGCGCAGCTTCAAGACGATTTCACATAAAAAATCAATTTGCCCGCATGAAGATGGGTAAAAACAGTAACGCGGTCGGGCACATCAAACCCGACCGCGTTATTTGTCTTTTTGGAAGGTCTCCGCCTGTTTGCAGAGTGCGATATACTTCTGGATCTCCGCCTCACTTTTCCCCGCAAAGAAATCAATGACTGTCTTTGAGACGGTCCCGGTCACCATGTCGGGGAAGATTGCGGCATCTAGGCTGATATTCAATTCTTTTGCCAAAAGCGCCACGGTTTCAAATTTGGGGTTGCTTTTACATTTCTCTATCTCAATGATTGTGCGGACACTCATGTGGAGCCGTTCAGCTAACGCCTTCTGCGTCAAATGCTGCCGTTTTCACTCCGCCCGCAGTTTCCACGCAAATAAATCAAGCGGATTATTCACTGCACATCACCTCTACTTCGTTTTAAGATGTGCTACCGCTCACTTAAATAACCATATAAATCATGTTATATGATGTTTTTTTCTTGTAATCAATCCATCCGTGCAATATGAAACAAAATGGGTATCAGAACGCAGCGTTTGGATGCTTCGTTCTGATGCCTTTTTACGATATAGTTTCTTTTACAGTGGCGACAACGATTACCGGAATTCCGTCGTCTCTTTCTGCAACACTGCACTCCTTTTGATTAGCGATTTTTTCTCCACACCCATTGCAAACCAGAAAAAAGCGCGGTATAATATGACCAGAAGAACCGAAATGGTCATATTTAAGGAGGTGCGACCTTGGCTTTTACCGATTACGAGACTGAGCAGCTCCGCAAGGCGTTGCTGAAGGAAACGAGGCGTTGCGCTGTCACGCTGGGGATGAAGAAAACCTCCGTGGATCAGCTGACGAAGGCGGTCGGCATTGCGAAGGGCTCGTTCTATAAATTCTACGAATCCAAGGAAATGCTTTTCTTCACGGTTTTGGAGGGCATCCACGCCGAGCTTTACGAGGTGGCCGACCGCGCGCTGTGTGAATCTGACGGCTTGCCGCCGTCTGAGCGTGCGGCAAAGGCGGTTCTTGCCGTCTGCCGGCGGCTGTCTGATACTGGCGACATGGTTTTCATTGAACATGACGCCAAGTTGCTTTTACAGAGATTGCCGGAGGGCGTCAAAAAGGAACATTACCACGATGACGAAACGCATATTCGTCAGCTCTTGGAAAAATATGATTTGATGCCAAGGCGCGGCGCTTCTTTGGCTGCCGCGACGGTGCGGGGACTGATCCTCACAGTTTCCCATAAGGAGCAGATTGGGGAGTTGTATCCGCAGGTGCTGGAAACGCTGGTGTACGGAGCTTGCAGGGAGCTATTTGAATAAGCCGAAAGGCCGCAGAGATGCGGCTTTTCCAAGATACAACGGTTAGCGTCATCTAACCTCTCGAATGCACGCATCGGTTAGGTTAATCTAACATTGAAAGGAATGATAGCGATGCAGGAACACAAGAATTTCTGGGACAAAAATGCCGGACGTTACGACCGCTTTATGCGAAAGGATCGGGCGGCGTATGACGAGATGTATGAGCTGATCCGGCCGGTCGTGCGGCACAAGACGGTGCTGGAGCTTGCTACCGGCACGGGATTGATTGCAAAGCACATCGTGCCGCAGCCGGAGAAGGCCCTTGCCGAGATTCGCCGGGTGCTGAAGGATGGCGGCGTGTTGATTGCGCCGACCTTCACCCATGCCGGAAACTCGTTTTCCGGCATGGTCAGGGCATTTTTTATGAGGATGGCAGGCTTCCCTCTCCGTAGCAAGTGGACGAGCGAGGAATACCTGCGCTTCCTACGGCAAAACGGCTGGACGGTGCGGAAAAGCGCTGTTCTAAAGGCGTCCTTCCCGCTGACCTATGCGGAATGTGTGAAATCGGAGGTGTGATAAGATGTCATTTTTTGAGAACACCAGAAAGCCTGTGGGGCTTGGCGGGAAAATCATGGTCGCCATGATGAACCTGGGGCACAGTCCTGTGGCACGGTGGGGACTTCGCTTTTTGGAGCTTACTCCGGACGCCAAGGTGTTGGACTGCGGCTGCGGCGGAGGGGCGAACATCAAGAGACTTCTGAAAAAATGCCCGGAGGGTATCGTGAAGGGCATCGACTACTCGACCGTCAGTGTGGAGAAGGCTCGAAGCCTCAACCGAGCCGCAATTCAGGAGGGGCGCTGCGTGGTGTGGCAGGGCAGCGTGGAGCGTATCATTTTCGCAAAGGACTGGTTCGATGCGGTAACGGCCTTTGAAACCGTCTATTTCTGGCCCGATCTGCCGCAGTGCTTCCGGGAGGTTTACCGGGTGCTGAAGCCCGGCGGGACATTACTCATCTGCAACGAAAGCAACGGCGATACGGACAAGGATGAGAAGTGGACGGAGATCATCGGCGGCATGACCATCTACAAAGACGCCGAGCTGAAGACGTATCTGGAGCAGGCGGGCTTTCACGATGTGCAGATACACAAAAAGAAAAGCTGGCTCTGCATTACGGCGTGGAAATGAGGGGGCTAAATCATGAGTATCTTTGCATCTATCTTACGCAGCGTATACAAGCTCTCCGGCGCGAAAAAGGTGTTCGCCTTGTCGGAGGATGCACTGCGAAAGGAAATTGAAAAGCAGAACCGGCATCGTGGCGTTTTTATGCCCACCGACCACAAGGCATATTATGAAACGATTGCGGTAAACGGCTTTCCCTGCCTGATCGTGCGAGAGCATCCAAAGCCGTCCGAGCGCGCGATTCTCTATTTCTTTGGCGGCGGCATGGTGATCGGCCCCGATAAGGGCGACCTGCCCGTGATGCGTAAACTGTGCTATAAGACCGGCTGTGATGTGTGGTTCCCGTTTTATCCGCTCTGTATGGAACATTGTATTACCGAGACCTATGACATGGCGTATGAATGCTACCGCAGAATGATCAAACTATATGGCGGCGGAAATGTCAGTACTTGCGGCTTTTCCTCCGGCGGTGCGCTGGCTTTGGGGATCGCGGCGCACAACAACGCGCAGCCCGAGCCGCTGCCGCAGCCGAGACACATCGTCGTTGTATCCCCCGGCGAGGTGCCGTGGAACGATGCGGAAAGAGCGCGGATGCAGGCACTCAATGAACGGGACGTTTCCATCGACTATGCCTTTATGGTGACGGTGGAGAAGTTCATGCGGCACGGCTGCAAGAATGTGCCGGACTATATGCTCTCCGGCTCCCGGGGAGATTTTACCGGCGTAGGCGATATCCACTTCTTCTATTCTGCCGACGAAGTGCTCTACGGTGCTTTGCCCGATTTTGAAAACGCTTGCAAACGGGCAAATGTCCCCTATACGGTGTCTGCCCGCCCGAAGATGGTGCATTGCTACTGTATGCTGCCGATCTTCAAGGAGGCAAAGGAGGGTTTTGCGAAAATCGTGGACATTTTGAAAAAATGAGATCGGAAACGGTCGTGTGTTGATTGAAACACGGAGGAAGAACCATGGAACGAAAAGAAGTCATTCGCGGTGCGTACCGAATGACGGGCGGAAACAACTTTTATGACGGCATGATCACCTGCTCTACTCTGAGCGGGAAAGCGGTGTGCCGCTTGGTGTGGGCAATGAACAAGGCGGAAAACAACGCCTATCGGGAAAAGGCGCTGTCCGGTATTCCGGAGCATTTCTCCGGCAAGCTGCTGGAAGTGCCGGTGGGAACAGGGATTCTGACCATGCCGGTTTATCAGACTATGCCGGAGGCGGACATTACCTGTCTCGATTATTCGCCTGATATGATGAGGCAGGCACGGGAAAACTGCCGTGCTGTTCTTTCATGCAATGGGTGTGACAGGAGCGAGCAGCGAACCGATTGCGAGGTATTTGCAGGATCGATATTTCTGCATCTTGCCCACCTCCACCGTTTACTGCGAGGGGCAGAAATATGTCAGCAAGCTGGACGAAATACGGCAGGTGGAGGACTTTCTGCATCGGCAGGGCGTGGAGCGGCTGGCGATGGTGGTCGCTTCTTCCATCGGTGCAGACCTTGCCATGGCGTTTCTGACGCAGACGAAGCTGCCCGTGGAGCACGCTTTCTTTGACGGCGGGCAGTTCGCCCAAATCGGAAAGGGCACGCGCCGTATCATGACGCCGTTTCTGTATTTTGCCATCAAGAGTCTATATTGGTCGAAGGGCGGTACGCTGAAAAAGATACTGTGGTGTGACGACGATTCCATATCTGAAATCTCACCCCAATGCGGCGGTGGTCAATTTGGGCTGCGGGCTGGACAGCACCGGGAGAAGTTGCGACAACGGCAGCTGTAAAATTTACAATCTGGACTTTCCCGATGTCATAGCCGTGCGTAACGAGCTTTTGCCCGCCGGGGAGCGTGAGGAAAATATCCCATGCGATTTGAACAATACCGAATGGTTTGGAAAAATTGACTCTTCAAACGGCGCGGTATTCTTTGCCTCCGGCGTGTTCTATTACTTCCTGACCGAGCAGGTCAAAGCTCTTGTGCAGGGTATGGCAGACGCCTTCCCCGGCGGTGTGCTGGTGTTTGACGCTGCAAATCGGACGGCGGTGAAGATGATCGCAAAAACATGGCTTAAAAGTGCGAAGATTCAAGATGTGGGCGCGTATTTCGCAGTTTCGGACGCTCCCCAAGAGATCAGTGCGTGGGATAGCCGCTTGCAGGTCACCAGCCGAGGCTATATGCTGGGCTACACCGATTTGAAAGACCCATCCGTCAGCGGCTTTTTCCGTTTTCTCGCCAAAATCGGCGACGGAATGATGAAGATGCAGATTGTAAAGATCAACTTTTGAAAGAGGCGTTTTGAATGAAACACATCCACTTTGATGTTGAAAGCGATGGCTTTTACGGCGCGTATTGGGCGTGCAAGGACAGATCGGACTGCACCGTCATCGCCATGCTCGGCGACGACCCCGAGGATTATATGGCGCGCTCTGCGGTGAAGTGGCTGATTCGCCTCGGTGTGAACGTATTGACTATGTCGCCCGGGAAAAAGGACTACGGTCATCACAACTATCCCCTTGAACGCATCGAAAAAGCAATGGCATGGCTCAAATTACACGGAAACGAAAAAATAGGCATTGCGGGAGCCTCAACGACAGGTACCCTCGCCCTGACGGCAGCATCGATATTCAGCGACATTTCTCTAACCATTGCAATGACACCCAGCAACTTTGTGTGGCAGGGGTTCATGCAGGGCAAAAAGGATGGCTGCAGGGAATGGCCAATGGTGGGAGAATCACTCTTTTCTTACAAGGGAAAGCCCTTGCCATACATGCCGTTTTGCTATCAGCACCCTGACTATTGGCGCATAATCTTGGAGGAGTCCAAACGCACCGGCAATATGATTGCCTCCCGCAAGCTGTTTGACGACTCTGAAGCGGCGCACCCGATTACCGAGGAGGAATTCATAAAGGTCGAGAATATCCGCGGCAAGCTGTTTCTTGTCGGCGCAGAGGACGACGCACTTTGGGACACCGCAAAATATATCCGCCGCATGGAAAAACGCCTTGCGGAGAAACCGCACTCCTGCGAAGTCGAGGCGGTCGTATATGAGCACGGCACGCATTTTGTTTTCCCCGACGGTATGCTCAAGACCATGCTTCCCGTCGGCTCGGCACTGTTTGTCAAGCTGGCGTTCAGCGCTGCGAAGAAATATCCCAGGGAGTGTAAAACGGCTCGCATTGACATTGACCGCCGCATGACCCGCGTGATATGCGATTGGAGGGACAAAAAGCGACCTATTTGGAATCCCTTTCGGCATGTGGACGATGTTTGCAGGCTCATTCCAAAAACAGCTGACGGTAGTATTCGGCTATGATGTCGATACGGCAAAAGCCATCACGAAAAAAGCAAAGCCGAAATACAGGGAGATCATCTCCGAGCTGCCCGAATTTGAAAAAGGCGATCGCTTCAAGATGAACATCGTCAACTGCGCGATGATCGGTGCGTTCATCCTCTCCATGCCGGAACACCCGGATGTGGAGCGGCTGACGGAGTATTATGCAAAATCCATGATGACAAAGCCCATGAAATGGTTTTGCCGCAAGAGCGGAAAAAACAAGTTTACCCCCAAAGATATTTCCGGCATGAAGGCGACCGCCACCTTGAAAGCCGCTGACCGCAACCCCTACTCATGGAATATGGAGCTTTACGAATATCCCGATGACAGCGGCTACGAGGGACGCTTCACCAAATGCGGTATCTGTGTGCTGATGAAAAAGCTGGGGCTGTACGATTTGACCCCCGCCCTGTGCCACCTGGACTACACCATGAGCGAAGCCGGCGGCGTGACCGACTTTGTGCGGCAGTACACCCTCGCCTCCGGCGGCCCATACTGCGACTGCGGGTATAAAAAGAAGAGCTTCGTGAAAGAAATGCAGATGCAAGCAAGGAGAAGCAATACCACCTCCAGCGACAAATATTACCGGGCGTTGCGGCCTACGAAACCTTGCAGCGGGTCATGCCGAAAGAGGAGGCTCTGCAAACCGTTCATGGCTATGTGGAGGAGCTGGCGAGAACGAGCCACAAACAGCTTGCAGCCCTGCTGCACATACCGGGGCTTTACCGCCTTGTCCCCGGCGTTTTTGTCAAATCCACACGGAGCGTTTTCGGCCCGGCGGCGGGCTTTGACTCAAAGGAGCTGCAGGTCGGCAACGGTATATGGCGTGTGGATATTGCGACTACTTTATTACCGGAAACAGAGAATAAACGGAGAAGCTCGTATCGGTCAATAGCTGATACGAGCTTCTTTTCATATTTTTTAGATTGTGTTTCTTCAGACCTTCCACCCGGCGGCCTGCTGCCGCTCCACCACGAAGCGGCGGTAGAGCCCGTCAACAGCAACCAGCTCGTCATGGGTGCCCTGCTGAACGATTTCGCCGTGATCGACCACAAAAATTTGGTCGGCATGGCGCACGGTTTTCAGCCGGTGGGCGATCATGATGACCGTCTTATCATGGGTCAATTCCGCAACGGCCTCCATCAGCTCCTTTTCATTTTCGGGGTCGACATTGGCGGTGGCTTCGTCCAGAATGATGATGGGTGCGTCCTTCATGATGGCGCGCGCAATGGAAATTCGCTGACGTTCGCCGCCCGAAAGCGTAGCACCGCCTTCGCCGATGACGGTGTCAAAGCCGTTCGGCAATGCCATGATAAAGTCGTAGCAGCGGGCTTTTTTCGCGGCGGCCTGCACCTCCTCCATGGAGGCGTCGGGCTTGCCAAAGCGGATATTGTTGGCGATGGTGTCGGAGAACAGATAGACCCGCTGAAACACAAAGGAGAAATTGCGGATGAGGCTGTCGTAGCTGTACTCCCGCACATCCCGTCCGCCGAGGCGCACGCTGCCGCCCTGCACGTCCCAGAACCGCGCCATGAGATTGCACAGCGTGGTCTTGCCACTTCCGGACGGACCGACGATGGCCACGGTGGTTTTCTCCGGGATGGTCAGGGACACATCGTGCAGGATGGGCTTGCTGTCATAGGAGAAATCCACATGGGACAGGGTGATGTCCTCCCGTTCCGGCGAAAGCTCCTCCCCGTCAATGTCCATGGGTTCTACGCGCAGAATTGCGCTTGCCTTATCTACGCCGATGTCGATGGAGCGGAACAAAGCCGAAAAGCTTCCGGCGCTGTCCAGCTGCTCAAAGAGGATGAACGAGCAGATCAGCATCAAAAGGCAGTTTGTCAGCTCCATGGTGCCGCTGAAGTAAAAGACGATAGCGGCCGCGCAGACGGCAACGCCGGTGAGCTTGTTGACAACAAACTGCGCCAGCATATAAAGCACCGACGGGATCTCCATAGCAAAGGACGCCCTGCGGGCTTCCTCCACAGCGCCGTGTACCTGCGTGGCAGAGTCGTGGGTCAGGTCGAAATTTTTGACCTCGGCGATGCCCTGCACATATTCCAGCACCTTGGACACAAGGCGCTCATCGGCATTGAACTTCCGCTGGGAAAGGGTCTGCTCCGCCCGCTGCATGGCGGCGTTGACGGCAAAGAACAGCACCAGTCCCGTCAGTGTGATCAGCCCCATGCGCCAGTCAAAGAGGAACATCATCGCTGCGATGATGCCGGAGGTCAGAAAGCCGCGGGTCGTGACCATGACGACGCGGGTAGCCACATTCGCCATGTTTTCCATGGTGTTGGTGGTGACGGACGTGACCTCGCCGAGGCTGTTGTCATTGAACCAGCCCATAGGCAGGTAGCGCAGGTGCTCGGCGATCTCGATGCGTTTGTTGGCGCAGGCGCGGTAGCCCGCACGGGTCTGGAGCATGGTAGCCTTCATGTTGATGGCAATCGTAATGATCAATGAGATCACGATAATGCCGAGGCTCGTCCATAAAGTTGCCATAGTGACGTTCCTTTCCAGCAGCGCCTGAATGACGATGGCGGCTGCCGGAATACGCATGGCAGAGCAAATGGCGCTGACCACGCCCAGCCAGATAGATGTTATAAACAGCCTGCGGTTGTCCACCCCGCAGAAGGCAAAAAATTTTTTCAGTGTCTTGAGCATTACGCCACCTCCCCGTCGTCTTTGACGCTGATGTGGGCCTCCCACATGGTTTGATAAAGGGGGCAGGACGCAAGAAGCTCCGCCTGCGTGCCGGTCGCTTCGATCTTGCCTTGATTGACAACAATGATCTGATCGGCGTCCGCAATGGTGGACAGCCGGTGGGCAATGACCAGCAGCGTCTTGCCCCGCACCAGCCTTCCCAGTGCCGACTGGATGACCGCCTCGTTTTCCGGGTCTGTATAGGACGTTGCCTCGTCGAGAATGACGATCGGCGCGTCCTTCAGCATGGCACGGGCAATGGAGATGCGCTGCCGCTCACCGCCGGACAGGTGACCGCCGGATGCACCGCATACGGTCTGATAGCCGTTCTCCAGCCCCATTATGAACTCGTGGCAGCCGCATTTCTTCGCGGCGTCAATGACCTCCGCATCGGTCGCACCCTTTCTGCCCATGCGGATATTGTCCATGACAGAAAGGTCAAAGAGGTAGTTGTCCTGCGACACATAGGCGATGTGCTTCGTGCACTCCGCCAGCGGCAGCGTGCGAATGTCCACGCCGCCCAGGTCGATTTCTCCGTCCTTCACATCCCACAGGGAGGCGATGAGCCGGGCGATGGTGGATTTTCCACTGCCGGAAGGCCCGACCAATGCGTTGACCGTCCCCGGGGCAATGTGCAGATCGATTCCGTGCAGTACCTCCTTGTCGTGATAGGCAAAGCGGACATCTTTCAGCTCGACGGCGTTGTCCGCAGGCAGCTTTTCCGCACGTTCCGGACGCTGCATATCCTCGCCGGACAGCACCTCCGCCACCTCACCCACGATGGTCGTCACCTGCGCGATGTCATCGGTGTAGGAAAAAGCGGTGATCAGCGGCTGCATAACGCCGAAGGACAGAACAATGACCGCGAGAAACGTCTCCGCCGACAGTGTGCCGTGCATATAGAGAAGGCAGCCCACCGGCAAGATGCCGAGAAGTGTCGAAGGGAGTATCGCCATTCCGGCCACCTGTCCGAACAAACTCCCGCGCATCCAGTCGATGAAGCAGTCCGCGCCCTCTTTTGCGGCGGAGACGAACTTTGCATAGCTGGTCCTGGACTGACCAAACGCCTTGATGACCTCAATGCCGCTGATGTATTCCACAGCCGTGTCGTTCAGTGTCTTTGTCGCGGTGACCGTGCGCTGAAACTTCTCGTTATAGCCGCTGAACATGGACATAAAGCAGAGAATGCCCAGCGGCAGGACGATGAACATGGAAAGGCCCATGCGCCAGTCCTCGATGAACAGCAGCACCAGTACCGCCAGCGCCCCCACGATGTTGGTGGTCATCTCCGGCAGCAGGTGGGCAAGGGTGGTTTCGATGGAATCGACCCGCTCGACGATGATGTTCTTATACGAGCCGGAGGAACGATCCAGCACCGTACCCAGCGGCAGCGTCGCTAGCTTGTCCAGCAGCCGGACGCGGGTATTGGCCAGCACATGGAACGTCGCATGGTGGGAGAGAGAGGTGGACACGCTGTGCAGCACATAGCGCAGTACCCAGAAGCCTGCCATCCACGCGCAGAGCGTCAGGCAGTACGTCAGCTCCGCCGTGCCGTTTACCAGTGCGGTGATGAGCCGGATGATGATGAAATACGGAACAAGCGAGCAGGCGACGCCCAGCAGCGCCGTAAGGACGCTCAAAGCGTACTCGCCGTACCGCCCTTTTGCCAGCTCTGCCAGCCACGAGGCGGCGGAACGCTTTGGCTCAATTTCTTTCATGGTGAACTCCTTTCGACTGCATTACGCAGCAAGATGCTTTTTCACGATCCGCTTGCCGATCATTGCGCCGATAAAGGCCGCCACGATCACACCGGCCACCAGTGCCACGGATACCCAGGACTGCAGCATCTGGGATGCGGCAAGGATGGCGTCCTGACGGCCATCGGTGACCATCTGATCCGCCATAGCCTTGGCTGCGATGGCGTAGGGAATGATGGTGCTGCCGAATGCAGCCAGCACCTGATTGATGACATAACTGACGGTCAGCGCCTTCGCGTTGCCGTAGCCCATCTTCCACAGCAGCAGCTCGGCAATGGCACCGGAGAGAATAAAGAGGATGATGTACGGCAGGTATCCGCCCATAATGGCGCGGACAATGCTGTAAATGAGGATCGCACCGGGCTTTTTCACCTTCGTGCCGATGATGAAGTAGACGATGCCCTCCAGCAGGGTGAAAAACACCGGCATCAGAATGATGGTAATGGGCGTTGCGTACAGGACGGAGCTGGCGAAGAAAATGACCACATTGATCAGAGCCAGCAGGACAACGGTGATGATGTCCTTGATTTTCAGTTTATTGGGGTTTGCAGTACTCATGGTTAAAGACTCCTTTTTGAATGGAATATGGTTGAACGTCGCAGAGACGGCGATCACAGGATAAGGCCGGCGGCGATCGATGCCGCCAGCAGGACGCAGAAAACAGCATCCCACGCAGAAAACCGAAGCGACAGATAGTTGCTTTTGCGGCGGGTTAAGTCGATGCCCCGTGTTTCGGCGGAGGCGGACAGCGTTTCGGCGATGCGGATAACGCGCAAAGCCATCGGCACGGTCAGTATTTCGATATAGGATGGCAGCGCACGCAACTTTTGCCATGGCGTCACAAACGCGCCCCGGGTGCGGATGGATTGCCGCAGCAACTTCATGTCTCCCGACAGAACGGGGAAGAAGCGGAAAATCACCGCCACGATCATGATCAGCCGCTCCGGTAGGTGCAGATTGCGCAGCGCTGCCAGGGTACGGCTGGCTTCATTCCGCCCAATCAGCGTCCGCATGGAAATGCCAACGGCAATGATCCGCGGGAACAGCACCAGCATAAAGGAAAACACCGTGCCCGGCAGCAGAGCGTTTGCCGCCCACAGCAGCCCAAAGCTCATCCCGCCTGCCAGCGCCGTTCCGAGCCAGCCGTCCGCTGCGGTCAGCAGGATCAGTGCCGTATATACGGCATAAACTAAGTGGTTGTTGGATGTGGAGATCACGACCAGCAGGGCCAGCCAGTAAAGCAGCTTCGTTGCCGGGTGGAATCGTTCTTTATGCTGTTTTTTCGCAGGAGCATTGGAAAGATGGAAGCGCTCCATATATTGCCGTACCGCTTGCAAATCTCGTTCCGAATGAACGGGGAATTCTATTTCTGCATGCCCATCCGACAGCCCAATGCAGCGGTCACACGCACCTGCAATTAGCTCAGGGTCGTGGGTGATGATGAGAACAGTCTTTTCTTTCCGCATCTCCCGGATCAGCGCTGCGCACCGCTCCAGACTTTCCGCGTCCTGTCCTGCTGTCGGCTCGTCCAGTATGACGATCGGCTTGTCGGATAGATACGCCATCATCAGCGTCAGACGCTGCATCTGTCCGCCGGAGAGGGAAAAGGGATGCCGGTTGCGGCAGTCCCACATATCCATACTTTTCAGCAGCGCTTCCGTTTTTGCTTCAAACTCCGGTGTCACCGCATGGCCGTATTGCAGTTCGTGCAGGACGGAGCCTGTGAAGAACTGGAACTCCGCCTCCTGAAGGATGAACAGCACTTGCTTTTGCAACTGCTTTGGATTTTGCGACTTTCCGAAAAGCATTATCCTGCCGCCGGAGGGGCGGTAAAGCCCTGCAATCAGCTTGCCGATGGTCGTTTTGCCGCAGCCGTTTGCGCCCACAAGGCCGACGATCTCATGCTCACGGACGGAAAAGCTGACACCAGAGAGGGTATCTCCGGCCTTCCTGCCGTATGTATAGCAGACATCTGAGACGGAAAGCGCCGTCGGCGCGGTTTTCGGCAGCGGCTCTTTCTCCGGCACGGTGATCTCCGCAAGGTCGAGCGTGCGCAGAGAAAGTGTTTGTCTCCGCTCCACTGAGAACGCCTTTGCCTCTGCGGCAGTATATTTTCCTTTGATCTCGCCGTCTGCCATGACCCAAAATTCGTCGGCAATGTCGGCAAGATAGTAGAGTCGGTGCTCGCTGAGCAGCAGCGTTTTGCCCTGCTTTTTCAGGGCAAGCAGAATCTCTTTTAACTGCTGCGTGGCTGCAAAGTCCAGATTGGCCGTGGGCTCATCCAGCAGAAAAATATCTGTGTCCATTGCCCACGCGGACAAGATGGAGATGAGCTGTCGCTCGCCGCTGGACAACTCGTAGACATTGCGATCCTTCAGCAGCTCCAGATGAAAGATCCGGAAGGCCTCATCTACCCGCCGTCGGATTTTATCTTGCGGCAGACCGTGATTTTCAAGACCGAAGGCCACTTCATTGGAGCTGTTCACGGTGAAAAACTGGCTGCGAGGATCCTGAAAGACCGAGGCGGCCAACTCGCCGATCTCGCCGATACGTATTCCGGCGGTGTCCTGCCCATTCAGGCGGCAAAAGCCTTTTAGCTCTCCCTCGTAAAACTGGGGGATTAATCCGTTGATGCACCGTAGCAGTGTGGACTTTCCGCAGCCGCTGCCGCCGCAGAGCACCACACAGCGTCCGGCTGGGATGCTGCCGCCGACTTTTTGCAAGGTGGGCTGCTTTTCTTCTGCATATTGAAATTCAAATTCAAAATCTATCATCGCAAACTCTTTTCTTATTAGTTAGCCGTCTCTAACCAGCGGCCGTAAGAAACGGACGGATGGACCGTCCGAATTAACTTTTCGGATTTATTGCAAGGTATCGCATAGCTGCCGCCAGCCAGCGTTGGTGAAATCAAGGACTGCCTGTAAGCAGGTAAGCATTCTGCCTTCCTCCATATGCTGATCCAGCAGCTGGCGGAAGTACCAGAACTGTGAGCCCATCAAAAGACGGATCGCATCGGCATTTGGCGCTTTCCCATAGATATGCGAAAAGAATTCCACCGTTTGTTCCGCTTTTTGATCCATTAGTTTATGCAGCACGGTTTCCATGGAGCTGCCATCGCTGCGGCAGAAAAATAAAGTGCAGTCATTGCAGTGCTCGGTCAGCAGTTGAAAATATACCTGTTCTTCGGCGTTTATGGCGTGGAGGATATCATCCGGCTGCGCGCTGCACTTTGCTTTTTCGTATTCTTCCGCGATGGGAGCAAAGAGAACCTGCATCGTCTCAAAAAAATCCTGAAGCAGACTGGCAAACAACGCGTCTTTATTCTTGTATCTTGTGTAGATTGCCCCCGTAGTAACACCGGCTTTTTCGGCGATCTTGTGCAGAGAGGCTTTCTGAAAGCCGTAAGCAAGAAATTCCGAATAAGCAGCCTGAATGATCCCATCATCCAGGGAATGATCCCTATTGGCCATGTCTTCACTCCTCTGCGCCTAAATAATAACATCATTATCGATAACGACATTATTATAGCGTTCTTTTTGCTGCTTGTCAATGCGAATTGCACACTGCTTTGCAAAAACACTCCTTGACAAATCTCGTCTCAGAAAAAAATCCTGGAGAAGTATGCTCTTGAACACGGATATACCAACTTCAAATTCTATGTTGATGATGGCATTTCCGGTACGACCTTTAACCGCCCTGGCTTTCAACAGATGATTGCAGATATTGAGGCAGGCCTTGTCAAGCGTGTTATCATCAAAGATATGTCGCGTTTCGGGCGTGATTATCTGCAAGTCGGTATGTATACCGAGATCATGTTTCCCGAACATGATATTCACTTTATTGCGGTGAATGACGGTGTAGACAGTACCCATGGCGACAACGAGTTCACACCCTTCCGCAATATCATCAATGAATGGTACGCCAAAGACACCAGCAAAAAAATCCGTGCTGTTATGAAAGTAAAAGGCAATGCGGGAGAACATTTGGCTACCCTGCCTCCGTATGGATACATGAAATCGTCTGACGATAAAAAGCAATGGGTGAAGGATGAAGAAGCGGCCCAGGTAGTTTATGAAATTGGTCTTTATATCATGGACGGTCTGGGACCCTCGCAGATCGCAAGAAAGCTGACGGAAAGAAAAATCCTCACCCCGGCTGCTTATTACGCAAGCAAAGGTAGGACAACCAATGTCACGAAGAAAGGTTCGCCTTATGCTTGGGATTCTTCTACAATCGCTGACATTATGGATCGCTGGCGCGAATACCTGGGGCATACGGTTAATTTCAAAACCCGCAAAAAATCCTACAAGAGCAAAAAGACCCTTCTCAATCCAGAAAGCGAATGGAAGATTTTTGAGAATACCCACGAAGCCATCTGGACGGAGGCGATTGCCGATGCAGCAAGGCTCGCAAGGCAGACACGGCGCCGTCCCACAAAGATGGGTGAAATGGGGATGTTCTCTGGTATGATGTTCTGTGCCGATTGCGGCTCCATTATGTACCAATGCAGGGCGACCAATTTCCGGCGCGATCAGGAATACTACTTGTGTTCCGGCTACCGGAAAAGTCTTTATGAAGATACCATTTCGGGAAAACTTTCTGACGAGCGTTTTCAAAAGCTCTCCGCCGACTACGAGAAAGAGCAGCATCAGCTTCAAGAGGTAGCGGCTACCCTCCGTGATGAAATTGAAGCGGAGGAACGCAAAAGCGCAAATGTAGAAAGATTCCTCTCCGTTGTAGAACGGTATACGGAAATTCCCGAATTGACTCCGTGTATCTTGCATGAGTTTATCGAGAAGATTGTTGTCCATGCTGCCAGCGATCCGAAGGGCAAGAACCGTACCCAGGAAATTGACATCTACTATAAGGGCATTGGAGCCCTGGAAATATCCAAAGTAACTTCATCAAAGCAAGAATAAGAAAAACGGCATAGCCGAAGCTATACCGTTTCTCTCTTGCCCCACGATGTTTTCTTATCGGGAAGCACCTTGTTGCAGTCCCTTGCTTTTTTCTTCTCAAAATGTTATAGTATGAATAATACTGATAACATAAAAGCGCATTTCGCCAAGGCAGGAGGAGGCAAGTCGGACAAGTATGAACTTTGACGGAGAATTTGTCAACAAAGAAACATGGAATTTATTCCGGGAACGGTTTAAAAGCGACACAACGGAAGCCGGCTATCTGTCGGATATCAGGGAGTTTTTCCGACTGACGGGAAAACCTGCGGAAAAGGCGGGAAGCGGTGATGTGAAGAAATATTATGAGTATATGCAGGGACAGGCAGAGAAGGGGAGGATCAGTCCGATCACGATTACAAAGAAGTTCCGGGAGCTTCACTCGTATGTCTCCTTTGCGGGAGCGGAGGATTTCTTTTATCCCTTGCTGAAAACGATGGCCGTGGAATCAGCGGAGGCGGGACATGTCCCGGTGGAGGATATGGACGCGCTTTTGAAGGCAGCGGCGGGAGACCGGATGACGTATACGATTCTTGTGCTTATGTACCGGGCCGGGCTTACATCTACGGAGGTTATTGCCCTGAGAGGGGAGGAAGAGTTTATAAAGTACGATGAGGGAGTCTATGTGATGCCCGAAGGCAGGAAGGAACCATGTTATATTCCGGAAGATGCGTGGAAGATTCTCTCAGAATACATGAGAGAGCGGGACGTGCAGGACACGCTGTTTTACAACCGCAGAGGGCGCCCGCTGAACGTGATGTACATCAGCAGAATGATGAAAAAATACTGCACGAAAGCAGGAATCCGAAGCTACAGCGCGCAGGATGTGAGAAACAGCTGTGCATTTAACCTGTTCGCCTACGGCGCGTCCCCCGTCCAGGTGGCGGATCAGATGGGAAGAACCGAACAGCAGATCCGCAGATACAGGGGAACCGCCTACCGCGGCAGCCTGAAGAAAAAGACAGCCGATCTCGTAAAAATCCGGATCGAAGAACCTTAATATTGATGGAGGAAACCTACCAGTATTTTCTCACAAGGCAGGAGATGACTCCCGCCGAGCAAAGTCCCAGGAGCACATTGTGCATGGAACCGAAAACTTCCATAGCCCCTTTCAGCCCATAGAGAATCTCAGGGGACTCCGGAACAAGACGGTTGAGAAGAAAACAGAGATAGGAGGCCGCGAACACGAATATAAAAGAGAAAAGTCCCCGGCCGGTGTCTTCCTTCCATGTAGTGTAACCGTCTCTTACCCGTACTTTTGTCATGGACCAGAGAAGGGAGATCAGCTGAAACAGAACGAATATGGCGACAACGCTTAAATAGGCTGCCAGCGTCATGGACGGAGTCCGTGTACGAACCGTCTCCTCGATATCGCCGTAAGGGGCGCTTGCCCGCCAGAAAGTCCAGCACACATATACCGTGATCCCGATAATGAGAATCGCGGTCAGGCTTCGCACTGCCGCGGAAGAAAGCCTGGAAAGCGCCCGGCCTCCTTTGCGGATCGGCGCGGCAAGGTGGACGCCTCCTCTGCGGCGGGAAGATCTCCTGCGCCGGGGCTCCTGCTCGCGGTCATGATCCTGCCGGGAGCTGCGGTCATAGTCTCTGCGCGCATTCCGTCTGGAATTCCGTTCGTATTCGTAATCAGAATCCTCCTCTTCATCGATGTCATATGCCCGTCTTGCCTGCCTGGCAGAAGAGCGGCTGTATCTGTCTATATCGGTGAGAGTCTTTGTCCGGTCTGACATGTCCAGAGTCATATCACCGTCTTCCTCATAAGTAACTTCAAAATCGTCGTCAAATATATCTGAGAAGTTGTTTTCCTTCTTCATGCAATTCCTCTCTTTCTGAAAAAATCCCTCTTATGGTAGCTCTTTTTTCCGGTTTATACAAGGGAAAGCCTCCAATTTTAAAAAATAATTCATGATTTGCACTGTGTCCTTCACTTTATGGTCTGCTTATGATCTGTCTGCGCCTTACAAAAGTGTAAGCTGTACAGGCTGAATTGTAAGCCGGCTGAATGGAAACCTATTCCGCCTTTCTGATACGATAAATATACAGAAAAATAAACTCAAGGGAGGCGTTACAGATGAAAGAAGAGACGAAAAGAAAACTCGGAAGAGCGATTGCGTGGGTGCTTCTGGGTGTACTTGTACTCATTGTCGTACCGCTCGGGGCGGCAGCGTGTCTGATATCTGCGGTGATCAGCGCGGCAGACCGTGTGCTCAACAGCAGCGGCGAGCAGTAAGAAAGATTCTTTCTGTATCGTTTAAGAAATCTTTTAGAAATCTTTAGAATTACACTAAAGATATCTTAAGAACGATTCGGTAAGATAGAGACATACAGGGGGAGAGAATTTCCCGGAAAAGGAGATGGCAAAAAGATGAAATATATTACATTTACAGTACCATGCTATAATTCGGAAAGCTATATGAGGCGCTGCGTCGACTCGCTTCTTCCGGGAGGACGTGACGTAGAGATCATTCTGGTCGATGACGGATCAACAGACAGAACAGCAGAGATTGCAGACGAATATCAGCTCCGCTATCCGGACATTGTCCGCGTTGTACACAAGAAAAACGGAGGACATGGCTCCGGTGTAAACAAAGGACTTGAACTTGCAAGAGGGCTTTACTATAAGGTGGTTGACTCAGATGACTGGCTTGATCTTCATTCTTACTGGAGACTGCTTGAGAAAATCCGGGAAATGTGCGGGGGAGGCCGTGCGGATTTTGAGGGGAACATACCGGATCTTTTCGTATGCAACTATGTGTACGATCATCTGGATCAGGGCGTCCGGAAAAGCATGGGCTACCGCAATGTATTTCCAAATGAAGAGCTGTGCACATGGGAAACCATCGGAAGATTCCATCCATCCCAGTATCTTATCATGCATGCGCTGATGTTCCGCACGGAGGTGCTCAGAAAGTCAGGCGTGAAACTGCCGGAGCATACATTTTATGTGGACAATCTGTTTTCCTACCAGCCGCTTCCATACGTGGAGAGCATTTACTATATGGATATGGATCTGTACCACTATTATCTGGGAAGAGACGACCAGTCGGTCAATGAGAAGGTGATGATGAAGAGGATCGACCAGCAGATCCGCGTGACGGAACTTGTGGCAAAGAGTGTGGATCTCGACGAAGTGAAGAAGCAGTACCCGAAGCTGGCAGCCTATATGACGAGAAATATCTCCATCATGCTTTCCATATCATCCATTCACCTTCTTCTGATCGAGAATGCGGAGGCAATGGAAAAACGGCGGAATATGTGGGATAAGATCAGGGAATATAACGCGGCTCTGTATTACCGGCTCCGGTATTCCACTCTGAGCGGACTGACCTATCTGCCCGGAAAGCTGGGGGGAAAACTGACTGTGGGCGGATACAGATTCGCGAGAAAGATCTATCAGTTCCAGTAGGAGGGATTCGTTGTTATGGCACAGATTTATATAGCATTTGCAGATACACCGGGATTGTTCGCCTGGATGATCCGGAAGGTGTTAAAACAAAAATATATCCATGTCGTACTCTCGCTTGACCCGAATCTTGAGGAAGCCTACAGTGTGGGAAGACGGCACCCGTCCATTCCGCTGATCGCGGGCTTTGAGCGTGAGGACACGGCGAAGGTGCTCCGGGCATTTCCGGAGGCGGACTACAAGGTGTGCAGCATCGAGTGTACGCGGGAGCAGAAGCGGTATATTGAGCGGGAACTCAAAGAGGCCATGCGCAGAAGGTTCCAGTACCACTATGCAGTGATCGGGCTTCCCTTTATCCTTCTTAACCGGCCGTTTTACCAGAAGAACCACTATACCTGTTCGTCCTACATCGCGAGACTTCTTCAGGATGCCGGAATTGTAAACTGGGAGAAGCACTTTTCTCTGGTGACTCCGAAAGACTTCTATGAGTATGAGAAAAAGGAGACCATATTTGAGGGAAGTCTGTATGAGTTTACCGAGAGGCTTAAGGCAAAGAAGGCATGCCGGGGAGCGGCATATCTGGTGCGAATGCAGGCTGTGCTCCGTGTACAGCCTGCCTATGCGGGATATGTAAGGGAAGCCGGAGATCGGAGGGACACTTATGAGCGTTAAGAAACGCATGTTTCAGGCGGCGCTCTTCCTTCTTATCATGTTCCTGACATTTTACACTCTGTTCAGCGGAAGGAATCTTGCCGAGATCGGGCGGTGCGTGATGAAAATGTCGCCGTGGTATCTGGCGGCTGCCGTGGGGCTTGCACTTTTCTTCGTCTGCGCGGAAGGGTTTATGATCTGGTATCTTCTCCGGGCGATGAAGGCGAAGAAAGACGGAGGAAAAGCGAGTTCTCTTTTCCGGTGCATCCAGTATTCCTTTATCGGGTTCTTCTACTCGGGAATCACGCCGTCGGCAACCGGAGGCCAGCCGGTTCAGCTCTACTATATGAACCGGGACGGCAATCGGGGATCTGACAGTACGGTTGTGCTTATGACGGTGGCTGTCGTGTATAAGTTTGTTCTTGTGGTGATGGGATTCGGAATCCTTCTGTTCTGGTCCGGCCCGCTTCGCAGTGAGCTGGGAAGCTATTTCCCGCTGTATCTGCTGGGGCTCTCTCTCAATGTGGTTCTTGTGTTTCTGATTCTTGGGGTGATGCTGTTCCCGAAAGTGATTCTGAAGGCAGCCCTGTTTTTTGAAAGGCTTTTCATCCGTATGAATATCTGGAAAACATCCGGTGAGAGAGAAGAAAAGATTCGGGATTTTATCGACAGCTATCAGAGCGCTGTCACATGGCTTCGGGGACACAGAGGAAAACTGCTGTGCGTGACCTTTGTGACCGTGCTGCAGAGGAGCAGCGTGTTTGTTCTGACCTATATGGTATATCTCGGTTTCGGCCTGAGCGGAACGGACGCCCTGCGGGTGATCCTTCTGCAGGCGTCCGTGTACATTGCGGTGGATATGCTTCCCCTGCCGGGAGCACAGGGAATCACAGAGCTTATGTATCAGACTGTGTTTGCGAATGTGTTCACGGGCTCCTATCTGATTCCATCCATGCTTGTGAGCCGGGGCGTCAATTTCTATTTTCTTCTGATCGTGAGCCTGGGCGTTGTCCTGGCAAACCGGTTCGTCAAATCCGGACCACGCCTGAAAGCCTCTTTGTCATCAGAAGGGCAAGCGCGATTTTCGCAGCGTCCGGAATGAGAAAGGGAAAAACACACCATCCGAGCACAGTCAGAAGGCCGACGCTGCCGGAAGTACCCGTATATACGATCATAAACCAGACGGTTCCGACTGCATAGCAGAGAATCAGGCCGAGAACCATGGAGACAGCAAGTACAGGCGTGCTGCGCCCGAAGAGCTTCTCCATTCCCCACATGAGCAGGGCGGAGAAGAGAAATCCGGCGATGTAGCCGCCTGTGGTGCCCGCCAGGATGCCTAGCCCGCCGGTAAACCCGGAGAAAACCGGAATCCCGATGGCGCCCATGAGGATGTAGACAAGCACTGCGATGGTTCCCCTTTTTCCGCCCAGGATACCGACTGCCGCGAACACTCCGAATGTCTGGAGGGTGACAGGGACGGTAAGCGGGATGGAGATCCAGGAGCAGACTGCGATCAGCACGGTGAAGATGCCGATGTATACGAGGTCATAGGTTTTTGTCCGATGGGACGCCGGGTGTGTGGATGATTGCTTCATTGACTTCATTGTTTGTATGTTCCTTTCTTCGGTTCTCATTGTTTTGGGTCAAGTGTAGCATATGCGCAAAAGGATTGTCAACCTGAAATAAAAACAGGTTGACAATCCTTTGTATAGGCGACGAGCCAAAGCCCGGGCTTATTGATTCAGCTGTGCGGAGAGAAAAAGCTGTCATGATTCTGCTTCTTGTATTATAATAGATAACAGTGCCGTTCCGCCAATAAGAAGGTCAGACGTTTCAGCAGTGTATGGCGGCGCACGGGATGGAAGGAGTCAGACATGAATATTATCAATATTGAACATATCAGCAAGATATACGGGGAGAAGGTGATCTATGCTGATGCGTCCTTTGGCATTCAGCAGGGGGACAAGGTCGGCGTTGTCGGGATCAACGGAACAGGAAAGTCCACGCTGCTTAAGATGATCGCCGGGGAGGAAACTCCGGAGAAAGGGCAGGTTGTCCGGCAGAACGGGCTTAAAATCGCGTATGTTCCGCAGAACCCGGTGTTTCCGGAGGGCGCTTCCGTGAAAGACTTTGCCTTTACGGACATGGGATCGGATCAGTGGCTCGTGGAATCGAATCTCATGGAGCTGGGAATCACAGATACGAATCAGAAGATAGAGCATCTCTCGGGAGGCCAGAAGAGAAGAGTTGTGCTGGCAAAGACGCTCTCAGAGGAGTTTGACGTACTCCTTCTCGACGAGCCAACCAACCACCTGGACGGGGCCATGATCCGCTGGCTTGAGGACTACCTGCGGTCGTTTAAGGGAACCGTGGTTATCGTGACCCATGACCGGTATTTCCTTGACCGTGTGACGAACCGGATTCTGGAGATCAGCCGAGGGAAGATGTACGGATATGATTCGGATTACTCCGGGTTTCTCGAGCTGAAGGCGGCAAGGGAAGAGATGGAGCTCGCCACAGAGCGGAAAAGGCAGAGTGTCCTTCGCATGGAACTGGAGTGGGCGAAGCGGGGATGCCGGGCGAGAACGACGAAACAGCAGGCCAGGCTGAAACGGCTGGAAGCGCTGAAAAACGAAAAGGCGCCGGTGCAGGACCAGACGGTGGAGCTGGGAAGTGTCAGTACCCGCATGGGGAAGAAGACGATTGAACTTCACCACGTAAGCAAGCGCTTCGGGGAGAAGAAAATTGTCGAGGATTTTACATATATTGCGCTGAAAAACCAGCGGCTCGGCATTATCGGGCCAAACGGATGCGGAAAGTCCACGCTGCTTAAGATGATCGCCGGAATCCTGAAGCCGGACAGCGGGGAAGTGGAGATCGGGGAGACGATAAAGATCGGCTACTTCGCCCAGGAGGAACAGCACATGGACGACAGCCAGAGGGTGATCGACTATGTAAAGGACATCGGGGAGTACATCACAACGACGGACGGAAAACTCACCGCGTCAGCTCTCCTTGAGCGGTTTCTCTTCACGCCGGACATGCAGTACGCGCCCATCGGCAAGCTTTCCGGCGGCGAGAAGCGCCGTCTCTATCTGCTGGGCGTGCTGGCGGAAAATGCCAATGTGCTTCTATTCGACGAGGCGGGCAACAACCTGGATATCCCCACCCTCACGATTCTGGAGGACTATCTGAATTCCTTTTCCGGGATCGTGATCACGGTGTCCCATGACCGGTATTTTCTTGACAACGTGGCTGACCGTATTCTGGAGATGGACGGAAAAGGAGGAATCCGTCAGTTTGAGGGTGGATATACGGATTATCTGGCGGCAAAACAGCGCGAGGCTGCCCTGGAGACGAAAGCAGAGGGAAAAGACGGACGAACGGGAAAGGACGAACAGGCGGGAAAGGATGCCGCCCGCTCGGAAAGCGGAGAAAAGGAGCCGTCAAAAGAGTGGAAACAGCGCTCTTCCAGACTGAAGTTTACCTATAAGGAGCAGAGAGAATACGAGACCATCGACGATGAGATCGCGGCGCTGGAGGAGAAGATCGCATCCATAGAGCGGCAGATCGCGGCCAACGCGACGAACTCCGTCAAACTGAGGGAACTGATGGCAGAGCAGGAGAAAGCGCAGGCGGAGCTTGATGGGAAGACGGAGAGATGGGTTTACTTAAACGATCTGGCCGAGCGGATCGAACAGCAGAGATGAACGGGCTGAAAAATACCTGACAAAACTGTCAACAGAAATATCTGACAAAAATGCCAACAGATTCTTGACAAAGAATGTGACAGTTGGTAATATTAAGGAAGACAAAAACAGAATGCACTCTGTTTTTTAAAAACGGGGTGCAAAGCGGATGTGAAAGATCCGCTTCAAGGGAGTATCCCGCAGCGGGGATTCTCCTGAAACGGGAAGGAGAGGAATGAATGAGAAGACAGGTATTTTCCCTGCTTGTAGACAACAATCCCGGTGTCTTGAGCCGTATTTCGGGCCTGTTCAGCCGCCGCGGATACAGCATCGACAGCATTACCGCAGGCATGACGGCTGATCCGAGATTCACAAGAATCACGGTTGTGTCGTCCGGAGACGAACTGATCCTGTCCCAGATCGAGAAACAGGTCAGAAAGCTGGAGGATGTCGTCGCGATCAAAGTGTTAAAAGATGACGAGTCCGTATGCCGGGAACTGATTATGGTGAAACTGCGCGCCAACGCCGCGCAGAGAGGAGAGATTATCTCCGTCGCGGATATTTTCCGCGCAAAGATTGTGGACGTGGAGGAGGACTCCCTGATCGTGGAGCTTACCGGCACGCAGACGAAACTGGAAGCATTCCTGAATCTTCTGAAAGGCTATGAGATACTGGAACTGGCAAGGACCGGAATCACAGGCCTCTCAAGAGGAAGTAAGGATGTAGCATATTTATAATTATTTATTTAGGAGGAATGCAAAATGGCAGCAAAAATTTATTATCAGGAAGACTGTAACCTTTCTCTTCTCGAGGGAAAGACAATCGCGATCATCGGCTACGGAAGCCAGGGACACGCTCACGCGCTGAACTTAAAGGAGTCTGGCTGCAACGTTATCATCGGTCTTTATGAGGGAAGCAGATCCTGGGCAAAGGCTGAGGCTCAGGGATTTGAAGTGTTTACCGCGGCTGAGGCTGCGAAGAAAGCCGATATCATCATGATCCTGATCAACGATGAGAAACAGGCTGCATTATATAAGAACGACATTGAGCCGAATCTGGAGGAGGGCAATATGCTGATGTTCGCTCACGGATTCAACATTCACTTCGGCCAGATCGTTCCGCCGGCATATGTTGACGTTACAATGATCGCTCCGAAGGCTCCGGGCCACACAGTAAGAAGCGAGTATCAGGCAGGAAAGGGAACTCCGTGCCTTGTAGCGGTAGAGCAGGACTACACAGGAAAGGCTCTTGACAAAGCACTGGCATACGGACTTGCAATCGGCGGAGCAAGAGCAGGTATCCTTGAGACAACATTCAGAACAGAGACAGAGACAGACCTCTTCGGTGAGCAGGCAGTTCTCTGCGGCGGTGTCTGCGCGCTGATGCAGGCAGGATTTGAGACTCTCGTTGAGGCGGGGTACGATCCGAGAAACGCTTACTTTGAGTGTATCCATGAGATGAAACTGATCGTAGACCTGATCTATCAGTCCGGATTCGCCGGAATGAGATACTCCATCTCCAACACAGCTGAGTACGGCGACTACATCACAGGACCGAAGATCATCACAGATGATACAAAGAAAGCGATGAAGCAGATCCTCAAAGACATCCAGGACGGAACATTTGCAAAAGACTTCCTGCTTGACATGTCAGAGGCAGGCGGACAGGCTCACTTCCGCGCAATGAGAAAACTTGCGTCAGAGCATCCGTCGGAGAAGATCGGTGAGGAAATCAGAAAACTCTACAGCTGGAGCGATGAGGACAAGCTGATCAACAACTAATCTGCAGCAAACGGACGATTCATCCGGGAATTGTTATCTGAGAAAGAAATTCAGTACAGGCCAGGCTCTCTTTAAAGAAAGTCTGGCCTTGCTTTTAGAGAGGAAGATCTGAGTGGAGGAACATATTCACAAAGAGGGCGAATGCATTCAGAAAGAGAATGAACCTGTTCAGAAAGAGGACGAACCAGTCCAGAAAAAGGAAGAGAACGATTTCAGCCAGGGCAGTATCGCGAAGAATATTCTCGGTCTTGCCGTCCCCATGACGCTCGCCCAGCTCATCAATGTGCTGTACAGTGTGGTGGACCGGATCTACATCGGACATATTCCCCATGCGTCGGCGGAGGCTCTGACCGGCATCGGACTCTGCCTTCCGGTCATTACGATTATTTCCGCGTTCGCGAATCTGTTCGGCATGGGCGGTGCGCCGCTGTGCTCGATTGCAAGGGGAGGCCACGAGGAGGAACGCGCGGAGAAAGTTATGGGAAACTCGTTTTTCATGCTGATTCTCTCAGGCGTGATTCTGATGGCAGCCTGTCTTATTTTCAGGAGGCCTCTTCTGTATCTGTTCGGCGCGAGCAGTGCGACGTACGGCTATGCGGATCAGTATATCACAGTTTACCTCATCGGCACTCTGTTTGTCATGACAAGTCTGGGAATGAACAACTTCATTAATTCCCAGGGGTTTGGGAGAATCGGAATGCTCACAGTGCTTCTCGGGGCGGTTCTGAACATTATTCTGGACCCTCTTTTTATCTTTGTATTCGGGATGGGAGTGCAGGGAGCCGCCATAGCGACAGTGATATCCCAGGGGGCATCCGCTGCGTGGGTGCTGAAGTTTCTGACTGGAAAGAAGGCGCTTTTAAAACTGAGCCGCCGGTCCATGAAGCCGGATCTCTCTCTGATCAAAGAGATCACCCTGCTCGGAACGTCAGGATTCGCCATGTCCGTCACAAACGGAATCGTACAGATCGTGTGCAACGCGGTGCTTGCGAGAAGCGGCGGAGATCTGTATGTGGGAATCATGACAGTGATCAATTCCGTGAGAGAGATTATCACCATGCCTGTGACCGGACTGACATCCGGCGCTCAGCCTGTGATCGGATACAATTACGGAGCGGGATGCTACAGACGGGTGAAGGACGCCATCAAGTTTATGTCCGCCGGATGTATCGTGTTTTCCGTGATTGTGTGGGCGCTGCTCTTTTTCGAGCCGCGGTTTTTCCTGCATCTGTTTACCCAGGAGACAGAGCTGATCGGGCAGGGCATCCCGGCGATGAGAGTGTACTTCTGCGGAATATTCATGATGGCGCTGCAGTTTGCGGGACAGGCCGTCTCTGTGGCACTGAACCGGCCGAAGCAGGCAGTTTTCTTCTCCATCTTCAGAAAGGTGATCATCGTTGTTCCGCTGACGCTGATTCTGCCGATGGTCGGGAACCTGGGGACGATGGGTGTCTTTCTGGCGGAGCCTGTCTCAAACGTGATTGGAGGCACGGCCTGCTTTGTCACAATGCTCATTACCGTCTGGCCGATGCTGAGAGAAGAGAAAAGCTCTGCTGTCCGGAATGAGTAAAAACTGTCTGAAATATTTGAAAAATATAAAATATTTACTGATTTTTCCTTTCGCATGTGATAAAATGAATATATCAGAATATGAGAATCAAAATATGTGAAACAGAAGGGAGAATGAGGTATGGATGAAAGATTTGTAGATCTGAGATCAACAAAAAACCCGAAAGCACGTATCAAAATGCTGAGCGGACATTTCGCGACGAAAAATTCACACGTTAATACATATATTGATATGTCGACTGTGAAGACGCGTCACAACAATGCGAGAGAGACTGCCAGAACGCTTGCGGATGAGTATATCACCAACACAATGGTAGATACGATCGTGTGCATGAAGAACACGGAAGTGATCGGGACTTTTATGGCAGAACATCTGGCGGACGCGTCCAACATGTCCATGAGTGCGGGAAATAATATCTCTGTTGTAACCCCGGAATTTGACGCTACAGGCCAGATCCTTTTCCGTGACAACAACCAGAGAATGATCGAGGGCAAGCAGGTGCTCATCCTGACTGACTCCATGGCCACAGGCAGCCTGACGATGCAGGCAATCGAGTCCGTTCTCTACTACGGCGGAACGGTCTGCGGTATCTGCGCGGTGTTCAGCGCCATATCAAAAGTGGCGGGGATGGAAGTGAAGACAATTTTCACCGGCTCCGATCTGCCGGATTACCATGTGTATAACGCGCATGAGTGCCCGCTGTGCAGGGAAAACCACCGCCTGGACGGGCTCATAAACAGCTTCGGGTACGTGAGATTGTAAGCGCTCGCCAAGGCCCCGGGCAAGCCCGGACTTATGAACGTTGCCAGTACAAAAAGAGACATCCGCCTGACGGGAACGGATGTCTCTTATCTTTCTATCTCTATCAAATTAAGCAATGCCGTTTACAGCTTTTGACAGACGAGAAATCTTTCTGGAAACAGTCTTTTTGTGATAAACACCCTTGCTTCCTGCTTTGGAAATCTCAACAATCGCTGTATGAAGGGCAGCCTTTGCAGCCTCAGCGTCTTTCTGCGCAACCGCAGCATCCACTTTTCTTACTGCAGTCTTAACTCTTGACTTGATTGCCTTGTTTCTTGCAGCCTTTGTCTCGTTTACTAAAATTCTCTTCTTAGCAGACTTAATGTTAGCCAACCTGTACACCTCCAAATACATGAAATATCAAAAATGAATCATGTGCTTCAACAGATTCGGACACGGACGCTCCGCTGAAACATACTCATTCATTTTATGCTAACCGGCAGGGGTTGTCAATACATAAATTGAGAATTATTGCAAAAACTGTTACGGAAAGCAGGAAACAAGCGGATAAGCCCGCAGTGACGGAGGAGGATGTGACATGCTGAGAAATTACAGTGTGCGTACCGATCTTGCGCTCGAGGAAAAAGAGCGCTTTGAGTCGGACGATGTGGAGATCCAGGGTGTTGTTCTTAATGAACGCTATGATGAGGAACGGGAGATGCGCCTGACACGGGTGGAAATACGGACAGAGAACGGGGCGAAAGCCATGGGGAAGCCGGTCGGCCTTTATCTGACTCTTGAGACGCCGAATCTGGCGCTGCCTGATGAGGAAAACCGGAGAGAAGTCGCGGAAGAACTGTGCCGGTGTATCCGCGAGCTGATCGGACGGCACAGAAAAGAAGAGAAGGACGGTCTGTCTGTTCTTGTGGCAGGACTTGGAAACAGGGAAGTGACTCCCGATGCCCTGGGGCCCTATGTGGCAGATCATCTGGCAGTGAACCGGCATGTTGTGAAAGAGTACGGAAAATATGCCATGAATATGGAACACGCCCCTGTGATCAGCGCCGTTGTTCCCGGTGTGATGGGACAGACGGGAATGGAGAGCGCGGAGATTATCAGAGGGATCGTGAGGGAGACGAACCCTGACCTTGTCATTGCCGTTGATGCGCTTGCCGCGCGCAACAGCAGGAGACTGAACCGGACGATCCAGATTGCGGATACAGGAATCCATCCCGGTTCCGGGGTTGGAAACCACAGGTGCGGGATGACGGAGGAGTCGCTGGGTGTGCCTGTCATCGGGATTGGGGTACCGACGGTAGTGGACGCAGCAACGATTGTAAATGATACGATGGAGAATTTCATAAGAGCGCTGGAGTCCTCAGAATCATTTAAAGGAGTGGGGGAGGTGCTGCGCTCATACAATGCGGGGGAGAAGTATGAGTTTGTAAAGGAACTGATCGCTCCGCACCTGAACGGGATGTTTGTCACTCCGAAGGATGTGGACGAGATGATCCGGCAGATCAGCCATACGATCTCGGAGGCCATAAACATGCTTGTGACGCAGGCGTGAGGCGGCAGCGCAGAAGACGGGCTCAGGACGGCGGTACAGAAAATGGGCTCAGGACGGCGGCCGCAGAAAGGGAACGGATAAAGAAACAGAAGGAATAAGAGGACGGAAGGCAGCATAGGATTACAGAAAACACAGGAAAGGGCGCCGCCGCGATATGGACAGACTGAGAAAACGAAATTTCAGACAGGCTGGCACCGCAGCTCTTGCAGCGGTTCTTCTGTTCTGCACACTCTGTATCAGCTCGGAAGGGTTCGGGAAAAACTGGAGGTACGGCATTCAGAAGCAGATCCTCACCAAAGCACAGGAAATATACATGCCTGTATTTACATGGGTGAACCGAACCCCTGGGGAAGAACCACTGGAGTGGGTGAGACAGCGGACTCTGGCATGGTTTCCGATTATCAGTTACGTGGAGAAAAACGCGGAGATTTCCACGTCAATTGAAGACGAGGAGACCATTGCCAGAATCCTCGAAGCACAGGCCGGCGACGAGAATGCAGTGGATGAGAACGGCAACCTTGTGGGGGAGCCGGACGAGTCGGAAGCCGCAGCGCAGACGGTGACGCCGACAGTGGATATGTCCATTGAGAAGTTAAGAGACTTCGACTATCTGCTGAGCAACTTCTACACTGTGGACAGCTCCACCATGATCGGGCCGGACCAGCTGAACGCGGATGATCTTCTCGGACGCAGCATGAAGATCGACAACACGACAGGCGGACCGAAGATTCTGATCTTCCATACCCACTCTCAGGAAGAGTTCGTTGATTCCACGCCCGGGGACCCGGCTACGAGCATCGTCGGCGTGGGGGAATATCTGACGCAGCTTTTAAATGAGAAAGGAATTGAGACGATCCACGATACCGGCGTGTATGACATCATAAACGGAGAACTCGACCGGAGCAACGCCTACGAGTACGCGGAGGCCGGAGTGCGCCCGATCCTGGAGGCAAACCCGACGATCGAGGTGGCCATTGACCTGCACCGCGACGGCGTCGCGGAAGGGACCCATCTTGTGACGGAGATCAACGGGAAGCCGACCGCGAAGATCATGTATTTCAACGGGCTGAGCCGGTCCAGAACAAACGGCGACATTGACTATCTGTACAATCCGTACATACAGGATAACCTGGCTTTTTCTCTCCAGATGCAGCTTGCCTCCGAGAGCCTTTACCCGGGATTTGTCCGGCATATCTATTTAAGAGCCTACCGGTACAATCTGCACCTGCTGCCGAAATCCCTCCTTGTGGAGGCGGGGGCCCAGACGAACACGGTGGAGGAGATGATGAACGCCATGGAAGTGCTGGCCGATACACTGTACCATGTGATTATGGAAGAGTGAGGTTCATTTCAGACTGTTTCAGACGGGGGCGTTCATCCATGCGCTCATCCATGTTGTGTTTTTTCTGTTGAAAACCACAAGGACTGGTGATATAGTATGAAATGGATTGTTCTGCGCGAAAGCAGGATGACGGTGCGGACGGGGCGAAAGGGAAGCGCTTTTTGTTCCGCCCGGACGAAAAGAGAAGGAGAATGAAAATGGCAGGAAACAGCACATATGATGCGGGCAGCATTGCGGTCCTTGAAGGACTGGAAGCAGTCCGCAAACGCCCGGGCATGTACATAGGAAGTGTGTCCACGAAAGGACTCAATCATCTGATCTACGAGATTGTGGACAATGCGGTGGACGAGCATCTGGCAGGGTACTGCTCGGAGATTCATGTCACACTGGAAAAGGACGGTTCCGCAACCGTATCGGACAACGGGCGCGGGGTTCCGGTGGACATGCATCAGAAAGGGGTGTCCGCGGCCCGGGTCGTCTACACTACGCTTCACGCGGGAGGAAAGTTTGACGATACTGCATATAAGACAAGCGGAGGACTTCACGGTGTTGGTTCCTCGGTCGTAAATGCGCTGTCCGCCTACATGGACGTAAAGATCAGCAAAGACGGATACATCCACCACGACCGGTATGAGAAGGGCGTGCCGGTGATTGAACTGGAGGACGGACTGCTGCCGAAGATCGGGAAGACGAGAAAGACGGGGACGACTGTGAATTTCCTCCCGGATGACACCATCTTCGAGAAGACGAAGTTCCGGGCGGAGGAGGTGAAAAGCCGTCTCCATGAGACCGCCTACTTAAATCCGGAGCTTACGATTATCTTTGACGACAAGAGGCCGGAGGAGCCGGAGCATATCGAGTATCATGAGCCGGACGGGATTCTCGGTTTTATCCGGGATCTCAACCGGAAGAAGGAAACCCTCCATGAACCCGTCTATTTCAAGGGAACAGCGGATGGCATCGAGGTGGAGGCTGCCTTCCAGTATGTGAACGAGTTCCACGAAAACGTGCTCGGCTTCTGCAATAATATCTATAACTCGGAGGGCGGAACCCATCTGACCGGATTCAAGACCATGTTCACGACGGTGATGAACCAGTACGCCCGCGAGCTGGGAATCCTGAAGGAGAAGGACGCCAATTTCACCGGTGCCGACATCCGGAACGGGATGACCGCGATTATCTCCATCAAGCACCCGGACCCGAGGTTCGAGGGGCAGACAAAGACGAAGCTGGACAACCCTGACGCGTCCAAGGCGGTCAGCAAGGTCACCGGAGAGGAGATCGTCCGGTACTTTGACCGGAATCTGGACACGCTGAAATCGGTTCTCTCAAGCGCGGAGAAGGCGGCGAAGATCCGGAAGACGGAGGAGAAGGCAAAGACGAATCTTCTGTCAAAGCAGAAATACTCTTTTGACAGCAACGGAAAGCTGGCCAACTGCGAGAGCAGAGACCCGAAGAAGTGCGAGATCTTCATCGTAGAGGGAGATTCCGCCGGCGGTTCCGCAAAGACGGCCAGGGACAGAAGTTTCCAGGCGATCCTTCCGATCCGCGGAAAGATCTTAAATGTGGAGAAGGCGAGCATCGACAAGATTCTGGCAAACGCGGAGATCAAGACGATGATCAATGCCTTCGGGTGCGGATTCTCGGAAGGGTACGGCAACGATTTTGATATCACGAAGCTGAAGTATGACAAGATCATCATCATGGCCGATGCAGATGTGGACGGAGCCCATATCTCCACCCTTCTGCTCACGCTGTTCTACCGGTTCATGCCGGAGCTGATCTACGAGGGACATGTGTATATTGCCATGCCGCCGCTTTATAAAGCCATGCCGAAAAACGGCGGGGAAGAATACCTCTACGACGACAAGGCGCTGGAGAAATACAGGAAGACCCACAAAGGGCCATTTACCCTGCAGCGGTACAAAGGTCTGGGAGAGATGGACGCGGAGCAGCTCTGGGAGACGACGCTGGACCCGGAAAGACGTCTGTTAAAGCTTGTGGAGATCGAGGACGCGCGGATGGCGTCAAGCGTGACCGAGATGCTCATGGGAACAGAAGTGCCTCCGAGAAGGGCATTTATCTATGAGAACGCGACAGAGGCGGAGCTTGACATTTGATGCGGCGCCCGGCTGCCCGGCCGCAGAACCCGCTGCCGGTACAGAAAGAAGGGGCTTCCGTTAAGATAAAGGAGACAGAACATGAACAGTGAATCACAGATCATAAGGACCGAGTATTCGGACCTTATGAAAAAATCATATATCGATTATGCCATGAGCGTAATCATTGCCAGGGCTCTGCCGGACGTCAGAGACGGGCTCAAGCCGGTGCAGAGGCGCACCCTCTACGATATGTACGAGCTCGGCATCCGCTATGACCGGCCGTACAGGAAGTGCGCCCGTATCGTGGGAGATACGATGGGTAAATATCACCCCCACGGGGACAGTTCCATCTACGAGGCGCTTGTGGTCATGGCCCAGGACTTTAAGAAAGGCCAGATCCTTGTGGACGGCCACGGAAACTTCGGCTCCATCGAGGGGGACGGCGCGGCCGCCATGCGTTACACCGAGGCGCGTCTTACGAAGTTTACCCAGGAAGTGTGTCTGGGAGACCTGGACAAGGATATCGTGGATTTCGGCCCCAACTTCGACGAGACGGAGAAAGAGCCGCTGGTGCTTCCTGTGCGCGTGCCGAATCTGCTCGTAAACGGCGCGGAGGGAATCGCGGTGGGAATGGCCACGAGCATCCCGACGCACAACCTGGGTGAAGTTATCGACGCGGTGAAGGCATATATGAAAAACGACGCCGTCAGCACGAAGCAGCTCATGAAATACATCAAGGGGCCGGACTTCCCCACAGGAGGTATCGTTGTCAACAAGGACGACCTGCCGGAGATCTATGAGACCGGACAGGGAAAGATCCGCATCCGCGGAAAGGTGGAAGTGGAGGAATTAAAAGGCGGGAAGAAACAGCTCGTCATCAGCGAGATCCCCTACACCATGATCGGAACCGGCATCGGAAAGTTCCTAAACGATGTGGCAGCGCTTGTGGAGACGAAGAAGACGACGGATATCGTGGATATCTCGAACCAGTCTTCCAAAGAGGGAATCCGGATCGTCCTGGAACTGAAAAAGGGCGCGGACGTGGAGAACTTAAAAAACATGCTCTACAAGAAGACGCGGCTTGAGGACACCTTCGGCGTCAATATGCTTGCCGTGGCCGACGGGCGTCCGGAGACGCTGGGACTTAAGAAGATCATCGAGCACCATGTGGACTTCCAGTTTGAGCTTGCTACGAGAAAATACAACACACTGCTCGCAAAAGAACGGGAGAAGAGCGAAGTTCAGGAAGGACTGATTAAGGCGTGCGATGTGATCGACCTGATTATCGAGATCCTCCGGGGAAGCAAGTCGGTAAAAGACGCCCGGGCGTGTCTTGTAAACGGCGTGACGGACAATATTAAATTCAAGTCAAACATTTCCAAAAAGATGGCGGCCATGCTCCGGTTTACCGAGCGGCAGGCCACCGCAATCCTGGAGATGAGACTGTACCGCCTGATCGGTCTTGAGATCGAGGCGCTCCGCGCAGAACATGAGCAGACGCTTCAGAATATCGCCCGCTACGAGGATATCCTGAACAATTATGACTCCATGGCAGGGGTGATCATGGAGGAACTGGACGGGTATAAAAAAGAGTTCGGCAGAAAACGCCGCACGGCTATAGAGAACGCGGAGGAAGCCGTGTTCGAGGAGAAGAAGATTGAGGAGCAGGAGGTTGTCTTCCTCATGGACCGGTTCGGATATGCGAAAACCGTAGATCCTGCGGTCTATGAGAGAAACAGGGAGGCTGCGGACCATGAGAACCGGTATGTGGTCCACTGCATGAACACCGGAAAGCTCTGTCTCTTTACCGATACGGGGCGGATGCATCAGGTAAGGGTGCAGGATCTTCCATATGGAAGGTTCCGGGACAAGGGAACGCCCATCGACAATGTGAGCAACTATACAAGCAGCGATGAGCAGATCATCATGGTCTGCGATTCAGAACAGATGCGTTTCGCCATGCTTCTTTTCGCCACAGCTCAGGGTATGGTGAAAAAAGTGGAGGGGAGCGAGTTCCAGGTGTCCAAGCGGACCATTGCGGCGACGAAGCTCCAGGAAGGGGATTCCCTCATCGCCGTCCGGGTGATTACAGACAACTTAAATGTTGTGCTCCAGACGCGAAACGGCTATTTCCTCAAATTTGCCGCGGCGGAAGTCCCGGTGAAGAAGAAGGCTGCCGTAGGTGTGAGAGGCATCCGGCTTCAGAAGAAGGACGAACTGGAAAACGTGTGGCTCTTCGAGGAGGGGACGGAGACGAAGATCCTCTATAATGAAAAAGAAGTCACGCTCAACCGCTTAAAACAGGCAAAACGTGACGGAGTGGGGACGAAATACAGAGGATAGGTCCCGAAACGGCTGAAAATCCCTGAAAAATCCCGGAAGTTTGCCGAAAACCCCCTTGCAATCGCAGGAAAACAGTGGTATACTACACAATAGTTACATAAGGAACCCGGCAGAAGAGTGAACGAAAGTTCACTCTTCTTTGTTGCAGTGCATCTGCAGGAGGATGACAGCGGCATCTGGCGGGGCTTTGAATAAGAAAGGAAGTATAGCGTGTCCAGAAAAGAAGATTACGAACAGAAGACAGAAGAGCTCCTGACGCCGATTGTCGACAGGCTGGGATTTGAGCTGGTTGATGTGGAGTATGTAAAGGAAGGGGGAACCTGGTACCTGAGAGCTTACATTGATAAGCCGGGAGGAATCACGGTGGACGACTGTGAGGCGGTGAGCCGGGAGTTTTCCGATATCCTTGACGAGAAAGACTATATCGCGGATTCCTATGTTTTTGAGGTCAGCTCTCCGGGACTCGGGAGACCGCTCAAAAAAGAGAAAGATTTTAAGAGGAGCATCGGTGAGGAAGTGGAGATAAGGACTTACCGGGCGGTTGACAGACAGAAAGAATTCGTCGGAATTCTTCTGAGATACGATGAGAACACCGTGACGATCGGGTATGAGGATGAGACAGAACAGACATTTGAACGCTCAGACATTGCGCTGATCCGTCTGGCTTTGGATTTTTAATTATATTAGGAGGAAAGCAAGAATGAACACAGAATTAATGGAAGCTTTGACAATTCTGGAGAAGGAGAAAAACATCAGCAGGGACGTCATGATGGACGCTATTGAAAATTCGCTGATCAGCGCCTGTAAGAACCATTTCGGAACGGCGGAGAACATCAAGGTGATCATGGACCGTGAGACATGCGACTATGCGGTTTACGCGGAGAAGAAAGTTGTGGAAGAGGTGGAGGAGCCGGCTCTCGAGATCAGTCTCGAGGAAGCAGAGCAGATCGACTCCGCACTTCAGATCGGCGATGTGGCGCAGATCCCGGTTCACTCCAAGGAGTTCGGGCGGATCGCCACACAGAATGCGAAGAACCTCATCCTTCAGAAGATCAGAGAAGAAGAGCGGAAAGTTGTGTTCGACCAGTACTTTGAGAAAGAGAAGGATATCGTGACAGGTATTGTTCAGCGCTATGTAGGAAAGAATATCAGCATCAACCTGGGAAGAGCCGACGCCATGCTCACGGAAAACGAGCAGGTGAAAGGCGAGACGTTTAAACCTACGGAGCGCATTAAGCTCTACGTGGTGGAAGTGAAGAACACGCCGAAGGGACCGAAGATCCTCGTGTCCCGTACCCATCCGGAACTGGTGAAGCGCCTCTTTGAAGCGGAAGTGGCTGAGGTAAGAGACGGAACCGTGGAGATCAAAAGCATCGCCAGGGAAGCGGGATCAAGGACGAAGATGGCTGTCTGGTCCAACGATCCGAATGTGGATCCGGTGGGAGCCTGCGTGGGAATGAACGGCGCGAGAGTCAACGCGGTCGTTCAGGAGTTAAGAGGCGAGAAGATCGACATCATCAACTGGGATGAAAACCCGGCGCTCCTGATCGAGAACGCGTTAAGCCCGGCGAAAGTCATTTCCGTTATGGCGGATCCGGAGGAGAAGATCGCAAGCGTCATTGTTCCGGACTACCAGCTTTCCCTTGCCATCGGAAAAGAGGGACAGAACGCAAGACTTGCAGCCCGGCTGACCGGATACAAGATCGACATCAAGAGCGAG
The DNA here is from genome assembly GCF_020687545.1 of Ruminococcus turbiniformis. Taxonomy (GTDB): domain Bacteria; phylum Bacillota; class Clostridia; order Lachnospirales; family Lachnospiraceae; genus Mediterraneibacter; species Mediterraneibacter turbiniformis. The sequence goes on along the minus strand of NZ_JAJEQX010000002.1, from coordinate 158,768 downwards.
ACTCAGGCCATCGAGGCGGGCGACCTTCCGGAGAACTACATGGAGCAGATGGGTCTCATGGGTGAGGAAGGATACACCGGAGACTTCGACGAGGAGTATACGGAGGACGGTGAATTCGAGGAATTTGACGGAGCTTACGGCGACGGATACGAAGAAAATTATGACGAAAACTACGACGGCGCATACGAAGAAGATGCGGCGTATGAGGAACCGGCCGGAGAAGAGGACACAGAAGAGTTTGAGTTCATCGAGACGGACGGAAACGAATAGACAGATCAGAATCTGAAGGAGTGGGTTGTTTGGCAGTGAAGAAAAAGATTCCCATGCGGAAATGCGTGGGATGCGGCGAGATGAAGCCGAAGAAAGAACTGATGCGCATCCTCCGCACAGAGAGCGGGGAGTTCGAGGTGGACGCCGGAGGAAAGAAAAACGGCCGGGGCGCTTATATCTGCCGCTCCGTCGGATGTTTCCGGATGGCGGTTAAAAGCCGGGGGCTTGAGCGGTCGTTTAAGCAGGAAATCCCTGCCGATGTGTATGAAAGACTGGAAAAGGAGATGGGCGAGATTGAGAAAGAGGGATAAGGTCCTGTCTCTGATCGGGCTTGCAGTGAGAGCCGGAAGGTGCGTAAGCGGAGAGGCGAAGACCGAGAGCGAGACGAAGTCCGGGAGGGCGGCTCTTGTGATCGTGGCCTCGGACGCATCGGAAAACACAAAGAAAAAGTTTCAGAATATGTGTGAATTTTACAGAGTTCCAATTTATATTTACGGAGATAAAGATACCTTAGGGCATGCAATGGGAAAAGAATTCCGTGCATCTCTGGCAATATTGGACGAAGGATTTGCAGGCGGAATTCAAAAAGAGCTTGACAGCAGTATGAGCGGATCTTGAATGCATAAGGAGGTAGTGATATGACGAAAATGAGGGTACATGAGCTGGCGAAAGAGCTGGGCATAGACAACAGGGAACTGCTGGAGATTTTACAGAAGAAAAATGTGGAGGTAAAGAACCATATGAGCACACTGGAGGACAGCGTGGCTGAGGAAATCAGAAGAGAAGCGGCGTCTTCGCAGACAAAACAGCAGGCGCCGAAAGATACACATGAGAACGGGCCGGAGAGTGCAGAGAAGACAGAACAGGGCGAGGCGCAGGAGAATGCGGCTCCGAAGAAGAAAAATCTTGCCTTTGTAATCCGCCCGCAGAATTCCAAGAACAGCAGCCGGATTCAGGGAAACCGTCCGGCGCAGAGAAATGCCCGCCCGGGACAGGGGCAGGCCCGCCCGGCCCAGGGAGGCCGTCAGGCAGGGGAAGGAAAACCGGCGGGAGCGCGTCCGGTTCATCAGGAGAGACCCGCCCAGGGAGGACGCACCATACCGGCAGGAGCACGTCCGGTACCGGGAACCCGTCCGGCCGCAGAGAACAGACCGGCAGGAGAGCGCATGCCAAGAGCCGAGAGACCGGCACAGGGAACCCGCCCGGCAGCTGAGAGCAGACCGGGCAGCGCAGGAGCGCATCCGGTCCGCCCGGAGAGAAGCGGAGATCGTCCGGTACACGCGGACCGTCCGGAGAGATCATCAGAGCGCCCGGTACACGCGGACCGTCCGGAGAGAGGCGAACGGGGCGAGAGACCGCAGGGAGGCCGCAGCTTCTCAGACCGCCCGTTCCGCGGAGAGCGCGGGGAGCGCAGTGACCGCGGCGAAAGAGGCGAAAGAGGAGGCCGTCCCGCAGGAGACCGTCCTGCAAGAGGAGACCGCCCGGGACAGGGAGACCGTTCCTTTGGCGGCCGTCAGGGAGGACGCCCGGAGAGAGGCGGACGTGACGGAAGAGACGGAAGAGATGGAAGAGACCAGCGGGGAGTAGGACCGCGCGGCGACAGACGCGATACCCGCAGGGATGACATGGGATCTTCCATGGTGGAACAGCAGAAGAGCCAGAGAAACAAGGCAAAGGATAAAGAGCGCGACAACAAGAAGAAGGAATACAGAGATGAAGCGTTCGAGGGCAAAGGCAAGAAGGGAAGAAAGCAGAAACAGGTGACAGAGGCGAAGAAGCCGCAGCCGAAGCAGGAGGAGAAGAAGGAAGAGAAGATCAAACAGATCGTTATTCCGGAAGTTCTCACAATCAAAGAGCTTGCCGACAAGATGAAAGTCGTTCCTTCGGTGATCGTCAAGAAGCTTTTCCTTCAGGGAAAGGTAGTGACAGTAAACCAGGAGATCGACTACGACACAGCGGAAGAGATCGCTCTTGAGTTCGACGTGCTCTGCGAGAAAGAGGAAGTCGTGGACGTGATCGAGGAACTCTTAAAAGAGGATGAGGAGGACGAAAGCCTTATGGTGAAGCGCCCGCCGGTTGTCTGTGTCATGGGACACGTTGACCACGGAAAGACGTCCCTTCTGGACGCTATCAGACACACGAACGTAACGGACCGCGAGGCAGGCGGAATCACACAGCATATCGGAGCCTATGTCGTTGAGGTGAACGGAGAGAAGATCACCTTCCTTGACACACCGGGACATGAGGCGTTTACGGCGATGCGTATGCGCGGCGCCAGCTCGACGGACATCGCAATTCTCGTAGTTGCAGCGGACGACGGCGTGATGCCGCAGACGATTGAGGCCATCAACCACGCGAAAGCGGCGGGAGTGGAGATCATTGTTGCCATCAACAAGATCGACAAACCGGGCGCTAACGTGGAGAGAGTAAAACAGGAACTCACCGAGTATGAGTTGATCCCCGAAGACTGGGGCGGCAGCACGGTATTCGTACCGGTATCCGCACACACGAAGGAAGGTATTCCGGAACTTCTCGAGATGATCCTTCTGACCGCAGAGGTGATGGAGCTTAAGGCGAACCCGAACCGTGCGGCAAGAGGTCTTGTGATCGAGGCAGAGCTCGACAAGGGCAAGGGATCTGTGGCGACAGTTCTCGTACAGAAGGGAACACTCCACGTTGGAGACGCCATCGCGGCGGGAAGCGCACACGGACGTGTCCGCGCCATGATGGATGACCGGGGGAGAAGAGTCAAGGAGGCGGGGCCGTCCCAGCCGGTAGAGATCCTCGGACTCAACGACGTTCCCAACGCGGGAGAAGTGTTCGTGGGATGCGACTCGGAGAAAGAGGCGAGAAACTTCGCGGATACATTCATCGCACAGAACAAGGTGAAGCTGCTTGACGAGACGAAGTCGAGAATGTCCCTTGACGACCTGTTCAACCAGATCCAGGAGGGTAACTTAAAGGAACTCAACATTGTCGTGAAAGCAGACGTACAGGGATCTGTGGAGGCAATCAAGCAGAGCCTCTTAAAACTCTCCAACGACGAGGTCGTAATCAAGATCATCCACGGAGGCGTGGGCGCGATCAACGAATCCGACGTGATCCTGGCGTCCGCATCCAATGCGATTATCATCGGATTCAACGTGCGTCCGGATGCGACCGCAAAGGATATTGCGGAGAGAGAGGGCGTGGATTTAAGACTTTACCGCGTCATCTACAACGCCATCGAGGATGTGGAGGCAGCCATGAAGGGGATGCTCGATCCGGTATTCGAGGAGAAGATACTGGGCCACGCGGAAGTGCGCCAGACATTCAAGGCGTCCGGCGTCGGAACGATCGCGGGAGCGTATGTTCAGGACGGTATTTTCGAGAGAAACTGCTCTGTCCGTCTGATCCGCGACGGCATCGTCATGTTCGACGGACCGCTGGCATCCTTAAAGCGCTTCAAGGACGATGTGAAGGAAGTAAGAGCCGGCTACGAGTGCGGTTTCGTATTCCAGAACTATAATGACATCAAGGAAGGCGACAATGTGGAAGCCTACAAGATGGTAGAGGCTGAGAGAAAATAGCAGGCGCCTGCGCTGCCAGAGCGCGGCCGGGCGGCTGTAAAATAACAGCCCAAAGGAGCTTGAAATAAAATGAGAAAGAACAGCATAAAAAATACGCGGGTCAACGCAGAGGTTCAGCGGGAGCTGAGCAATATCATAAGAGAAGGCATCAAAGACCCGCGGGTGGCACCGATGACTTCCGTGGTTGCCGTGGAAGTGGCGCCGGATCTGAAGACATGCAAAGCGTATATCAGTGTGCTCGGCGATGCAAAGGCACAGCAGGATACGTTAAAAGGTCTTCAGAGTGCGGAAGGTTATATCCGCAGAGAGCTCGCACGCACGGTCAACCTTCGGAACACCCCGGAGATCAGATTTATCGTGGATCAGTCCATTGAATACGGAGTGAACATCAGCAGAAAGATCGATGAAGTGACCCGGGACATGGATAATGGAGCTGAGGAATAAAATGAACAGAATTGTGTTAGACGATGTACTGAAGGGGAAAAAGAAAGTCGCTCTGGGCGGTCATGTCCGCCCGGACGGCGACTGTGTGGGTTCCTGTCTGGGACTTTTTCTCTACCTTGAGGAACAGTATCCGGATGTGGAGACTCACGTTTACCTCGAAACGATTCCCGATGCGTATACGCTGATCCAGGGGACGGACCGGGTGAGAACAGAGCTGCCGGAAGGGGAGCCCTACGACCTGTTTATCTGCCTGGACTGCGGCGACGCGCAGAGACTGGGTTTTTCCATGCCTCTGTTTGAGAGTGCGAAAGAGACACTGTGCATCGATCACCATGTGAGCAACGAGGCGTTTGCGGATATCAATTATATCGTTCCGGATGCAAGTTCCACATCGGAGCTTGTGTTCACCCTTCTTGACAGGGAGAAGATATCAAAGGCGTGCGCGGAGGCCCTCTACATGGGAATCGCCCATGATACCGGAGTTTTCCAGTATTCCTGTACATCACCTGAGACGATGGAGATCGCCGCGGAACTGATGCGCAAGGGAATCAATTCCAGCGAGATCATTGACAAGACGTACTATGAAAAGACTTACATACAGAACCAGATTCTCGGGCGGGCGCTTCTGGAGAGCATGCTGATCATGGATAAGCAGTGCATCGTCTCCGTGATCCGCAGAAGATCCATGGAGTTTTTCCAGGCACAGCCGTCCGATCTGGAGGGAATTGTAAGCCAGCTGCGGCTGACAAAGGGCGTGGAAGTTGCGATCTTCCTTCACGAGACCGAGCCGCAGAAATATAAAGTTAGCCTGCGCTCCAAAGGCATCGTGGATGTAAGCCAGGTGGCGAAATATTTCGGAGGCGGAGGACACGCGAGAGCGGCCGGCGTCACCATGAAGGGATCAAGCCACGACGTGATCAACAACATCACGGGACGGATCGCCATCCAGTTAAAGCAGGCGCAGGAAGAAAGGGACGCGTGATGGTAAACGGCATCCTGAATATATACAAGGAAAAAGGATATACTTCTCACGACGTTGTCGCCCGTCTGCGGCGCATTGTCGGGCAGAAGAAAATCGGACACACAGGCACCCTTGATCCGGATGCGGAGGGGGTGCTTCCTGTCTGTCTGGGCCGCGCCACAAAAGTGTGCGGGATGCTCACAGACAAGGACAAGACATATGAGACGGTTCTCCTCCTGGGACGCATAACGGACACCCAGGATATCACGGGAGAGACGATCGAGGAAAGAGACGTTTCGTCCGTTGCGGAGGAGGCGGTCATATCGTGCATCCGGGAATTTATCGGAGAATATGACCAGATCCCTCCCATGTACTCGGCTCTCAAGGTGAACGGGAAAAAACTCTATGAGCTGGCGAGAGAGGGAAAGACCGTGGAGCGCAAGAGCCGCAGGGTGAAGATATACGACATCCGGATCAAAGAAGTAAGCCTTCCGCACATCCGCATGGAGGTGGACTGCTCAAAAGGCACGTACATCCGCACGCTTTGCAGCGATATCGGGGAGAAGCTTGGGTGCGGAGGATGTATGGAGCGCCTTCTGCGCACAAAGGTGGAGCGCTTTGCCCTTGAGGACAGCCGGAAGCTCTCTGAGGTAGAGCGGGCGGTTCAGGACGGAAGACTCTGCGAGATTCTTACACCCATGGACGGGATGTTCTCCGATCTTCCGAAGATCACAGTGAAGAAGCAGTATGCCGCCCTGGCGTACAACGGCAATCCGCTGTCGGGAAAACAGGTCATCGCCGGGGAGATCCGGCAGCCGGGGGAACAGGCGACCGCCGGGGAAGCCATGCAGTCCGGGAAACAGACTGCTTCCGGCGGGAAGGCAGACTGCACGGACGGTCAGGTGCGGGTTTATGACGAAGAGGGACGGTTCATCGGCATTTACCGGAGCAGCGGAAGGGACAGGTTCCGCCCGGTCAAAATGTTTCTCGACCCGGAAGAGCTGCACTGAGAGAAACCGTACTGAGAAGAACTGCACTGGGCCGCGATGCAGGAAAGAGCACTGCACGGAAATGATACGCTGATGTGCCAGGAAAGAGGATGGAAGAGACAGACATGAGATATTACAGAGGAATAGAATCCTATCACGGAGAGAAAAAGACGGCGGTGACGCTCGGAAAATTTGACGGGCTTCACCGGGGACACCAGAAGCTGGTGGATAAGATCCGGGAGTATGCGTCCGATGACTGCGAAAGCGTAGTGTGCGCTTTTGATATGGGCCGGGACTCTCTGATGACAAATAAGGAGAGGCGGCAGCATCTGGAGGGAAAAGTGGACTGTCTGATCGAGTATCCGTTTACGCGGGAAGTCCGGGAGATGGAGGCGGAAGAGTTCATCCGGAAAGTCCTTGCGGAACAGCTCCATGCAGCCCATATTGTCGTCGGGACGGACTTCTGCTTCGGCCACGGCAAGAGGGGCGACGTCCGGATGCTCGCGGAGTTTTCGGAACAGTACGGCTATACGCTGGATGTCATTGAGAAGGAGCGCTACCGGGGGACAGTGATCAGCAGCACATATATCAAAGACGCACTGATGCAGGGAGACGTTGAGCTGGCACGGACACTTCTCGGCTATCCTTACGGGATGAGCGGAACCGTTGTGCACGGCAATCAGCTCGGGCGCACGCTCGGATTTCCGACGATGAACATCGAACCGGAAAAGAGAAAGATCATGCCCCGGTACGGGGTGTACGCCTGCCGGGTAAAGATCGACGGCAAATGGTACGGCGCCATTGGAAACGCGGGCATAAAGCCCACGGTGACGGATGAACAGAGACGGCTTCTGGAGGTGTTTGTCTACGGATACGAGGGCAACGCCTACGGAAAAGAGATCACAGCGCATTTCTGCGCGTTCGAGCGGCCGGAGACAAAATTCGGCTCTGTGGAGGAGCTCAAAGAACATGTCACAAAAGACAAGGCGTACGGAGAGGAATATTTTCGCCGCTGGAGCGATGAACTGAGCGGAGAAACAAAAGAGGAAATTTTTCCGGACGGGAATTTGTAAGTTTTTCTTTACAGAAGCAGTCCGGTATGCTATACTGTTTCAGGTCACAAAACAAGCCGATGTTCGGTAATCGGATTACTCCGGCCATTACTTAATATCAGGCGTTTGACAAAGTTTAAGGAGGAAATGAAAATGATCGCAAAGGAAAAGAAACAGGCAATCATCAAAGAGTATGGAAGAAGCGAGGGAGATACAGGATCTCCGGAAGTACAGGTAGCTATCCTGACAGCGAGAATCAACGAGCTGACAGAGCACTTCAAGGCTAACCCGAAGGATCACCACTCAAGAAGAGGACTTCTTAAGATGGTAGGTCAGAGAAGAGGACTTCTTGCATACCTTAAGAAAATGGATATCGAAAGATACCGTTCACTGATCGAGAGACTCGGCCTCAGAAAATAGTCCGTATCTCAGCAGAAATGAACGAAAGCGGGACAGAGAGATCTGTCCCGTTTTTTCTAAAAGTAATTGCCTATCTTATCCCGGTATGATATAATATTTTAGATTGCGGACAGAGATAAGTGCCGAGACCACTGAAAAGCACACAAGCCATCCGTCTTTTTGCCGGATGATTCGCCAAAAGCGGCAGAAAAATGCGGATTTTGCGGGTTTTTCAGTAGTTTCGGAGACTTCTGTCCAAAGCAGCAGATTGAAGAAAAAGGAGAAAACCATGTACAAAAAGTATGAAATGGAACTGGCAGGGCGCACCCTGCGCGTTGATGTGGACAGAGTTGCAAAACAGGCAAACGGCGCGGTTCTTATGCACTACGGCGACACGACAGTGCTCTGTACCGCTACAGCATCTGAAAAGCCGAGAGACGGGATTGATTTCTTCCCGCTGAGTGTAGAGTATAACGAGAGAATGTACGCGGTCGGGAAGATCCCGGGCGGATTCAACAAGAGAGAGGGAAAGGCGTCCGAGAACGCGATTCTGACAGACCGTGTCATTGACCGTCCCATGCGTCCGCTCTTCCCGAAGGATTACAGAAACGATGTGACGCTTGAGAACCTTGTCATGTCGGTGGATCAGGACTGCAGCCCGGAGCTTACGGCAATGCTCGGCGCTTCTATCGCGACAAGTATTTCAGACATTCCTTTTGACGGGCCGATCTCCACAACGCAGGTAGGACTTGTGGACGGAGAGTTCGTCTTTAACCCGACGGCAGATCAGAGAGATGTTTCCGATCTGGCGCTGACCGTCGCATCCACAAAGGAAAAAGTCATCATGATCGAGGCCGGGGCAAACGAAGTTCCGGAGGATAAGATGATCGAGGCGATCTTTGCGGCGCATGACTTAAACCAGAAAGTAATCGCATTCTTCGACACCATTGTGGCAGAGTGCGGAAAGAAAAAACATGAGTATGAGAGCTGCGCGGTTCCCCAGGAGCTGTTCGACGCGATTATGGAGATCGTTCCGCCCGCAACGATGGAGGAAGCGGTTTTCACAGATGACAAGCAGACAAGAGAAGAGAACATCCGTCAGATCACAGAGAAGCTCGAAGAAGCGTTCGCTGAGAAGGAAGAGTGGCTGGATGTGCTCGGCGAGGCGGTATACCAGTACCAGAAGAAGACGGTGCGCAAGATGATCTTAAAAGACCACAAGCGTCCGGACGGCCGCGCCATCGATCAGATCCGTCCGCTTGCCGCGGAAGTTGACCTGATCCCGAGAGTACACGGTTCCGCAATGTTCACAAGAGGACAGACACAGATCTGTACGGTGACGACACTGGCTCCGCTGTCCGAGGCACAGAGACTGGACGGACTTGACGAGGCGGAGACATCCAAGAGATATATGCACCACTACAATTTCCCGTCCTACTCCGTAGGAGAGACGAAGCCGTCAAGAGGACCGGGACGCCGCGAGATCGGACACGGTGCTCTTGCAGAGAGAGCCCTTCTTCCGGTGCTCCCGAGCGAGGCGGAATTCCCCTATGCGATCCGTACGGTATCCGAGACATTTGAGTCCAACGGATCCACATCCCAGGCGAGTGTGTGCGCGTCCAGTATGTCGCTTATGACAGCAGGCGTGCCGATCAAGTCAGCGGTTGCAGGTATCTCCGCAGGACTTGTGACAGGGGAGACGGACGACGACTACCTTGTGCTCACCGATATCCAGGGACTTGAAGATTTCTTCGGGGACATGGACTTTAAGGTTGCCGGAACACACAAGGGAATCACGGCGATCCAGATGGATATCAAGATCCACGGACTGACAAGACCGATTATCGAGGAAGCTATCGCAGCGACGAAGAAGGCGAGAACATACATCATCGACGAAGTGATGAACAAGGCCATCGCAGAGCCGCGTCCGGAAGTCGGACCGTACGCTCCGAAGATCATCCAGATGCAGATTGATCCGCAGAAGATCGGCGATGTGGTCGGACAGAGAGGAAAGACGATCAACGCCATTATCGAGCAGACCGGCGTGAAGATTGATATCGAGGACGACGGATCCGTATCGATCTGCGGCACAGAGAAAGAGGCAATGGAGAAGGCTGCGAAGCTGATCCACATCATTGTGACAGAGTTCGAGGCCGGACAGGTATTTGAAGGAAAGGTTGTCAGCATCAAGGACTTCGGCGCATTCCTCGAGTTCGCTCCGGGCAAGGAAGGACTCGTTCACATCTCAAAGATCGCAAAACAGAGAGTGAACAAAGTGGAAGACGTGCTCGCGCTCGGCGATGTGGTAAAGGCAGTCTGCCTCGGAAAAGATAAAATGGGAAGATTCAGCTTCAGCATCAGAGATGTGGCTGAGTAAGAGATGAGCAAGAGAAGTTAGAGATCAGAGATAGGAAAGACATCATTCACGCCGGAATTCCGGCTGCATGAGCCGGACAGGGACAGAAGTTCTGCCGGTGCGAAATGTGCGGCGCGGTTCCGGCGTGGTCTTTCTTTTCCAATCCATACAGACCGGGAGGTGATGTTATGGAACAGATGAGTTTATTCGGAAACAGCCGTGCCATGGCTCCGCTGGCGAGCCGGCTCAGGCCGGATACGCTGGACGGATTTGTGGGACAGGAGCACCTGCTCGGGCCGGGGAAGATTCTGCGCAGACTGATCGAGAAAGATCAGATCTCTTCCATGATCTTCTGGGGGCCTCCGGGAGTGGGCAAGACGACGCTTGCCAGCATCATTGCCGGACAGACGAAATCCGAGTTTATCAATTTCAGCGCGGTGACAAGCGGGATCAAGGAGATCCGGGACGTCATGAACCGGGCGGAAGCAAGCAGGAGAGTGGGGCTTCGTACCGTACTCTTTGTCGATGAGATTCACCGGTTCAACAAGGCACAGCAGGATGCCTTCCTTCCGTATGTCGAGAAAGGAAGCATCATCCTGATCGGCGCGACGACGGAAAATCCTTCTTTTGAGATCAATGCGGCGCTTCTCTCCCGGTGCCGGGTGTTTGTCTTAAAAGCGCTCACCGAGGACAATCTTGTTCAGCTTCTTGAGAACGCGGTCAGAAATCCGGCCGGATTCGGAAACGAGAATGTGCAGATCTCCCGGGAGAGTTTAAGAGCCATCGCGGCGTTTGCCGACGGGGACGCCAGAAGTGCGCTGAACACGCTTGAGATGGCGGTGTTAAACGGAGAGATCAGTGCGTCCGGCATCACTGTGACAGAGGAAGGACTGTCCCAGTGCATCAGCAGAAAGTCGCTTCTCTATGACAAGAGCGGGGAAGAACACTATAATCTGATCTCCGCCCTCCACAAATCCATGCGGAACAGCGATCCGGACGCAGCCATCTACTGGATGATGCGGATGCTGGAAGGGGGCGAGAATCCCCTCTATATTGCGAGAAGACTGATCCGTTTCGCAAGCGAGGACGTGGGGATGGCGGACAGCAATGCGCTGCAGGTTGCGGTGGCGGCATATCAGGCGTGCCATTTCCTCGGAATGCCGGAGTGTGATGTTCACCTGACCCATGCGGTCGTGTATCTCTCCATGGCGCCAAAGTCCAACGCACTCTATACAGCATGCGAGCTGTGCAAAGAGGATGTCCGCAGTATGCCCGCGGAGCCGGTTCCCATGCAGATCCGCAATGCCCCGACCGGACTTATGAAAGAGCTGGGATATGGGAAAGGCTATGAGTATGCGCATGACACTGAGGAAAAACTGACGCATATGCAGTGTATGCCGGAACGGTTAAAAGACAGGACTTACTATCACCCGACAGAACAGGGGGATGAAAAAAAGACGGCGAAGCGCCTGGAAGCGATCAGGAAGTTTCGGGAAGCCCGGGAAGAGGAATAAGATTGAGAAAAATTCCACTTATAAAATATCCGGGACAGGCTCAGACTATACCTATATGACAGCCGATAGGGATCATTATGAGGAGGTATCATATTGAAGAAACTGAGCGAATACTTATTCCTGTGGGCTCTGGGCGGATCGATCTATTACACGTTTGAAGTACTGGTGCGGGGATTTTCCCACTGGTCCATGTTCTTCCTGGGCGGCGTCTGCCTTGTGTTTTTTGCCCAGCAGGGAATATGGACAGGGTGGGGAGAGCCCATGTGGAAACAGGTGCTCTGGTGTACTGCTTTTGTGACTGCGGGAGAGTTTATCACGGGAATTTTCGTGAACCGGATTATGCGGTGGAATGTGTGGGATTATGCAGACCAGCCGTTCCAGATTATGGGGCAGATCTGCCTTCCCTTTACCATTCTGTTTTCCGGGCTGTGCGCTCTGGGAATCATCTTAAGCGGATACCTGCTGCACTGGCTGTACGGGGAGAAGAAACCGGTCTTCCGCGTACTCTGATTCAGCGGTTGAAGACAAAATTTAAAAATGCTATAATACACCAGCAGAAGAAAAAGCAGATGAAAAGTGGCAGAAGAAGGAAGAAAAGGAGTAAGAATGTGGCTGAATTAACACCAATGATGAAGCAGTATATGGAGACGAAGTCCGAATATCAGGACTGCATTCTGTTCTATAGACTGGGCGATTTCTATGAGATGTTTTTCGATGACGCCCTGACCGCATCGCGGGAACTTGAGATCACACTGACCGGAAAAAACTGCGGACAGGAGGAGCGGGCACCCATGTGCGGTGTCCCTTATCATGCTGTGGACAGCTATCTCAACAGGCTGGTGTCAAAAGGATATAAGGTGGCTATCTGCGAGCAGGTGGAGGACCCGAAGACTGCGAAGGGAATCGTAAAGCGCGAGGTTGTCCGCATTGTGACTCCCGGAACGAATCTTGACACACAGGCGCTGGATGAGACGAGGAACAATTATATCATGTGTATCGTCTACATTGCGGACCGCTACGGAGTGGCTATCTCGGATATCACGACAGGGGACTATTTTGTGACGGAGATTCCGGACAGCGCAAAGCTGATGGATGAGATCTACCGTTTCTCTCCTTCCGAGATTATCTGCAACGAGGCGTTTTACATGAGCGGGATGGACCTGGACGGCATGAAAGAGCGGCTCGGCATCACGATCTACGCTCTGGATTCCTGGTATTTTGACGATGATGTATGCAGGCAGAAACTTCTGGAACATTTTCATGTATCCTCCTTTGCGGGGCTTGGACTCGGAGACTACGACTGCGGGATTATAAGCGCGGGGGCGCTTCTGATCTATCTCCTTGAGACCCAGAAGAACTCTCTGTCCAACCTGACTCATATCACTCCGTACACAGCGGGAAAATATATGATGCTGGACAGCTCCACAAGAAGGAATCTGGAACTCTGCGAAACGCTGAGGGAAAAGCAGAAAAGAGGATCCCTTCTCTGGGTGCTTGATAAGACAAAGACCGCCATGGGAGCGCGCACGCTGCGTAAATACGTGGAGCAGCCTCTGATTGACAAGGCGGAGATCCAGCTCCGTCTGGATGCGGTGGCGGAATTAAAGGAAGACGCCATTGCAAGGGAAGAGATGCGGGAATATCTGGGTCCGGTTTACGACCTGGAGCGTCTGATCACGAAGATTACATACGGGTCGGCAAACCCGAGAGATCTGACCGCATTCCGGACGTCTCTTGAGATGCTGCCGGCGATCCGCTGCATTCTTCAGGATATGGAGAGCACTCTCCTGAAAAATATATGCGGGGACATGGACCCGCTGGAGGATCTCTGCACTCTGGTAAAAGACGCCATCCGGGACGAGCCGCCCATCGCCATGAAGGAAGGAAATATTATCCGGGACGGGTGGAACGAGGAAGTGGACAAGTTAAGGCGCGCCAAGTCTGACGGAAAGGACTGGCTGGCAAAGCTTGAGAACGAAGAGCGGGAGAAGACCGGGATCAAGAACCTGCGCATCAAGTACAATAAGGTGTTCGGCTACTATCTGGAAGTCACCAATTCCTACAAAGATCTCGTACCCGAATACTATACCCGCAAGCAGACGCTCGCAAACGCGGAGCGATACATCACCCCGGAGCTCAAAGAGCTGGAAGATATGATTCTCGGGGCGGAGGACAAGCTTTATGCCCTGGAGTATGAGCTCTACAGCAGCGTCCGCGACAAAATTGCAGGAGAGGTGGAACGGATTCAGCAGACGGCGAAGGCGGTGGCGAATCTGGATGTGTTCGCATCCCTGGCCCTTGTGGCAGAGCGCAACAATTACGTCCGTCCGAAGATCAACGAGAAGGGCGTGATCGATATCAAAGAGGGACGCCATCCTGTTGTGGAGCGGATGATTCCAAACGACATGTTTATCGCAAACGATACATACCTGGATGACAAAAAGCACAGAATCTCCATCATCACAGGTCCGAATATGGCCGGAAAATCCACCTATATGCGTCAGACGGCGCTGATCGCACTGATGGCACAGATCGGCTCTTTCGTTCCGGCAAAGAGCGCGAACATCGGCCTGTCTGACCGGATTTTCACAAGAGTCGGCGCATCGGATGACCTGGCGTCCGGGCAGAGTACGTTTATGGTGGAGATGACTGAAGTCGCGAACATCCTGAGAAACGCCACTTCAAAGAGTCTTCTGATCCTCGATGAGATCGGAAGGGGAACGAGCACTTTTGACGGACTTTCCATCGCCTGGGCCGTGGTGGAGTATATCAGCGACAGCCGGCTTCTCGGCGCGAAGACGCTTTTTGCAACCCATTATCACGAGCTGACAGAACTCGAGGGAAAGATCGACAATGTAAACAATTACTGTATCGCGGTAAAAGAAAAGGGCGATGACATCGTTTTCCTCAGAAAGATCGTAAAAGGCGGTGCGGACAAAAGCTACGGAATCCAGGTGGCCAAGCTTGCCGGTGTGCCGGATCTTGTGATCAACCGGGCAAAGGAGATCGTAGAAGAGCTTGCCGATGAGGATATCACCGCCAGAGTCAGCGAGATCAAAGTCAAAGAGCGCGGAAGCGGCAAAAAGCCGAAAATGAAAAAATACGATGAGGTGGACATGGCGCAGATGTCCCTCTTCGATACCGTAAAAGACGGAGACGTTCTGGAAGAACTCAAGAATCTGGACGTCGGCAATATGACGCCCATCGACGCGTTAAACACCATTTACCGCCTGCAGAATAAGCTGAAGAACCGGTGGTAGGATAAAAGTGGAAGGATAAAAAAGGAGACAGATATGCCGCATATTCAGGTACTGGATCAGGTGACAATAGACAAGATCGCAGCGGGGGAAGTGATCGAGAGACCCGCTTCCATCGTAAAAGAACTGGTGGAGAATGCCGTGGACGCGGGGGCGGACTCTGTGACCGTGGAGATCCGTGACGGGGGGATTTCTCTGATCCGCGTCATGGACAACGGCTGCGGCATCGAGGGGGATGAGGTGAGAAGCGCCTTTTTAAGACATTCCACGAGCAAGATCCGAAGCGTGGAGGATCTGACGCATATCAGCTCGCTGGGATTCCGCGGGGAGGCCCTTTCAAGTATCGCCGCGGTGACGAGGACCGAACTGATCACAAAGACAGAGGATGCACAGTTCGGCACCCGGTATGTGATCGAGGGAGGAAAAGAGGTGTCCCTCGAGGAAACCGGCGCGCCGAACGGCACGACCTTCCTTGTGCGGCAGCTTTTCTATAATGTTCCCGCCAGGAGAAAATTTTTAAAGACGCCGATGACCGAGGCGGGACATGTGCAGGATCTGCTCATGCATCTCTCCCTCTCTCACCCGGAAGTGTCGTTTCACTTTATCAGCAACGGGCAGGAGAAGCTCCGCACGTCCGGAAACGGGAAGTTAAAAGACGTGATCTACAGCATATACGGGCGGGAAGTGGCCGCGAATCTTCTGGATATCGACTACGAAAAAGGGGGATTAAGGATCACGGGATATCTCGGAAAACCGGTTATAACACGGGGAAACCGGAACTTTGAAAACTTTTTTGTAAACGGCCGGTATGTAAAGAGCCCCATGATCTCAAAGTCTCTTGAGGACGCATATAAAGACTTTACCATGCAGCATAAATTTCCCTTTGCGGTACTGCATTTCCATGTAAACGGCGAGGAGATCGACGTCAACGTCCACCCCACAAAAATGGAGCTCAGGTTCCAGAGACAGCAGGAAGTATACGGCACGGTCTACGAGGCGGTTCACCGGAGGCTTCTGGAACCGGAACTGATCCAGAAGGCGGAGGTGCCCGATCCGGTCGCATCCGGGGCGGAAACGAAAGCAGGATCAAGAGCGGAATCCCCAAGCCCCTTCCTTTTAAGGCCAGGATCGAGATCCGGATTAAAGTCCGGAGACGGGACTGTCCCGGCTCCTGCAGCATCGGGAGAGACGAAAAACGGGGAAGCAAAGAGAGAAGAAAAACAAGAAAAGAAAGAAGAGAAGGACGAGATCCGCGACGAGGACTATTTCATCCGGAAAATGCGGGAGAGAGTCATGGCGTATCATAACAGGATGTCCTCCCAGGAAGTGGCGGACAGAGGGGGAATGTACCGTCCGAAAGAACAGGCAGACCGCATACGGGAAACTGTGTCCTACGGTATGAAGCCGGATGGACAGCCGGACTCTCAGACAGAGGCAGTGCAGACGTACGGACAGCTGCAATCCCACGGGGAGGCAGCGCAGCCGGACAGCCGGGAAGAATCCAGTGCCGGGACAGTGCAGGAAATGATGCAGTCAGGTATGGAGACAGATGTGGAGACATCGCAGCCGGACACGGGAACAGACGTGAAGGCAGTGCAGCCGGACAGACAGACGGAAGCCCCCCAGTTGGACGACAGGATGGAAGGAACGGGAAAGCCCCGCCAGATGGATCTCTTTGAAGAGAACTTCCTAAAGCGCGAAGTGCGCGCCGAGTACCGCCTGATCGGCCAGGTCTTTGACACGTACTGGCTCGTCCAGTTCCAGGACAGCCTTTACATCATCGATCAGCACGCAGCTCACGAGAGAGTGCTGTACGAGCGGACATTAAAGGAAATGAAGACAAGGGAATACACCTCCCAGTATTTAAGCCCGCCGATCATTCTGAGCCTGTCCATGCAGGAGGCACAGCTCTTAAATGAGCACATGGACCGGTTTACCCGGATCGGATTCGAGATTGAGCCGTTCGGAGGCGAGGAGTTTGCTGTCCGCGCTATTCCGGACAATCTCTTCGGTATCGCGAAAAAGGAACTTCTGATGGAGATGATTGACGATCTCTCAGACGGAATTTCCACGAATATGGCACCGGATCTGATCGACGAAAAAGTGGCTTCCATGTCGTGCAAGGCCGCGGTGAAAGGAAACAGCAGGCTCTCCGCACAGGAGGTTGACGCCCTGATTGGGGAACTCTTAACCCTGGACAACCCGTATCACTGTCCACACGGAAGACCTACGATCATCGCGATGACAAAGCGGGAGCTTGAGAAGAAATTCAAAAGGATTGTATAACACGCACAGCAGAGGGTGACACAATGAAAAGACCTTTGATTATACTGGCCGGGCCGACAGCCGTTGGGAAAACGGATCTGTCGGTTCGCCTTGCAAAACAGATTAACGCTTCCGTCATTTCTGCGGACTCCATGCAGGTTTACCGCCATATGGATATCGGCTCCGCAAAGATCACCCCGGAAGAGATGGACGGCGTGCCCCATTATCTGGTGGACGTGCTGGAGCCGGAGGAAGAGTTCAGCGTGGTTCGTTTCCAGCAGATGGCAAAGGAGGCGGCGGAGGAGATTTACGCCCGGGGACAGATCCCGCTTGTGGTAGGCGGGACCGGGTTTTATGTTCAGGCTCTCCTCTATGACATTGATTTTACGGAGAATGATGGGGATGACAGCTTCCGCCGCGAACTGGAACAGACGGCAAAGGAGCAAGGAAGCGAGTATCTTCATGACCTGTTAAAAGAGAGGGATCCGAAAGCGGCGGAGCAGATTCACCCGAACAATGTGAAGCGGGTCATTCGGGCGCTGGAGTTTTATCAGCAGACAGGAAAGAGGATCTCGGAGCACAATGAGGAGGAGAGGGGGAAGGAATCTCCTTATGAGTTCGCCTATTTTGTGCTCACGGACGAGAGGAGCAGGCTCTACGAGAGGATCGACAGGAGAGTGGATCTGATGATGGAGCAGGGGCTTCTTGAGGAGGTACGGGAACTGAAAGAACGCGGGGTAAGACGGGATTCCACTGCCATGCAGGGGCTCGGCTATAAAGAACTCTACGCGTATCTTGACGGGGCGTATGACCTGGAAGAGGCGGTGCGCGTGATTAAGCGGGATACAAGACATTTTGCAAAGCGGCAGCTCACCTGGTTTAAGCGGGAGCGCGACGTCATCTGGGCGGACCGCTCCGTGATCGGGCAGGATGAGGATCGTCTGCTTGAATTTATGATAGAAAATTTAAAAGCACGGGGACTGTACGGAAACTGAGAACCCGCAGCAAAACGGGTCTGCTGCCGAAGAAAAAGTGCGCCTTAACAGGCCTGGCGGCGGAAACGGTATAGATGGAATGGAAGGCAAGAGAGGAGAAAGAAACAGAAATGGAACATACGGAATCACGATACATGTACGAAGAGCTCGGCATTTCCGGGGAAGTGTGGCAGTACGGGCAGAAGATTGAGGAAGAGTTAAGAGACCGCTTCCGTGAATTTGACGAGACAGCGGAGTATAACCAGATGAAAGTTATCCGGGCCATGCAGGAAAACCGGGTCAGCGAGGCATGCTTTAACTATGTGAGCGGTTACGGATACAATGATCTGGGAAGGGATACACTGGAATCCGTCTATGCATCCGCATTTCACACAGAGGCAGCCCTTGTGCGCCCGCAGATCACATGCGGCACCCACGCCCTTGCTCTTGCCCTCGCGGCAAATCTTCGTCCGGGAGATGAACTTCTCTCGCCGGTCGGGAAGCCGTATGACACGCTGGAGGAAGTGATCGGTATCCGTCCGTCCAAAGGTTCTCTTGCGGAGTACGGCATCACTTACCGTCAGGTAGAGCTGCTGGAAGACGGTTATTTTGACTATCCGGCCATCGAGGCGGCATTAAATGAGCGGACAAAGCTTGTGACGATCCAGCGCTCCAAAGGATACCAGACACGCCCGAGCTATTCGGTGGAGAAGATCGGGGAGCTGATCGCCTTTATCAAGGAGCGCCGTCCGGATGTCATCTGTATGGTAGACAACTGCTACGGAGAGTTTGTAGAGCGGATCGAACCAAGCGACGTGGGAGCGGACATGATTGTTGGATCGCTGATCAAGAATCCGGGCGGCGGGCTTGCACCGATCGGAGGATATATTGCCGGACGGGAGGATCTGATCGAGAACTGTGCGTACCGGCTGACCTCACCGGGACTTGGAAAGGAAGTGGGTGCATCGCTTGGCGTTATGCAGTCCTTCTATCAGGGATTCTTCCTAGCGCCAACCGTCGTATGCGGCGCGCTCAAAGGAGCTGTGTTTGCGGCAAATGTGTATGAGCGCCTCGGATTCCCCGTTGTTCCGAACGGAAGGGAATCCCGGCACGATATTATTCAGGCGGTGACGCCGGGCACGGCAGAGGGAGTGATCGCCTTCTGCAGAGGAATCCAGGCCGCGGCGCCTGTGGACAGCTATGTGACTCCGGAGCCGTGGGCCATGCCGGGATATGACAGTGATGTGATTATGGCTGCGGGAGCATTCGTGCAGGGATCTTCCATCGAACTTTCTGCCGACGGTCCGATCAAGCCGCCCTACGCCGTATATTTTCAGGGAGGACTTACGTGGTATCACGCGAAGCTCGGCATCCTGAAATCCCTCCAGAGCATGATTGATGCGGGCGTGGTGAAGATCGAGCAGGTGAAGGCACTTCTGTGAGAAAATACCGTCGGAAAGAAAAGGAAGGAGGATGCGAGAGAACATGAGAACAGTCGCAGTCATCGGAGGAGGGGCCTCCGGAATGATGGCAGCCATAACGGCAGCCTCAGAAGGGGCCTGTGTAATCCTTCTGGAGCAGAAAGACCGGATCGGCAAGAAGATCCTTTCCACCGGAAACGGGAGATGCAATTTTACGAACATCCGTCAGGAACCGATCTGTTATCACTCGGACCAGCCGGCGTTTCCCTGGGGCATCGTGGAGAAGTTCGACGCCCGCCTAAGCATCTCCTTTTTCCTCAGCCTGGGGGTATATTCAAAGAACCGGAATGGCTATATCTACCCCAACTCCGACCAGGCGTCCGCAGTGCTGGACGCTCTGCGCATGGAGTTGGACCGACTCGGCGTGGAGGTTGCAGTCGGGGTGAAATGTACGCAGATCCGTCCGGGTAAGAAGCAGTTTTCCATAGAGACAGACAATAAGACGGTGCGCGCTGACCGGGTGATCCTTTGCGCCGGCTCAAAGGCTGCGCCCTCCACCGGATCTGACGGCTCCGGGTACGATCTGGCAAAGCAGCTGGGGCACCGGATGGTTCCGGTCCTTCCCGCGCTTGTTCAGCTTCAGTGCGAGGGCGGATTCTTTAAAGGAATCGCAGGTGTGAGGGCAGACGGAGAAGTGTCTGTGTGGTCAGACGGAGAGTGCGTTGCCAGAGACCGGGGGGAGATTCAGCTTGCCGCCTACGGTATCTCCGGCATCCCGGTCTTTCAGGTGAGCCGGTATGCGTCCCGCCTTCTGTACGAAAAGCGGGAGGTGACGGCGGTGCTTGATTTCTTTCCGGATTTTACTTTGGACCAGACTGAGGCGTTTTTAAAGGCGCGCGCGAACACCCGCCCGGAAAAGCCGGCTTCCATGTTCCTGATCGGCCTGTTTCACAAGAAGCTATCCGATCTCTGGATCAAAATGTCAGGGATATCCCGGGAGAAAAGCGCCGGGGACCTGACAGAGGTAGAAATTGGCCGCCTTGCCGGTCTGATCAAAAATTTCCGCGTCAGAGTGACAGGGACAAACTCTTTTGAACAGGCTCAGGTGTGCTGCGGCGGCATTGATACCCGGGATGTAAATCCGGAGACGCTGGAATCGCTGATCGTGCCGGGGCTGTATTTTGCAGGAGAGATCCTTGACGTGGACGGAATGTGCGGCGGATACAATCTCCAGTGGGCGTGGGCCAGCGGGCACGCGGCAGGAAAAGCAGCAGCGGGAGACCGCGGCGGCGCAGCTGCCTCCGGGGTATCGGCGATGAGCAGATAATTACCGGCCTTTTCGGAACAGCCTTCCCGCTCCGGCGGCGATCAGAAGCGATACAGCCCCGGAGAAAATGACAGGGACATATTCCGCATGGCTGCAAAGCTCGAAAAAGATGCCGTAAAAAGCATTTCCGAGAGGCTGGGAGCACATGGAGAGTGTCAGGCTCACCGCGATCACCTTTCCCACAAGATTCTGCGGCGTCTCCGCCTGGATAAAGGACATGATCTGCACCGTGAAAATCGAGGAGAACAGCATGATGGCAAAGCAGCATACGGTGATTACGATGTAATTTGCAACGGCGGAGGAAATTAGCAGCAGTGAAGCGCCCATGGGGAATACACATACAGCACAGAGAATCAGTAGATTTCCGGCTTTTTGGAAGGAAAGCCTGCGGGAGAATATACCTGCGCAGATGCCGCCGGTCAGTCCGCCCGCCGCGAGCGCACCTTGGGAGAACCCGTAAAGGGTGTTGGAGATCCCGGACTCCAGATCCAGCACCTCGGTGACAAGATAGGGGAGGGCGACAATAATCATTGCGGACAGAAAGAGGTTGATGCCGCAGACGACGAGGACGGCCTTTCCGATGACGGGCTTTTCCTTCCGGATAAAGCGGGCGCTCTCTGAGAAATCTGCAGCTGCGGTTTTCAGCATACTGCCGCCGGATTCCTGTCTCTGAAACGGAATGTGGATGAAAATTTCCATAACCGCGGAGAGAAAAAAGCAGACCGCACAGACATACAGGATCGGCCGGAGTCCGTATGCGCTGTACAGCACTCCTCCGAGGGCGGGACCGATCAGGGAGGAAAAGGAACTGACCGTGTTGATGACAGAATTTGCCTTCATAAACTGTTCCTCGTGTACAAGGGCCGGGATGCTGGCCTGCACAGACGGCTGGTATGCGCCGGCAATCCCGTACAGAAGCATGAGCGTGATCGCTGTGAGAAGGACAATGTCAGTCCCGTTCATAAGGAAAGAAAATACAAGGATCACCGCGGAAGTAAAGAAGTCAAGTACAACCATGATATTCCGCTTGTTTACCCTGTCCGCGATGATTCCGCCCACGGGGGAGAGAAGGACTGAAGGGATAAAAGCGCAGGCTGTCACAGTTCCGTAAAGCGCGGAAGAGCCTGTCAGGTTCAGCAGATAAAGGGGCAGGACAAACCGGATCGTGGCATTGCCGAACAGGGAGATAATCTGTCCGATGACGACGAGTGTGAAATCTCGGGAAAACAGTTTCTGATTCTTGTGTTAAACCTCCATTTCTAAGAGCTTGTTTTAATACCGCACGACGGTATGTATAAAAGAAGAAAATTTTCTGCCCGTTTTTCAGGGCAGATTTTTATCGGGCAGGGCAGAGGATCCCCGCCTTTATTTGTTTTTCTGATAGATGGACGTAAGTTCCTGTATTCGCCCGATCATCTCATCGTCAAGGATATCCAGTCCAAGTCCGCACATCATCTGATTATATACCATGACTTTTTTGTACGTTTCTTCCTCCGTACTTCCGAAGATCATGGGATTCATCCAGATATTTGTCAGAAGCACAATCATCTCCGCGAGCTGCTCAGGATATTCGGTCCGGATGGAACCGTCGGAAACTCCCTCTTTTAAAAATGGAAGGCAGCCAGAAAATACAGAATACGTTGTGAATATGTGAGAGGAACCGGGCTTGTTTTTCCTGGATCATGTTGCTACAATAAAAGCGTAGACATAAAATATTTTGATTATCCTCCATATATTCTTTATGTATTCCTTCAGATGAAAAGGAGAAGTATATGGAGGAAAAAACGAAAGACAAAAGAATATAGAACACAAGGACGAAAGACAGCGGTGCAAAGCTTATCTTTGACAATCATATTTTATGTGCGCAGTTTCTGCGGGGGTATACGGATGTAAAGCTTCTGGAAAATGTGCAGCCGGAAGACATAGAGGATATTTCGGAACGCTTTCTGTGGATGTGGCAGGAGGGAAGAGATTCTGACTCCGTAAAGAAAATTCATCTCAACCGTAATGCAGAGAGCGACACGTTGTTCCTTATTGCAATGATTGAGCACCAGTCCGCTGTGGATCATGATATGGCATTTCGCATTCTGCGCTATATTGTACAGATTCTGACAGATTATGCGCAGGAGCAGGAAGAAAAATGCACGGGGATCACAAAAAAGAAAAGTTTCAGATATCCCCCGATTCTTCCAATTGTATTTTATGACGGAATCGGAAACTGGACTGCGGCGACGAACTTCCGGGAAAAAGTATATCTCAACGAAGTGCTGGGAGAGTATATTCCGGACTTCCGCTATCTTGTTGTTCCGCTTTCAAGATACACGAATCAGGAGCTGGTGGATAAGAGCGACGAACTTTCACTGATCATGCTAATTGACAAGCTCCGCAGTACAGCTGACTTCCAGAAACTTAAGGAGATACCGGCAGAGTATTTTGAGAATCTGAGCAGAAATTCGCCGGAATCTGTCCTGAAACTGATTGGAAAGATTATTACAGTGCTTCTTTTGCGGCTGAATGTTCCAAAAGATGAGGTGGAAGTATTTACAGATCAGATCGAACGGAGGAATTTTACGATGCTGTTTGAGAATTTTGAAGCATATGATGTGCAGGAAACCCGAAGAATCAGTAAAGCCGAAGCACGGGCAGAAGACATAACCGATCTCCTGAGTGATCTTGGTGACATCCCGGAGGAGATAAAAGAGAAGCTCAGACAGGAACAGGATCTGGACACGCTGAAAAAATGGCTCAAGCTTGCGGCGCGCGCAAAGAGCATGGAGCAGTTTGCTTCAGAAATAGAGAGCGGGAGATGAACAGCAGGAGAGCGGCACGACAGGAAATATAATACTGTAAATAATAGGTGATAAAAGTAATGGCATCATGAATGTACAGATTGTACAGCTCATGGTGCCATATTTTGTAGAAACGGCGCTTATAAGTCTGGGTCTGGCCGGGGACTTGGCGACCGCTTACATTCCTGGCCTGTGCCGTTGGGCACTTCCGGTGATTTATTGACAATCTAACGATCGTTAGATATAATGTATCTAACAAGTGTTAGAAAAGAGGCGGTGGAGTTTTGAGGAATAATACACGGCAGCGAATACTCGAAGTATCTCTTGAGCTGTTTTCTCAAAAAGGATTTTCGGCAGTGTCAATCCGTGATATCTGCGGACGGGTGCAGATCAAGGAAAGTACGCTTTATTATTATTTCAGGAACAAGCAGGCTGTTTTTGACGAGCTGGTCTCTCTTTTTGAGAAAAAAGCGGAGGAGATGATGAAACGGCTCGAGGAGGGGCTGAACGGCGGAATTTTTCCTTCAAATGGGAACTTTTACAGAAATGTGTGCGACGCTTTTTTTGAAAACTATCTTATGGATGACTTTTGCAATAAAGTGATGCGTCTTCTGCAGATTGAACAGTATGGCAATGAAAAAGTCCGGGAGATATACGACTGCTGGATGTTTGAAAAGCCTCTGGCTTTTCAGGGGAAAGTGTTTCGGATGCTGATGGAGGCGGGAGTTATTGCAAAATCGGACAGCGTCTATCTGGCTGTTAAGTATTATGCCCCGATCAGCATGTTTGCAAGGCGATGGCTTTTTGCCGGGGAGCTGACCGAGGAGAAGAAGGGCATGTTCCGAAGAGAGGCATATTACCATATAGAAAGATTTTTTGCGGAGATAAAGGCGGGAGAATAGTGGCGGATATCATTGTTACAGGTGCGGGCCGGGGAATCGGATATTTTATGACGGAGCAGTTCCTGGAGGATGGAAACCGGGTGGCAGTACTGGACACAGAGACGGACGGCCTTGAAAAGCTGGCCCGGAGATTCCCCGGACGGCTGGTCTTTTACAGGACAGATGTGAGAGAGGAAAAGCAGATTCAATCAGCTGTGGATGCGGCAGTGGAAACATTCGGAAAGGTGGATGCGGCTGTTCACAACGCGTGCTGCTGCCCGTTTGTATGGGAGAAAGATGCTGCTCTTTCGGTATATGAAAAGGCGTTTGACGTGAATTATTACGGGGCGCTCCGGCTGGCGAAATGCGTTCTGCCGCATATGCGGGCGCGGAAAGGCGGCAGAGTGATTTTTACAAGTTCCGGCGTGGGTGTGACAGGATTTGCCGGGATTTCTGCCTATGCGTCAACCAAAGTCCATCCTCCGCTTACGCGGACGCAGTCTTCCGTATCCCTTCCGGTGCCGGAAGAATTTATGGCAGATCCGGAAAAAGTGGGGAGAGGGCTGGCAAAGAATGCCTTTTCCGGACGGTTTGTTATCTGCCACAGCATGGTACAGAAACTTCAGATGAGTGTCTGCTATCTTTTCCCGGTAAAGATGGGAAAGCTGATGACAAAGATGACGATGCGCTGTATCGATGCAAAATGAGCAAGAATGATGAAAAAACAGATCCGTTTTTCTGATAGAATCGAGTCAAAAAGGAGGAGGCGCGGATGCAGAACCGGACAGTTGACATGGTTTCCCAGGCGATCTTCTATATCGAAGATCATCTGGACGAACCCCTTGATCTGGATACGATGGCGGAGAAAACCTGCTGCTCAAAATACCACCTGCACCGTCTTTTTGCAAAGTCGGCCGGGATGACGCTGCACAGTTATGTTCGGAGAAGACGCCTGACTGAGGCGGCCCGCATGCTTGTCTTTTCGGAAAAACCGGTTCTTGAAATCGCACTGGAGAGCGGGTATGAAAGTCAGCAGGCGTTCTCGGATGTTTTCAGGAAAATGTACAAGATAACTCCGGCTCGTTTCAGAGCAGCCGGTGCGTTTTACCCGCTTCAGCTTGAGATCTCTCTTGAATGGAAACAGAAGAACAAAATGAGGCAGACTGTGCAGAAAGAAAAGGGAATTTTGACAGGAGATGGGATCCGGTATGTTGTCCGGGAGGACGTCAGCGACTGGATGGAGCTTGTATATCGTTCCATCGACGGATATCCCCGGCTGGATGAAAAGGAATATCTTGAGAACCTGTATCTGCACATTGAGAACCGGAGCGCTGTGATTTTAAGAGACGCAGGAGAGGCTGCCGGGATCATGGGCTTTTCCGGGGACGGAAGGATCGATTTCCTTGCGGTGCATCCCCGGTATCGGAGTGCAGGGGCCGGCATAGAAGGAATCTTTGTAAACTGGCTTGCGGACGGCGTGTTCCGGGGAAAAGAGATCAGCGTGACAACATTCTGCGCGGGGGATAAGGCGGATACGGGCTGGCGCAGGACTTATCTGGATCTTGGATTTCAAAGAAGAGAGCTGCTTACGGAATACGGCTATCCGGTACAGCGGCTTGTGCTTCCTCCGAAGCAGAAGGAGGAAGGAAAAAATGACGTTGAATACAGAGACGACGAATACAGAGAAAGCGAATACAGAGAAAGCGAATACAGAGAAGGTGAACACAGGGACAATAAATAAAGGGGAAGAGAACAGAAAGACGGCGGACAAAGAAAAGACAGGGGTACGGATAAACGGAAGGTGGAGACAGAGAGCGGCTCTGTTTTTCATAAGCCAGAGTATTACTCTTTTCGGTACGCAGATTGTTCAGATGGCGGTTGTCTGGCATATTACTCTTTCTACATCAAGCGGCGCATGGGCGGCCGCTTTTTCTGTCTGTTCCTATCTGCCCCAGTTTCTGATTTCCTTTCCGGGAGGGGAGTGGGCGGACAGATACCGGCGTAAACGGCTTATTATCGGCGCAGATATGATGACCGCGGCGGTTACGGTCGTGGTGTTTTGCCTGCTGCCGGGTATTTCCTCAGAGCAGACGACGCTGTGGGTGCTTCTTGTCATGTGTGTCCTCCGCTCTGCCGGAGCCGGGATTCAGTCGCCGGCAGTGAATGCGGCGATCCCGGGGCTTGTCCCGAGAGAACATCTGATGCGGTATAACGGGATCAACGCGGCAATGCAGTCCGCTGTGCAGTTTGCAGCACCTGCGGCGGCAGGAGCCGTTCTTTCGGCAGGATCCCTGCGGACGACCCTGCTGATAGATGTTTTTACCGCTGCGGCCGGTGTCGGAATCCTTGCATTGGTATCCGTCCCCGGGCCGGAAAAGGCTCACAGAAATCAGAACCGGGCCCGTCGTAATCGCAAAAACCGCAGCGGTACAGAATGCAGAGAAGAGCGAAGTCCGGGCATCCCCTTTGCCTGTGTCCGCGGGGAAACCGGAGGCCTGCTGATCCTTTACGGAGCGGTTACGTTTCTGTGTGTCCCTGCCGGGTATCTCTCCGGGCTGTTTGTGAGCAGAACATATGGAAACTCGTACCTGTATCTGACGGCAGCCGAGGTCTGCGGCTTCGGCGGAATGACGGCGGGCGGCATGCTTATGGCTGCGGCGGCAGGCCAATGGGCAAAAAAACAGAAGAAACCTGTGCTTTCCGCGGGACTTGTGCTGTTCGGCGCGGCATCGGCCGGGATGGGTGCGGTGGGAAATTTCGGACTCTATCTCGTTTTGATGACAGTGTACGGCATTGCCCTGACGGTAGTGCAGACGACGATCACCACACTGCTCCAGGAGAACAGCGATGCGGCCTCTCACGGAAGGATATTCGGGCGGATGAGCGCAGCGTATGCGTTCTGCTATCCGGCGGGAATGGCAGTGTTCGGGCCGCTGGCGGATGAGGTGCCGCTTCCGTGGATCATGGCAGGGGCGGGCGGCCTGCTCATCTGTACGGCTGTGCTGGAGATGCGCTGGAAATAGCCCCGGAATTCCGCTTGCTTCAGGATTGGAGAGCACTCTCACCCCAGAGCTCAAAGAGCTGGAGGATAATTCTCGGGGCGGAGGACAAGCTTTACGCTCTGGAGTATGAGCTTTACAGCAGTGTCCGCGACAAAATTGCGGGAGAGGTGGGGCAGATTCAGCAGACGGCGACGGCGATGGCAAATCTGGATGTGTTCGCATCCCTGGCCCTTGTGGCAGAGCGAAACAATTATGTCCGCCCGAAGATCAACGAGAAGAGCGTAATCGATATCAAAGAGGGACGCCATCCTGTTGTGGAGCGGATGATTCCAAACGACATGTTCATCGCAAACGATACATACCTGGATGAAAAAAGCACAGAATCTCCATCATCACAGGTCCGAATATGGCCGGAAAATCCACCTATATGCGTTAGACGGCGCTGATCGCACTGATGGCACAGATCGGCTCTTTCGTTCCGGCAAAGAGCGCGAACATCCCAGTCTGTGATCGACGAAGACGTGATAAGCGCAGAACAGATCAGTCGATGTTCCCGTGGAACGTTGTCGATTACCGTTGAGACAGAGGGAAAACCGGCGCGCTGACCGGGGGATTCTGTGCGCGGGTTCCAAAGCCGCTCCCTTTACCGACTCCGATGGATCCGGGTATAGCCTGGCCAAAAAGTTGGGACACCGCTTGATCCCGGTTCTTCCGGTGCTTGTACAGCTTCAGTGCGAGGGGGACTTCTTCCGGTCGGTATCCGGCGTAAGAGCGGACGGGGAAGTGTCCGTATGGTCAGACGGAACGTGCATCGCGAAAGACAGAGGAGAGATTCAGCTTGCCGCTTACGGAATCTCCGGGATTCCGGTTTTTCAGGTGAGCCGGTACGTGTCCCGGCTTTTGTACGAGAAAAAAAGTCCAAGCGCGGTTCTTGACTTTCTTCCGGATTTTACGGCGGAACAGACGAAAGCGTTTCTGAAAGCGCGCGCCAATACCCGGCCGGAAAAACCGGCTTCCATGTTCCTGATCGGCCTGTTTCACAAAAAGCTCTCCGACCTGTGGGTGAAAATGGCGGGCATCCCCAGGGAAAAGAAGGCCGCTGATCTGACAGAGAAAGAAATTTCTCTTCTTACCGACCTGATCAAAGAGCTTTGTGTCCGGGTGACGGGTACCAATTCCTTTGAACAGGCGCAGGTGTGCTGCGGGGGAATCGACACCCGGGAGGTAGATCAAAAGACAATGGAGTCGCTTCTCGTGCCGGGGTTGCACTTCGCAGGAGAGATACTGGACGTGGACGGAATGTGCGGCGGGTACAACCTGCAGTGGGCGTGGGCCAGCGGATATGCGGCGGGAAAAGCGGCCGCTACCTGGACTGGTATGAAGAATAAATCTTCCGATATTCCTTCGGAGTGACGCCTGTAATCTGGCGAAACCTCCGGGCAAAATACTTCGGTTCACTATATCCGAGTTCGGAACTGATTTCATAGATCTTCTTATCTGTGTTTATCAGAAGCTCTTTTGCACGGGATATTTTTAAAGCGGTCAGTGTTTCGATGATCGTCTGGCCGGTTTTCGAACTGTACACGCTGCTTAAAAACGTATAGTTTACGCCTAAAACTTCCCCTAACTCTGACAGAGTGACATTTTCTTTTACATGTTCGGCCAGATACGCCTGCACCTGCCGGACCAGCCATTTTTCAGAGTGTCCGGCACGGTTTGCGGCTTCACTCATAGCGCTTTCCGTCAGAGCAAGCAAAGAGTCTTCTATTTCCTCAAGAGAATGATAATTGTAAAGAAAATTCAGGCTTTCTGCATAATCGATATAACATGAAGACGGAAGTTTATTGTCAGCGCAGAACTTAGTGACCGACAGGACAATCCGGTTAATCCAGGATTGCAGTTCAAAATAGGAAGGCCTGGATTTTTTGATATAATCCATAAAGGAATATACGGAATCCCTTACGTCAAGCGGACTGTTCTGCTCAAGATAAAGCTGCAGGTTCTGATAATAGGTGTGAGGAAAGGCACACAGCAGCTGATCCTGATAAATATGAACAGGGGAGGATATATATAAATACTGTTTCAATGCGGACATCCCGCTGTAAAACGCATTTCTGAAAGTGTCATCAGGGACGCTTCGATAAATTCCTGCGTGCATCCTCGCATCTGCCGGGAACTTCCAGAGAAAGATCTGAACCTGTTTTTTCATCTCTTCGATGGAAATGCTGCTTTGCTTGAGTAAAACACAGTAAATTTTTTGGCAGAAAAGAAATACATAAAAGTGATCTGCGGAAATTTTTTTGCAAAACCGGTGCATCTGCATTCGGAATCCGCTCATCTGATCTTCAAATGCTTCTTTTCCTTCAAACAGCAGAAACCATGTGCCGGAAAAGGAAAAACCGCACTGTTCTTCAAGCTTTTGAACAGCTTTCCCGTTGCTTTTTGACACGGCTTCCGAGAATAGAAGATCCATAAACTGTTCATATTCTTCCGGGCGGAAACACTGCCCGGAAGATGTGCGTTCTAAAAGAAGATAATTTTCTACAGCAGTGACCTCGGCGTCAAATTCAGCCGGAGAAACCGGTTTTAAGATGTAGCGGAAGACATGATAGTCAACCGCTTTTTTTGCATATGAAAATTCTGAATATCCGCTGATAATGATAATCGGAAGAGAAGAATTAATCTCCCGGATTTTACTGATCAGTTCAAGGCCGTCAAATCTGGGCATACGGATATCAGTGACGATCAGATCAATTTCAGGATGATCCTGAAGATAGTAAAGGGCGGACAGGCCGTCCGCGAATAATCCGCAGACTTCCCATGACGGAGTATGTCTGCGAAAGATTTCAGCGATCCCGGTACGACTTTGTATTTCATCATCAACAATGATTACACGATTCATAGTATTCCTCATTTCTGAAACGGCAGGCAGACAGTAACTGTTGTCCCCTGATTCTGTTTGGATTCGATATAAACTCCAAAAGAACTGCCGAATTTTTTTCTGATATATTCGTTAGTATTGTAAATACCGATGTGGTTGGTTTCCCTGTATAAAGCAGAGTAAATGCTGGATTTCGACATTCCTTTCCCGTTATCGGTTACTGTAATAAAGATTCTCTTTTCACGTAAAAAAATCTTCAGTATAATTCGTCCGCCGCTGCTTTTCTCGGAAAAGCCGTGCAGAATCGAGTTCTCAATAAACGGCTGAAGGATAAATCTGGGAATTTTGCAATTCCTCGCTTCCTGCGGAACATTGTAGTCAACCGTAAACAGATCGGGAAAACGGATCTTTTGAATATATACATAGTTTTTCAGCCAGAAAAGCTCATCACTGATCGTTACAAAATCCGTGTTCCGGATGATGCTGTACCGCAGAATGTTTGAGAGCGCGCTGACGGTATCGGGAATTTTTTCAGAATGTCCGTTCTGAGACATCCAGCTGATTGCATCCAGCGTATTATACAGAAAATGCGGATTTAACTGTGCGTGGAGCAGCGCCAGCTGCTGGCTGGCTTCTTTCTTTGAAAGTTCTTTAAGCTGTTCGACAAGAGTAAACGTACGCTGGCTCATTTCATGAAACGCATAGAACAGATTCCCGATCTCGTTGTGAGCCGTAAGTGGCGGAACAGGGTGATAGTGCATGAAATCCTGATCTTTCATGATGACTGAAAGCGCACGGACGGGTGTGATAATTTTCCAGGTAAACATCATAAAAACGAGAACAAGGCACACGAAGTTTACCATGAAAATCAGGAAAATAAACAGGCTGACGGACTGGACAGATTCCTGAATAGCTGATGCGGGAAGAAATGAATAACAGCCGTATTCAAGTGTACCCACTTCAGAATAAAAGCAGTAGTAGTCGCTTCCGCCGATGCGAAGAGCAGAAAATTTATTTTCCGGTCTGCCTGCTATTTCTTTCGGAATAACATCCCCGATCTGAAAATTGATCAGTTCTTCCTGATATCCCCAGACTAAAGTACCGTTCTGTGTGGTCAGAAGAAGGGCGGCATCTGTATTAAATCCTGTCGATGTAATGATATCTTCAAAAGTAGAAATATCAATTTCCATAATCAGCAGACCGATGGGACGGAAACTGCGCTCAACACTGCGCAGAAGACGTCCGTAATAAATTGAAGTAGAGGAGGAAGGATACCTGCGCCGTTTTGTATATGTGATCGGGTCTGAGAGAACACCTTGCCCGTTATACTCATATATTTTCTTCAGGAAATCAGGCTCAATCATATTTGAAGACAAGACACCGCTGTAGCCGTCATTCCAGAATAATGTGTCTCCGGAGACGGTGAGAAGAGAAAAGGAAAGGATCATTTCATCTGTCCGCATCATGGAATCTACTGCAGGCTGAACCTGCTGCTTTTCCTGCCAGGTTAACGGACGGGTCACACCATTTTCCAGGCATCTTAAAATTTCATCATTATAATAGACAGATGCGGTGAGACGGTTAAAATAGCTTACCTTTTGCAGAATATTAGATGCGGCGAGTTTAAGTATCTGAGACTGTGTGGAAAGTTCTTTTTCCAGAGTCCGGGTGTACTGGCTTTTGTACAGCAAGGCTGCGGCAAATGTCATTGGGATAAAAGCAGCAAATATGAAAATGATAACAAGTTGTTTTCTTAAGGAGAGATTCAGTTTTTTCATTGCATTTTCCTACCAAAAATATTTGTAAAGTTAACAGTATTTGTAATCATATTATATGACGAAGCGGAAATGGTAAAGTAAAAAAAATGCACCCTGTAAAAAAAGTGGTATTTTATTAACTGATTACAGCCGATAAAATAAAACCATAAAGCACAGGGCCCGTGCAGCAAGGAGGAAAAATATGAAGAACCAGGAACTAAGAAAATATGTGAAAAGAGGAATTTCCTGTTTGGTGGCAGGAATGATGGTGATCGGAATGGCCGGCTGCCAGAGCCAGGAAAATGAGGCCGGGAAAACAGACGATTCTTCACAAAGTGTGGACGGGCCGGTAGAAATTGTTTACTGGAATCAGTGGACACAGGAGGATGAGACTGCATTCCTGGAGAAATATATTGAAGAATACAACAATTCCCAGGACAAATATCATGTAACGTTTCTTGCCATTCCGTTTGAAGAATATACGACGACGAAACTTGCAACGGCGTTTGCGACCAATGAGGCACCGGATATTTTCGAGTGCAGCCCGGCGATTATTACGCAGTATCTGGACGCAGGAGTATGCGAACCTCTCGACGATATTATCACAGAAGAGATCCGGGCGGATTTTACAGACTCGGCGTTTGATACAGTATCAAGAGACGGACATATTTACGGCCTTCCGTTGGACAGTGATCTTGTAGCGCTCTATTACAATAAAGAGATTCTTGCGGAACATGGAATCGAACCGCCGACTACATGGGAGGAATTAAAAGAAGCAGCTGCCGCATTAAACACGGATGATTATTCAGGATTTACCTTTGAAGTTGACAAAGGAGACTGGCAGTGCTTTACGTTTTATCCGTTTGTCTGGATGCAGGGAGGTACTTTGTTTACCGAGGACGGCATGGCAAATCTCAATTCAGAGGAAGTGATCAATGCGCTTTCACTTTGGAAAGATCTGCTTGATTCAGGAAACTGCAATGAGACTCCCGGAAGATCCGTTTCAGATATCTCAATTCTGACGAACGGCGAGACTGCGATGCAGATTAACGGAAGCTGGTCAGTTCTGCGTGCGGACCCGGAAAAATACGGAGTAGTTCCCCTTCCGGCTCCGGAAGAAGGAGGGAACAGCGCCAGTGTTTCAGGCGGATGGAATGTTCTTGTAAGCAACCAGAGCAGCGAGGAAGAGATTGCCGGAGCAAAAGACTTTATATCATGGCTGTGGCTGAATGTAGATCATGTAAAAGAGTTTGACACGGAGGCAAAATTCTCATACTCCATGAGAAATTCCGTAATCGAAGCAGGTGAAGACATCTATTACAGCAATGACAATGCGGCCGTATTTTCTGATGAAGTGATTTCAACTGCAAAACCGGAGATTGCTCTCTCGGGAGAGGCAAAAGAGATTGTCTCCACGATGATTCAGAATGCGCTTTACAGTATGAGTGCAAAGGAAGCGGCTGAAATCGCGCAGGAGGATATGCTGAAATATCAGGAGGAAAGCGGTTCAGTGTTCTTTGGCTGACAAGAAGGCCTTAAGGCAAAAACTGCGGGATTCGTATTTCCTCCGGCCAAATCCGTGCCCGGAGGGAATACAGGAGAGTTAGGCTTATGAAAAAAAAGAAACAAAGACGAATAAAAAAAGAAGCGCTGACAGCCTATCTTATGATCGCGCCGGAAATGATCCTGATGCTGATTTTTATTTTCATCCCGATTATATATGCGCTGTATATCAGTCTTTTTGACTGGAACGCTCTGGGGACGAAAACATTTGCGGGACTGGATAACTATTCGCACATGCTGGACGATGCTACCTTTTGGGGAAGCCTTTTTACGACGGTAAAATACGCGGTCATTTATGTGGCTGCCGTATATATCCTTTCTCTTGCCGCCGCGGTATTCGTCAATTCAATCAGAGGGAACCGGCGCCAGCAGGCGTGCAGAGTCGCGATTTATTTGCCGAATACAATTTCCACTATTGTGGCGGCTACACTTTGGTCCTTTCTGTTCAACTCAAGAAACGGGTATATCAACAGAATTGTGGAGCTGTTCGGAGGAGAAAGACAGCTTTTTCTCGGCTCATCCTCCCAGGCGCTGATCTGTGTCGCTGTTGTGGGAATCTGGATCGCCTTCGGCTATAATATGATTATTTTTCTGTCTGCTTTAAAAGACGTACCGGCAGAATATTATGAGGCGGCAAGAATCGACGGCGCGAATGCGGTTCAGAGATTTTTCAAAATCACGTTCCCGCTGATTAAAGGAACAAGTATTTTTATTTTAATTACGACGCTGATTGCATCGTTCCAGGTATTTGACCAAATCAGAGTGATGACGTCAGGAGGACCGGCGGGCGCGACGGAAGTGACAGTATATTATATTTTCCAGCTTGCGTTTGAACAGTACAGATTCGGGTATGCTTCCGCAATCGCTGTGGCGCTCTCCCTGATTATTATGGTTGTCACCGTTGTACAGATGAAGTTGTTGAAATTTAAGTAGGTGAAGACTGTGGCAAAAAAATATGGAATATCTGCATTGAAGATATTTGTGGGAACACTGTTTATTGTATGTTCCGTTTTTCCGATCATCCTGCTTATAAGCGGGGCGCTCAAACCGGAGAATGAAGTGTTTGACTACCGGATTATCCCGGAGCATCCTACGCTTGACGCTTTTCGGCAGGTGTTTAAGACAATGGATGTTTTTACAGGTATCTGGAACTCCTTTTTTATCGCAGCGATGGTAACGGTGCTCGCGCTGATCATCCATTCGATGGCGGCGTTTGCATTTGCCAGGCTGGATTTTCCGGGAAAAAAGGGGGCGTTTATGTGGGTACTGAGCACAATGATGATTCCCTTTCCGGTGATTATTATTCCTCTGTTCTTCATTATACGGGGAATGGGCCTTGCCAATTCACTCTGGGGAGTTATTCTTCCAATGGTTCCGCACGCATACGGAGTGTTTCTGTTCAGACAGTATTTTGTGGAAATGCCGGATGCACTTTATGAATCGGCGCGAATCGACGGATGTTCGGTGTGGAAAACATTTACAAAAATATTTATACCGCTGGCAAGACCAATGTTTATTACACTTGGAGTATCGTTTTTTGTGACAAACTGGAACTCTTATCTGTGGCCGACGATTGTCGCCCAAAATGAGAGCAAATATACGATTCAGATTCAGATTGCAACGCTTATGGGTTCTCTTAGAATCTCCTGGAATCTGATTCTCGCGGCTTCCGTAGTTGCCGTGATTCCGACGGTCATTCTTTTTACGCTGCTTCAGCGGTACTATCTGGACGGAATTAAAATGACAGGAATGAAAGACTGATAAAACAAAAGGAGGAAGTTTGATTATGATGAATTACAGTGAATTTTATACATTTCCGAAAAATGTTGTGACAAGATGGGCAAGCCATGAAAATCCGGACGGGGAAAAAGGTGCGGGAGGAAAAGCCGGAAACGGCAGGAAAGGTTCTCCCTGGTTCCGGCTGAATAAAGGGGAAAGCCATGTACTCGCACATGCAGAAAATACGAGCGGAATGATCAGAAGAATATGGATTACAATCAGTGAGCAGATTCCTGAAACTTTAAGGGGAATCCGTCTGGAAATGTTCTGGGATAACAGCGATCAGCCCGCGGTGAGCGTCCCTCTCGGAGATTTCTTCTGTGTCGGACTTGGTAAAACGGCGGTTTTTAAAAACGCGCTCTTTACAAATCCGGAAGGCCGCAGCTTTAGTACATGCATACCGATGCCGTTTAAAACCGGGATGAAAATAACCGTTACCAATGAGTCGTCCGTTGACGTCAGACATTTTTATTATGACATTGACTACACGCTTGGCGATGTGTTTTCCGATCAGATGATGTATTTTCACGCTTATTTCAACCGTGAGAACTTGACCGGGATGAAACGGGATTTTGAACTGCTGCCGTATGTAGAAGGAAAGGGAAGATTCCTCGGAACAAATATGGGGGTACGGTGCAATACAAAACTTTACTCTGATACATGGTGGGGCGAAGGTGAATTTAAGGCTTACATAGACGGGGACAAAGACTATCCGACTATCTGCGGAACAGGAGTGGAGGATTACGTCGGGACAGCCTGGGGACAGGACTATTTTTATGATCTGTACAGCGGATGTCCGGTCTACGATAAGGTAAATATGGAATTGTGTTTTTACCGGTTCCATGTCCCCGATCCGATCTATTTTGAGACTGATTTCCGCGCGGTGATCCAGCAGATCGGAGCGGTGGACCGGGATGACTATTTCCACCACGCCCAGCTCCTTTATAAGAATCTGAAAGCAGGTACCCAGGTAATTGATACAAAAGGGGAAACCGTAGATTTTATGAACATACCGATGCTGGACGGACGCCCGCTGCTCTTTGAAAGGGAAGATGACTGGTCGTGCTGTTCTTATTTTTATCTGGACAGGCCA
This sequence comes from Ruminococcus turbiniformis, assembly GCF_020687545.1. Lineage (GTDB taxonomy): Bacteria > Bacillota > Clostridia > Lachnospirales > Lachnospiraceae > Mediterraneibacter > Mediterraneibacter turbiniformis. The sequence goes on along the minus strand of NZ_JAJEQX010000002.1, from coordinate 122,225 downwards.
AAGAATAATCTTCCGGAGCTGATGGACGCAAAAGAGAGAATCGGCGGACTTAAGGCCCGGCCCGGGTATATGGGAAATTATCCCCAGGAGATGCCGCTGTTTGATTAGAGGAGACAAAGAAAATGAAAGACGGAAAAATAAAAGTAGGAATTGTTGGAATCAGTTTCGGAATGGAATTTATTCCTATTTATCTGAGGCATCCGGATGTCTATGCTGTGGCTGCTGTTGACCTCAATCCGGAACTTTTGAAAACAGCCCGGGAAAAATTCGGCCTTAGTAAGAGCGACTGCTACACAGATTATGATGAGATGCTTAAGGATGGAGAAATAGATGCCGTCCATATAGTCACTCCACCGGCTACTCACGCAGAGTTTTCCATAAAAGCTTTAAACTCAGGAAGACACTGCGGCTGTACCATACCTATGGGAATGAGTATTAAAGAACTGGAAGATGTAATCAGGGCAAGAATTTCTTCCGGAAAGCAGTATATGTTTATGGAGACAACCGTGTTCGGAAGGGAATATTTTTATGTCAGAGAGATGCTTGAAAAGGGAATGTTCGGCAGAGTTCAGTATATGACGTGCGCGCATTATCAGGATATGGAAGGATGGCCTTCGTACTGGAACGGCTTTCCGCCGCTTATGCATCCCACACATGCGCTCGGCACATGCTTTATGCTCTTAAACGACTGGCCGAAGGAAGTCTATGCCAAAGGCTCAGGGCGCATTAGAAAGGAACTTGAAGAAAAGTACCATTCCCCGTTTTCCTTTGAGGCCGCTTTTGTCACGATGGAAACAAGTGATGTAGCGATAGAAGTGGAACGTTTTCTTTACGGCGTGGCAAGAAGCTATTCGGAATGCTTTCGCATTTACGGAAGTGAACGAAGTTTTGAATGGCAGCAATTAGCCTCAGAAGATCCGGTGCTCTATACAAGGACAGGAAATATCCAGGAAGAAATTCCGGACGCCGACGGAGACCCGGACAGATTCAAAAGAGGAGGGGAAATCACGGAGCAGCGAATTAAAATCCCGGATTACGGATGCAGGCTTCCTGAAAGCATCGCAGGTTTTACAACAGAAACCGTATATAATGACGAGAATACCCACCTTTCATTTAAACAGGGAGGGGGACACGGAGGCTCCCATCCGCATATGATTCATGAGTTTGTGCGTGCGGTGGTGGAAAACCGAAAGCCGGTTCCCGACGATATCGCCGGGGCGTATTGGACGGGTACGGGAATCTGCGCCCATCAGTCGGCGATGGAGGGCGGAAAAGTGATACATATTCCGGAATTTAAAAAGTTCATTTCCTAAAGGAGATTGGAAAAGGAGATGAAGGCCCACACTGCAAATATAAAAGATGTAACGATCAGCAGCCGGTTCTGGAACAAATACAGGAAATTAGTCAGGAAAGAAATTCTGAACTACCAGTGGGAAGTCATGAATGATCAGATTGAGGGAGCACCCAAAAGTCACTGTATCGAAAATTTCAGAATTGCGGCGGGAGAGAAGAACGGAAAATTTTACGGGGCGGTGTTCCAGGATTCAGACGCCGCCAAGTGGCTGGAAGCGGCGGCGTACTGCCTGGAGGAACAGCCGGATGAAGAACTTAAAAGACGTGCGGATGAGCTGATCAGTCTGATCGGACGCGCACAGCAGCCGGACGGCTATTTTAATACTTACTATATTCTGGAAGATCCGCTTGGCAGATTTACAAATTTAAGAGAGGGGCATGAACTCTATACACTCGGGCATATGATCGAAGCGGCCGTGGCGTATTCCCGCGCGACACAAGAACAGAAATTTCTGGAGATTGTCTGCCGCATGGCTGACCTTGTATGCGAGACATTCGGTAAAGAAGAAGGAAAGCGAACAGGGATGCCCGGACATCCCGAGATTGAACTGGCGCTTGTGAAGCTGTATGACGCTACTGGGAAAAAGAGATATCTGGAGCTTGCAAAATATTTTGTTGATGTGCGGGGAACCGGAGAGAAAAATTATTTTCTGGAAGAGATGAAACGCCCCGGACAAAAATTCCTTTTCCCGGAACTTTCTGATTACTGCCCCGAGTTTGCTCAGGCCCATCTTCCGGTTCGTGAACAGAAAACAGCAGAAGGGCATGCGGTACGCGCCGTGTACCTTTACTGTGCTATGGCAGATCTGGCTGAAAAATATAAGGACAGGGAACTTTTTAACGCTTGTGAGACACTGATGGAAAATATCGTTTCAAAACGAATGTACGTGACAGGCGGCATCGGCTCGTCTGGTATTTTAGAACGTTTTACCACAGACTATGATCTTCCGAATGAATACGGATACTCAGAGTCATGCGCTTCCATAGGACTGGCACTGTTTGCCCGCAGGATGCTTCTTATCACAAAAGACGGGGCGTATGGGGATATTATGGAGCGGGCGCTTTACAACACAGTTCTGGCCGGTATCAGCCAGGACGGAAAACACTTTTTCTATGTTAATCCTCTCTCATGCTGGCCTGAAAGCTGCATGGAAAGAACTTCAAAAGAACATGTAAAAAGTATACGGCAAAAATGGTTCGGCGTAGCCTGCTGCCCGGCAAATATTTCCCGGACGCTTGCATCTCTGGGAGAATATATATACAGCTATGAAAAAGACACCCTATATCTCAATCTTTTTGTGGCGGGAAGTGTTTCCGTCATGCTGGAGTCAGGAGAGACAGAACTTGAGATCCGCACAGATTTTCCCTGGAGCAATAAAGTTGAAATAGAAGTAAAACGGGCAGGCGTTTCGGGATGTGCAAAATTAGCTGTCCGAATCCCTGAATACGCGGAAGCATTCCATGTGGAGAAAACGTCAGGAGAAAATGATCTCCCGGCAGATATACGCATAGAGAAAGGATACGCATATTTTCCGTGCGAAGCCGGAACTGTTTATACGGTTTTATTCGGAAAAGAAGAGGGATCTTTCCGTCCCCGGTTTCTCCATGCGAATCCCGAGGTCAGGGAGGATGCCGGAAAAGTCTGCATCGCCTGCGGCCCTCTTATTTATGCCGCGGAAGAAGCGGATAACGGGAAATATCTTTCTTCTGTTTATGTTGACACTTCAAAGCCTCCCCGCATCCACTGGGAAGACATACTTGGAGGAACGCTCGTAATTGAGGCAGACGGAAAAAAGATCGTCAGAGAGAACTGGAAAAGTCCGGAGCTGTATGCAGAGCACGATGAAAAACTGAAAGACATAAAAATGACATTTATACCCTATGCTTACTGGAACAACAGAGGAGAAGGCGAAATGGAAGTATGGGTAAAAGAGTACCCTGATTTTTAAACGCAGGGGCATTTCGGCAAATGACGGCCGTAATGCCCCTGCGGCATTTTTTACTTGCCCCTTTTGGAAAATTGCACTATACTCGTCTTCGGAACAAAAAATTACCTGAGAACAGAGGAGGGCTTTGATGCTTACACTCAGTCAGATAAAACTTCCTGTAGAGCATACGACGGGGCAGCTGAAGAAAAAGATCGCGCGCACCCTTGGAATACAGGAAAAGGAATTGGAAGATTTTTCGGTACGCAGGCGTTCTCTGGACGCGCGTAAAAAGCCGGAGCTTTTTTACGTTTATATGGTGGACTGTAAAATAAAAAATGAGGAGAGGGCGATGAAACACTCCCGGGGAAAGGCAGTGAAGACAAAGGAAAAAACTTACAGTCTTCCGCCGCACGGAACCGGGAAAATGCCGGGGCGTCCTGCGGTGATCGGAAGCGGCCCGGCAGGACTTTTCTGTGCGTATCTTCTTGCAGCGGAAGGATACCGCCCGATTCTTATAGAGAGAGGAGCGCCGGTGCACGAGCGGAAGGCAGATGTGGAGAAGTTCTGGGAGACAGGCGTTCTTGACACGGCCTCCAACGTACAGTTCGGGGAGGGTGGCGCAGGAACCTTTTCCGACGGGAAACTCAATACACTTGTGAAAGATACGGCGGGCAGGAACCGTTTCGTGCTTGAGACGTTCGTGCGGTTCGGTGCGCCGGAGGAGATTCTCTGGGAGCAGAAGCCCCATATCGGCACGGATATTCTGATCCGCGTTGTGGAGAATATGCGGGAGGAGATAATAAGGCTTGGCGGGGAAGTACGTTTTCACAGTCAGGTGACGGATATCCTGCCGGAAGAGCGATGTCTTGTGATTAATGGAGAGGAGCGTGTCTCTGTCGGCGCTGCGGTGCTGGCGGTCGGGCACAGCGCCAGGGATACGTTTGCGATGCTGCTTGCGCGCGGCGTGTCCATGGAAGCAAAATCGTTTGCAGTGGGAGTCAGAGTGGAACACTCCCAGAAGATGATTGACCGGGCGATGTACGGGAGGGAAGAGAGGGGGAACCTTCCTCCGGCCTCCTATAAGCTGGCGGAAAAGTCAGAGAGCGGAAGAGGCGTCTATACGTTCTGCATGTGCCCGGGCGGCTATGTGGTGAATGCGTCTTCCGAAGAAGGCCATCTGGCTGTAAACGGCATGAGCTACCACGGAAGAGCGGGAGAGAATGCCAACAGCGCGGTCATTGTAACTGTGTCGCGGGACGATTACGGCTCGGATCATCCGCTGGCCGGAGTTGAGTTTCAGAGAATGCTTGAAAAAAGGGCCTGGGAGGAAGGAAAGGGAAAGATTCCGGCACAGAGATTTGAGGACTACTGTCTGGACAGAGTTTCCGAAGAGACGGGAACGGTCCGCCCGAATATGAAAGGAGCATACCGTTTCGGAAATGTCCGGCGTATATTTCCGGAGGAAATCGCACGGTCTGTGCAGGACGGAATCACTGCTATGGACAGAAAGATCAGAGGCTTTGCAGACGGGGACACGATCCTTTCCGGCGTGGAAAGCAGAACGTCCTCCCCGGTGCGCATTCCGAGAGACGAACAGTTCCGGTCTTCCGTGCCGTGGATATATCCGTGCGGGGAGGGCGCGGGATATGCGGGCGGCATCACGTCGGCAGCCATGGACGGGATGAAGGCAGCGGAGGCGGTGATCCGGGAGTACGGATCGCGGTAACAGTTCACAGAATTTTAATCTGTAACGCCTATACACAATTTTTAAATTGTGCTAAAATAAATCGTTGTATTGTATCATCGCGCTGATTGCAGGGTTACAATTATGCAGAAAAACAATACGATCAAGGAAATGTATCACGAAGACCGTCCTTATGAAAAATGCGAGCGCTTCGGTCCGGAGAATCTGACAGACGCGGAGCTTCTGGCGGTGATTCTGCGCACCGGGACTCAGGGAGAAAACTCTCTTGACCTGGCGCGCCGGCTTCTTCATCCGGAATCAGGAGGGGAAGGACTGACAGGGCTGAACCGGCTCTCGAAGGAAAGTCTGATGAAGATCCGGGGGATCGGGAAGGTAAAGGCCATTCAGATCCGGTGTCTTCTGGAACTCAGCAGAAGGATGGCAAAGGAGGAGGCGGCAGAGGGGCTGAACTTCTCCTCTCCGGAGACTATCGCAAAGTATTATATGGAAGATATGCGCTACCGCGACAGGGAATTTCTCAAACTGCTCCTTCTGAATACAAAGTCGCGCCTGATTGCGGAGCGGAATGTGTCGGTGGGGACTGTCGACATGGCGCTGATCTCGCCGAGAGAGCTATTTATGGAGGCGCTTCAGGCAAACGCGGTCGCCATCATCCTTCTTCACAATCATCCGAGCGGAGATCCCACGCCGAGCAGGGAGGATGTGCGGATTACAAGAAGGGTTTCCGAGGCGGGAGCACTGATCGGCATTGAGCTTCTCGACCATATTATCATAGGGAATCAGTGTTTTGTCAGTCTGAAAGAAAAGGGGTTCTTTCAGTAAGAGAGCAGATGCCAGGGGAGTATACGGATAAGGGGGAGTGTCTATGGCGGGGAATGTTTATGGACTGGATCTCGGGACTTACGAGATCAAGGTGTTTGACAGGAAAAAGGACAGAATATGGCGTGCGAAAGACGTCATTGCAATGAAAGACGGGAAATATATATTTGCCATCGGCGATGAGGCATATGAAATGTTCGAAAAATCGCCGGAAGGCATCGAGGTGATCTTCCCGATGAAGAACGGGGTCATCTCTCATTTTGATGACATGCAGTATCTTCTCGGGAGCCTGCTGGGAAGAGAGCGCAGGTCAGTCCGGGGCGCCCAGTATGTGATTGCTGTTCCGACGGACGTGACAGAAGTGGAAAAAAAGGCGTTTTATGATCTTGTGTTTCACTCGGAGGCGCGGGCCAAGTCGGTCAGGATCGTGGAGAGAGGCCTGGCGGACGCGATCGGTTTCGGCATGGACGTGATCAGCACGAAAGGAATTTTCGTCGCCAATTTCGGCGGGGGAACAACGGAGCTCTCCGTGCTCTCCTCGGGCGGAATGGTGATGAACCGGCTTTTAAAAACAGGCGGGGAGGATCTGGACAATGCCATTGCCGCGCTGGTGCGGCACAACAGGGAGTTCCTGATCGGGAATCTCACTGCGGAGCGCTTAAGAAGAGAGTTCGGTGTGTTCGATCAGAGCACGGACAGCGCGCTTACCGTGTATGGAAGAGATCTGATGAGCGGGGTTCCCGCCCAGGCAGACGTTCCCATCAGTCTGGTGCGCGCGGCTGTGAAGGAACCGCTGGAAGAATGCGTCCGCGCGATTCGTTCCATGATTGACCGGACGCCTCCCACGGTGCGCAGATCCATTGAGGAACAGGGAATCTGCCTTACGGGAGGGCTTGCGAATCTGAAGGGGCTTTCTACATACTTAAGGGAGAGCGTCGGCGTTCCGGTGATGACTGTGGAGGAGCCGGAGCTGTGCGCGGTAAAAGGACTCCGTAAGATTCTGTCAGACCGCGAATATTACAGGCGGCTGACGTATTCCATGCTGGATGAGGATTATAGGTGGTTAAGATAATATGAAAAAAAAGAATCAGACTTCTCATACAAACAGATATATTCTGCTCGGACTGGCTGTGTTCTGCGCACTGATGATGATACTGTCATCTTTTTCGGACAGGGCAAGCGGCCCGTTCAAAGTGCTGGCAAACGTGACGGTCATTCCCCTGCAGCAGGGAATTAACCAGATCGGCGGCTGGCTGGGAGATATGAAAGACAACTTCTCGACGATGCAGCAGTTAAGAGAGGAAAACCAGAAGCTTCAGGAACAGATCGATGCCCTGACAACGGAGAACAACTATCTCCAGGAGGAAAGCTACGAATATGAGCGGCTCCAGGAACTGTATGAGCTGGATCAGAACTATGCGGATTACGAGAAGACAGCTGCGCATGTGATCGGGAAGGATTCAGGCAACTGGTTCAGCACGTTTACCATTGACAAGGGCAGCCAGGACGGAATCACGGTTGACATGAATGTCCTTGCGGGAAGCGGACTTGTCGGAATCGTGACGGATGTGGGACCCACATGGGCGAAAGTGCGCTCAATCATTGATGATTCCAGCAACATCAGCGGTATGGTGCTCTCTACCTCTGATACCTGTATCGTGAGCGGGGATCTTTCGCTGATGAGCAGCGGCCAGATCGCGTTTGACCAGATGGCGAACAATGACAATGTAGTGGCCGTGGGAGATCAGATTGTCACATCGTATATCAGCGACAAGTATCTGCAGGGTATTCTGATCGGTACGATCAGCGAGGTGAATGTGGATTCCAACAACCTGACCCGCTCCGGATATATTATCCCTGCGGTTGACTTTAACAATATTCAGGAAGTACTCGTGATTACTACGACGAAGGCAGAGATGACCGGAGAAAATGTGACAGAGTAGTTTTGTCCCGCCGTGCCGTGCGCCGGCGGAGGAAATGGAGATTTATAGATGAAAGCTATCAGATTCAGGAGGATTGCCGTGACGGCAGTGATTGTGCTGGCCGCATACCTGCTCCAGTGCACGGTATTCCCCTCTCTTGAGATTGCGGGCATCAAACCAAACCTGATGCTCATTGTGACGGCGTCTTTCGGATTTATGAGAGGCTCCCGGGAGGGAATGCTTGTGGGATTTGCCTCGGGTCTTCTGATTGACATCCAGTACGGAGAAATGATCGGTTTTTACGCGCTGATCTATCTGATTGCGGGATTTGTCAACGGCCTGTTCGAACAGATGTATTTTGATGAGGATATCAAACTCCCTCTTCTCCTTATATTTGTAAGCAGCCTGCTCTATGGAACAGGTATTTATCTTTTTACATTCCTGCTGAGGAGTGATTTTAACTTTCTTTATTATCTGAACCGGATTATCTTTCCGGAAGCCATTTATACGATTGTGATTACACTTGTTGTTTATCCGCTCCTGCTTCTGATCAATCATAAACTGGAAGCGGAAGAGAAAAGGAGTGCAAGCAAATTTGTTTAGTGAGATTATTGACAGAATAAAAGAAGCAATAGAATATATCCTGAAGTCCAGGCTTGTGGTGCTTATCATTGTCTTCTGCTTAAGCTCGACTGTTCTGATCGGACGTCTTTTCTACCTGCAGATTGTGCGGGGAGAGGACTATCTGGAAAACTATGAGCTGCAGATCAGAAGAACAAGCAGCATTGCCGCGACGAGGGGAAACATATATGACCGGAACGGAAATCTTCTCGCTTACAATAAACTGGCCTACTCTGTGACGATCGAGGATACCGTGTCGACAGATGCCAGCGACAGCGAGAGAAACGAAACGTTAAACGGCATCCTCGACCGGGTGCTCCAGATTGTGGAGGCGAACGGCGACTCTGTGGTCGACACATTCGGAATCACTCTCGATTCGTCGGGAAATTACCAGTTCTCCGCGACCAATGAGACGCAGCGCCTGCGGTTTGTGGCGGATGTGTACGGCCAGAGCTATACGGACGATCTGACGGCGGAGCAGAGAAACCAGTCTGCCGCGGAGATCATGCATTATCTGTGCTCCGAGCGGTACGGACTGGATGAGGAGAATAATGAGCCCGCATACCTTCTTAAAATGGTGAACATGCGTTATGCCATCGGGCTTAACAGCTACCAGCAGTTTCTCGATACAACGATCGCGTCCGACGTAAGCAGCGAGACAGCGGCGGCAATTATGGAGAACCAGTCATCTCTTGCGGGCGTGGATATCGCGGAAGAGTCTCTGCGTGTGTACCCGGACGGAGAATATTTTGCTTCCATCATCGGCTATACCGGCCCCATGTCCCAGGAGGAGTATGACGCTCTGGACGAGGAGGAGAAGAAACGGTATTCCCTTTCAGATATCGTCGGAAAGACGGGAATCGAGCAGGTGTTTGACAGCACCCTGCAGGGGAAGAAAGGCGAGACCACGTTCTATGTGGACAACCTCGGAAAAGTGACGGAGACGGTCAGTACGACAGAACCGGAAGCGGGCAACGACGTCTACCTGACCATAGACAAAAATCTGCAGATGAGCGCTTATCAGCTTCTGGAGGAGAAACTTGCCGGAATCATTCTGGACAAACTGTACAATGTGCTTGACTATGATCCATCCACGGCGGAGGATTCCGAGGAGATCATTATTCCTGTCGGCGATGCGTACAACTCGTTTATCGCCAACGAGATCGTTGATCCGGACCATTTCGCGGCGGAGGATGCAGGAACCGCGGAACAGGCAATCTATGCGGCTTTTTCATCCCACAGGGAGTCAGTTCTCGCTGAGCTGATCTCTCAGCTTCAGAATCCGGATGCGCCGGCCTACCAGGATCTCTCAGACGAGATGAAGGCATATATGGACTACATCTGCGACACTCTGCTCAAGGAGACAACGGGAATCCTGATGAGCAGCGAGATCGATTCCGAGGATGAGACGCAGATTGCCTGGGCGAACGACGAGGTGATCAGTCTTTATACCTACCTGAACTATGCGATCTCCCAGAACTGGATCGATACGACTAAGCTCGGAGACAGCACATATTCCAGTTCAGAAGAGATTTACCAGAGCATTGTCTCCTATATTCAGGAATATTTGAATGATGACAGTGATTTCGACAAACTTCTCTATGAATATCTTATAAAATCAGGGGGTATCAGTGGTGCGCAGATCTGTGCAACTGTGTATGAGCAGGGAGTGCTGCCAATGGATGAGACATCCTACTACGGCCTGCTGAACGGAACCGTGGATTCCTACAGCTGGCTCTACAATAAGATCGAGACGCTGGAGATTACACCGGGACAGCTTGCCCTGGAACCGTGTTCCGGCGGAGTTGTGGTTACGGATCCGAACACAGGCGATGTGCTTGCCTGCGTATCCTATCCGGGATATGACAATAACCGCCTGGCAAATACGATGGATTCCGATTACTACAACCAGCTCAACACCGGAAACGCCAACATATTCTACAACAGGGCGACACAGGAGAAGACAGCTCCGGGATCGACCTACAAGATGGTTTCCGCGACAGCCGGACTGGAAGAAGGCGTGATCGATTCCAGTACCACGATCTACTGCAACGGAACTTTCGACGAGGTGACGCCGAGCCCCCACTGCTGGATCTATCCGAACGGCGGACATGGATCTCTGAACGTTGTCCAGGCAATCCAGCACTCGTGCAATATCTTTTTCTATCAGGTGGGATATGACCTGGGAATGGATTCCGAAGGAAATTACGACAGCGACCGCGGAACGGACAGGCTTGCAAAATATGCGCAGATGTTCGGACTCGGCCAGACTTCCGGAGTGGAAATACCGGAGGCGGAGCCGGAGATCTCCGACGAATATTCCATCCAGTCGGCCATCGGACAGGGTACCAACAATTTTACGGTCAGCCAGCTGAACCGCTACGTGACTGCAGTGGCAAACAGCGGTACGGTCTATGATCTTACCCTGATCGACAAGACAACGGATTCGGACGGAAACCTGATCCGGGACTATTCAGCGGAAGTCGTCAACACGATGGATGATGTCAGCTCATCAACCTGGGATATTCTCCATGAAGGAATGGAGCGGATGGTGAGCAGTTCCACCGCGTTTACAGGACTTGAATTCTCAATGGCGGGAAAGACCGGTACAGCGCAGCACAATGAACTGCATGCGGATCATGTGCTCTTTGTCGGATATGCACCGGCGGATACGCCGGAGATTTCCATTGCGGTCCGCATCACATACGGATACAACTCCGCATATTCTTCCGAGATCGGAAGAGATGTGGCGAGAATCTATTTTAACCCGGATCTGTCAAGTGAACTGATTACGGGAAGCGCTGCGAACCTGGGAACGGTGATCGCAGGCGATTAAAGGATGGGGATGAAAATGAGCAGGCTTGTGACGATCAGAAGCAGCCGGTACGGGCTGGATATTGAGCTTGATTCCGAAGCGGAATTTACAGCGCTTCTTGCGGAACTGGCCGAAAAATTCAGGGCATCTTCCCGGTTTTTCGGAAACGCCCAGATGGCGCTCGGCTTTGCCGGCCGGGAGCTTTCCCGGGCGGAGGAAGATGAGATCCTCGAGGTCATAAACAGGAATACGCAGATTGAGATTCTCTGCATTATTGAACACAGAGAAAAAAATGAACTGGTGTACAAAAGCATTATTGACAGAACGCTGACAGATATCCGCAGATGGAGAGGAGACTTTTACAGAGGACCGCTTGGCGGAAAACAGATTCTGGAATCAGAGTCCAGTGTGGTTATCCTCGGAGATGTGGAGCCCGGCGCCGCGGTGAGAGCCGGAGGCAATGTGGCTGTATTCGGAACGGTCTACGGCTCTGTTCAGGCGGGAATCCCTGCTGACAGAGATGCTTTTGTCGTGGCTCTTGCCATGCAGCCGAAGCAGCTTTGCATCGGCGGGATAGAGGCAAAACGCCAGATCATCTGCCAGGAGAGCTTAAGCATCAGAGGGCCGAAGATCGCAGTAGTGGACGGAAACCGCATTTATCTGGATCCTCTTGTGGAATGACCGTGTCAGCGGGACTTGCGCGCACGCCGCGGCAGGAAGAAGGGCGGCATTCTTGAAAGGAGATAGAAAAACATGGGAGAAGTTATAGTTATCACATCGGGGAAGGGCGGAGTCGGAAAGACGACGACAACGGCAAACATCGGAATCGGGCTTTCAAAGCTCGGGAAAAAGGTCATGGTGATCGATACCGATCTGGGGCTTAGAAACCTCGACGTGGTTATGGGACTTGAGAACAGAATTGTATATAATATCGTCGATGTCATTGAGGGAAACTGCCGTCTGAAACAGGCACTTATCCGGGATAAGAGATTCCCGGAGCTCTGTCTGCTGCCGTCGGCCCAGACACGGGACAAGTCCAGTGTGTCGCCGGAGCAGATGAGAAAACTGATCGACGAGATACGTTCAGACTATGATTTCATTCTTCTGGACTGTCCTGCCGGAATCGAGCAGGGATTCCAGAACGCCATAGCAGGCGCGGACCGGTCTATTGTGGTGACAACTCCGGAAGTGTCCGCGATCCGGGACGCGGACCGGATTATCGGGCTTCTTGAGGCCTCCGGCATCCGGAACAACGCGCTGCTGATTAACCGGCTGCGCATCGATATGGTCCGGAGAGGGGATATGATGTCCGTGGACGATGTGACGGAGATCCTCGCGGTTGACCTCCTGGGCGTGATACCGGATGACGAGCAGGTCGTGATCGCGACCAATCAGGGAGAACCCGTGGTCGGAGAGGATTCTCTGGCCGGAAGAGCCTATACAGACGTGTGCAGAAGGCTGACCGGAGAGGAGATCCCGGTGAACGACTACTCGAAGCCAGAGGGATTTTTCGAGAAAATCTCCGGCCTGTTCCACAGGAAACAGGGGGCTTCCGTATGAGTGCGCAGTCTGTTTTTATCGCGAAAGAGAGACTGAAGAACCTTCTTATCTCGGACAGAATGCAGTGTGCGCCCGAAAGTGCGGACAGGCTGTCAAAGGATCTCTATCAGGCGGTATCAAAATATGTGGAGATCCGGCCCGAAGACTTTCATATTGAGATAACAAGGACAGATATACATATAAGATACATGGGAGAAAACAATTGAAACTGAATTTGAACAAATTAAAGCCTCATTACAATCTGAAGGACTACCGGTTCGGTTTTGTAGTTCTGGTTCTGATTCTGTCGGTGATCGGCGTTCTGATGGTGAGAAGCGCGCGGCCGGATCTTATGACCCGGCAGATTATGGGCGTGATTCTTGGCCTGGCGGCGATGGCGGTGATCTCGCTGATCGACTACAAGTGGGTGCTGAACTTTTACTGGCCGATGTATTTTCTGAATCTGATTCTGCTGGCGGCGGTGTGGTTCCCCGTTGTGGGACAGTCCGCAAACGGCGCCACCAGATGGGTTAATCTTGGATTTACGCAGCTTCAGCCGTCGGATCTGACGAAGATTCTGATGATTCTTTTCTTTGCCAGATTTCTGTCGGACAGGGAGCAGAATATCAACAATCCGAAAGTGATCATTCAGGCGGTGGCGCTGATTCTTCCGTCGCTTGCCATGATTTACAAACAGCCGAACCTCTCCACGACGATCTGTATTGCGGCTCTGTTCTGCGCGATTCTCTTTATTGCCGGACTGAGTTATAAGTTCGTCGGGACGGTTCTTGTTATCACGATTCCGACGGTTATTATCTTTCTGGCTATCGCAGTGCAGCCGAACCAGCCGATTCTGCAGGACTACCAGCAGGAGCGTATTCTCGCCTGGCTGGACCCGGAAGAGTATGCGGATGACGAGTCATACCAGCAGCTGAATTCGGTCATGGCAATCGGTTCGGGACAGCTTTCAGGTAAGGGATATAACAACGATGAGACGACGTCGGTGAAGAACGGCAATTTCGTCTCCGAGCCGCAGACAGACTTTATTTTTGCAATAATTGGCGAAGAATTAGGATTTGTGGGTTGTTGTGTTGTTATATTTTTGATATTATTAATTGTGATAGAGTGTATTTTGATTGGCTTGAAAGCGAAAGATACTGGGGGACGCATTATCTGCGGCGGAGTTGCCTCACTGATAGGGATACAGAGCTTTATCAATATTGGTGTGACTACATTAATTCTTCCCAATACGGGACTGTCGCTTCCCTTTGTAAGTTATGGACTTACGTCCGTCGTATGCTTTTTTATGGGGATTGGGTTCGTACTGAATGTCGGTTTACAGCCTAATAAATATCAGTAAGGAGAAGGTGACAGTAATGAATATCGGTTTGATCGCGCATGACGCAAAAAAGAAGCTGATGCAGAATTTCTGTATCGCATACCGGGGAATACTCAGCAAACATGAGCTGTACGCCACAGAGACTACGGGGATGCTCGTTGAAAGTGTTACAAATCTGAACATACACAAGTTCCTTCCCGGACATCTGGGAGGAAAGCAGCAGCTTGGATCTCAGATCGAGCACAACAATATTGACCTGCTGATTTTCTTCCGCGATCCGCACACACCACGGTCCCATGAGCCGGATGTGAACGATATTGTCCAGCTCTGCGATATGTACAATATTCCGATCGCGACAAATATTGCCACAGCGGAAGCACTGATACTAGCACTTGACAGAGGAGATTTGGACTGGCGTGAAATGTACAAATAAACGAACAGGACACAGCAGAAATGCAAGAAGACGCCGCAGCGCATCCGGAAGCGGAAACAGAAACCTTACCTTTTCCGGAAAGAGGGGCAGAAGAAGAACGCGCCGTGTGAGGACGGCCGTTCTTTGTGTGTGCGCGGCTGCCGCCATCGTGCTGGGCGCAGGGGGCGGTTATTATTTATGGGACAGCTCACAGAATCACGCGGCTTCCTACGAGGCGGATGCCTACACGGGAAATCTGTACCAGGGCGGGATGTTCGCTCAGGATCTGTGCGTGACTTCCGGGGATGTTTCCCTGGAGGGATATGAGCCTGAGACGTCGCTTCACGCGGCGGGGCTTTTCGATCTGAGCAAGGAGAGCGTACTCTGCGGTTACCGCATTTTTGAACCGTTTGCTCCGGCCAGCACGACAAAGGTTATGACCGCCTATGTGGCGCTGAAATACGGCAATCTTGACGACGTTGTGACGGTCAGTGAGAACGCGGCGGTCCGGAACTGGGATGAGTCGGTATGCAATCTTCAGACAGGCGATACGCTGACGATGTATGACCTGCTCTGCGGTATGCTGCTCCACTCGGGCAATGACTGTGCCGTTGCGATTGCGGAGCATGTTTCCGGGAGCGAGGAGGCTTTTGTTGAGTTGATGAATGAGGAGGCTGCGGCGCTCGGGGCAACAGGGACTCACTTTATGAATCCTCACGGACTTCATGATGAAAATCATTACACAACGGCTTATGACCTGTATCTGATGTTCAATGCATGTATGAAAGACGAACGGTTTGCGGATATTATTTCCATGGACACTTATAATGTGTCCATCACTCAGGCAGATGGAACAGTCAGAACCGATGAGTGGCCGGCATCGAATTATTATTCATCCGGAGAGGTGGCTCCGCCGGACGGCGTGAAGGTTATCGGAGGAAAGACAGGGACGACAGACGAGGCGGGAAACTGTCTGATTATCTATGACGAAGATCTTGAAAGTAATCCGTACATCTCTGTTATAATGGGTGCCGGGGACAGGACCATTCTGTATGAGCAGATGAACCAGATGCTCTCATCCGGAGTGACCGGGTAGCAGAACAGCATAACAGTATGAGAGGACTGCCCTGTATGCAGTCTGCGCGGACTCTTTGGAGTCCGCTTTTTTTTGCTTTATAGGAAATTCCGATTTTTCCAGAAAGTAAAAAGAGCTGCTTTAGCAGCAGCCCCTTTTACTCAGCAGAATATTATTATGACTCTGACATTCCTCTGACCCTTCCGTACAGACTGATCAGATACAGGCCGCACAGACCGACCAGTGTATAGACAATTCTGGAAAGCCAGCTTAAGTTTCCGAAGAGAAGCGCCACAAGGTCGAAGCGGAAAATCCCGATCAGAAGCCAGTTGACGGCGCCGATGATCACAATTGTCAGTGCGGTATAATCAAACCATTTCATGTAATTTCCTCCTTTACCATCTCAATATTTTTATTATTTCCTTAAAAACTGGAAATATACATCATAAAATGATATACTAAACAGATGACACCAGGAGGTTGAGATTATTTGGCAAAAAAGAACAAATCGATCAGTATAAAAAAATATAAGAGAAAAAGAGAATTTAATCTGGGAATTTTTCTGTTTGCCATTGTGTTTATCTATCTGATAGTGACGGTTGTGCTCTATTTTTCCAACGATACGATCTCTGTATATGAGGTGAGAGAGGGAAGTATTGTAAACGACCATTCCTATACCGGACTGATTATTCGGGAGGAAACTGCGGTTCCCGCGGATACGTCGGGGTATGTCAGCTATTACCAGAATGAAAACAGCAAGGTGAGAACAGGAGAGTATGTTTACGCTGTGTCGCAGGAGCCGCTCGATATTCAGACCGGCAGTTCCGCAGAGGAGGGGGAGAGCAGTACGGCTCTGAATGAGGAAGTGCAGTCATCAGTTACTCTCCAGATACAGAATTTTATCGAGAACTATGACGCGAATCAGTTCTCGTCGGTCTATTCCCTGAAAAACGAGATTGACAGTTCGCTTCAGGAGAGCCTTACAGGTACGAAGATGGATCATCTCGGGGCAGCCATTGCGGCAAGCGGCCAGGAGGTGGTATCCTACGCGTCCCAGCAGGATGGAATTGTCGCTTTCACAACGGATGGCTATGAATCGCTGACTGCGGACACTTTTACCGCGGAAAATTTCGACCGATCCGCGTATGAGAGCAGAACTCTCTCCGATCAGATGGAAATACAGGCGGGCGATCCTGTCTACCGGCTTATAACAAGCGAGGACTGGTCCGTTATCGTTCCGCTTGAGCGGGAGACGGCGGAAGAACTGACAAACAACGAAGTGACAAGCATCCGCGTGAGGATTGACAAAGACAGTGAGACGATGTGGGCTGATCTGTCCATACTTGCCCGGGACGGCGAGTTTTACGCGCAGCTTGATTTTGACAATTCCATGATCCGCTACGCGGAAGACCGCTTTTTAAATATAGAACTGATTCTGGAGGATGAAAGCGGGCTGAAGATCCCGAAATCCTCTGTGGTGGAAGAAAAATTCTATATTGTGCCGGAGGAGTACATTACATCCGGCGGCAACAGTTCCTCAGACGGCGTGATGGTGCAGGGGGAGGATGGAAGTGCGGAATTCTGCTCCGTTGATATCTACGATATTACGGATGGGGAGGCGTGCGTAAGCCGGGACAGTCTGGCGGAGGGCAGCGTCATCGTGAAGCCTGATTCTTCGGAAACCTACACTGTCGGGAGCACGAAAGCGCTCCAGGGCGTTTACAACATCAACAGAGGATATGCCGTTTTCCGGAAGGTGTCGATTTTGTGTGAGAACGATGAGTATTATATTGTGCAGGAAGGCGAGGCATACGGACTTTCCAATTACGACCACATTGTCCAGAACGGTTCGAGCGTGAATTCGGATGAAGTCGTATTTCAATAATAAGGAAAAACTGGCGGGAAAATCCTGCTGAAACGGCACAGGCAGGAATAATCTGTACATCAGGACAATACATGAAAGGGGACTTTAACGTGCTGAAAGAAAATCTGGAAGAAGTAGAGGAGAGGATACAGGCAGCCTGCAGAAGGGCGGGAAGGGACCGCAGTGAGGTCACGCTGATTGCCGTGAGCAAGACGAAACCTGTGGAGATGCTGAAGGAGGCGTATGACCTGGGTGTCCGCATATTCGGCGAAAACAAGGTACAGGAGATCCGTGATAAGTATGAGGCGCTGCCCGGCGATATTGACTGGCATATGATCGGTCATCTTCAGACAAACAAGGTGAAATATATTGTCGGCAAAGTGAAACTGATCCATTCGGTAGATTCCCTGAAGCTTGCAGAGACAATCGAGAAAGAATCCGCCAAGAGAGGCGTAATATCTGACATACTGCTGGAAGTAAATGTTGCTGAGGAAGAGAGCAAATTCGGCCTGAAAATGGAGGAAGTGATTCCGCTTATGGGGCAGATTGCACAGTTTTCTCATGTGACTGTCAGAGGACTTATGACAATTGCACCTTTTGTTGAAAATCCCGAGAAAAATCGCACAATTTTCAAGGATTTACATAAATTATATGTTGACATTAAGGAGAAAAACATTGATAATGGTACTGTGAGCATACTTTCAATGGGGATGACCAACGATTATGAGGTTGCGATCGAGGAAGGGGCTACAATGGTCCGTATCGGAACCGGAATCTTTGGTGCCAGGGATTACGGTGTCCAGGCCTGATCTCTGGAAGGAAAGTATGAGATAATAATAAGTGCATTACATCAAGGAAAAGTGCACGGGATAGGAGTGTAAAAATGGGTGTATTTGATAAATTTCTGGACATTATGAAGCTGAACGACGATGATTATGATGATGAATTCTACGATGACGACGAGTATTATGACGATGACTATGAGGATAAACCGCATCGCCGTTCTCTGTTCGGAAAGAAGAATTCCAAAGAAGATAATTTCGATGATTTTGAGATAGAAGAAGACAAGAAATTCCAGCCGGCTCAGAGCAGCAAAGTTACTCCGATGAGACAGCCTGCTGCAAGAAAAGGCGGAAATATGGAAGTATGTGTCGTAAAGCCGACATCCGTGGACGACTCAAGAGAGATTACGGAGACGCTGCTTTCCGGACGTACTGTGATACTGAATCTTGAGGGAATGGATCTTGAGATCGCTCAGAGAATCATTGATTTTATCTCCGGCGCAACATTTGCAATCAGCGGAAACCTTCAGAAGATTTCCAATTACATATTCCTTGTGACACCGACGAATGTCGATATTTCCGGTGATCTTCAGGATCTTCTCGGCAATTCCATGGAGACGCCGAGCGTGAAGGGAAGATATTGATCCGGCATGCAGAAAAACAGTCAGGAAAAGGATGAAAAGCTTCTGGAAAAGCGTTTTGCCGAGCTTTCCAGGACAGCGTTTCAGAGGGATATTATCACCTACACGGATTTTCTGAATCTGAATGAACAGAATATTTTGCATACGCTGCCAAAAGACACACTGTATACGAGGGTAGTTTCTTTTGGCGGCTATGAATTGGCAGAGCGTCAGATGGCGGCATTTATCCCTGATGCTCTTTATTTGCGTTGGGGGAAAAGCTCGGATCCTCTCGATTATACGGAGTATCCGTTTTCCGCTGTAAGGATTGCGCCGCTGAACCGGAAGTTCGCGGAAGAACTCACCCACAGGGATTATCTGGGGGCGATTTTAAACCTCGGGATTGAGCGGTGCAAGACGGGAGACATTCTGACTGACAGGGAAGGTGCCGTCGTATTTCTACACAGAGATATGGCAGGCCTTGTGATGGATGAGCTGACACGGGTGAGACATACTTCAGTGAAGGCGGAGCTGCTTTCAGCCGGGCTGATCGATTATTCACCGGAATACGAGGAAGTGAGGGGAACTGTGGCATCCGTGCGTCTCGACACTCTTCTCGCCCTTGGGTTCTCTTCGTCCAGATCCAGGCTGACAGGTCTGATTGAAGGCGGAAAAGTGTATGTCAATGGCCGGCTGATAACGAGCAATGGATATCAGCCGGAGGAAGGGGACGTGATTTCTGTTCGCGGAATGGGAAAGTTCCGATATCAGGAGACAGGCGGAAAAACGAGAAAAAACAGAATTTCAGTTGTTCTCCGCCGCTATGTCTGACCGGAAGAAGAAACGAATCAATATATAATATATAGCGCGTATAGGCATGATAAAATAAATATAAAATAAAGGAAGGACATGAAGATGGAACAGAATAGGGTGCGCAGAGAGGAAAGGAAGAAAGAGATTCTTTTCGGCGTTCTGGCTCTGACTGCTGCAGTGATACTGATCGTGCTTGATCAGGTAACGAAATATTTTGCGGTTCTTTTTCTGAAGGATAAGGAGCCGTTTGTGCTGATTAACGGAGTGTTTGAGCTCCGCTATCTCGAGAACAGGGGAGCTGCGTTCGGTATTATGCAGAATAGGCAGTACGTTTTTGTGATAGCCACCTTTATCATAGTGTTTGTACTGCTGTTCCTCTATCACAAAATGCCGCTTACCCGGCGGTATCTGCCGCTTCGGTTCTGTGCGGTGCTTCTGTGCGCGGGAGCTGCCGGAAATGCGATTGACCGTCTGCGGCTTAACTACGTGATTGATTTCTTTTATTTCAGGCTGATTGATTTTCCGATTTTTAATGTGGCGGACTGTTATGTTGTTATAGCGTGTATTTTGTTTGCACTGCTGATTTTCTTTTATTACAGAGAGGAAGATGATTTCCGTTTCCTTTCTGCGAAGAAACAGGAGGAGAGAAAATGACTCCGGAAACGGAAGCGGTTAACGAAGAAATTTCATTGAGGGCGGAATGCTCCGGGGATAGGATTGACAGATTTTTAAGCGACAGACTGAGCGATATTTCACGCTCTTATCTTCAGAAGCTGCTGAAAGAGGGACATATAAGCGTAAACGGAAAGACGGTAAAAGCAAGTTACAAAGTCTCTGACGGAGATGAGGTGCTGATCCGGATACCGGAGTCGGAAGTGCCGGATATTCTTCCGGAGGATATTCCTCTTGACATTCTGTATGAGGATGACGATATTCTTGTCGTGAACAAACCGAAAGGTATGGTCGTTCACCCTGCTCCGGGGCATTACAGCCATACGCTTGTCAATGCGGTCATGTATCACTGCGGAGACCGCCTTTCGGGCATCAACGGAGTCATGCGTCCCGGAATTGTTCACCGGATTGATATGGATACAACAGGAGCGCTTCTGATCTGCAAAAACGACCGGGCCCATCAGATTATGGCGGAGGCGCTGAAGGAACATGCGATCACTAGGCGCTACCACGCGGTTGTGTGCGGAAATATCAAAGAGGATGAGGGCACTGTAGACGCCCCCATCGGACGGCATCCGACGGACCGGAAAAAGATGAGCACAAAGGCGCCTAACGGCCGCAGAGCCGTGACTCATTACAGAGTGCTCGAACGGTTTGGAAATTACACATATATTGAGTGCGAACTGGAGACGGGCCGCACCCATCAGATCAGGGTGCATATGGCTTCCGTGGGTCATCCGGTTCTGGGAGATCCGGTTTACGGGCCGTCCAGGTGTCCGTTCCGCCTTCAGGGACAGACTCTTCACGCAAAGATTCTGGGAATCCGTCATCCATCATCCGGAGAATATATGGAATTTGACGCGCCGCTCCCCGAGTATTTCTCGGAGCTTCTCAAACGTCTGCGGATGTGACAGGTCTGCCTGCGGATGTAAAAATTCTGAACGTCTTCAGATGTAAAGATTCTGTGAAGGAATGACCGGAGTTCAAATAAATTGTAAATACGGATTGTAATAAACGTTAATTTTCGTTATAATACTCATATGGTATGTGATGACTGGCATATTTTTTATGCAAAATCACAGTATGACGTAAAGGAGAGTGGCATAATGAAGACAAACACTATTATTACGATCGGGCGCGAATATGGAAGCGCAGGCAGAGAGATTGGATACAAGGTAGCCGAAGAATTCGGTATTAAACTGTATGACAAAGAGATGCTTGCACGTGCGGCAAAGGAGAGCGGGATCTGTGAAGAGATTTTTGAGACACACGACGAAAAACCGACGAACAGTTTCCTCTATTCCCTTGTGATGGACACGTATTCCATGGGGTACTCCGGAAATACATATACAGACATGCCGATAAATCACAAGGTATTCCTGGCACAGTTTGATGCGATCAAAAAGATTGCCGATGAGGGGCCGTGCATTCTCGTAGGGCGCTGCGCAGACTATGCACTGGAATCCTATAAAAACGTTGTCAGTGTATTTATCCATGCGAGTATGGAAGCAAGGATCAGAAGGATTGCGAGAATCTATGATCTTACGGACGCAAAGGCGAAAGACCGGATTATTAAAACTGACAAAAGCCGCTCAAGCTATTATAACTACTATACGAACAAGAAGTGGTCAGATGCAGAGAGCTATGAGCTCTGCCTTACGAGTTCAGAGCTCGGAATTGACGGAACTGCACAGGCGATTATCAATTATGTGAAGCTCAAAGAGAGCATCAGCAGCGAAAAACGCCGCGTGTAACGTACAAATAGCGGACAAATTGAATAACTGAAATGAGAATCTCCCGATAAACAAAAAGGCATATGCCTTTCGTATACCGGGAGATCTTTCACCTTATTTTCCGTTTTTATTCTGTTCTTCCTTCTGCTCCCTCGGACGGCGGATCGTGCGCTCCGGCCAGCCGGATATATTTCCCGAGAGGATGGCGTGGAACATGCGCTCTCTCGCTCCGGGATGTTCGGTATTGAGCTGTTTTAACAGTTCTTTGGCGTACTGTCTTTTTGTATGTCCGTCGACGGGACAACTGCTTTTAACGACAGGGAGGCTGTATTTGTTTTTAAAGCCGATCACATCCATCTCATCTACAAACATAAGCGGGCGGATGACGGTCAGATCCATCCGGTCCAGGTAGGTTTTCGGCGAGAAGGAATGAAACCTTCCCTCAAAAATCAGTGACAGGAGCATGGTTTCGATGATGTCGTCTTTGTGGTGAGCATATGCGACTTTGTTGCACCCCATCTCTTTTACTGCCTGATTCAGGGCGCCTTTGCGCATTTTCGCGCACAGGGAACACGGATTGGTCTCCTTTCTCACATGAAAAAGGATATCATAGATATCTGACTTTATAACCGTATACGGCACGTCAAGTTCGCGGCAGAGACTGTGTATCGGGGTGAGGTCGAAATCAGGAAATCCGAGATCAACTGTAATGGCGCTCAGTTTGAACTCCTGAGGATAGAAACGCCTGAGTCCGTGCAGAGCATACAGAAGGGTGAGACTGTCTTTGCCGCCGGAGATACCGACTGCAATATGGTCGCCCTTTTGTATCATATCATATTCATCAACGGCTTTGCGGGTATAGCTTAATAAACGCTGCAGCTGCATGGTGATAACTTCCTTTCCAGTAGTATGGATGGCAAAGGCCATTTGTATATTATACAGAGAAATTCACGCAATTACAAGATATTATATAGTTACAGGAGGCATTTTCGTGAAGTTCATGAATCGCAGAGAACAGGTAAAACTACCGCAGTTTCAGGACAGGGCTGAGAGTGTGCTGCATCAGTTTATGCAGGCGCTTCCGGTTATCGTGTTCTTTCTTGTCATGTTCTATACAGTCATCTTTCTGTTCGGAATGGAATATACGATGGTTGTCTCGCTCGGGACGCTGATCTTCCAGGTGAATTACAGGAAAAAGACAAGACCGGGAACGCTTGTGTATATTGCGGCCCAGCAGCTTTTTCTCCTTGTGCTTGCCTTTACTGCCACATGGAACCTTGCCCTCTGCCTTATCCTGAATCTGACGGTTCCGTTCTGGCTTATTTTTTCAAAGGCATCTGCATTTAACCAGCTCGGATATTTTTCTTCGCTGATGACGTTTACATTTATGCAGATGATGCCGGTGGACTGGGAGGGGTTCCTTACTCAGTTCGCCGCGATGGCGCTGTGCTGTCTCTGCGTTCTTGCCGCGGTGCCGCTGTACTCATTTGTCACGAGGAAGCCGGAGCAGCCGGGAACGGAGCGGAAAGCAGCTTGATTACTGGCGAATCTGTGATGCACAGATCCAATATCACATGGTACACGCACAGATCAGGGAGGATATCGGGAAGATTGCCGAAAGTGAGGAGGAAGAGATATATTTCACGGAGATACTGAGTATCACATGGTGTATGGCTTCCGAGATTCAGCAGATGTTTTTCCAGGTTAAACACAAAAAGCGTCAGGCAGACGCGCGCAGGACAATG
Organism: Ruminococcus turbiniformis; assembly: GCF_020687545.1. Taxonomy (GTDB): domain Bacteria; phylum Bacillota; class Clostridia; order Lachnospirales; family Lachnospiraceae; genus Mediterraneibacter; species Mediterraneibacter turbiniformis. The sequence goes on along the minus strand of NZ_JAJEQX010000002.1, from coordinate 98,468 downwards.
GAGAGTTATATTTACTATACCGATTACGTGCTCAACCAGATACAGGAGATGCTGCAGCTGAAAAAGGAAAAGAAGTCAGGCAGCATAGAAGGAATCCGCTATAAAAGATACATAGAGGAAGAGCCGGAGCTCTCCCTGCTTATGCTTCAGTACGCGAGAAACCTGTCCAGGCTTTATACATTTGTTCTCCTGCGAGAACAGGAAGGAAGACAGAAAAAAGAAAAGTAAGCCCTTCCGGGGCCTTTAGACAGCCCTTTCAGCTTTCGCGGAGTTTCACTGCGCCGGCGGCTTTTCGCCGTCTGTTTTCGTCGATGGCTGCGTAGTGCTTTTTTGTAGTGTTTACATCCTTGTGTCCGAGTACATCTGCTACAAGATAGATATCCCCGGTTTCTCTGTAGAGCGCTGTTCCGTAAGTACTGCGAAGCTTGTGGGGCGTGATTTTTTTGTTCGGCGTGACTTCACGGGCATATTTTTTCACCATATTCTCCACAGCCTGTACCCCCATTCTCCTGCGCTGGGTGGAGAGGAAGAGGGCGTTTTCGTGTCCGGGAAGGGGCACGGTGTTCTTTCTGGTCGTATAAAGGTAAGTTTTGAGCGCGTTTTCAACCTCCTCACCGAAGTACACAACCATTTCATTTCCGCCCTTGCGCGTGACTTTTATGCCGTTGTTGTTAAAGTCCACATCCTGAATGTCAAGGCCTACGCATTCGGACACACGAATGCCGGTGCCTAGCAGAAGAGTGAGGATCGCCAGATCCCGGTTTTTTGTCTTTTCATAGTATGCCTTTCTCTGTCCGGTCAGATTGTCTCCGCCGTGGTCCACGTAGTCAAGCAGTTTCGCGACCTCATCCGTATCAAGGCGGATGATCGCTTTTTCGTGAAGTTTAGGCATATCCACAAGAAGCGTCGGATTTTTCGTGATTGCCTGCCTTTTGTAGAAATAACCGTAGAAGCTTCTGAGCGCGGACATTTTCCTTGCAAGTCCTTTTTCCGTGTTTGTGATCTGCTTGTTGTCTTCATTGTCATATACTTTCAGGTATTCCTGGTATTCCTCGATATCAACGGGCTCCAGGCGCTCCAGATCCTGAAGTGTAAACCGGTCTATTGTGTAGTCTTTGTAAACCGGGTTATTCTCCATAAGAAAATGAAAAAACACACGGATGTCATAGGCATATGAGATCCGTGTCCGCGCGGATGTCGTCGGTTCAACCGCCCGGAAATAATCACGGGCAAACGGAGGCAGCGTTTTTAAGATGGAACGAAGCCTCAGTGTATTGTCGATGTATTTCTGTTCATGATATGTCCTGGTGTTTCCCGTTCCGGTGTTTTCTGTGTTTTCTGCAGTGCCTGTATCCGGTGGAATATCTTTTTTCTGTGTCATTTTCAGTTACCTCTTGTTATTTCTGTTGATTATTATTGATATGATTTACGTGCTGTTTTTAACATTTTGCCGTATTTACAGGTATATCTTAGCATATTGCGGCTTTTTAGTCCAGATCTTTTGGAAAAATCGGTATTTGTCGTATAGATTGAAGTGTATGTGCAAACGGCCGAAGCAGGCTGCCCCATCACAAGAGGTTTGCTTCGGCCGTTTCTGGAGTGTATATATCAATACATAGGGATGTATATTGATACCGGGTTATTGTGTATGTGTAAGCATTTTAGACTATCTGTCCTCTGTCTATTCTCTGTATGCGACAATCAGATTCTGGCCGGCATGGATCTGATCTGACGCCAGATCGTTAATGTCCATAAGGAATGCGGTGTATTCTGTGATATCTGCATCTGTTACAGTTACGGCCGCACCGGATTCCTCCGGAGACGCTGTAAGCGCTTTTTTTGAAATGCTCCAGAGAGAATCTCCGGGCTGGATCACAATGCTTGTGTAACAGGTGTATTCTGAAGCAAATCCGGAATTTTTTCCCTGGGCGTGTACAAGGAACGCTCCAAAGCTTAAGCACGCGCAAAGTACAAGAAACATTCCCGCAAAAATCCGGCGGAAACTTCGTGTGACATGGGTACGGCTTACGGCTCTTTCGGTACTGCTGTATCTTGTTCCAGTTACTTCTCTTCTCATATCTCTCCTGTTTCTCATAATGATTCCCCTTTCCCCCGGATTGCTGATTATATCGGCTTATATCGGCATTACAGGCACTGTCATGCTGTTTTGCCGACTGTGAAACTCCACATCTGCGGTATGCAGACGACAAAATAAAATTGTATACAAGTATTCAACTGAACGAACAAATATTCGAAAGAACAGTTGTTCGATAATCAGATTATATAACACGAACATACGTTTGTCAATGGGAAAATCGAACATATTTTCGCGGTTTCATTGATTTTTCAATTTCTCTGTGGTACTATATTGAAAGAATAAAAAGCGGAGGGAACGAATGGCTACTGGTAAGATAAGCAAAAAGCAGGAAGAAATCCTTGAATATATTAAGGATCAGATATTGAAAAGGGGCTTTCCGCCCGCAGTGCGCGAGATCTGCGAGGCGGTGAATTTAAAGTCCACATCTTCGGTACATGCCCACCTGGAGACGCTGGAGCGAAACGGCTATATTCACCGCGATCCGACAAAGCCCCGTGCGATAGAGATACTGGACGATTCTTTTGCGCTGACACGCCGGGAGATGACGAATGTTCCGATTCTCGGACAGATCGCTGCGGGACAGCCCATACTGGCGCAGGAAAATATCGAGGACTACTTCCCTATTCCGGTTGAAAAGCTGCCGAACAAGAATACGTTTCTCCTGAGGGTAAAAGGGGAAAGCATGATCAACGCCGGGATTCTGGACGGAGATTTTGTTCTGATTGAGGAAGGGAACACTGCTTCAAACGGCGACATGGTCGCTGCCATGGTCGATGACGGGGCGACGGTCAAGACATTTTACAGAGAGGAAGGTGTATTCCGTCTTCAGCCGGAGAACGACTATATGGACCCGATTATCGTAAAGGATGTTACCATACTCGGCAGGGTAATCGGTGTGATGCGTTTCTTCAAATAAGCAGGCAGATAAGCTAAGCGGGCAGATAAGCAGACAGAAAATAAGCAGGCAGGATGTAAAAAACTGCAGTCTGATGTGTGGTGTAATCAGACTGCAGTTTTTAGCAGTTTTTATTCGAAGATTTTTCAGTTTTTCAGATCGTCTATACTGATGTCTTTTCCGTCTTTCCAGATTCTCTCCAGATCATAGAAAAGCCGGTTCTCCTTATCAAATACATGGACAATGATATCGCCGAAGTCGAGAAGCACCCAGCTCGATGAAGCGTGTCCTTCCCGCTGTTTCAGCGGATATCCGGCCTTGTGAAGCATCTCTTCCACATTGTCGACAAGTGCGTTCACCTGGCTGTCGCTGTTTCCGTTCGCGATGATAAAATAGTCTGCCAGGACGGAGATACCGGTAATGTCGATGATCTTGATCTCTTCTCCTTTTTTGTCAGCAAGCGCCTCATAGGCGATGCGTGCCATTTCCTTTGACTGGTTCAAACGTTTTCCTCCTTTATATTTATTTATCGGCTTTGTTTATATTCTCGTATTCCGGCTGCATTTATTTTTGTATTTATTTTCTGTAAAACTCACGTGTGCTGACAGTCATCGGATCCACCGCTTTTCCGCCGTCTTCGAGATAGCGCACGGTCCTTTGCGCGGAGAGGTATACTGCTCTGTCAATGTCGTGAAATACCATACTGCGGATTTCGGACAGCCCGGGTATCTCTTTCCGGTTCGGTTCCATGTAGTCGGCGATATAAATGATTTTTTCGAGAAGCGTCATATCCGGTCTGCCTGTCGTATGGTAGGTGATTGCGTTTAAAATCTCCGGATCTGTGACGCCGTACTCGTGTCCGGCCAGATATGCTCCGAGTTTCGCATGTATGAGCGCAGGCATGGCAAGCTCAGAATCTGTAAGTTTAATCCGGTATTTTTCACAAAGGCGGATCTGCTCTTTCGCGGAGCAGAATTTTCCGCAGTCATGCAGCAGTCCGGCTGTCAGTGCTTTCCCGATATCGCATCCATAGCACATGGCAAGTGAGGCTGCGGTGTACATTACCCCGATGGTGTGCTCGTACCGCTCTTTTTTCAGTTTTTTGGAGAGCTCTTTCTGGATTGTTCTGAGTTCCTCCGTCATAATTCTGTCTCCTCCCTGTACAGATCGTTGATGTTGATATACCCTGCCACCTGGTCCGGAACCATGTAGCGGACGCTTAAGTTACGAGATACGCGGCGGCGGATTGTCGTTGATGAAATCTCAACGAGAGGAGCCTGAAGAAGACGGATCTTCGCCCCGTAAGTCTCACTTAAGTACCGGATCTGCTCTTTCATCTGTCCCGCGTCCTTGTCATCCCGCATCGCGGCCAGGATTGTGCAGGCCGGGAAGATCTCCCGGAAACACATCCACTGCTCGATGGAAAAGAGGGAATCCGCGCCGAGTATGAAATAGAACTCATTTCCGGGATAGAGCTCGTGAAAAGCCTGAAGCGTGCTGTAAGTGTAGGAATGCCTCTCTGTCTGCGCCTCGTACAGATTCACGCGAAAATACGGGATGTCCGCTGTTGCCAGCTTTACCATTTCAATTCGATGATTCAGGGATACTCTGGACTCATCCGTCGTCTTGTGCGGGGGATTGCCGTTTGGGAGAAACCAGATCTCATCCAGCGCAAACTCTTCATAGGCAAATTCCCCGAGCAGTAGATGCCCGATATGGATGGGGTCAAAAGTGCCGCCCATAATTCCTATCTTCATACAATGATTCCTGTCTTTTATTTCTGTCTGTTTCTGTCTTTTTAAATTCCCCGGTTCAATCATTCGTGTTACAGGGGAAGAAGGATCTTCTTCTTATCGTCCTTTCCCTCTCTGTAGAGCACGATCTTCTTTCCGATTACCTGAACGACCTGGGAACGTGTGCGTTCGGATATGATCTCCGCAAGCTCTCTCGGATCGTCTGCGCAGTTTTTCAGAACGCTGATTTTGATCAGCTCACGCGCCTCAAGCGCCTCTGAGATCGCCTCCGTAAGCCCGGGAGTCATGCTTGATTTTCCCACCTGAAAGATGGGTTCCATCGTCATTGCAAGGCTCTTTAAATACGCCCTCTGCTTTGTTGTCATCTCTTCTCTCCTCTTCTTCTTTTGGCTGCTTTCTTATGGCTGCTGCAGCCGCCGTGTCAGCAGCTTACTTGTAATAGTCGAACTGCAGCCCGTACATGCGGACTGTGTCGCCTTCCTGAATGCCTTTTGCCTCCAGATCGTCCAGGATACCGGTTTCTTTTAAGAATTTCTGGAAGAAAGCGAATCCCTTCTCGGAATCCAGGTTCGTGTATCCGAGCATCTTCTCGATCTTCGGACCCTCGACGACATACACGCCGTCTTCCACGGTCACAGTATATGGAAGTTCCTCGTAGATCAGCTCGTCTTCCGGGAAATACTCCTGTTCAAATACTACGGGAGTGCGGTCTGTTTTGTCAAGCTCTGCGCTCACATAATAGAGAAGTTCCTGAATTCCCTTCCCCGTTGCACCGGAGATGGGGAACACACGGATTCCTTTCGGTTCAAACTCCTTTTTCAGACGCTCGACGGGATCCTCCTCCGGCTCATAGATCAGGTCGGTCTTGTTGGCTGCGATCACCTGGGGACGCTTTGCGATCTCAGGGTTGTACGCCTCAAGTTCCGCATTGATCTTGTAGATGTCATCCACAGGATCGCGTCCCTCTGTCCCGGCTGCGTCCACTACATGGATCATCAGTTTTGTGCGCTCGATATGACGCAGGAACTCATGCCCCAGTCCGACACCCTCGGATGCTCCCTCGATCAGTCCGGGGATGTCCGCCATGACAAATCCATTCGCGCCTTCCAGATCCACCACTCCGAGATTCGGGTTCAGTGTGGTGAAATGATAGTTGGCAATCTTCGGGTCTGCGTTCGTAACTCTGGAAAGAAGCGTCGATTTTCCGACGTTCGGGAAGCCGATGAGACCGACGTCCGCGATGACTTTCAGCTCCAGATTTACCTCGAGTTCGCGGGCAGGCTGTCCCGGCTGAGCGTATTTCGGCACCTGCATGGTTGCGGTGGCGAAATGCTGGTTTCCGAGTCCTCCTTTTCCGCCCTTTAAGACGATCTGGCGGCGGTTGTCTCCGGACATGTCAGCGATCACCTTGCCGCTTACCGCCTCTTTTATCACTGTTCCTTCCGGTACATAGAGCACCAGATCCTTCCCGTCTTTTCCGTGACAGCGCCTCTTTCCGCCCGGCTCACCGTCGCCGGCCGCATATTTTCTTCTGTGGCGGTAGTCAGAGAGGGTGTTGAGTCCCTCGTCGATCTCAAAAATCAGGTCGCCGCCCCGGCCGCCGTCGCCGCCGTCAGGACCGCCGTTGGGGACGTACAGCTCTCTTCTGAAACTACAGTGTCCGTCTCCGCCCTTACCGGAACGGATATAGATTTTTGCTCTGTCTGCAAACATAACTGCTCCTTTTTTCTGTTTGATAAAAGCCCCAGACAAAAGTCTGGGGCCTGGTACTGCCTGTTATGCGAGTGAAAATTCCGGCTGAATGAAAGCCGCAGCCTGATTATTCAGCTACCGGATAGATAGAAACCTGCTTCTTGTCTCTGCCTTTTCTCTCATATCTTACAACACCGTCTACAAGTGCGAACAGAGTGTCGTCACCGCCGCGTCCAACATTAACGCCCGGGTGAATCTTTGTTCCGCGCTGTCTGTACAGGATGTTTCCAGCCTTTACAAACTGTCCGTCTGCTCTCTTCGCGCCCAGTCTCTTCGCCTCGGAGTCACGTCCGTTCTTTGTAGAACCAACTCCCTTTTTGTGAGCAAAAAACTGAAGATTCATTTTCACCATGGTACTCACACCTCCTTGAAAATTATGTCGATGTATGATTCGTATTCACTGCCGGACTCGATCTCTTCCAGACCAAGAATCATGGAATCCAGCAATAGAGCGGCATCATGGGAAGGGCTTTTCCGAAAACGGAAAGTGATGCTTCCGGTATCCTCGTCGACAATGCGGTCTGTCTCATCGTCCGTGAAAGCCTCAATGGAATTGAGAGCGTTGATCACGAGAGCCGAGACAGCGGCACAGACGATATCCTTTCCGGAATCATCGTACCCTGCATGTCCTGAGATATCAAACCCTGCATGCTCCTGCCGTCTGGTCTTATAAATGGTTACCCTGATCATACGGCCGCTTACGCGTTGATCTTGTCGATCTTCACAGCTGTGTACTGCTGTCTGTGACCGTTTTTCTTATGGTATCCAGTTTTTCTCTTATACTTGTAAACGACAACTTTTCTTGCTTTGCCGTTGCCGACTACAGAAGCCGTAACTGTTGCACCTTCAACAGTCGGATTGCCGACAACCAGCTTGTCATTGCTGACTGCAAGCACCTGGTCGAATGTATAAGTCTCTCCGGCTTCAACCCCAAGTTTCTCCACTTTAATGATATCGCCTTCAGCTACCTTGTACTGTTTACCACCTGTTGCTATAATCGCGTACATATGGCACCTCCTATTATCATTACTCGCCAATTACGGTGTCTGTGAATACAGAACTTAAACCTCATTGTGCGGCATACTATTGTAATATACCATACCGGCTTTCCTTTCGTCAATAGGATTCCGGCATTTTTTTCAGCTTTTCGTAGCAGTATTCGATAATGCTTTTTCGGGTGACGATTCCGATGAATTTCTTCTGGTCGTCAACAACAGGAACAAAGTTCTGGTTCATGGATTTCTGGATCAGATCCTCCATATCCGAATCAACGGATACTGCCTCGTAGTCCGCTTTCCGCGGAAAGTCACTGATGAAAATATTTTCTGCCTGCTTCAGGTTCAGGTTCGTGTACCGCTTGATGCCCCAGAGCAGATCACCCTCCGTGATTGTCCCGACATATTCTCCCTCTCTGTTCAGCATCGGGATGGAGGCATATTTGTGGTACTCCATCGTTTCAAGCACCTGGCGGAGCGTCCCGTAATCATATACGCAGGCGACTTCGCTTTTGGGCTTCAGAAAGAAAAGGATGTTCATCTTTTGTACTGCCTTTCTTATTATCTTTCGTAGATTATAGTAAATTATTATCCGCAGTAAAGGTTTACTGCCTGAGATTTAAAGCTGTGTGAGAACAAAAATCTCGTACAGGGCGCGGATTGCGTCCTTGAAGTCTTCGTGTCTGACTCCGACGATGATGTTGAGCTCACTTGATCCCTGGTCGATCATCTTGACATTGATGTGGGCGTGGGCCAGTGCGGAGAAGATTCTTCCCGCTGTTCCTCGCGTGGACTTCATGCCCCGTCCCACAATGGCGATCAGCGCAAGACCGGACTCAAGCTCGATATGGTCCGGGTGAACCGCCTTGTTGATGTCTGAGAGAATCTTCTGCTCTTTCGCCTCAAACGTATCCTTGTTGACGAAGATCGACATTGTGTCAATGCCGGACGGCATATGCTCGATGGACACGCCGTTGTCCTCGAATACCTGAAGCACTTTGCGGCAGAATCCGATCTCGGAGTTCATCATCGCCTTTTCCACTGTGATTGCGGCAAATCCGTCTGTGCCTGCGATACCGGTGATTGTGTATCTCGGCTGGCGGCATGTGCTCTCCACGATCAGCGTTCCCTTGTCCTGGGGTGCGTTCGTATTGCGGATGTTGATCGGGATTCCCTCTTTTCTGACCGGGAAGATCGCGTCCTCATGAAGCACGCTGGCACCCATGTAGGAGAGCTCTCGAAGCTCTTTGTAGGTGATCGTCTCGATGGACTTCGGGTTTTTCACGATGCGGGGATCCGCGATCAGGAATCCGGACACGTCCGTCCAGTTCTCATAGAGGTCCGCGTGTACGGCAAGCGCCACGAGAGACCCCGTGATGTCAGAACCGCCGCGGGAGAAGGTCACGACCGTGCCGTCCGCTTTCGCACCGTAGAATCCGGGCACAACCGCATATTCCAGTCCTTCCAGTCTTTTGGCGAGAAGACGGTCTGTCTCTTCCTCATTAAAAGAGCCGTCCTCGTTGAAGCGGACGCCTTCGGCCGCATCTACGAACTCAAAGTCCAGGTAGGCTGCCATAACCTTTCCGTTTAAATACTCTCCGCGGGAAGCCGCATAGTCACGTCCTGCCTTTTTCTCAAAATTCTCGCGGATCGTCTCAAAATCAGCATCAAGGGAGAAGTTTAAGCCCAGCCCGTCGATGATCTCTTCATATCTCTTCTTGATATTCGCAAGCTGTTCTGAGAAATCTTCTCCTTTTTCCGCAGACGCGTAGCACGCGTACAGCATGTCCGTTACTTTCGTGTCATCGGAAAATCTCTTTCCCGGTGCGGACGGAACAACATATCTTCTGGTCTCGTCCTCACGGATGATCTCGCCGACCTTTTTAAACTGTTCCGCGCTGGCAAGGGAACTGCCGCCAAATTTTACAACCTTTTTCATTCCTTATCTCCTGTCTCCTTTTTATAGAAAGCCCTTTTTAAGAAGGGCTTTTCGCAACATGTTCGCGGCGTATTTTCTGCGGACGCCGCACTCTCGATTCCCTATTATAACGCGTTGCCGGGCTGTTGTAAATGAAAAACTTCGCCTTTCACCTGCTCATGGAGAGGCCGGTGGACTTTCTTCCGCGTCACCTCTACAAGATTCAGCGGCGTGATGTCGATCAGATTTGTCTGAATCGGGTCCTCTGAGAGCCTGGCCCGGAACTCGTGCAGGAGAAGGTCTACATTCTCCTTCTCTTCCAGATTGATAAAATCAATGATAATAATTCCGGACAGATTCCGAAGACGGATCTGCCGTGCGGACTCCCGTGCCGCCTCCAGGTTCATCTTCAGTACGGCCGCCTCGCTTTTCCCGTGTCCGGTTCCCTTCCCGGAGTTTACGTCGATCACGGTGAGCGCCTCTGTAGGCTGGATGATCAGATAGCCGCCGTTTTTAAGCCAGACTTTTTCCCGGAGCGCTTTCTCCAGGGCAATATCCGTACTGTACATTTTCCGAAGCGGAAAAGCAGGGTTGTCATAAAGTCTTAAAAGCGATTTCTTTGACGGCAGTTCAGACTCAAAGTAGGCGCAGATATCTTCATACAGAGCAGCGCCTTCGACGATGATCTCTTCCATTCCTTCCATATATACATTTTTCAGATCCGAGATATAGGAAGGCGGCGCGGATTTCAAACAGGTGTAGCAGACGCGGGAAGGCGCGGCTGAGGAAAGCCGCTCATACTCGGAGCGCAGACTTTCGATCTCGTCCAGAACCATCTGGAACGGGATGTCTTTCGCGTTCGTGCGCACGATGATCCCGAACCGGTCATTCTGGTATCCTTTCAGCTTATCCTTATATTCATCCCTGATTTTCTTCGGGATTTTGGAGGAAACGCCGATGCGTGTGTTCCCGTGCGTGAGTACCGCGTATCTTCCGGTGAAGCTTAAATTTGCGGTGACGGTGGGAGACTTTGTCTTTACGGCCTCCTTGCTGATCTGCACAGCCAGTTCATCACCGATACAGAGCGGTTTTTTCCCGATCTTAGTTGTGAATATTGCGTGTTCTGCGTCTTTTACGTCAAAGTAGCAGTTGACGCCGGGCGCAATCTCGATAAAAGCCGCGCCGATATCCGGGACAATATTTTTTACCTTTCCGATATAAATGTCGCCGAGAAGATGCGCTCTCTTCTCTCCGGAGCCTGCGTCTGCACAGTGAATCTCCGCGATGTCGTCGTTTTCAAGAAAAAAGGTCCGGATCTGTCCGGCTGTCTGTTCGATCAGTATCTTTCGCTTCATTGAATATCCTCTCCCAGGTCTTCCAGTGTCACCAGGCTGCGTTCGCCGTCTTTTCCCATGTCCGCGTACATTTCCAGGCGGTGCCAGCGGAAATGGGAAAGGTCCGCCGGAATGTCCAGATACCGGCAGAACGCCTCCATGACAAGATCCGGTTTTACGTTTTCCGAACTTCCCGCGGCAAGCTTTAAGAACACGCCGTCAGGGCGGACTTCCCAGTCATAGATAAGGGGACGGATATCGACTTCTCTCTCACTTCTTTTTGTCTGCTTGACGATACGGATCTCCTGCTGCCCCATAAAGGCAGCGAAGCGCGAAAAGTCAGGAAGCTCCGCCGTTTCGGGACAGTCATCTCTCAGAGTGATGAGGTAATCCGCTGCTGCCAGAATCGTCATTCCGGTCATCTTTTTCTCGTCGGAAATTCTGCGGAAGCTTAACACTTCGATTCCCTCCACGCCTGCCTCGTTCATGCGGCGCACTGCGTCCGAGGAGTTCACAGGAGCGGCAAGCTCGATGTCAAAGTATTCTCCGTCGCTTGTAAGCCCGATGCCGAGCGGGCTGGCGAAAGACATGATCATATGAGGGCTGTATCCCCCGGTGAAGGCGATCGGAATATCAGCTCTCCGCATCACCTTCTGAAAATAGCGCATCACGTCCAGGTGTCCGATAAAGCGAAGGACACCGTATTTTCTGAATTTAATTCTTGCCTTCATAGCAGACACCTCCTCCAAATGACGCGGCGCCGCATCCGGAACACTGCATGCGGCAGTTTGGCGTGACTTCTGCTGCCATTGCCCTGTCCCACTCCTTTAAAAGGAAGGAACGGCTCACGCCAATATCAATAAAATCCCACGGGAAAAGCTCATCCCGCTCTCTTTCCCTCAAGTTGTAAAATGCAATGTCCACGCCGGTGTTCTCGAATGCTTTCATCCAGAGATCATAGCGGAATGTCTCCGTCCACGAGTCGAACAGGCAGCCCAGACGGTATGCCTCCTCAATCACTTTACCGACGTTCCGGTCGCCTCTTGCCATGACGCCCTCGAGAACGGTCCCGCGCTCGTCATGCCAGTTGTATTTTAAGCTCTTTCTGTTTAACTGAGCCTGAAATTCATCCCGCACAATGTGGGCGCGTCTCATGTACTCCTCGGACGGATACATGGAGGCCCACTGGAAGGGCGTGAAGGGCTTTGGAACAAAGAAGGAGGAGCTGGCCGTGATCTGGCACTTCCCGTTTCTCTGCTCTTTCGGGATCTCGTAATACCGTCTCGCCACCCGGTCGGATAAGCGGGCGATCTCCCGCATGTCCTCCTCGGTTTCCGTCGGCAGGCCGAGCATGAAGTAGAGCTTCACCTTGCTCCATCCACCCTCGAACGCCTGTCCGGCTCCGTTGATGATGTCCTCCTCAGTCAGCCCTTTGTTTATGACGTTTCTCATCCGCTGAGAGCCCGCCTCCGGGGCGAACGTCAGACTGCTTTTTCGGATATCCTGCACCTTGCTCATTACGTCCAGGGAGAAGGCGTCGATACGCAGGGACGGAAGGGAGATATTGATCCCTTTGTCCTTAAACTCATCGATCAGGAAGTTCACAAGCTCTTTTAAATCAGAGTAATCGCTGGAACTTAAGGAACTTAAGGAGATCTCCTCATGTCCTGTGTTTATGAGCATGGTCCGCGCGTACTCTTTTAACCGCTCCACATTCCGCTCTCTTGTAGGGCGGTAGATCATTCCGGCCTGGCAGAAACGGCAGCCCCGGATACACCCCCTCTGGATTTCGAGAACAACCCGGTCCTGGGTAGCCTTGATAAACGGGGCAACGGGCTTCATCGGGTAGGGGGCGTCTGTGACGTTCATTACCGCCTGTTTGCGCACCTTCTTGGGTGCATGCGGATTGTTCGGGGTAAAGGACAACAGTGTGCCGTCCTCTTTGTACTCGGCATCGTAAAACGCAGGCACATAGATCCCTTCAATCTGAGCGGCACGCTCCAGGAAACGGACTCTCGGTTCCCCGCTTCTCTTCCACTCTTTGTAGGAGTCAAAAAGCTCGTCGTAGACGGTCTCGCCTTCTCCGATATAAAAGAGATCGAAAAATTCCGCCAGCGGCTCCGGATTGTACGCGCAGGGCCCCCCTCCGATCACGAAGGGATCTTCGTCGGTCCTGTCTTTGGCATGCAGCGGAATCCCGCTTAAGTCGAGGATCTGAAGAATATTCGTATAGCACATCTCAAACTGGATCGTGATTCCCAGAAAGTCAAAGGAGCGCACCGGCTCCTGCGACTCCAGGGCAAAGAGCGGGATCTGCTTCTCTCTCATCACTTTGTCCATGTCTGTCCACGGGGAGTAGACACGCTCGCACCAGACGTCGTCACGGCGGTTGAACATGTCGTAGAGGATCTGGATCCCCAGATGGGACATGCCGATTTCGTAGGTATCGGGAAAACACATGGCGAAACGGATGTCCACTTTATTTTTATCTTTTTGTACGGAATTCACCTCTCCGCCGATATAACGGGCAGGCTTCTCGATATTTAATAATATTTCATCAGTTAATGCTAGTTTTCTCACTTAGTAAACCCCTTTTCATACGTTCCGGATATTCAGTCATATCCTGGCCGTCAAATGGAAAATATAAATCCATATCATTGTACAAAAAGGAGAATGGTATGTCAATCCAGACTGATCAGCACTTGTATAAACCGGACAGCTATACACAGAAAAGCTGCCGCACCATGCCCTTTCTGCATGATTGCGGCAGCTTCTGACTTTGATCCGCATTATCAGGACTTCCTTTTTCAGATGGCGGTCCTGGACCAATTATGCATTTGGGGCATGGGGCATCGAAACCAGTAACTCAGGACCGCCGACTAAGCTCAACTTATAATCTTTTTTTCTTAAATGCCGCACAGGCAGCGGCCGCTCCCGCAATCAGTGCGGTTATGTAGATCAGTGCTGCTGTTTCCCGGCCGTCTCCCGTATCGGGTACATTTTTCGTATTCCCGGCGGAATCTGTACTCTCCGGTTCGGTGTTAGTTCCGTTTTGACCTGTGCTGCTGCCGTTTTGTCCGGTATCGCTTTCATTGTTATCTTCCGGAGGAACAGTATTCTGTACATCAACCGTGAAGGTATATGTGTTGCCGAGTCCTCCGTCTATGGAGGTTGTAACTGTAATTTCCGCATTCTGAAGCTCTTCGACGGATATCTTTTCCCCGGGCTGCAAAATACGGTCTCCGATTTTTATCTCAGCACTTCCCCCTTCAGGCTGTACAGCCGTCTCAAAGGATGCGGATGCCGCGTCTGCGGAGAGCGTGATTGCCGGGTCTGCCGGAGAGACTTCCAGTACATCCCCGGTATTCACTCCGGATGAGTCAAAGCTTTCGACCTTCAGTGAAGTCAGTTCCGCAGAAGGAATCTCGTCTGTAAATGCCTTGATCAAAAGATTACCGACGGTTTCGTCTTGTCCCAGACCTTCCAATATCTCTTCTTCATATCTGTCTTTTATGACAATCATGTCTTCCCATTTCCCGTCTGTAAAGACATAGCTTTCCCCTTCGTTGACTACCGAAGTATAGGTTTTATTGTAAACTTCTTCTTTTGTGCCGGTTTCAAAACTGATATATGTCAGACCATCCGGGGTCATGGCCGTAATTACAACCGCGAATTTTTCTCCGGCCCTGAGCATTGCCGGCTCGTCCAGCTCTATTACATGATAGCCTGTAAAGGGGAAAAATACCTGCTGAGTGGAAAGCTTTTCTCCGTCTGCAGGAGAGGCGGCATCTGTATCCAGCCTGTAGATATCGGCGGTTACAGTCATATCTGCATACGGCGTGAATACAGAAACCGCGCTCACCTGTTCGTTTCCCTGAACGGTATATACATTCGCGCCCTGTATGGCAGAACCGTCATCATTATTAAAATTCAAAAAATATGCGGCACCAATAAAATCATACTGATAATTATAATCGTTTCCATACTCAGCCGGGATCATACTGATCTGATTGACGTCGCACAGGCTTCTGTCATAGTAGGACAGATAAAAATAGCCGTCTCCGGCCCAGTCGCCCCTAAACCCGGATCCCCAGTCTGCTCCCCAGGAGTTTTTCACGATCCATGCTCCGTCACCTTCAGGCTGAAAGCCTTCTGTAAAGTTCGTTTTGGAATAATTATCATCCCATCCTACGATGCTGACCTCGTGATTTGCCGGCTGGTACTCGTAGGTATACTGCGCTCCTGTCTCAGAATTAAAATAGTTCTCGTCATAGTTCATAATTCCATAATAGCCGGCGTCAAGAACCCCTGTCTCCATGAGCGCGCTTTTTATGATCTCTGTCGCCTCCGGGCGGTAAACATACTCCCCGTCCTCTGTCATCACAGTGGGATTGGGGAGGAAGTTTACATTCCTCAACTGATAAGAGGAATGATACCGCGCACTTTCATCGACAGAACAATCTGCGTAATAATCGTAGGCCAGCTCATCGTATGGAGCTTCCTCCTCCGGCACTGCGCCCTTCCACGCAGATAAAGTGGAGATAGACATGAACATAGTCCCGCCAAGCATAAATGGATGCATACTGGTGCTAATGCCCTCGCCTTTCTGGGTACCGGAAGTCTCTGGCTGTGTCCGGAACCATGCCAGATGACGTTCGGAAAGGTCTGTATTGATACCATATTCCTTCAGCAGATTGCCTTCCGCGGCAGACAGAAAGCCAAACGTCCAGCATGTTCCCCAGACCCCCTGGTCTTTGACCGGGGTGACAAGGCCCTGTTCCCGGAGATCGAATTTTTCCGGATAAAGCGCATTGGTACTGACCGCGGGCAGATCCGGATACTGATATAATTTCTCCTGCTCCTCACTTAAAGGCTGACGCCCGGATATGTACTGCCCGGATGTCAGAGACACAGTATCCTCTTCCCCGGTGGCCATGACAGGCAGTGTCTGAGACATGCACAGGGTTCCCATCATTAAAAAGGAAATTATCGTTCCTGCTATTTGCTTTTTCATCTCTTTTTCGCCCTTTCTCCTTTTCATTTTTCCTTATCTTTATCTTTGCTTCTGTGCCGGATTCCTGCACGGAAGTGTTATTTTTCCATTATCAGATTATAGCAAAAGGTACTGACTTTGTAAATTAATTTAAAATCTGCGTTGGTTTTAGAAAAAGAAAAACGGAGCACTGCGGTCCATGCGGACCAAAGTGCCCCGGTATTTTTCCTGTCTGGCTTCAGGTAATACAATGTTTTAATTGTCAGTGTGAAGTCTCTGGCTTCAGCGGGCCGTAGAAATAGGAAGCTGTGGCTCCGCCGTCAATCAGAAAATCCGCGCCTGTGATAAAGGCACCCTTTTCAGAAAGGAGAAGCTCCGCTGCATTTGCAACTTCATCTGCGGTTCCCGGACGTCCCGCCGGACACCTGGCGAACATGTTTTTATAGAAGTCTCCGCGGGGACCGTTAAACTCGTCGATGGCAAGCGGCGTCACGATGATTCCCGGGGAGATGGAGTTGATGCGGGCACCCCGCTCTCCCCATTTTACGGATTCTGACATAACCCGCTTTACATTGCACCGCTTTGCCATCTGATAGGCGTGCAGCGTGTCCCTTATGTTTCCCGGGCGGAGCATATCCAGCTTAAGAAGCTCCTTCGTCGGCGTACACGCGAGCAGTTCGTCCTCCTCAGGGGAAAGCGCCGGCATGCGGTGACCGGACTGGCTGGAGACGGTCACTCCGGCGCCGCCTGATTTTATCACTTTTCCGACCTCTTCGAGAAGTACGGCCGTTCCGTACAGATCCACTTTTAAGATCGCCTCGACAGGGGCCTGACTCGGAGAGACGCCCGCCGCATTTACAAGCATGGAGATCTCTCCGTGTTCCTGCGCTTTTGCGATCAGATTCCGGATAGATTCTCTGGAGGAGAGATCCATCTCAAACGCATCGGCGTCATACCCTGCGTCGTTCATAATTTTGGCGATGGCCTGTGCGTTTTCCGGCTTTTTATCACCGATTACAATCTTCATGCCGGACCCCATACGGCGGGCGATGGCCATCCCGATCTGTCCCGCTCCGGTTAATATCATTACGTCTTTTTTCATGATCTTTGACCTCTTTT
This sequence comes from Ruminococcus turbiniformis, assembly GCF_020687545.1. GTDB lineage: Bacteria > Bacillota > Clostridia > Lachnospirales > Lachnospiraceae > Mediterraneibacter > Mediterraneibacter turbiniformis. The sequence goes on along the minus strand of NZ_JAJEQX010000002.1, from coordinate 81,610 downwards.
CTGATATACTCTGCTGCTTGGATACGGAAGCCAGCCTTTTCAGTTATTTATTTTAGCAAAGATATAAAGAGGGTCAATTTTTGTTTTGGACGGAAACGATAAGTAAAACTTATCCGGACTTTGGTTCGTCGCCAGTACAAAAAAGGGCTCCCTCAGATAAGGAGCCCCCGGAGAATCTCTGCAAATTCTTCGATATAATAGTTTGTCTGTTTTTTTACCCAGAACACACAGTAATTTTTCATAAGCTGCTGCCCGTTTTGAACAATCGGGATTCTTCTGACCGTCTCTCCCGGGTATGGCAGCGTCCCCACGCTCTCAACCGGGAGAAAGCCCCGGTTTCCGGCCACCATCAGCCGTCCTTCCTCCAGACTCTCCGCAAAGAGAAACTTTCCTCCGAATCCCAGTGTATTCTGATAGTACTCCTGCTCTTTTCTCTGCTGTTCCTTAGAAGAAATGAAAATACAGGGTGTCCGTTTCAGGCTGTCCAGCTCCACGGATTCCTCTCCGCTTAACGGATTTCTCACGGAAAGCTCCGCACTGCAACCGCACGGAAGAAGCTGGAAATTCGCATACGAGCTGGAAAATGCTCTCCTCTGATCGCTCAGGATCAGATCCACGCCGCCAAACCGGAGCAGATCATAAAGTTCTTCATGTGTCCCGCTGACGATACTGATCGACACTTCCGGATAACGCTGTGAAAATGTCCCCACCGCCTGGCGGAGTTCCTGTCCGCTGTAGCTTAGCAGATATCCGATACGGAGTCCTGATTCGTTATCCTGTCCGATACGGACTGTTTCCCTGCAGACTGCTTCTGCCTCGTCGAGTATGCCCCGGCACTGGCTGTAGAAATACTCTCCCGCAGGGGTGAGGGTGAACTTCCGGTTTTCGCGGTGGATCAGTTCCACGCCGAGTTCCTTTTCAAGAGCACGGATCTGCTGGGAGATCGCGGACTGGGAAATATAGCACTGTTCTGCCGCTTCTGTAAAGCTTTTGCAGTCCGCAACAGCGGCGAAATATTTCATCTGCCGAAACAGCAAAGAATCACCTGGCCTTTCATTTTTCTCTGCGGACAGCGCGCCGGGCGGACATGGATGTCCATGCCTGCATGTTTGTCCGGCTTCTGCCGCGAGAGGTAATGTGTGCCAGTTACACTGTAACAAATTTTCTTTTATAATAGAGGAATTTTGGAGTAAAGTAAATTGCAATTGCAGCATCAGCACTGCGTATTCACATGAAAAACATACCGGTCCAGACGGTCAAACGCCTCCTGAATGCGGGAAAACGGGGATGCCAGATTCATGCGGATGTGGCACGGACCCTGAAACGCTCTTCCGTCCTGCCATGACACACCGACGTCCCAGCCGGCCTTGATTACCGCGTCCAGCGTATTCCCGGTGCGGCGGCAGTATCCGGTCAGATCAAGGAAAATCATATACGTGCCTTCCGGCATGGAGACGTCCACTCCTTCATACAAGCAGATTAATCCGTTTTAACGTTTTTTTGTCCTGTGTCTGCCAGTACAGATAATCTTCCCAGGCCTCATCAAACCATATTTTTTTCATTCATCTTCTTCCTCGATAAGGTCATGCTCGATTCCCTTGTTTGCATTGAGCGTTTCCACTCCTCGTTTTAAATTAGCCATGTTGCTTTCAGAATAGAATGGATCTGCGGAAACTTCAAACGGGATACGTTTTTCTCTTCCGACTTTTTTAGCAAAAATCGTAAATGCAGCAGTCATTGACAGTCCCATTTCTGCACATGCTTTTTCCATACTTTTTTTACATCTTCATCCAGACGGAAATTTACATTCACTGTATGAGACATTTGCAACACTCCTTTCTTAATCTATCTATATCATAGACAAATATAAAGAAAATTGAAAGCAGTTTTCATTACGTTTTGTGACGAATCGCAACAGTTCGGTCCGTAGCTGAACTGTTACTCCATCCTCAGCCTCTCCACAATACTCTGTCTCTCCAGATTCCGGAAACAGAACCACGGCACAATCACTGCGAACACGATCAGGACCGGCGCGCACACGGCAAGCGGCAGCAGGGTAAAGTGATACGTGCTGTAGCCGCCCTCCACCATCGCGCGGATGACTGTGCTGATGGCGATGGAACTGAGTACCAGCGATACAATAATCGTGATGAGCGCGTAGAACAGTCCCTCGGATATGAGCATCTGCCTGAGCTGGCGCTTCGTCATGCCGACACTCTGGATCATGGCAAATTCCCGCTTCCTTGATACGATGGCCGTTGCCATGGAATTGATGAAATTCAGAATACCGATCAGGGCGATGATCAGGCTGATGGCATTTCCCATGACTGCGGATGAGCGGGTCTCCTCCTCGTACTGCTCTGCCATGGTCTGGCGGGAAGTGACAGGAAGGCTGCTGTCCACACTTTCCGTGTAGTCATCGATCATTGCCTGAAGCTCAGGGACGGCGCCGTCTTCCGCATTTAGGAAGAACTGGCGCAGGGTATTGTCCGGCCACTGCTCCCGGAAGGTATCGGACGGGATGATAAAGTGGAGTTCCTGGGAACTTTCCGTGCCGATTTCGGATGCGCCGCCGTCTACGGATGAAAGCGGATATACGACGGCCATGACCGTGTACGTTTTTCCTTCCAGGGTGACTGTGCTCCCGACAGAGGGCGCGGGAAGAACCGGATCGGTGAGGTACTCCGGTTCCGTCGCGGGACCGACTGCGAGGATATATTCTCCGGTGGCAAAGGCTTCCGGATCATACTCTCCTGACTGAATGTACGTTTCCGACGTGATCGTATCAAGCGGGATGCCGTCCAGTCCGAAGATCACAGCAGAGATCTCCCCGGTCTGGATATTCTTCTCCATGGACGCGGCCTGTGCCTCATTGTAGGACGCCCAGTCTGCCAGACGCTCCTCTGTATAATACTGGCGGAAGTTGTCCTGTGTCGTTTCGTCCATCTGCCAGAGGAACTGGTGGGAATACTGGTGTCCGGTCTCTGTCACGCCTTCCGCGCCGGAGAGTTCTTCGATCAGATCATCGTTTAACGTCGTTCCCTGCGGATCGTAGCCGTTTGTCCGGTCTTCGTGGGTCGCGTCCGAGAGCTGGAAGTCAGCGATTGTCAGCCACTCCAGGTATTTGTCCATGTCAAAGGCCGCGTTCTTTGCATAGAAAGAGCAAAGAAGGACAAGCCCGAGAGAGAGGGAGCAGATCACCGTCACTGTACGCTTTTTGTTCCGCCCCAGATTGGCCCACGCCATGGATGTGACGGAAGCCGAGCCCTGGCTGCGCTTTCTCTTCTTCTTTCCTCCGGTGGATGCGTCGCTTGCGCGAAGCGCCTCGATGGGTGACACTTTTCCGGCCATTCTTGCGGGACGGAGGCATGAGATCAGCACGGTCAGCCACGTGAAGAGTGCGGAACCGATAAAGATCACCGGGTTCGCAGAGACAATATGCTCTCCTTCCATCATTCCGAGAAGAACGGGGACAAGCACAACGCCTAAGAGCCATCCGAGGATGAGCCCTGCGGGGATGCCGAGGAGACAGAGACGGTTTGCCTGTCCGTAGATCAGTTTCCGGATCTGCCGGTTGGTCATGCCGAGTGTCTTCAGCCTTCCGTAGAACTGAACGTCCGCTGTCACGCCGATCTGGAAGATGTTGTAAATGATGAGATACCCTGCCAGGAAGACAAGGATCATTCCGAGATACATGGGAAGACTCTGCTCAAAGGCCGCTGTGTTTGTCTCCGGGAGCCACGCGAGGTTTACGCCGTACTCCAGATTTTCAAGTCCCTTATCTTCCAGCACCCGGTTCATTGTGCTTTCGATATCCCGGTCGCTGTTCAGGGTCACCTGGGCCATATGGGTACCCAAAACCTGACCGTCTTTTGGCGCGGCAAGTCCGTCTGTCATCTCGCCGGCATAATCAGGGCTCACCCAGGCCATGGCCGCATAGCTCGACTCGTTTCCTGTCCAGTAGCCGCACAGGGTGAAGGTGGACGTGGTCATCTCGTCGCTGTTTAAGTCTTTTCTCCACGACAGTTCCACACGTTCACCGAGTTTATGAGGAATGCCGAGACGGTCCAGAACTCTTGTGTCAAGGGCGATCTCGTCCGCGGACTCCGGCATTCTTCCCTCCTCGGGAAATGCGAAGGAATGGGACGCATAGCTGTCGCTTCCCCAGCGGATCTCTGTCTGCATTCCGCTCAGAGCCGTATTCTCGGCGAGGCCAAGCACGGTACTCTCTCCCACTTCCTGTACGTCCGGATGGGAGCGGATACTCTCGGCCTCCTCCTCTGTGATCGACTTGAAGGAGACGTGGGCGTCGTATCCGCTCTGACGGAACATCATTTCCACCATGTTCCGGTTCATGCTCTGGGCCAGTGTAAAAAGCGTGGTAAACATAATCGTCGTCATCAGGATGGCGAGTACGGCCACGATGTTCCTTCCCCGGTTTTTGCGGAAGGTGCGTCTGTTTAATGTCTTTACCGGCTGAAACTCTTTTTTCACGGGTGCCACCTCCTTACTGCTCTGCGATGCGGCCGTCTTCAATCCGTATGATACGGTCCGCCATCTCTGCAATTTCAGGATTGTGGGTGATCATGACGATGGTCTGACGGAACTCTCTTCCGGTCATTTTGAGAAGCCCGATCACATCGCCGCTTGTATGGGAGTCCAGGTTTCCGGTAGGCTCGTCGGCCAGGATAATGGACGGTTTGCTTGCGAGAGCCCGGGCGATCGCCACTCTCTGCTGCTGTCCTCCCGAGAGCTGGCCGGGAAGGCTGTCCAGTTTTTTCTCAAGTCCCAGGAGTCTGACGATCTCCCGGATAAACTTTTTGTCCGGCTTTTTCCCGTCCAGAGAGATGGGGAAGATAATATTCTCCCACACGCTCAATACGGGAACAAGGTTATAGTTCTGAAAGATGAAGCCGATCTGCCTGCGCCGGAATACGGTCGCCTCCTCGCTGGAGAGCTTCGCAAGCTCGGTGTCGCCGATGCGGATGCTCCCCTCGCTGGGGGTGTCCAGTCCGCCCAGCATATTTAAAAGGGTGGATTTCCCCGAGCCGGACGTGCCGATGATGGCGGTGAATTTTCCGCGCTCGATCTCCAGATCCACGCCGTCCAGTGCTTTGACAAGCGCCTCGCCTTTGCCGTAATATTTTTTCAGGCCAGTGGCCTTTAAGATTGCATCCATGTCTTCTCCTCCTTGTACTGCGTTAAGGAATTCTGTTTTCCTCAGAAGTTCCGTATATTCATCGTACCAGAGGAGAGTCAAAATAAAGGTACTTGCATGGTACACTTTTGTAACTTTTATCTTTACTTTGTATTAGGCAGCTCTTATATTGAGCTATTCTTTATACCGGATGCGGTCCACCACGCTCTGCCGCTCCGTGACGGAAAGGCAGATCTGAGGCATGAAAGCTCCGATCAGAAGGATGATCCCCGCGATGATCCAGAGCGGTGCGGCAGAATACCGGTAAGTCACTGCCCAGTCATTGTTGCTTAAATAGGCAAGATCGCTGTTGTAGAAGGCGTTCATCCCGTACTTCAGACCCACGGCCGCAAGGGGCAGAATCCCGAGAATGCAGACACCGGCGTAGATCAGGCCCTCGTAGAGAACAAGCCGTCTGAGCTGGTTTTTCTGCATGCCGAGACTCTGGTAGAGCGCAAACTCCCGGTATCTTGCGAACACTCTTGAAACGGTCACGTTTAAGAAGTTCAGGATTCCTGCCGCCAGAAGCAGGATTCCGGTGAGCGTCCCCACTGCCACAACGGCCCGGACTTCTCTCCAGAAATTGTCCATTGTCTCGGATCTCCGGCTGACTGTGATTCCGTCCGCGCTGTTTTCCGAGAGGAAGGACTCAAACTCTGCTTCCCCGCCCGGAACCGTATTTACCATGATCTGACGGATATTCGTCTCCGGATACAGTTCTTTAAGCGCAGCCGGCGGCATCACATAATTCAGACAGAAGGCGGATTCCCTGCTGTTTCGCCCGCTTGGGACAATGCCCCACTCCTGCACGGTGGCCATGACGGTGAAGGTCTTTCCTCCGATGACAACCGTGCTTCCTGCGGGAGCGGCCGAGACGCCTTCCGCGGAGCTGGCGCCTACGGCGAGCACATAGTCGCCGGATGCGAACCTTTCCGCATCGAAGCTGCCGCTTAAAAGTTCATAGTACAGGGCGCAGTCAAGTGCCAGACCGTCCGCTCCGATCAGGACGCTGCGGTATGTGCCGGTTTCTTCCAGTTTTTCCAGTCCCTGTATCCACTCCGGATCCCCTTCCATGGATTCTTTACGGGTCATGCCGCCGGCGCCGTCGAACGGCGCGTCGTAGAAATCCACGACAAGGTTTCTCAGACTGTCATCAGCCTGAAGATCCACCTCATGGGTTAAAAATTCTCCGTATTCTTCCACACAGTTCAGGGCGCGGATCTCTTCGCCGAGAGCGGACGGGATATTGCCAGCCTGCTCGTTATAGCGCTGGTAGTCCGAAGCACAGGAAGAGTCGATAAGAGAATAGTCGCTTAAGAAGCTTTCCGCCGCATAGTAATCTCCGTCATAGCTGATATAGCGGATGTACATGGCTCCTAAAAGGAGGGAGGAAAGGAGCAGGGAAAGTGCGGCCGCGAAAAGGGAGCCTCTGCGCACTCTTAAAGAGCGCAATGCCAGGCGGAAGACAGTGACTTTTCCGCGGTTTCCGGCTCTCCCGGAGAAGGCCGTCTTCCGCTCCAGAATCTGCCGGATCTGCGCAGGTGACTTTCCTCTCAGGCGGCCAAGCGCTGCCCGTCCTGCGGCCCATGCCGTCAGAAGAGAAAAGAGGGCGGCCAGCATGAGAGGCAGCACGGAGAGGGTCCGGACGCTGATCCGCACGCCTGTCATCGCCTCAAGGAAATCAGGTCCGTTCAAAATAAAGATCAGAAACCCGGCCAGAATCCCGAAGGGAACGACAATCACCGCCGGGATGAGCACCAGCGCGGAAGAGAACACCCCGGTCTGCGCCGGCGTCATGCCGAGCGACTTTACGGACGCCAGCAGGGAGAGTCTCTCTCTCAGTGCGATCAGGAGCAGATTGTAAATGAGAAGAAAACCGCAGAGGATGACAAAGACAACCGCCACAAGGTACTCATACGTCTCCTGTTCGGCCGCCGCGATGCGGGCCGGATTCCAGGCCAGGTTTGTAGACCAGGAGATTCCTTCGATCCCTAAGTCCGAGAGAATCTTCTCTGCCTGGTCTTCCAGATCACCGGGCTGATACAGCTTTACGCCGAGAGTGATTTTTTCACTTCCCCCGTAGATCTCTTTCAGATTGGAAAATGCATCTTCCGAGATCCATGCGCAGGACTCGGTGTGGGCGCTCTCGGTATCCCAGAAGCCGCAGAGGGTGAACGCCGAGCGGACAGACTCCCCTCCGGAAAACGGAGTCCATGCAAGATACACAGTCTCTCCCGTCCTGTGGGGAAGGCCCAGAGAGTCTAAAGTCAATGTGTCCAGGGCAATCTCCCCTTCCGCCCGGGGCATCCGTCCCTCTGTCGGAACGGCGCTCTGGGTCTGTGCATAGTCCGCGTCAGCTTTTGCAAGATAGATCTGCCGGTATTCGAGAACCGCATCGCTTAACGTGCCGAGAGAGTCCATCCGTGCACTCTCCTCTACGCTTTCGTGGACGGAGATGCGGTCGGCCTGATCTTCAGAGAGACCGCTGAAGATAATATGGCTCGCAGAGCCGTACTCCACCTGGTCGTCCAGCAGATAGGCGGCGCGGATTCCGTCTGTCATGCAGAAGGACACGGTATACAGAAGGGCGGTCAGAAAAACCGAAGCGCCGAGAAAGAATGTGTGGATCTTTGCGCTTTTGAGACATTTTACGGCAAGCCGGATGCAGGCGGCCCGGTTGTTGTTCTTAAGGATTCCCATTACAGCGCCTCCCCTGAGACGATTTTTCCGTCCTCCATTCGAAGAACCCGGTCCGCCATCTGGGCGATCTCCAGGTTGTGGGTGATCATGACGATGGTCTGGTGGTACCGCTCGTTCATAAGCCTTAAAAGGGCAAGCACATTCTGGCTGCTTTTCGTGTCCAGATTTCCGGTGGGCTCGTCGGCAAGGACAAGGGAGGGGCGTCCGATCAGCGCTCTTGCGATGGCAGCCTTCTGCTGTCCTCCTCCGGACAGCTCTCCCGGGCAGGCGTCAAGCCGGTCTTTTAAGCCAAGGGTTTCAGTGATCTCGTCAAAAAATCCCGGATCCGGTTTCAGGTTTCCCATATCCTGAGAAAAGAGGATATTCTCCCTGACGGTAAGCATGGGGATCAGGTTGAAGTTCTGGTAGATGAAGCCGACTTTATTCCGGCGGTATACGGCCAGCTCCGGTTCACGAAGCGTGTCAATCCGAGTTCCGTCCACAAAGATCTTCCCCTCCGTGGGGCGGTCCTGGCCTCCGAGAAGATTTAAGAACGTCGTCTTTCCGCTCCCTGATGTACCGATAATCATGGTGAACTTTCCCCTTTCGATTTTCAGGCTGACTCCGTCAAGCGCCTTTACAAGATTCGGGCCTTTCCCGTAATATTTTTTTATGCCTTCCACCGATGCGGTGATCTGATCTGCTGTATATTCTGTCATTTTATCTCTTCTCCCTTCCTCTTATTCGCATTCTGTGTGCCGGACAGGCCGCGTAATTCAGCGCCCGTTCAGACCGGCCCTTTCGCAAAGACGCATCAGCGTATCTACTGCGGCTCTGCTGCTCCGCCCGTATTAATTGAGAAGGTACACGGTAAAAGTGCTTCCCTTTCCCTTTTCGGACTTTACAGTGATGTAGCCTTTCTGAAGGTGGATGATCTCATTTGCGAGATAGAGCCCGAGACCAACGCCCTCCTCTCCCGCCACTTCCTGGGCACGGTAAAACCGCTTGAAGATGTCGTGATAATGTTCCGGGTCAATGCCGATTCCGGTATCCGACAGATCGATCCTTGTGTACATCTGCCACGGGCGCACGCGTATTTTGATCTGCCCGCCTCTGGGCGTATATTTCACCGCATTGTCCAGTATGTTTCCGAGCGCTTCGGCGGTCCACTTGGAATCGTGTCTGACCATGATGCCGCTCTCACACTCCACAGTGAGGGAGATGTCTTTTTGTTCCGCCTTCGTCCACACAAGGCTGACGGAGCGGGCGACTGTCTCGTAGAGGGAGCACTCTTCCACGTGGAGCACAAAGGTGCCGACTTCAAGCCGCGACATTTTGATCAGCGACTGCATAAGAAAATCGAGCTTTGCAGCCTGGTTGTCCATCAGGTCGAGAAACTCGGCCCGCTTCTCATCGGACAGGCTGTGATCTTTTAAAATTCCGGTAAACATGCGGATGTTGGCGATGGGCGTTTTGACCTGGTGGGAGATGTCGCTTACAAGCGCCTGAATCGTCTCCTTGTCTCTCCTGCTCTGGGCTCTTGTCTCTTCCGCCACCTCGTAGAATTTCAGAAGTTTCCCCTGCACTCTGGCCGTCAGCGTGTCTTCATAGAGACTGTCCGTGTCAAGGCTTCGTCCCTCCATCATATCGTCCAGCTCCCGGCAGAGAGTATCGGCAAATGACGATACCTGCCTGCGCTGGAAAAGCGACCAGAGCCACGCCGCAAGAAAAATGCCGGCTGCAGCGGCAAGGATTCCGTAACGCACGGAAGGACGGGCGATCTGTGTCCGGCAGATCCAGATAAGGGCGCCCGCAGAAAAGGCGGCCGTCATGGCAAGGGCCGCCTTTGTGATCCGATCCCGATTCTGATTTCTTCTTCGATTCTTCTTCTGATTCATCTGATTCATCCGTTTCCTCCCTTTCCTCCCGTCCATATATAGCCCATTCCCCGCACGGTCTGGATATAGGAGTGATCCTGGTCTTCGATCTTCGAGCGGAGACGGTTCATCGTCACCGTCAGTGTGTGGTCATCGATAAAATTCCCTTCGCTGTCCCAGAGACTCTCCAGAAGAAACTGTCTCGTCACCACATTTCCGGCATGTCCGGTGAGCGCGCGCAGCAGCTTATATTCATTCGGGGTGACGGCTGTCTTCTCGCCGCCCGCGCTTACAGTCAGCGCACCGAAATCAATCATAAGGAACCCGTCTTTTTCATCTCTCCAGAGATCCCGGTCTTTTTCTTCCGCGTCCGGGTGTTCTAAGTGCCTCTTTCTGCGAAGCGCCACTTCCATCCGCTTGAGAAGGACTTTCGTGTTGAAAGGCTTCGTGATATAGTCGTCCGCCCCGAGCTCGAAGCCGCTGATTACGTCCTCGTCCAGATCGTTCGCTGTCAGAAAAAGAACGGGAAGATCTTCATCCTGTTCTTTGATTTCGCGGCAGAGGTCAAATCCGCTTCCGTCCGGGAGGTTCACATCCAGCAGGACAAGATCAAAGACCTGTTCTTTTAAAAGAATCCGGGCTTTTTGGCAGTTGTAAGCGGCCACGGTCAGATAGCCGCCTGTATCAAGTTCAAAACACAGACCCGCGCTTAATGTCAGGTCATCCTCTACGACAAGTATTTTCATGGAAGGTCTCCTTGAGGTTTGTTTACAGGTCTTTCCAGCCGGAAATTCCGGCCTGAAAACCTTATCCATTTTACTATAGTTTCCGGGGAAAATCCATATCCTGAGCCGGTATTTTCAGCACAGATTTTGCAAAGAAATTACAGGCAAAAGCTTTTTACATGTTTTTCCACGCTTCAATAATTGCGTCCGCCTCCTCGTCAAGATCATTTCCTATCTGTTCCACAATAGCGCTGCTTCCGGCATGGACAGCCTCGTCGCGGCTCTGATCCATATAGACAAAGCAGACAAAACATAAGATCCCGATTACGAGACGGAGGTAAAAACTCCCTCCGGAAAGCTCTCTGTTTTCATCGGTATGCTCTCTGTAAAGATCATGGTAGATCCTTCCGTATCTCGGATGTACGGCGGGGATCGTTCCCCTCTCTTCATAAAGCTTCCTTGTCTGGCGGAGAAGCTCTCTCCTTCTGCGTTCAGAATCGTTCATGGCGCACTTCCTTTTCCGTTTTTACAAGCTTCTGCCTGTTCCAGTTACCGGAAACGCCAGAAGGTACATTACGGCGACAAAAAGCGGCCGCCGTGATCTGGGGCAGGCCCGGACTTCTGCGCACCTCCGGTACAAAAAACAGAGCCAAAAGCGGTTGTCTCTTTACAACAGCTTATGCCTCTGTCTCTTTCTGTATGCGGAAAATGGCTGAGCGGTGCAACGCCCTTTACGGAATTTCACCGTCAGCTGATTCCTGATATATCCCGCTCATCCGTCCTGCTATCTGTCTGCCAGTTCGTTTGTGATGTCTTCCCATGTGACGCCCCGCTCCACCATAAGCACCATAGCGTGATACAGGAAATCCGAGATCTCGTACTTGATCTCCTCGGGATTCGGATTCTTTGCGGCGATGACGATCTCGGTCGCCTCCTCGCCCACTTTCTTTAAGATCTTGTCGATTCCCTTCTCGAAGAGATAGTTTGTATACGATCCTTCTTTCGGGTGTTCTCTGCGGTCCACGATCGTGTTGTAGACGGATTCAAACACCTGGAGCGGGTTCTTAGCGTCATAGTCGGCACCCACGATGGTCGTGTAGAAGCAGGAACGGTTTCCCGTATGGCAGGCCGCGCCGACCTGCTCTACCTTTGCGAGCAGAGTGTCCTTGTCACAGTCGATGGAGAGGGATTTGACATACTGGAAATGTCCGGATGTCTCGCCTTTCACCCACTGGCTCTTTCTGCTGCGGCTGTAATAGGTCATCCGGCCTGTCTTTACCGTGTTGTCAAAAGCCTCCTCGTTCATGTAAGCGACCATAAGCACTTCGTTTGTCTTATAGTCCTGTACAACAACCGGGATCAGGCCGTCTGCGTTGAGCTTGAATTCTGAGAAATCCATGATGCTTTCAAAGGAAGTCATTTTGATTCCGCTCTCCGCACAGACCTCTTTGAAGTCATTAAAGTCCATATCCAGGCTGCTCACATACATGCCGGATACACCTTTTACGCCGTCACATTTTAAGATGCGCAGAATTTCACTCTGATCCATCGTGTCCGTGAGAACAACACAGGGGAGTTTTGTTACGTTCATGACAGAATTGAGGTCCAGCCTGTGCATGAATACGATCTCTGTACTGTATTCCTCGATCAGGTGCTGCTGCTTAAACAGGGCGTCGAAATCATTGAGAGATACGGCGATGCGCTCTTTTCCGAAACGCTTGGACACTTCTTCTACCAGATCAATGGAAAGATGTTTGGAAAAGTTGAGTATTGCGCGCTTTGCGCCGGCGTACAGTATTTTTTTCACATCCTCGGTCCGGCGGATATTGCCTCCGGCGATCATGGGAATACTGATCACCCGGTTAATTTTCTTTATAAGGTCGATGGCTTCATCGTGCTCATCGTCCGAACCGGACAGATCGAATACGATCAGCTCGTCTGCGCCTTTATCATTGTAATGCTTGGCAAGGGATACGACATCGTCAGAGAGGGCAGTTCTGTCGTCAAACCACTTGACCGCTTTGCCTCCGGCGATAAAAATGCACGGGGTCAGTCTCTTATAGCTCATGATGGCTCTTCTCCTTCTTGTATTTTTTTAACAGTTCATATTATACTTACAGCGTTCCCTTGGTAGACCAGACCTCTTTCATTCTCGGTTCTTCTGACACTGCCATGTCAAGCGCTTTTCCAAACGCTTTAAACAGCGCTTCCGCCATGTGATGATTGTTTCCATTCTCCAGTATCTTGAGATGAAGATTCATTCCGGCACTGTAGGCGACCGCCTGGAAAAATTCCCGGATCATCTCCGTATCCAGTGTGCCGAGGCGCGGTACGGTAAAGTCTGCGTCAAATTTCAGATACGGTCTGCCGGAGAGGTCGACAGCGCAGAGCGCCAGCGTCTCGTCCATGGGGAGGATAAAGTATCCGTACCTCTTTATGCCGGTCTTGTCTCCGACTGCTTCCGCGATGGCCTGCCCGAGGACAATTCCTGTATCCTCAACCGTGTGGTGGCTGTCCACCTCCAGGTCTCCTTTTACTTTCACCGAGAAATCGAAAAGTCCGTGTCTTGCGAACCCGCTCAGCATATGATCAAAAAAAGGAACTCCTGTATCAATATCGTGCCTCCCCTCTCCGTCCAAACAGAGGGTGAGAGAGATATCTGTCTCTTTTGTTGTTCTTGCGCACGCTGCTGTACGTTTTTCCACTTTTATACACACCTCCTTTGTCAGTCTTTTCCGTCAAAGCGCACCCGGACGGAATTGGCGTGAGCGGTCAGGTGTTCCGCCTCGGCGAAACGCTCGATATCGGTATGAATCTTTTCGAGCGCTCCTTTTGAGTAGGAGATAATGCTCGACTTTTTGATAAAATCGTCAACAGACAGCGGAGAGAAGAATTTCGCCGTGCCGTTTGTAGGCAGCACGTGGTTCGGCCCCGCAAAGTAATCGCCCAGAGGCTCGCTTGAGTATTCTCCCAGGAAGATGGCGCCGGCGTTGCGGATTTTTGTCATGACTTCAAACGGATTGGCAGTTACAATCTCCATGTGCTCGGAGGCAATCTCATTTGCCGCGTCGACGGCATCGTCCAGGGTGTCCGCCACAAGGATGTGGCCGTAGTTGTCAAGCGACTTCTGAATGATCTCTCCCCGGGAGAGCTCTTTTATAAACTGATCGGTCCAGTCAGATACCTTTTCGGCAAGCTCCATACTTGTCGTGACGAGAATCGCGCTCGCAAGCTCGTCGTGCTCTGCCTGTGAGAGAAGATCAGCCGCCACATACCGGGGATTTGCCGTCTCATCCGCCAGGACGAGAATCTCGCTGGGGCCCGCGACAGAGTCAATGCTGACATGTCCGTATACGGCCTTCTTCGCAAGGGCCACATAGATGTTGCCGGGGCCGACGATCTTATCCACTTTCGGGATGCTCTCTGTCCCGTAGGCAAGGGCTCCGATCGCCTGCGCGCCGCCCGCCTTGAAAATGCGGTCCGCGCCCGCTTCCTTTGCGGCGACAAGGGTGGTCGGTGTGACACGGCCGTCTTTCCCCGGCGGAGTCATCATAATGATCTCATCCACGCCTGCCACTTTCGCGGGAAGAATATTCATGAGCACAGAGGACGGATAAGCCGCCTTTCCTCCGGGCACATACACACCTACTCTCTGAAGAGGCGTCACCTTCTGCCCCAGAATCGTCCCGTCCGGTTTGCTGTCAAACCAGCTGTACTGCATCTGTTTCTCATGGTAGGAACGGATGTTGACAAGCGCCTTTCGGATAATTTCCACAAGGCCGGGATCCACCTCCCGGTACGCTTCCTCGATCTCTTCTTCCGTCACGAGAATATTCTCCGCGCTGATATCCGCTCCGTCGAATTTCTTCGTGTATTCAAAGAGTGCCGCGTCCCTGCGCGCTTTCACATCATTCAGAATGACGCGCACACGCTCCTCATATTCTCCGTAGCTGTTGGGGCTTCTCTTTAAGAGAGACTCCAGCAGATCTGTCTTTGTATTCTGATCCAGTTTTTCAATTCGCATCGTACTTAAAAAACCTCCCCGCTATCCTTCTCTTAACATGGCTCTCAGATCCGTGATCAGAGATTTGATTCTGTCATTTTCCATCCGCATACTGACCGGATTTACAATCATTCTCGCCGAGAGAGGACACACTTCCTCCAGAACGACAAGCCCGTTCTCCTTCAGCGTGGAACCGGTCTCAACGATATCCACAATCACCTCGGAGAGCCCGACGATGGGGGCAAGCTCGATGGAGCCGTTCATCTTGATGATCTCCACGGTCTGATGTTTTTTATTATAGAAATAGTCTTTTGCAATTTTCGGATATTTGGTGGCGACCCGGATCAGCTCATGATGCTTTAAGAGCTCCGCCGCATCCTCATAGCCGCACACACACATCCGGCATTTCCCGAAACCGAGATCCAGTACTTCGTGTACCTTGCGCCCCTCTTCGATGATTGTGTCTTTTCCGACCACGCCGATATCCGCGGCGCCGTACTCCACATAGGTAGGAACGTCGGGACCTTTTGCGAGAAAGAACTTCAGCCTGAGTTCCTCGTTTGTGAAGATCAGTTTTCTCGAATCCTTGTCTTTCATCTCATCGCAGGTGATGCCGAGCTTTTCGAGCATCTCCAGCGTCTTATTTGCAAGTCTTCCCTTTGTGAGGGCGAATGTTAAATACCTCATATGTCACGCTCCTTTAATCCCTTTCATCCTGCTTTTTCATCTTCACGGTTTTCACTTCCCCGGTTTCCGGATTTACCATCTCCACCGTACTCTCATCGGTCAGATAGAGCATGGCGGCGGCTCCGGCACGCTTGGCGAACTCTTCGTACTTTGCGCGTCCTTCATCCGCCGAACGCTTCACAAGTTCGATGTTGCGGCCTTTCTCGCGAAAACTGCAGGCCAGGGAGACCGCCTGCTCCTCTGTGGAGTCCGTATAGACGATCAGATTGCGGCGGATGGGATCCACGCTGATCCGCTGGCGGGACAGCGCGCTCATCAGCTCATCCAGGATGATCGCAAAACCGATAGACGGTGTGCTCTTTCCGAATTTCTCGAGCAGGTGGTCATACCGCCCTCCTCTTACCACGGCGTCTCCGGTTCCGTATGTATACGCGCGGAAAATGATTCCCGTATAGTATCCGTAGCTTCCGGTCATGCTCAGGTCAAAGGTGACGTGGTCTTCCGCCTTGTAAAGCTTCAGCAGACGGTAAATGTTCTGAAGCCGTGTGATACCCAGCCGGGCGTTTAAATCCGGCGCAGCCTGAAACGCTCTATCCAGCACTTCCGGTCCGCCGACCAGTTCCGGCAGGACGGAAAACGCTCTGCGGATGTTTTCCTTCACGTTCAGATTGTCGAGCATCTCATCCAGGCCAAAGAAATTCCGGTTGTTGATCAGCGTCCGGATCTCTTTGATCTGCGCTTCTTTTTCCTCCTCATCCGGACCAAAGTCGATGCCGCAGAGAAGACCCTGGATGAAATCGACGTGCCCCAGGTTGATCTGAAATTCATTCAGGCCGGTCTTTTTTAATCCGTCAGCAACCATGGCAATCATCTCAGCATCCGCCTCGATGGAGTCCAGGCCGATCAGCTCTGCCCCGAGCTGGGTGTTTTCCTTTAAACGTCCCCGGTAGCTTGTGTGATTGATAAACGTATTTCCCGCGTAGCAGAGGCGGATCGGAAAATCTTCCGCCTCGAAAAGCGTGGCGGCCGCACGGGCAACGGACGGTGTAATGTCAGGCCGCAGTGCGAGGATGTTTCCTTCCCGGTCGAAAAACTTATAGAGCTCCTGTGTGGAAGTCGATCCGATCTCTTCCCGGAACACGTCGTAATACTCAAATGTAGGCGTCTGTATATCATGATATCCGTAAAGATGAAGTACGGTACTGAGCTTTTTCTGAAGGGTAAGCTTTGTCTCACATTCTCTGTTGTAGATGTCCCTTACGCCCTCCGGCGTATGAAGTTTCTGTTCCATATGATGTCCTCCTTCACTTTACTGTGCTAACACGTTAAAACCTCTTGTCATTATACGGATTTTCCCTTTGTCTGTCAATCCCTGCAGTCCAGATCTTTCTGGATATAGTCAAGATAAGGGACGAAGTAGCCGTTTTTCAGTTTCATAAACCATCCGGGTTCCAGTTCATCGAAGCGGAAGCTCTTGCGGCCGCCAGCCTGCGCCCTGTCCCAGAACTTTCTGATCTGTTTGTATCTCATATAATAGAGCTCTTCTCTTGCGGTATAATAGATCAGCAGAAAAGAGATGCCGCCCTGGCGCTCAAACTTTTCCATAAAGTCCATCTGATGGGCGTGTACATTCTGCAGTGGAAAGGTATCTGCCCTGCACTCCTTCGCGTCAAAGCAGATCGGAATGCCCTGAACCGCGCCGATATAGTCCACGGTGCTGACCTTGTCAAAGTACGCAAGGGTGATGTGCCGGTTTGACTGATCGATCTGCACCGGTGTGATCGGCGTCGGGATTTTCTGGATCAGCGCAAGGCCCATGTCCGTGTAGCGTTCGTTTGTATGGTTGATAAATTCTTCCAGTGTGGAGCCGCGAAGCCCTCTTGAATTCCATGTCGCCATCTTCTCTAAAGCACTCCTTCTTCCTGGCATATTTTCCGGAAAAGCTCCGGCAGAGGAGACGTGATCTCCTTCCCGGAAAGCGGCTCCAGTGCGCCTTCACATTCGGGAATACAGATCCTTGCCGCGTGGAGAAGCTGACATCTCAGACCGTATTTTTCCCGGAAGATCCCGTTGAAAGACGGATCTCCGTATTTGGGATCCCCTGCGATTGGATGCCCCTGGGAGGCCAAGTGTGCGCGGATCTGGTGTGTCTTTCCCGTGATCAGATGTACTTCAAGGAGAGTGGTCCGCTCCCCCGTGCACAAAGGCCGGTATTCCGTTTCGATGGGGGCGGCGCTTTCAAGTTCCGTCTCAGAGAAGGCGACCCGGTTCGTCCGGGGATCTTTTGTGAGATACCCGCGGATCAGCCGGCCTTCGCTGACATGCCCCTTTACAAGAGTCATATAGTACTTCTTCATGCTGCGGTCCCGGAACATGGCGCTTAGTTCCTGGAGCGCGGCAAGTGTCTTCCCGGCGGCCACGATGCCGCTTGTATTGCGGTCAAGCCGGTTGCACACTGATGGGCGGAAGGCGCGAAGATCATCTTCCGCAAGCTGTCCGCTCTCCGTCAGATATTCGATGAGGTATTCTACAAGGGAGAAGTCGTCTGCCGCTGCTTTCTGGGAGAGCATTCCCGCCGGTTTGTCGAAAAAGATTACCTGGCTGTCCTCGTAGAGAATTGCCGGGCGGAGGTTTTTGGAACCGGAAGGAAGAATGACCCGGGACGAAAACCCGTCGATGGTCTCGTCAGAGAGAAAGAGCTTTACGAGATCCCCTTCGCAGAGCTTTTCGGAACCGGCTGCTTTCTTCCCGTTCAGCGTAATGTTTTTCTTGCGGAGCATCTTATAGAAGAAGCTCTTCGGCGCCTTATCCATATATTTCCCGAGAAATTTGTCGAAGCGCTGTCCGGCTTCATTTGCTCTGATGGTGATCTCCCGCATGGGGCAATTCTCCTTTCATTTTTTCGCATCTGTGCAGCTCTCCCGCCTGGATTCTCAGTCTGAATCCTCAGCCGGACTCTTCCGTCTGACGCCAGCCGCATTGCAGCCGGATATCAGAATATCAGAGAGATATATTAAGGATCAGATGACGCACAGCCTCTTCCGTCTCTTTCGTGTCCTCTTTCTCAACTGCCGCGATATTGTCAAGTCCTTCTGCGCGGGTGATAAACGGAGTATACTCGTTTAAGACGCGCACGGTGTAGTCTGTGAAGTGGTTCATCGCAAGAATCTTCCGGATATGCTGCGAGAGCGCCTTTAAGTCCACTTTCCTGCTGCGCGTATATCCGAAGATGTTGTACCCGGAGATGACGATGCAGTCCACCGGCATGATCTTTTCCTCGCTTGTGATGACCATATCGTAGCATACAGTCAGGTGGGATGTCTTTGAGGCGATATCCTCCGCTCTTTTGCTGTCAATGGATGAGTACGGAATCCGGGTGATTACGCCGGTCAGAGCCTTTGCCGAAGGCAGGCAGCCGAGGACCGCGACGACGGTGAGCATGTTCAGTCTTGTTCCCGTCTGAAAATAACCGAGGAAAAAGACTGCCGCAACGATGCCGAAATAAATCACGGTGCGCAGGATTTCCACTTTCTTTTTGTAATCCAGATATCCGGGTGTTCCTTTTTCTTTTTTCTTCATTGTATCAGTAACTCCTCTGCTTTTAAAATCAAACTGTGGGGGACAAGCTTTGCCCCCAGCCGGGCGGCTTTCATTCCCGTTCCGTATACGGATAAGGCTTTCCGCTTCCTGCTGTCTTCAAGCGCTCTTCTTACGACCTGAGGGGCCTTCGCCATGGTCAGTTTCTTCAGCGGGTTTGTGAGCGCCCCGCTGACCGTGAAAAACTCTGTGTCTACCGGCCCCGGGCACACTGCGGTCACGCTGATGCCGGAAGGCCGGAGCTCTGCCCCGAGTGCCTGTGAGAAGCTTAAGACATAGGACTTGGTTGCGGCGTAGACGGCGAACGAGGGCTGCGGGCAGAATGCGGCTGCCGATGCAAGGTTTATGATGCGGCCGCACTTCCCCATGTATGGCAGCGTGATCTGGGTCATCCGGGTGAGTGCGCGGCAGTTTAAATCTACCATGTCCGTCTGAATCCGTTTCCCCTCGGAGGCGATCTCCCGGAAAGTGCCGGACTTTCCGAAACCGGCGGCGTTTACCAGGATGCGCACATCCGGTGCGTACTCTTTCAATGCACTGTGATACTCCCGGTACACCTGTTTCTTCGTCAGGTCTCCGGCGAAGATCCGCAAGGGGATGCGGCACTCGTCCCGGAGTGCCTCCAGACGGTCTTTCCTCCTTGCCACAACCCAGATCTCATCGAGATTTTTATAAAAACAACTGATCTGCCGGACGAACTCTCTTCCCATTCCGGAAGAGGCTCCGGTCACTGCTGCAATTTTCATCGGCGGTTATCCTTCTTCCTGTGTATGTTGCGGATGGTCTTCTTCTTTTTTGGACGTCCCGGAGCGGCGGTTCCGTTCCCTCTGCCGGACATGCCCGGTTTCCGCTCACGGGATGCGCCCGGTTTTCTCTCGCCGGACGAACCCGATTTCTCTCCATTCCTGCGCGGACGGATCAGGCACCTGGGCCCGTATCCGATCAGGTCCGTGCGCCCCGCCCGGTGAAGGGCCTCGTTTACCAGATCGTAGAGCTCCGGGTTTTTATACTGTATGAGCGCCCGCTGCATGGCCTTTTCGTGAGGGCTTCTCGGCACGTACACAGGCTTCATTGTCCGGGGATCCACTCCGGTATAGTACATGCATGTGGAGAGGGTGGACGGCGTCGGATAGAAATCCTGCACCTGCTCCGGCATATAGCCCAGGTCCCGGCAGTATTCCGCCAGCTTTACCGCTTCTTTGAGCGTAGAGCCCGGGTGGGATGACATCAGATAGGGAACAAGATACTGCTTCTTCCCAAGCTTTCTGTTCATCTGCTCAAACTTCTCTGTAAACTTTGTGTAGACTGCGTGTTCCGGTTTCCCCATCAGCGAGAGCACAGGATCCGAAACATGCTCCGGCGCGACTTTCAGCTGGCCGCTTACGTGGTATTCGCACAGTTCGCGGAGAAAATGATCTTTCTTCTCTGCCAGAAGATAGTCGAAACGGATTCCCGACCGGATAAACACCTTTTTCACTTCCGGAATGTCCCGCAGTTTTTTCAGAAGCCGGACGTAATCGCTGTGATCGGCGTCCAGGTTTCTGCAGGGCGCGGGGAAGAGGCACTGCCGGTCCTTACACACGCCGCAGCGGGTCTGCTTTGCGCAGGAGGGATGACGGAAATTAGCGGTAGGCCCTCCCACATCGTGGATGTATCCTTTAAAATCCGGTTCATGGGTGATCGCTTCCGCCTCTTTCAGAAGCGAATCGTGGCTGCGCACCTGGACGATCCGTCCCTGGTGGAAGGTGAGGGCGCAGAAGCTGCATCCGCCGAAGCAGCCGCGGCTGCTGATCAGGCTGAAGCGGATCTCGGATATGGCCGGGACGCCGCCCTTCTCCTCATAGGAAGGATGATAGGTGCGCGCGTAGTCAAGACCGTAGACGTCGTCCATCTCCTCTGTGGAGAGAGGCAGGGACGGCGGGTTCTGCACAACCCAGAGGTGGTCGGAATAAGGCTCCGCAAGCTGTTTTGCCTGGAAGGGATCCGTGTTCCGATACTGGGTATAAAAGCTTTTTGCATAGGCAAGCCGGTCCTC
Organism: Ruminococcus turbiniformis; assembly: GCF_020687545.1. Taxonomy (GTDB): domain Bacteria; phylum Bacillota; class Clostridia; order Lachnospirales; family Lachnospiraceae; genus Mediterraneibacter; species Mediterraneibacter turbiniformis. Next base: position 60,810 of record NZ_JAJEQX010000002.1, on the reverse strand, counting down.
TGTCAGCTCCGCAAAGGAGGGCAGAAATTCCGCGTCCGGGATCCGGTCTTTGTCCCTGACCTTAACGACCGTCCCCGCGATGTAAGTCAGCTCCTCCACGGGAATTCCCGCATCCAGCGCATCGGCGATCTCGACGATGGAGTGCTCTCCCATTCCGTAGGAGATCATATCGGCTCCGGAGTCTAGGAGAATGGAGCGTTTGATCCTGTCGGACCAGTAGTCATAGTGTGCCAGCCTGCGCAGACTGGCCTCGATTCCGCCTAAAATGACCGGCGTCTTCTTGTAAGTCTGACGGATCAGGTTCCCGTAGACGGCACAGGCATAATCCGGCCGCTTTCCCATCTTCCCTCCCGGGGTGTAGGCGTCTGTTCTGCGTCGCTTCTTTGAAACGGAGTAGTGATTCACCATGGAATCCATATTTCCGGCGCTGACAAGGAAGCCAAGCCGGGGTTCCCCGAAGACTGCGATGCTTTTCGGGTCTTTCCAGTCCGGCTGGGAGATGATTCCCACCCGATAGCCGTGGGCTTCCAGCACGCGGCTTATGACCGCATGTCCGAAGGAAGGGTGGTCAACATAGGCGTCGCCGATCACATAGGCGAAATCAACCTGGTCCCATCCTCTCTCTTCCATCTCCGATTTGTTTACCGGCAAGAATTTATGTTTCATCAGTTCTGTGTGCGCACCTTTCGTAAGTATTGTCCCGGATATCGTAATAATCCCGGATAAAATAGTCTGCAAGCCGCCGCTTCTCGCTGTCCCACGGCCGGGAAAATTCATCGTCCACGGCGCAGACTTCCATCCCCGCGTTCTTCCCGGCGAGAATCCCCTTCGGGACATCCTCGAAGACAAGACATTCCCGGGGATCAACGCGGAGGTCCTCCGCCACCTTTAAATAGACGTCAGGGGCCGGTTTGCCCGCGGACACCTCGCAGGAAGTCCTCACAGAGTCAAAGTATCCGGCAAGATCCCGGGCATTCAGCGCCGCATCCGCGATGCTTCGGTCGTTGCTTGTGGCGATTCCGAGAAGGACGCCGCGGGCTTTCATGGCCTTAAGAAAGTCCAGGGCGCCCCGTTTCGGGAAGACGCGTGTCGCGTAGAGATCTGTCGTCATCTCCCGCCATTCCTGCATGACCTGCTCGCGGGTCCGGTTCAGTGTCCGGAAGGTGTCGACAAAATACTGGGCGGTCTCCGTGTAGCTCATGCCCTCAATGTCCTTGTGAAAAGTATCCGGCTGGGTCAGCCCGTATTTTCCCATATAGATCCGGTCCACCTCGGGCCAGATCCACATGGAGTCCACGAGGGTTCCGTCCATGTCGAATATGACCGCTTTTTTCCCTGTCAGCATAACGCATCTACCTCTTCTTTCTTCAGCTTCCGGTACTCTCCCGGAGCCAGTGTTTCATCCAGTTTCAGCGGCCCCATCTGAAGCCGTTTTAAATAGACAACTTCCTTTCCGACGGCGTGAAACATCCGCTTCACCTGATGGAACCGCCCCTCCCGGATAGTAAGAAGAACTTCGGAGCAGGCACCGGAATTTACGATCTCAAGGACAGCGGGAAGCGTCGGACGCTCATCCCCGATGTCGACTCCCCGGGAGAACAGCTCTGCGTCCGCCTCCGTCACTTCTCCCTGCACTCGCGCAAAATACACTTTGTCCACATGCTTTTTGGGCGAGAGGAGGCGGTGTGCCAGGGCGCCGTCGTTTGTGATAAGAAGGAGCCCTTCTGTATCCTTGTCAAGGCGGCCCACGGGAAAGAGATCATCTCTTTTCTTATCGCGGATCAGATCCAGGACGGTTCTGTCTCTTCTGTCTTCGGTTGCGGAGACGACTCCCGCCGGCTTGTTGAGCATATAGTACTCATACTTTTCGTAAACGACCGGGACGTTGTTCACGGTGACGAGATCTGTCCCGGCATCAATCTTTAAATCCGCTTTCCCTGCGGGGACTCCGTTGACGGAGACGAGTCCTTTTGAGATATCCCTTCGTACCTGGCTCCTTGTGCCGCAGCCCATGTCGGAGAGGTACTTGTCCAGCCGGAGTTTCATACGGACTGCCACCGCCATCCCGGGAGATATTTGTTTTTCAGCGTCTGTCCGCCCAGTTTTCCGAAGCCCAGCGGATAGCCGTCCACACAGACAAGATACCAGCCCTTTTCCTTCTGTGAGACAAGATCGCTTAAGTCCAGCGTCTCGCCTTTTAAATAGCGGATGACACGGCCGTCGTCTGCGGAGAGGTCCACCGTGTTCGCAAACTCTTCCTTTTTCAGGTTCATGGCCAGAGCCTGGCTGGGCTCAAAGCGGTTCTTTTTCAGCTCCCCGAGGAGAAGTCCGGTGCGAAGGAACCGCACCCCGCTCAAATCAGGGAGATCCTCCGGCATGTAGTATGCCCGCTCCGCGCGAATGTCGATCCTGGAGGGATCCAGCGGTCTTCTGACGAGTTTCAGGAAGTCACTGAGCTCTTCCGGAAGCGGTTTTTTGTACTGGCGCCGCTCATAAGTCCGGACCGGGGGAAATTCTTCACAGGCCGGTCCGACATCTCCTTTTTTCAGGAGAGCTACGAAGTGTCCCTCGCCTTTCATGCGGTGCGGAAAGATGCGGACTGTTTTTTCAAGCGCTGCATCCGGCGTGAGCGCGGCGTCCGCAATTCCGGGGCAGAACCCTTCATAACCTTCCATTTCACAGAGGGAAAATTCCGGGTATTCTTTTAAAAGGTATTCGACTGTCTGCTCATTTTCCTCAGGGGAAAATGTGCATGTGGAATAGAGCATCATGCCGCCCGGCCGGAGCATCTGCGCTGCCTGGGTGACGATGCTTTTCTGCATTTTTGAAAAGAACTCCGGGCCGTGCTCTTCCCATGCCCGGATCATTTTCCGGTCTTTTCGAAACATGCCCTCTCCGGAGCATGGCGCATCAATGAGGATCTTGTCAAAATATTCCCGGAAATAAGGAATCAGCTTTCCGGGTTCCTCGCTTAAGACAAGGACATTTCCGATGCCGAAGAGTTCCAGGTTTTTTAAAAGTCCCTTGGCTCTGGAACTGCTCAGGTCGTTTGCGGCCAGTACACCCTCGCCGCAGAGGCGGGCGCCGAGTTCCGTCGCTTTTCCTCCGGGCGCGGCGCATACGTCCAGCACGCGGTCTCCCGGAGAGATGGGGAGCCGGTCCGCCGGAGTCATGGCGCTCGGTTCCTGGAGATAGTACAGTCCCGCAAAATAGTAAGGATGCCTTGCGGGATGACAGCTCTCGCCGTCATAGTAAAATCCGTTGCGGATCCAGGGAACCGGCTCAAGGGGCCAGGGGGATATTTTCAAAAATTCTTTCACTGAGATCTTCGCAGTGTTGACGCGGAGTCCGTAATACCTCGGTTCGTCGAAACATCTCAGATAGTCTTCATATTCTTCCGTGCCGAGAAGGCTCTTCATTTTTTCTTCAAATGCTGCTGGCAGATTCATCTTTTTTCCTCCATACTTCACAAAGGACAGTATAACATGTTTTTTCCGCGGACGGAACCCTTTCCGCCGGTTCATCGGAAACTGACGGTTTTCTCTTTCAGATAGCAGAGCGCAGGGTACGGATTGACGCTGAACTCCTCTTCGTCCGGACAGATATAGATGCCGAGATGGAGGTGAACGGGGAACTTTCCCCGCGTTCCCTCCTCCGTTCCGTAGCCGGTATCTCCCATAAATCCGAGCAGGTCTCCGGCTTTTACCTCATCTCCCACCTCGATCTGTGCGTAGGAGTCCAGGTGGGCGTAATAGAAGTAAGCGCCCTTCGGAGCGCGGATGCCGATCCGGTACCCGCCGAGTTCCAGCCAGCCCTTCTCTTCCACCACACCGTCAGTCATGCTTACCACAGGGAAGACCCCGTTTTTGTTCACGGACGGCATAATGTCTGTCCCTTCGTGGCCCCGTTCTCCCTGGTAGGTGCGCTCAAACATCCAGGAGTCCTCAAAAGAGACCGAAAGTACTCCCGTACTGTCGCGGGCAACCGGAAAATAGGCGAGATCATCCCACACGGCCCGGCAGGCATTCAGATAACTGCTCCATTCCGGAAGCTTATCCCAGCGGCCGCGGAGAGAGGATGCATCATCGAAAGAGACAGGAGATGTCTCCATGTTAAAATCGCTCTCCAGCCAGTACACGGCCAGGTATTCTCCCGGATTTTTAAGCGCCGCTATCGTTTCGGCCGCCTCAGGACTTAAACTCTGGCGGCGGAATTCCGGGGAGGAAACCGTCTTCTCCGAAAGACGGGAAAGCTCCCCTTCATACCGGAGATGAGCCGGCCAGATGGAGGCGAACAGCACAAGGAGAAAGAGCAGAAACAGATCCCGCAAAAACAGGCGAAGAAAGGTTCTCAAAAAGCAGACTCCTTTCCCGAATCCATATTGTTACAGTATATGAATCTTTCCGGGAGATATGAGGCACTTCGCGGCGGACAGCGCAGGAAGCAAACGCCAGCTAAGGGCTCATAAAGCGCAGAACTTCGTCATATATCAGTTATATACAGCTGTATATGGCGCTGAGAAACGGCAGAAAGCAGCAGAAAACAGCAAAAACAGGTCTGCGCGGCTGCCGCGGCAGACACGGAAAGGAGGCGGAAAATTATGATAAGACAGCTGCCGGGCGGAATCGGGGCGGTGCTTCTCTTTGCCGCAATGCTCGCTTTCCCACGCGAGGTCTTTCACGGGGCGGAGGAAGGGCTTCTCCTCTGGTTTCAGATCGTATTTCCCACTCTGTTCCCGTTCATGCTGATTGCCTCTCTTCTGCTCGCAGGCGGAGGACTTAAGCTGATCTCCTATCTCTTCGGAGGAATCTGCAGGAAAATATTTGCCACGTCGGGAAACGGTTCCTTTGCGGTGCTGGCAGGGTTTCTCTGCGGATATCCCATGGGAGCGAAAGTGACGGCGGATCTTTTAAGAGAGGGGAAGATCTCTTATGAGGAAGGGGAATACCTGCTCTCCTTCTGCAACAATATAAGCCCGGTCTTTATCATGAATTTTATTGTGTGGAAGACCCTCGGGCGCAGCGATCTTCTTTCGCTGACACTTGCAGTTCTGCTGCTCGTTCCGGCGGCTGCAAGTTTGATATTCCGGCGGTTTTATCTTGGAGGTCGGGGCGCGTTTCCAGACCTTGCTGATCCAAAAGGCTCCGGGGATAAAAGACGGCTTGATTTTGCGGCATTTGACAGGTGCATGATGGACAGTTTTGAATCGATTGTCAAAGTGGGCGGGTATATCATCTTTTTTTCGGTTCTCATTGCGCTTATGGAAACACCCGGGGAGAAGATCCCGCTTCTCGGATTCCTTCTTCCGTCACTTGAGATCACAAACGGGGTCGTGATGCTCCACGACAGAATTGCAGATCCCGCGCTTTCATACGCCGCGATTGCGGGGCTCTCCGCCTTCGGAGGGTTATGCGCAGCCGCACAGACGAGCTGTATGATTCAGGGAACCGGGCTTAAAATGACTCCTTATCTCATACAAAAACTGACTGCCGCAGCGGCAGCCAGTTGCATTGCATACTTCTGTATTCGGTTTTTTTAGGTTATACCTGACTGTTTCCGTCGCCGGAACCGTATCCGTCCGTATCCTCCTCGGGAATCTCAAGTTCCGCGCGGTTGGATCTGACGGTGTCGTAGCACTCCTGAAGGGAGTTGATCAGTCCGTCATACTTTGTAGTGTAACTGTCAAGCGTGTGGCCGATGATGCTCTCCGCATTTGCCAGAAGATCATCTGTGTACTGGATCGCGCCGATGCGGATCGCATTGGCGTCAGCGGTAGCATTGTCGATAATCTCCTGAGCCTGAGCAGTGGCCTGTGTCACGATTTCGTTTGCCTGCGCGTACGCCTGCTGCATGATCTCATGCTCGCTGACGAGCTCAGTTGTCTGGACCTGCGCCTCCTCGATCATGGCCTCTGCTTTTGCCTGAGCGTCCGCGAGGATCGCGTCACGGTTGGCAATGATTTTCTGATAACGCTTGATCTCGTCCGGAGTTTTCATGCGGAGCTCTCTTAAAAGCTCATCCAGATGCTCTTTGTTCACGATGATTTTTGTTGTGGACAGCGGCTGGAATTTACAGTCCCTGTCGATGTACTCTTCGATTTCTTCGATAATCTGCTCAATACGACTGCTCATTAATTACACTCTCCTTTTATCGTTCATCTTTTTTTTAAGTTCCTCAGCGACAGCCTCCGGCACAAACTGTGACAGATCTCCCCCAAAGGCTGCTATCTCCCTCACTGTGGTGGAACTCAAATATGAATATTCAATTCCGGTTGTCAAAAACATTGTCTCAACATTTGGTTCCAGCTTATGATTCGTCTGCGACATCTGAAGTTCGTACTCGAAGTCAGTGATCGCGCGCAGTCCGCGGATCACCAGTCCCGCTTCCATCCGCGACGCAAAGTCGACAAGAAGCCCGTCGAAAGGAACGATCCTGGCATTTCCGAATTCTTTCGTCACATCCTCTAACATTTTAACACGTTCTTCCACAGAAAACAACGGCATTTTCGCCTTATTATTCAGCACTCCGACGATGAGATCATCCACGATTTTGCATGATCTGCGGATGATATCCAGATGCCCGTATGTAACCGGGTCAAAGCTGCCCGGATAGATCGCTCTCAACATATTTCCTCTCTCCCCGCTCTCTCTAAAAATACATGCTTGTTTGTCTTATATCTTTTTTCACGTATCAGCGAAAAGCCGATCTCCTCCGCATAGGAAAAATCTGTGTCCAGAGAAGCCTCGACGATGATAAGTGTATCCTCGTACGCAAGCTCTGATTCCGAAAGATACTCAAGCACACGCCTCTCATATCCCTGGTCATAGGGCGGGTCCATGAAAATGAAATCAAAGACCTTTTCCCCCTCCAGCCGGCAGAGGGCGTTCATGACGTCGGACGTGACAGTAAGTGCCTTCGGAGCAAGACGGGTGAAGGTTAAGTTTTCCTTGATGCACTTCATGGCCTTCGGGCTGCTCTCCACAAAAACAGCTTCCCTTGCGCCCCGGCTTAACGCCTCGATGCCGATCCCTCCGCTTCCGCTGAAGAGATCGAGGAAAGTACAGTCATACATGGACGGACCGATGATGTTGAACAGCGTCTCCTTGATCCTGTCCGTGGTCGGCCTTGTAGCCATGCCTTCGGGGGTTTTGAGCCTCAGGCTCCTTGCGCTTCCGGCAATCACTCTCATAAATCGACACCTCTGGTAAAATTCAGCTTTTTTACTACGCAGAATTTTATCAGAAAAAAGCGCCCAGGTCAATCCCGGGCACTTTTCTCATCGATTTTGGGAAAAAGGCTATTTGCCAGCCATCTGCTTTTCCTGCTGTTCGATCATCTTCTTGACCATATATCCTCCAACAGATCCGTTCTGTTTGGATGTGAGATCGCCGTTGTATCCGTCAGATAACGGTACCCCCAGCTCGCTGGCCACTTCGTACTTGAATTTGTCCAGAGCGCCCTTTGCCTCAGGCACTGCTGCTCTGTTTGATGAACGACTTGCCATGATCAATTTCCTCCTTTTGCATCTTCCGCAGTCTGTTCAGGCTGCGTTCGTTTGTTTTTGCAACATATCCCCGGCTGCATCTGTATGTAATCCGCCGCTTTCATCTGCAGCCGGGTTTCATACGTCCGCTGTCCGGTTGTTTATGTTACATCCATAGTATGTGGAGGATTTTCTCTTTTAAACTGGAAATTCGTAGCAGCTTTTTTAAACGCTTCTCTGCACGCCGGTCCGTATGCAGGTCAGGCAGATCAGACTGCCTTTGCCCTGAGCATGGGCTCGCTGACGTGGGTTCTGAAAAACTGGATCAGCGGCCCGTTGAAGCAGGCATTGATCACGGTACCGACGCCGATGATCATCGCAAGGCTGTCGCGGCCGGCCAGACAGAAAATCACGCCGGTTACCACGCTGGTGATATCGCCGATCACCCGGGCGTTCCGGAACGGAATCCTGTTTTTTGACAGTTTTTCAATAATCGGCGCCACACTGTCGTAAGGGGAAAGTCCCATGTCGGCCTCCATGTAAAACGCCACGCCCAGAGCCGAGAAAAGACAGCCCAGAAGGAGCATGAAAATGCGGAGCGCAAAAGTCATGTTTATCTCCGCCGTATCCAGCACAAGCCAGCACATAAAGTCTGCAATATAGCCGACACAGACCATATTGACGATGGTTCCCGCTCCGATCAGGCCGCGGGCAAAAATAATGACGAAGACAAAAAGGAAGACATTCATGATAAGCTGCCATGTTCCGAATCCCATGCCGATAAATCCGCTGATTCCGAGATTCAGGCAGGTGAATGCGTCAACGCCCATCCCGCTTAAACGGTAGCATCCGACACAGATGCTGATAAAAAGATTTCCGGTCAGCATCATCCCAAACCGTCTGGTCATATTATTCTCAAATCGATTCAATGCTGGTTCCCTCATTTTGTTTTTTATCTTTCGTTTTCGTGTTCCTGGTTATCCGGTATTTTTTTCAGAATATAAAGCCTGGAGTCAAAGTCAAGCCGCAGCGGCTCGCTCTCGTTTCGCTGTCCGGAAGAAGAATCGGAGGTGATCAGACCGTGGTTCATCAGCTCGTCTCCGTAGTATTCTGACTTCTCTCCCTCACAGATGACTGTGTAGGCCGCGTCTGCGTCCAGACCTTTTAAGTACAGGCGGCTGTAGGGCTGGTTCGTTCCGTTTAATGTGCGGTACCATCCGACGACAGCCTCCGTCTTGTCAGCGCTTACTGTCATCCATGCAGAGATATTTCCGTCAAAAGGACTTTTCAGCCGGTAGAATGTACCGAACTGGAACAGGTGCCGGTATTCTTTCATAAACGCGATCTGACGCACGACTTCCGCCTGCTCTTCCTCTGTCAGGACATTGAGATCCAGCTCATATCCGAAGGTGCCGAAATACGCCACATTGGCTCTTGTGTCAAGGGGCGTGCAGCGGTTCAGCTGGTGGTTCGGCGTCACGGATACGTGGCTGCCCATGCTGCTGATCGGATAACAGTAGGATGTGCCGTACTGGATCTTCACGCGCTCCACAGCGTCCGTGTCGTCGCTTGTCCAGGCCTGAGGCGCATAGTACAGCATTCCCGGGTCAAAACGCGCCCCGCCGCTTGAACAGGACTCGAAGAGAACGTGCGGGAACTCGGAAGTCAGCCGCTCGTACAGGTCATATACACCGAGAATGTATCTGTGGAAGACTTCTCCCTGACGGTCGGCCGGCAGAGCGGCGCTGAAGCACTCGGTGATGCTCCGGTTCATATCCCACTTGATATAGGAGATCTTCGCCTCCGAGAGAATCTTTGAGAGCATCCCGTAAATATGATCCACCACTTCTTTTCTTGAAAAGTCGAGGACATACTGATATCTGCCGTGGGACATGGCTCGTCCGGGCGCGCAGATCACCCAGTCCGGGTGCGCCCTGTACAGATCGGAGTCCATATTAACCATCTCCGGCTCAATCCACAGTCCGAAACGCATGCCGAGATCCTCGATTTTCTCAGAAAGTCCGGTGATGCCGTCGGGAAGTTTCTCCCGGTTTACAAACCAGTCGCCAAGTCCTGCGTGCTCTCCGTTTCTCTTTCCGAACCAGCCGTCGTCCAGAACGAAGAGCTCCACGCCGCAGTCATGGCCTTTTCGCGCAATACTTAAAAGCTTCTCCTCTGTGAAATCAAAGTAGGTTGCCTCCCAGTTGTTCAGAAGGATCGGGCGCTCCCTGTCTCTCCAGTAACCTCTTGCGAGTCTGCTCCGGTAGAGTGTGTGGAATGTCTGGCTCAAATGGTTGAGGCCCCGGTCCGTATAGACCATGACCGCCTCGGGAGTCTGGAACATTTCGCCCGGCTCGAGTTTCCAGTCAAATCCTTCCGGGTGGATTCCGAGAAGCATTCTTGTCGTGTCGTAAGTGTCCACTTCTGCCTGAGCGAGAAAATTTCCGCTGTATACAAGGCTGAATCCGATCGCCTCGCCCTGAAATTCATCCGCTGTGGGGCGCTTGAGAATCACAAACGGGTTGTGGTTGTGGGAGGAATGTCCCCTTAAGCTTCCCACGGACTGAATGCCCTGTTCAAGGCGGCGCTCCTTCGGATACCGCTCTCTCGCCCATGCTCCTGAGAGCTGAATCCAGTCATAATCGCTGTCCGGCAGATCCAGACAGAGGCTCATGGCGGAAGTAAGGTGCAGGTTCTCCCCGCCGCAGTTTGTAAAGCGCGCGCTGCGGGCAATGATTCCGCCCTCTGCAAAAATGGTATAGAACAGTTCCAGATCGAGTCCGGTCAGATTGTCCTTAAGGCAGATGACCAGTGTCTCCGCCTCGGAATCCTCCTCTGTGTATGTGGCGGGAAGTCCCGGAAGCTTCGGCTTTCCGGATTCGATCCGATAGTCACTGTATGTGAACTCAGAGATGCGGCTTCCGTTCTCCTGCACGACTTCAGCGGCCGGCATCCGGTAGTCTGTTGCGCCGAACACTCCGTATTCCTGCCGGATATGCTCCATGGAAAAGTTCTTGTCCGTGTCAAAGACACAGGAGGCCATTGGTCTGGCCCTGTATTCGAGAAACGAGGAATAATCGTCCCGCTCCCGGATCTTTTTCCCGAAATAAACCTGCCCTAACTGGCTGTTCGGGAGAACTGTCATAATGTAGCTTATCTCGTTGTTGGACAGGTGAAATGTCTTCCCCTTTCCGCTGACTGTAATGCTCATGGTTCTTCCTCCTGTTGTTTATGTCAAATTATGTGATTTCTGCTCTGCTTTTTTCTTTCTGCATTCATCCTTCTCTATTATATGGATTTTCCATCTGCAAAACAGGAGAAAATGTAAACAAAAACAGTCAAAATGTACACTCTGCAGGTACACTCTGCAGTCCGCGGATATCTGCATCCTGTTCTCCGCCTAAAGCGTATCAAGACGGCTTTTTTTCTCGCGCAGCTCCGTTTTGGCGCTCTCCCACTTCATCTTCCGGTAGGAAGACGGCGTCATTCCCATCTTCTTTTTAAACAGCTTGGAGAACACAAGAGGATCCTGATAGCCGCAGGACTGAGCGACGCCTTCTATGGACAGGTCGGTAATGGAGAGCAGCTGTTCCGCGCGGGTGATGCGGTAATTTACGAGATAATCCTGCGGAGATACGTGAAGACTTTCTGTAAAGAGCGTGTGCAGATATCCTCTTGTCACGCCCACATAGTCCGCGATATCAGAGACGCGGATCCCGTAGTGGTAATTGTTCTGGATATATTCAACCGCCTTTCTCACATAGATATTTTCCGCTTCCTCCCCGGTTCTCTCAGCACCGGTGACGCACCCGGAGAGCAGGGCGAAAAAGGCGTACAGGAAGCTTTCACGGTAAAATTCATTTTCGATCGTGTAGGTATTCTTTTTCAGGATATCGACAAGCATCTGCTTGAGCATGGCGTTCTGTTCATAGCGGAAGATTCTGTGTCCGCCTCCAAGTCCGATATCCGAAAGATATTCTGCCGCGCGGCTTCCATTGAATCCGATCCACAGATAGGTCCACGGATCTTCCCTGTCAGCCTGGTAAAATGTCTGTCTCTCCGGCTCAATGAGAAATCCCTGCCCGGCGGAAAGATCATAGGTCTTTTCCCCGACACGGTATTTCCCCTTCCCCGAGAGAATCAGATGAAGCAGATAATTGGGGCGCACGGCAGGGCCGAAACTGTGGAGCGGCTCGCATTTGGCGTAGCCGCAGTAACACAGGTAAAACTCTGAAAACTTTCTGTTTTTAAGCTGAAGCACATATGCGTCTTCCATCGTTTTCTCCTTTCCGGACAGCGCGCCCGGACATACCGTCAGAGCGTCGTCTCGAGCATGATTTTCTGAATCTTTGCGTCAATGTGCCTTTTTAATGCAGCGTGTTCCGGAAGATCCAGTCCGGAATCCTGTTTCAGAATTGCCGAGGCCTCCTGCCCCGCCCTCTTTAACACTTCCGCATCCTGAAATACATCGGCCACCTGAAAGTCAAGGATGCCGCTCTGCCGGATGCCGAAAAGGTCGCCCGGGCCCCGCAGCCTTAAGTCCTCCCCGGCGATGAAAAAGCCGTCGTTGGAGTGGTTCAGTATATCGAGCCTCTCCTTTGTCTCATCAGAATTTGAGGCGGACATGAAAATACAGTAAGACTGATGCCTGCCTCTTCCCACCCGTCCTCTCAGCTGATGGAGCTGTGCAAGTCCGAACCGCTCGGCATTTTCGATCAGCATGACCGTGGCGTTGGGCACATCGATCCCGACCTCGATCACCGTCGTGGACACAAGGATCTGGATCTCATTGTCCGCAAAAGCCGCCATGATCTCATCCTTTTCCTTCTGTTTCATCTTTCCGTGGAGAAATCCGACACGGATTTTCTCCCCCACTGCTTCCTGAAGCATCCGGGAATAGTCGATGACATTTTCCGCTTCCATGCTTTCGCTCTCCTCCACCATAGGACAGATCACATAGCACTGCCGTCCCGCGGCCACCTGCTTTGTCATAAAAGAGTATGCCCTGTCGCGGTACCCGGTGTCCACAACGCAGTTCTTGATCGGAAGCCGGTTCTTCGGAAGCTCGTCGATCACGGAAATGTCCAGATCCCCGTAGAGGATGATGGCCAGCGACCGCGGAATCGGTGTGGCACTCATGACGAGAATGTGCGGCTCCCGTCCTTTCCCGGCCAGCGCCTCCCTCTGACGGACTCCGAATCTGTGCTGTTCGTCAGTGACTACAAGTGCGAGATTTTTATAGACCGCTTTCTCCTGTATGAGGGCATGGGTTCCGATGATAAGGGAAGACTCTCCGGATGCGATCCGCTCGTAGGCCTCCCGCTTTTCTTTTGCTGTCATGGATCCGGTCAGAAGCTCAGCCTTTAACGGAAGCTCATAGGTTTTAAGCATTTCGGAAATATTGGCAAAATGCTGCCGGGCCAGCACTTCCGTGGGTGCCATCATGGCCCCCTGGTATCCGTTCAGGCCGGCCAGCAGAAGCGCCAGAAAGGCGACGATCGTCTTGCCTGAACCCACGTCGCCCTGGACGAGCCGGGACATGACATACGGCCCCTGCATATCGGTGCGGATCTCGTTCCACACCTTCTTCTGGGCACCGGTCAGTTCGTACGGAAGCCGGTCAAGGAACCGGGCGATCTCATCCTGTTCTTCAAACACAAACCGGTTTTCCGGGCGGTTTCCTTCCAGGCGCATCCGCTTCAAAGAGAGAATGAAGACGAGAAACTCTTCAAACACGAACCGCTCTCTTGCCCGGATGTAATCCTCTTTGCTTTCAGGAAAATGCATCCGGGAGACAGCCTCCGCATACGGAAGAAAGCCGTATCTTCGGACAAGCTCTGCCGGGAGAATGTCCTGGCTGTCGTCTGCGTATGAAAGTGCCTGCCTTGCGGCGCGGATGAGGGCGTTGTTTGTAAGCCCGGCGGTGAGGGAGTACACCGGCTGCATGCTGTGCAGCTTTTCCTCATATTTGTAGGCGGGATAATAGATCTCGGGATGCTCCATGACAAGGCCGTCTTTCCTTCTTACCACTCTTCCGCGCAGGATGAGAAGTCCTCCTTTGGCAAGGGTGTTTCTGAGAAACGGCATGCGGAACCAGATCACCTTGAGCGTACCGGTGATGTCTTTCAGATACAGCGTCGTCACCTGTATCCGTCCGCCGCCTGTCTGGATACGCCCGAACACGGTTCCTGCCACTGTGCATGTATGCCCCTCCGCCGCTTCGCTTATGGGAACCGGATCTTCGTAGATTTCAAATCCCCGCGGATAATACCGGATCAGATCTTCCACGGTGCGGATGTCCAGTTTATAAAACAGTTTTTCCGTCTTTTCCCCGACGCCTTTGAGCGCGCCGATCTTTTCTTTTACATTCATATCAGAAAACTCTTTCCTTCACCTTCAAAAAACTCAGGGCGTCCTCCCAAAGGAAGAACGCCCCGCATCTTTATCTCTAAAAACCTGACTACTCTACTGAAAGTACATAGTAATAGATCGGCTGTCCGCCCATATGGACATCCACATCAATATCAGGATAAAGTTCACTGAGTTCCCCGGCGAAGCGCTCCGCGTCCTCGTCGAGAACATCCTGTCCGTAGTACAGACTGATCAGCTCGGAATCCTCGTCCACAAGCTGAGCAAGCATCTCTTTGGCCGTATCCTCGACAGACTGTCCCACAGAGAGAATACCGCTGTCGCCGATACCCATGATATCGCCTTCGTGGATTTCCTTGTCATCAATATGGGTGTCGCGTACCGCATAGGTGACCTGACCGGTCTTTACATTTTTGATTGCCTCCTGCATCGCCTCCATGCTTGCGTCCACGTCCGCCTCAGGCATATAGCTGATCACTGCAGTGATGCCCTGAGGAACGGTTTTGGTCGGAATTACAATGATATCCTTATCCTTTGTAAGCGACTGCGCCTGGTTGGCTGCGAGGATAATATTCTTGTTGTTCGGAAGAATAAAAATGTGGTCAGCATTTACCTGGTCGATTGCGGTCAGCATGTCATCCGTACTCGGATTCATCGTCTGCCCGCCCTCGATTATATAGTCAACGCCAAGTTCACGGAAGATATCGTTCATCCCGTCGCCGATAGAAACAGCGATAAAACCGACGGATTTGCGGGGCTCTTTCTTCTTCGCCTCTGCCTGGGATGCAGCCGCTTTTTCTGCCTCGCGGCGGATCTTCTCGTGATGCTCCTCGCGCATATTGTCAATCTTCATTCTGGAAAGCTGACCGTATGTGAGCGCTCTCTGGATCGCAAGTCCGGGGTCGTTCGTATGCACATGCACTTTGACGATGTCATCATCCGCGACACAGACAATCGAATCGCCGATAGATTCCAGATATGCCTTGAACTCCGTCTCGTCCTTTGACGTAAATTCTTTCTCCGTCATAATAATAAACTCGGTGCAGTAACCGAATTTAATGTCTGCTTCCGCCTGCTGGGACGGTTTTACAATCGTTGTACTCTGGCCTGCCTCGATCGCGGAATAATCAATTTCCTTTCCGAGGAATGCGTCATACGCGCCGTGAATGACTTCCAGAAGCCCCTGTCCGCCGGAATCCACAACTCCCGCCTCTTTGAGAACCGGCAGAAGCTCCGGAGTCTGAGCGAGAACTTCCTCTGCGTGCTGAATGACTTCCGGAAGGAACACTTCCAGATCATCTGTGATCTCAGCCATTTCCGCTGCTTTTTCGGAAATTCCCTTCGCGACAGTGAGAATCGTTCCCTCTTTGGGCTTCATAACCGCCTTGTACGCGGTCGCAGTCGCCCGGTCGCATGCTCTGGCGAGAATATTGACGTCGATTTCACTGTACTCTCTGATTTCCTTTGTAAATCCGCGGAGCAGCTGCGAGAGAATGACTCCCGAGTTGCCGCGGGCACCTCTTAAAGATCCTGAGGAGATCGCTTTTGCCATGCTGACCATATCCGGATGATCGAGTGCCTGTACCTCCTTTGCCGCTGACATGATTGTGAGCGTCATATTCGTTCCGGTATCACCGTCCGGCACAGGAAATACATTCAGCTCATTGATGATTTCTTTCTTTGCTTCGAGATTTGCCGCTCCGGCAAGAAACATTTTCCGAAGCAACTCCGTATCTATCGTTTTAACAGCCACGACAATATCCTCCTTAATCTATCACTCTAACACCTTCAACGAAGATGTTGATCTTTTCTACCGTCATGCCGGTGAATTCTTCCACCTTATATTTTACATTGCTCATAAGGTTGTCAGAAACAGAAAGGATATTCACGCCGTAAGAGACAATGACGTGAAAATTCAGGGTGAGGGTGTTGTCATCCGAAATCTCAACCTGAATCCCATGAGTGAGGCTGTCCTTTTTCAGAAGACGAACCAGTCCGTCTTTCATGTTTACCGCTGCCATTCCAACAATGCCGAAACACTCAACCGCAACGGAACCGGCGTATTTGGCGATCACTTCAGGGTTGACCGTTATGATGCCAAGATCTGTGCTCATACTTCCCTTCATCATATATACCTCCAGTTTTCAAGGATTTTCCCGTAAATAACATGATTATTATACTATTAGTTCCTTCATTTTACAATATACATTCGTTTTTTTTAAAAAATACTTGCAATAAGAATTTCTTTCTGCTAGAATATCATTGTTATGAGTCTAAATGACCAGTTCAGATTGTTAGGAGGTGCAGTCATGGCGAAATGTGCTATTTGCGAAAAGGGTGCTCATTTTGGAAACAATGTAAGCCACTCTCATAGAAAGACACCGAAAATGTGGAAATCAAACGTTAAGTCTGTCAGAGTTAAGACAGAGGGCGGAGCAAAGAGAATGTATGTTTGTACATCCTGCCTGAAGTCAGGACGCGTTGAGCGCGCTTAATCGGATTCGCATGAAATTGAAAATGACACGGAAAAAGCAGAACTGCTGATCGGATGAAATTTCATCTGAACGGGTTCTGCTTTTTGTTTTTGTACTATGAAGACGAAAATCCGGGCTTTTCCGCTTCTGTTTCCGCCCATGTTTCTGCATCAGCAGCAGAAAAGCCGGTATCCGGCAATAAGAAGCACAATCATAAGAATAACTCCCCATACAAGGTTCGGAAGCAGCATCATGACAAACATTCCGATTGCAATCCAGAACAGGGCAAACCCGCATACTTTTTTCAAATCGTCACTTCCGAAAAGTCTGTTGGTATATCCTATGCGTGCATGGGAAGTCCTATGAATTTAATTATCCTCCTCGGAATCGAGGATATCCATCACATCTTTTTCCGTCATTTTATCCTCTTTTTTCTCAGTAAAACGGTCCACAACATCCGGAACCATGTCAAGAATCTTTGTGATCGTATCCTGGTTCTTGATATTGACAAGACGTGTCTTTCCATCCTGGATTACGATAACCGCACTCGGAGTCATTTTTCCGCCGATGCCGCCCATGCCCTTCTCTTTGTTCTCCCCGCTCTTACTTCCGGAAAAGGCTCCTGCGCCAATGCCGAAGGAAACATCCACGAGAGGAAGGATGATCGTATCGCCGATATGGATCGCGTCTCCCACTACAGTCTTCGACGTGATGACACCGTCCATTCCTCTGAAAAGTGATTCCAGTGTTGATTTGAAGTTGTTTGTCTCAGCCATTTTTAAGTTCCTCCTCGTATTTGACTATTTTACGACCGCCTGTAAAATACAGGATTTACAGTCTGAACCGTCTGATATGACGGAATGTAGTTCTCACGTTTTTATCCCAGATCATGTTCCACGCAAAAATCAGCGCGTATCCGGCCCGGATCTTTCCGCTGACGTTTGCCGTTCCTTTCAGGACGCTGCGTTCAAAATCCGGCCGGATATCGGCGTGCTCCCCGAAAAACGGCCAGATCATGCTCAGTGCGGCGAGCGTATATCCGGTGTACGCCGGATCGGAAAAGCCGAATTCGACATGTACGTCCGCATGATCCGGTTTCAGGAACCGGAGAAGACGTTTTATCTCTTTCAGCAGCCGGAAAAAAGCGTTCTGATGAATCTTATTTTGCAGAAAGGCGGTAATCTTTTCCTTTTTCCTGTTCAGTGATTTTATCTTATCACAGAATCTCCGGAATTTGTATTTTATCCTGTCTTTCAAAGCGCAGAGCCTGTCTCTGAAAGTGGAAAATTTCTTTTTTGCAGAAGTGCCATGCTTTTCTTCCCGTCCGGAACGCGGAAGCTGCTTTTGCTTCGGCTCCGGCTTTGCAGTCTGTGACTGTGGCTCACTCTGTGCCGGAGCGGTTTTCTGTGCCGGGGCAGATTCCGGTGTCGATGCAGCTTTCTGCACGGATGTGTTCTTCTGACCCTGCCCCGTTGTACCGGTCTGTTTTTCTCCTGCAGTCCGGGCAGGCTGTGAAGACTGCGAAGAATAGGAAGGCTGCGGTGTCTGTGACTGCTGGGAAGGGCTGCTCTCAGCCTCGCTTCGGAAATGCTTCCACGCGGCCCGGAGATGCCAGCGGAACTCTCCGTTTTTGCAGACCGCTTCTCCGGAGATCAGGTGAAACAGCCAGTGAAAACGAATCCGGCATTCTGCCGGGCGCGGCTTTCCTTCTCCCGGTTTTTCACCGACAGACCCTTCTGCACTGTATACGGCCGGCGCGAGAAGAATCAGCGCGGCGAGAAGCAGGATCAGTGCCAGTATGCCGAGTATGAGAAACCCGATAATTTTTAAAATGAGCAGAATAATGTGCAGCATCTGATCTACCGTCCTGTTCTCTCGTATTCTTCCTGCTTCTTCAGCAGATAGCCGCGGATATCCGTTTCCTTCGTCTCGCTGTACACCTGAGAGGTTATTTCCCTGACGCAGAAAAGCGCCTCGTCATATCCGTCTGCAATCCCCACGACAAACAGACTGGCATTGTCAAAAATATGCTGCTTCAAAAGCATGCTGGAAAAGAACTCCAGGTGGTTCTGGCTGCCCTGGGAGAGGGCAACCACATACACCGCCGGCTGGAGTCTGTTCTCTTTCAGCTTTTTCATTATTTTTGCCTTTTTGCTCTGCCAGCATTCACTGACATAGAGATCACAGTAGAATTTTATCTGCATAATACCATCTCTTATGAACTGTAATAGGAATCAAGAATCGTTCCGGCGATGGACACTGCCCGTCCGCCGGCGCTTCCGTCAGAGCCTTCCGTAATTACAGAGATTACCAGCTCCGGATTGTCTACATTGGTAAATCCGACAAACCAGGAATGGGTCATCTCTCCGTCCGTAAGGCTGTATTCCGCGGTACCGGTCTTTCCTGCCACGCTGTAGGAACGCCCGGAAAGCTCGGATCCCGTCCCCTCACTGATTACCGCACACATATATTCCTTGAGCTGAGCCGCTTCATCCGAAGTCATCAGTCTGCCGTAGCTTTTCGGTACATTTTTGCGTACCTCGGTGCCTGTGTAATTTGTAACCGAATCCACAAGGTAAGGCTCCATCAGTGTGCCGCCGTTGGCGATCGCCTGTGTGATCAGCGCCATATGGTAAGGGCTGACGGTTGTCTCGCCCTGCCCCATCGCGGTCATCATGATCTCCGAAGACGGAGAATCCTCATCCAGAGCGAATGAACTCTTTGTATAATCAAGGACACTCGGAAGTTCCGAGTTGAACAGCAGATCTTCCGCGGTCTGGCGGTAACCTGCAATGTCAAGCATCAGTCCGATATTGGCGAAGGACGCGTTGCACGAGTTGGCAAAGGAACTTCTCAGGTCTTCAAATCCGTGAACAGTTCTGCCGAAGCAGTTGATCGTTGTATTGTCCATTGTAATGGAGCCCCCGCAGTCGTAAGTGTAGGAGCTGTAATCGCTGTTCTGGCGCATATATGCCAGCGCCGTCACGATTTTAAATACGGATCCCGGCGCATAGGAGCCGCTTGTCGCCCTGTTAAGAAGGGGACTGTTCTCCTCGTCGGAATTCAGAGTAGCCCAGTTTTCGTACACGGTGTTCGGATCAAAATCCGGCTTTGACACCATGGCGAGTATTTTCCCGGTGTCCGCCTCCATGACGACGACGGCGCCTTTGTAGTCTCCAAGCGCATCGTAAGCCGCCTGCTGGAGATTTGCGTCAAGTGTGGTGACGACCGTGTCTCCCTGATTTTTCTGTTCATTGAACTCGTTCTGTATCTTCTCGACGAAAAACGCGTTTGAAGTCAGAAGTTCAAAGTTCTCCACCGCCTCAAGTCCGGTTGTTCCAAGCTCGTCATCGCTGTAGCCCACCACATGGGCGAAAAGAGAACCATAAGGATAATACCGCGTCTCTGTCCCGTCTTCCGCAGCATCCGTCTCCGCCAGTACGTTTCCGTTCCGGTCCGTGATGCTGCCTCTTATAACCCGCTCCGCAAATGCGTTCTGCCGCTGGTTATAAGGGCTGTTTACGAAGGTGGATGCACGCACAACCGTAAAATAGACGAGATATCCCATCAGGGCGATAAACAGAATCACGAAAAAGTAAGTGATCCATGCGAACTCTCTATTTTGCGCGCGTTCTTTTCTTTTTGCGCGGCCTCTGCTGCGGGACTTCTTCGAATTTCGTCCCGCCTGTCTTCTTCTTTCGGGCTGCTGTTCTTCCCAGGCCATTTCTCGACTCCCTTTCTAATTCCAGTTTTTCTTCTTCATCCTCCCTCAGTATATAGAGCCCCTGTATGATCCCGAACATGATCATCGTGCTGAGCATTGAGCTTCCCCCGTAACTTACAAACGGAAGGGTCATTCCGGTTGAGGGGATAAATTTGGTCACTCCGCCGATCTGTAGGAACACCTGGAAAATATAGCAGGTGCCGAGTCCGAGAGCGACCAGCTTGTAGAAACTGTTGTGGAGTTCCATCGCAATATTGAGAAACATTACATAACAGCTCACGCAGATCAGAATCAGGCAAAGCCCGTAGATCATTCCCATTTCCTCTATAATCGCGGAGAAGATAAAGTCTGTCTCCGATACAGGTATCATGTCAGGGGATCCCTGGAACAGTCCCGTGCCAAACCAGCTTCCCGTGCCGATGGCAAACAGAGACTGTGCCACCTGATATCCGCTGTCATTGTAAGTGCCGATCGGGTCCTGCCACGCCTCGACCCTCACCTGAATATGGGAGAATAGATGATATCCGATCACTGCGGCTCCAGCTCCGGCTCCCAGACCGGCGACAGCGTACAGGGGCTGTCTTGTGGCCACGTAGAGCATAACAAGGTACACGACGAAGAAGATCAGGGCCGCACCCAGATCCGTGGACAGTACAAGGATCAGCACATGGGCTGCCGCGACGGCTGTCGTGATGACAATATTTTTAAATTCCCTGGAACGGTTCAGGCTGGAAGCTACATAAAACACGAACAGTATTTTTACAAACTCTGACGGCTGGATATTGATTCCCATAATCTCAAATCCGAGCTTTGCGCCTCCGGAGATCTGTGCAAACAGAGCGACTGCCAGAAGCGCTCCGCCGCCCACCGCGGCGTACACGTAAGTCCATTTATCCAGAAAAGTAAGTTTCCGGATCAAAACCGGGACAATCAGCCCGAACACAACGCCGAGCACGACGAAGACAAGCTGTCTGATCGCAGTCCCGTAAGGAGACTCGTTGTCGGAGGACAGCCGCGTGATCATGATCATTCCGGCTGTAATAAGCATACACATATTGTTTACGACGAGCCTTGAAACATTCGGGTAAATCAGATTGTATAAAATGATTACCGCCAGAAGGACGACCGCCAGAGCCGCATAGAGAAAGAGAATCCTCATATCGTCCGCGGCCAGGTACATCGTCAGAAAGGCAACGCCCTGCATGAGAAACAGAAGGACATCCTGACGGATCAGCACCCTCTTCTCCTCATCCTCGTAATTCCTTGTAAATATGGAAAAACAGGAAAATGTATATGCTGCCATCAGAACAATGATGACATATTTGGAAAGCTGTATCAAAATGTTGGTCATATCGTCACCTGCTTATCGTACTCCGCGGTTGAAATGCCCTTCCGTGTACGGGAAAGGAACATCTCCCGGATCTTCCCCGCGGAATGCCTTTTTTATTCGGTTCAGCATACTGAAAACCTGGGAACGGTCTTCCGACACAAACTCTGCCCTCAATGCGGCGGGGAAAAGCATGCGGATCCGCTCCGCCTCCTCTCCGAGATACAGAGGCTCATAATTGTAGAGTATGCTGTAACAGGAATCACACCGGCTCACGGAAGGATACCGGTTCCCGAAGCGGTCCGTCAGAACAGCGGTGTGTCCCTTTTTCCCGGATGTGCAGCGTCCGGTACTGCGAAGAAGGCACTGGG
Source organism: Ruminococcus turbiniformis (assembly GCF_020687545.1). Classification (GTDB taxonomy): domain Bacteria; phylum Bacillota; class Clostridia; order Lachnospirales; family Lachnospiraceae; genus Mediterraneibacter; species Mediterraneibacter turbiniformis. The sequence continues at coordinate 39,062 of NZ_JAJEQX010000002.1, read as the reverse complement.
AGGACAGCATGACAGGAACAGGGCCTGACACCGCAAGCTCGCAGTCCGAAAGTCCGAGGGACTCAAGTTCCCGGGCGTTCAGTTCCAGCGGAGCTGTGAACTCTGTCACACCGAGTCGATTCCAGAACGCTTTTGCATACCGGTTAAACACATATAGATTATGGTCCAGAATTACTGTTTTGTCAAATTTCAGTTCTAAAAGCAGCTGAAACTCCTCATAATTTCTGATCAGAACATGATCAAAATTGCCGGATTTAAGCAGCTCTTCTATCGTTCTTCGCACGTCGGAAGAGCCCCGCAGCGCCCCCTGTCTGAAAATATGGGGAAGAGAGAGCCCGAGACGGACTCCCGCCCGGTGAAACGCTGATACGCAGTCAGCCGCGCTTACAGCTTTGGATTCCCGTTCAGCTGCAGAACCGGAGAAGATACTCAGATCCGCATGGACGCGCCCGACAGCACCTCTGTTTTCTTCGGCAAATGAAAGAACTGCCGATAACTGCTCTTCTGTCTGCACGGATACAGAGAGGGGCATGGCGTCACAAGCGGAACTTTCCGTCCTGTCGTCAGATGGCTCTGCTCCACATTCTATTCCACATCCTGTTCCGTATTTTGATCCGCATCCTGTCTGGCGTTCCGTTTCTTCGGGATATCCCTCCGGCCGGGGCCGCTCGTATTTTGCGGCAATTGAGCGCTCCAGCTTCTCCAGAGCATCTCTTCTTAACAGATTTAACTGCCCTACCGGGAGAAAAAGATCGCTCTCCATGTTTATTTCCAGTTTCCGGAAGAAAAATGCAGTGCCGCCGGTTTTTTCGAGCCGGTTTTGCACGGACGCCTCGTCCGCCGGACGGCTCTGGGCCTGCTGTACAGGTTCTTCTGTAAAGGTGTTGCATGTCACGCCGTCGCAGCTTACGGACAGAACTGCCGGGCTTCCCTTTTCGGCGGTAAACATACCGGTGATTCCTCTTCTGAGTCCGGCATCTGTGTACGTTTTCTGAATGCGGTCAATGAGAGAGGCGCTGCGGATTCGCGGAAGAATGGTTCCCGGTTTCAGCCGGGTCTCTCTCTGTACAAGGAAGGAAATTTCATCTCCCGCACCCACACGGCTTCCGGTTGTATAGTTGTCTTTCCCGCCGGTAATCTCAATTACGTCTCCGGGAGACAGCTCGCGCAGCGCCTTTGCACAGACTCTCCTGCCCTTCTGAGACTGTACGGAAAGCGCAGGAACACCGGCGTGGTTCGGCCGGTCAAAGGCCATCATGTCCGGGCCGTTGTGCGTCTTGTAATATCCGGTTGATGAGCCGCCCCGGTTGTACAGATCCATAAGCATGTCCCGGTCCCCGGGAAGCACATGGTACCCTTCTCTTCCGCTTTTCAGAAAGAGATCCGTATATTTCCGGTACATAGCCGTAACAGCCGCCACATACTCCGGTTTTTTCATCCGCCCCTCGATCTTGAAGGAATCCACGCCTGCCTCGATGAGATCAGGGATGATCTCCAGCGTGCAGATATCTTTCGGACTCAGAAAATGTCTTTTCCTGCCGTCCACTGTATAGGGAAGGCGGCACGGTTGGGCGCACTGGCCCCGGTTGCCGCTTCTGCCGCCGATCATGCTGCTTAAAAGGCACTGGCCGGAATAACAGTAGCAGAGAGCGCCGTGTACGAAGCACTCGATCTCAAGATCCGTCTCCCGGCGGATCTGCCGGATCTCCCCGAGGGAAAGCTCCCTTGCCGGCACAACGCGGGTAGCCCCCTGGGATTCCATAAACTTCGCGCCGTACGCTCCCGCAATTGACATCTGCGTGCTCACATGGATGTCAAGACCGGGGAAACAGGTCCGTACCAGTTCAAAGACTCCTGTGTCCTGTACGATCACTGCGTCCAGGCCGCATTCATAGAAAGGAAGGAGCCATTCATAAAGACCGCTGATCTCCGAATCCTTCAGCAGCGTGTTCACGGTGAGATAAAGTCTCCGTCCGTGCAGATGCGCCTCCCTGATGGCTGCGATCAGCTCCTCCTTTGTGAAATTGTCTGCATACGCGCGGGCCCCGAACTGAGAGCCGCCGGCATATACAGCATCCGCGCCTGCGCACAGGGCGGCTTTAAAAGACGCGTACGATCCGGCGGGCGCCAGGATCTCGATCTTTCGGTCTGTCATATAGAATACCTTTTTCTAAAATACCTTTCTCTGTATAATAAATCTTTCTGTAATTATGAATATAAAACTTTTCTGTATAATGAAACAGGCTGTCGGTTAGGACAGCCTTTATTTGTTACCTTCTACGGTTTTTCATCTCTGTTTCGAGCTTCACGATCTGCATCTGGAGATCATTGTTCTCTTCCTTCATCTTGGCCAGCTCTTTCTCCGCGTTTTCCAGTTTGATCTGTGCGGAGATGAGTTCATGTTTTAAGTCGTACATCTCCTTATCCTTCAGCTCGATATCGCTCTCCAGAGAATCTCCCTGCTTTTTCGCTTTGAAATAGTCATCGGCAATGTTCAGGGCGAGAAGTACGTTTCTTGTGTCAGCGCTCTGCTTTCTGTATCCTTCGCTGTTCGCGCACTCCGTTATCTTGTGATTCAGATAGGAAGATACTTTCTGCAGATATTCTTCGCCTTCAAACCCGCTTAAAGTATATACTTTTCCCCCGATCAATACTTCTGTAAAATGTTTTGCTGAACTCATAGTATCCTCCTCGCGTTTCTTACATGATATTATAAACTATTTACCAGCAAAAACCAACAGTTTTTTCATGAATTGCCATTCTCCGGGTTTTTATGAACTGCCGATCCACGGGATTCCGAGATGCCGGTACGCGAACTCGGTCACGACTCTTCCCCGCGGAGTCCGCTGGATAAAGCCGTTTTTTAAAAGATACGGCTCATACACATCCTCGAGTGTCCCCGCATCCTCAGAGATGGCCGCAGCCAGGGTGTCAAGCCCTACGGGACCTCCCTGAAATTTCTCGATCATCGTCAGAAGGATGCTCCGGTCAATGTGATCCAGACCGTACTTGTCCACATCCAGGAGATCCAGCGCGTAATTTGCAACCTCTTTTGTGATTTTTCCGTCATATTTCACCTGGGCAAAATCGCGCACCCGTTTGAGAAGCCTGTTTGCAAGTCTCGGTGTTCCGCGCGATCTGCGGGCAAGTTCAAGGGCGCCCGCCTCCTCGATTTCCACGCCGAGCACATGGGCGGACCGGAGGATTATCGTCATAAGTTCTCTGTCCGTGTAAAACTCCAGCCGGTTTACCACTCCGAAGCGGTCTCTTAAGGGAGCAGTCAGCATTCCCGCCCTTGTTGTGGCTCCGACAAGCGTAAACTTTGGCAGATTCAGACGGATCGACCGTGCTCCCGCGCCTTTGCCGATCATAATGTCGATAGCGTAGTCTTCCATGGCCGGATAGAGAACTTCTTCCACCTGACGGTTCAGCCGGTGGATCTCATCTACAAAGAGCACGTCGTGTTCCTGAAGGCTGTTTAAAATTGCAGCCATCTCGCCCGGCTTTTCGATAGCCGGACCGGACGTCACCTTCATATGGACGCCCATCTCATTTGCAATGATGCCGGCCAGCGTTGTCTTTCCGAGTCCGGGAGGCCCGTAAAACAGCACATGGTCGAGCGCCTCTCCCCGGGCTTTCGCCGCCTCGATATAGATCTTCAGCGTTTCCTTCGCCTTCTCCTGCCCGATATATTCATCCAGATGCTGAGGGCGCAGCTCACCCTCGATCTTGATGTCTTCTTCCAGATTTTCCGTAGTGATAATTCGTTTTCCCATAATAGATTCTGTGTTCCCTTCGTACTTAAAACGCGCAGGCACATCAGAAGAGATACTTCAGTGCCTCTTTCAGTATATCCTCCACCGTTGCGCAGTCCGGTGATGTTTTCTTTACCGCCCGCAGGCTTTCCGCGCTTCCGTAGCCGAGCGCTACGAGCGCCTGCACCGCTTCCGCCTGCATGGAATCCGATGCCGTGTCTTCTTCTCCTGCGCGGTACTCGTCCCCGTGCGCCGCGTGTTCGAGTACATCCTCAACATGTATTTTATCCTTCAGTTCTACGATCAGCTTCTCCGCAGTCTTTTTCCCGATTCCGGGGGCTGCTGAGATCGCCTTTGCGTCCCCTGACATGATGGCAAAACGCAGCTCATCCGGCGTCAGACAGGAAAGAATATTGAGTCCGCCTTTCGGTCCGATACCGCTTACGCCGATCACAAGCCTGAATATTTCCAGATCATCCCTTGTCAGGAAGCCGAAAAGCTGCATGGCATCTTCCTTGACGTTGAGATAGGTGTGGATTTTGACTTCGCTTCCTGTCGGCGGGAGAAGAGACAGCGCCTGCTGCGGCATGAATATGCTGTACCCGACGCCGCCTACATCTACTACTGCCCGCTGTTCGTCTACGGAAGCAAGTTCCCCTCTTATATATGTAATCATATTCCTTTTCCTTTCTGCTGCTGAAATTACCGAATTCAAACATTCCCCAATTAAAATATTCCAAAGTTAAAATATTCGGATTCTTTTGAGCACCTCGGATGCAACGATGCCGATTACGGCCCCGGTCAGCACGCCCGCGATGAGAAGCACCGAAAAATAATAGCCTACCTGATACGTCTCCACAACAAGCATTGCAACGATGAGCTGGCCGACATTATGCGTGATTCCCCCGGCCATACTGACGCCGGTCACGCTGAACAGGTCCCTTTTCGAGAGCGCTGCCATTACGGCGAGACTTAAAATCCCGCCTGCAAGACTGTACAGGATACTGAACAGGTTTCCGAATATAAATCCTGCCAGCACGATTCTCACGACAGAAAGAAGGAGCGCTTCCTTCCATCCTCTCTTATAAAGAACAATAACGATAACCAGGTTTGCAAGACCGAGTTTCACCCCGGGAATGCCGAAATTGATCGGAATCAGAGTCTCCACATAACTGAAAATCAGCGCCAGTGCCGTAAAAACTCCAAAATAAGCCGCTCTGTTTTTCAAAACTGTACCCTCTCCTGTCTCTGATCTCTGTTCGTATAATCCCGCTACTGAACGATTCCGTCAATCTGCTCTTCTTCCGGAGTGTCTGCCCGGCTGTCCTCAACCGATACGACAACTTCGTTTGGAAGACAGATGATGCTCTCTCCGTCCCGGGTAACTGCACGGTGGCTGACACAGATCTGGTCCGGACAGTCCGCCCATTCCATGCGTGCGCTTCCGTTTTCGATTACGAGACGGTTTGTATCGTTGATGCTGACAGTCTGGTCTTCGGAGAGATCGTACGTGCCGTAGAGCTCTCCGTCTACCGTGACGCGGATCTGCGCCGCACTGTCTCCGCTTCTGACAAGCTGAAAGATAAGCAGAACCGCGGCTGCCGCAATTACAGCGGCGCCGAGAATCAAGTCGTTTCGTTTCATGAAAATACCTCAAAAATGTTTCTACGCGCCTGTACACTGTCTGCATATATTTGCATTCTGTATGCACGGCGCTTCAGCATTAAATATCATAGCACACAGACTTTTGGAATGCAATCAGTTGTCATTTTGCCTGTTGTCATTTGGAACGGAAACTTTTATAATGATACAATGACAGCGCACTGTCATTTGCATATTACACGTTTGTATATTACACGATGCAGGGAAAGGATGAACAACACTGAAATCAAAAAAAATCACCGCCATTTTATCCGCAGCCGTACTTCTGGCCGTCTCGGCTTCGGCAGGCGGATGCAGCAGTCCGCGGGAATCGGAATCCCTTCAGATGAGCGGAATGTATTTTGATACAATCGTTCAGATCGAGGCGTGGGGAACGGAGCAGGAAGTGCTGGATCACTGCGATGAAATGTGCGAATATTATGAACAGCTTCTAAGCGCAACGATAGAGACAAGCGAAGTGTCTCAGATCAACAATGCGGCCGGCAGTCCTGTCACGGTCTCCGAAGAGACTGCGGATCTGATCCGCACGGGAATCCGATACGGAGAACTCTCCGGCGGCAAGTTTGACATCACGATCGCCCCTGCCAGCAGCCTCTGGCAGTTCAGGGACAACGAGGAAGGCGTCATGCCTGATCCGGATGAGCTTGCCGAGGCGGTAAGTCATATCGATTACCGCTGCATTCAGGTGGACGGCACTACGGTTACGCTCACTGATCCGGACGCAAAGATTGATCTTGGCGGCATTGCGAAAGGATATATTGCCGACAGGCTGAAAGAATACCTCAAGAGCAAGGGTGTGGAACACGCGCTCATAAATCTGGGCGGAAATATGGTGACTCTCGGCGGACGGTACGACGGATCGGACTTCAACATCGCTCTGCAGAAACCGTTCGCGGAGACGGGAACCGCTCTCGCCACGGTCCGGGTGTCGGACAAGTCTGTTGTCTCCTCCGGAAATTACGAAAGGTTTTTTGAGAAGGACGGCGTGATCTGGCATCACATACTCGACCCGGACACCGGGTACCCGGTGGAAAATGAACTTGATCAGGTCACAATCATATCGGAGAACTCTGTGGATGGCGACGCCCTGAGCACGACCTGTTTCGTTCTGGGACTTGAGGACGGAATGGACCTGATTCAGAGTCTGGACGGAATCGAGGCTGTGTTTGTGACAAGCGATGGGGAGGTCCATCCGAGCAGCGATGATCTGGATCTGACGATTCTGTAACCGGGATGAATACCGCCAGAGTAAAAACGGGGCGTCAGCTCCACAGATAAAAGTCATCTGTGGAGCTGACGCCCCTTCTAAATTTCATTCAATCTCATCCGTTGAATGTCACAGGCTTAAGAATCCTATGACAATTTGATGATCTTTCTCGGGCACTTCTCTGCGCATACGCCGCAGTTTGTACACTTATCCGCATCAATATGGGCAAGGAAGTTGTTTACTGTAATCGCGCCCGCCTCGCAGTTCTTCTCGCAGAGACGGCATCCGATACATCCAACCTGGCATGCCTCCATCAGCGCTTTTCCCTTTTCATTGGAATTACACTGAACGAATGTCTGCTGCTTATACGGGATAAGCTCGATCAGGTGCTTCGGACATGCAGCAACACATTTTCCGCATGCTTTACAAGCCTCTTTGTCTACGACTGCAATGCCGTCCACGATGTGGATTGCATCAAACGGACATGCATCTACACAGGAGCCGTAGCCAAGGCATCCGAATGCACAGCTTTTTGAGCCTCCGTCCTGCATCTGGCTGGCCATAACGCAGTCCTTTACGCCAAAGTATTCATATTCTGTTTTTGCCTTCTCGCAGGTACCAGCGCACTTGACGAAAGCTACTTTTCTCTCCTGGGCTCCCGCTTCAACGCCCATGATCTTGCTGATCTTGTCAGCTACGGGAGCGCCGCCTACAGGACATCCGCCCACTTCAGCCTCTCCGGCCACAATCGCGGCAGCAAGGCCGGAACAGCCCGCATAACCGCATCCACCGCAGTTGTTGCCCGGAAGGACCTCGAGGATGGCCTCTTCTCTCTCATCGACTTCTACAGCGAATTTTTTCCCGGCGATACCGAGGAAAACTCCGATGAAAAGGCCGGTTCCGCCGACGACAACAGCCGCTATAATAATTCCTGTCACACTCATTTCATCTTTCCTCCTATATCAATCCTGAGAATCCGAAAAATGCGATCGCCATCAGTCCGGCTGTCACAAGCACAATCGGTGTTCCGCGGAAGGATTCGGGAACATCATTAAACTCAATTTTCTCACGGATTCCGGCCATAAGAACGATGGATACAAGGAATCCGAAAGCTGTGGCAAAACCGTTTACGACACCGGTCAGAAGACCGTATCCGCTCTCTACGTTTGTCAGAGCAACACCGAGCACCGCGCAGTTTGTCGTGATCAGAGGAAGGTATACGCCCAGCGCATTGTAGAGCGACGGCATAGCCTTCTTTAAAAACATCTCGACGAACTGAACGAGAGCGGCGATGACAAGGATGAATACAATCGTATTCAGGTACTCAAGCTCTCCGCCCATAATGTTCGGATTGCCAAGGATGAACTGATAAATCAGTCCTGTCACAAATGACGCGATCGTAATGACGAACACAACGGCACCGCCCATTCCGGCAGCTGTTTTAACGTTTTTGGACACACCCAGGAACGGACAGATTCCGAGGAACTGGCTGAGTACGACGTTATTTACAAATGCTGAGCCGACTGCAATCAATAATAATTCCTGCATTTATGCCCCCTCCTGTTCTTTCTTATTATTTTTTGCCTCTCCGGAAATCTTCTTATCCGGATCTGCGTCCATATTGAACATATGTCCGCCGCATATCTCGCGGCTTGCGCATGACGCACATCCCTCGCCGCACTCTGCAGCTGCCGGAGCTTTCTGTCCTTTCTTTGCCAGGTTCGCCTTCACCTTATTCTGAAGGGCAACGAGACATGCAAGTACAAGGAATGCTCCCGGCGCAAGAATGAAGATTGTGATCGGTGTATACGCGTCAGGCATGATCTGAACGCCGAAGATCTGTCCGGCGCCGAGAATCTCTCTGACAATACCGATACATGTAAGTCCGACTGTGAATCCGAGCCCCATTCCGATACCGTCGAATACGGACGGGAGAACCGGGTTCTTGGACGCGTAGCTTTCCGCTCTTCCGAGAATGATACAGTTAACCACGATCAGCGGAATGTAGAGACCCAGAGACTCATACAGGCTCGGGACAAATCCTTCCAGAAGGAAGTCAACAATTGTTACGAAAGATGCCACAACTACGATGAACGCCGGCATTCTCACAGAATCCGGAATGATCTTGCGCAGCATGGAAATCAGCATGTTTGACATGACAAGCACGGCTGTCGTCGAGAGTCCCATTCCGATACCGTTCACTGCCGATGTGGTAACCGCAAGAGTCGGACACATACCGAGCATGAGGACAAAGGTCGGGTTTTCTTTCACAAGGCCGTTAAAAAGCCGTTCTGTACACTTATTCATTCACACCGCCTCCTAACTCATTCTGAAAATATACAAGCGCGGAGTCCACGGCATTGACAACCGAGTTTGTTGTGATTGTAGCGCCGCTGATCGCGTCGATCATATCATCGCCCTCTTCGCCGTTCTTCGTATAGGTGAACTTCTCAACCTGTTTATCTTTGAACTGATCTTTAAACTCTGCCTCGTCAGCCTTCATGCCAAGACCGGCTGTCTCTGAGATGGAGAGCATCTCCACACCCTTTACCGTGCCGTCTGCCGCGATACCTACAGAGAGAGAAAGTGTTCCGTCATATGCCTCGCTGGATGTGACGTTGATTACATAGCCCACAGTTTCTCCGCTGTCGTCTGTTCCGATCTGAACATCGGTAATCTCATCGGATGTATAGCCGTTGTCGCTGAGAAGAGATGCGGCGCTTTCTGTATTGAAATCACCATATGCCTCGAAGGAAGAAGCGTCAGGCAGAACCGTGCGGAACGCTTCCTGACGGGTGTTTTCCTGCGCTGCCGCAATCGGTTCTTTTGTAATTCCGTATGCAGCACCAAGAAGAAGTCCTGATACGACAGTGATCGCTGTCAGAATCATTGTATTTTTCACAATATTATTCATTACTTCTCCCCTCCTTTGCCGAATGGTTTTGGAAGTGTGATCTTCTCAATCAGCGGAACTAAAAGGTTACTGATGATGATCGCATAGGAAACGCCTTCCGCAGAGCCGCCGAAGAGACGGAACAGTCCGGTAAGAAGTCCCATACAGATACCATAGATAATCTTTCCGCTGCTTGTGATCGGCGAGGTTACATAGTCTGTAGCCATGAACCATGCACCGAGCATCAGACCGCCTCCGCAGAGATGAGCTGTGATATACTGCGGGTCAAAGCCGTGTCCTCCGAAAATCACGATGAATACGACAAAGGATACGATATAGGATCCCGGAATCCGAAGATCAATCACACCCATCAGAATGAGGAACATTGCGCCAATCATAATGGCGATAACAGAAGTCTCGCCGATCGTTCCGCGGATTGTTCCGACAAGCATGGACATCGTGTCAACTGCCTCTCCGGCTTTTAACTCAGCCAGAGGCGTCGCGCCTGTAACTCCGTCGTAGACAAAATATGTCATCGGACCCGTAAAACTGATCAGAAGGAAGTTTCTGGCAGCCAGAGCCGGGTTCATAAAATTCTGTCCCAGACCGCCAAACAGCTGCTTGACGACAACGATTGCAAATACGGAACCGAGTGCCCCCATCCATACGGGAAGTGTCGGCGGCAGGTTAAGTGCCAGAAGAAGTCCGGTCACTGCAGCACTGCAGTCCCTGATCGTTACCGGTTTGTGCATCAGTTTTTCATATATGTATTCTGCTAAAACCGCCGCAGCCGTCGTCACGACCACAAGAAGCCATGCATTCTCGGAACGGAAATTCCAGATACCGAAGATCGTTGCCGGAAGCAGAGCGATCAGTACCATGAGCATGATGTTGCTTGTCTTGGCTTTGTCACGGATATGCGGCGAAGATGATACGTATAATTTCTCGTTCAATTTCATCTCACCTCTCTCACTTTTTTCTCTTATTCGCAAGCGCGATCTTTCTCATCGCTCCAATCGACTGCTTCAGAGGTCTCTTGGCAGGGCAGACATAACTGCAGGAGCCGCACTCCACACACTCAAGTCCGTTCATTGCGACAAAAGACTCCTCATCATGACGCTGCGCAAAATCCGCGAGGCGGGACGGAATAATCCGGCTCGGACAGACATCCACACATCTCGCACAGTTAATGCATGCCGTCTCCGGGTTTCTGGAAACAACGTCCTCTTTAAATGCCAGGATGGATGAGGAAGTTTTGGTAACAGGAGCATCAGCCGTAACCATGGCAAATCCCATCATGGGACCGCCGGAAATCAGTTTTTCCGGAGTTGCTGTATAGCCGCCTGCAGCTTCGATCAGCTCTGCGTGGCTTGTTCCGAGAAGAACTTTAAAGTTTCCAGGGGAAGCCACTGCGTCGCCGCTTACTGTCACAACCCGTTCCATAAGGGGTTTCCCCTCAACAACAGCGGTGTGGATGCCGATCAGTGTCTCAACGTTGTCCACGATGCAGCCTGCGTCTGCGGGAAGCATGGAAGAATTGATGGCGCGCTTTGTCACTGCATAGATAAGCTGGCGCTCTGCGCCCTGCGGATATTTCGTCATAAGAAGCTTCACATCCATACGCGGCTCATCGGCAGTTGCTTCCATAAGCTTCTGCGCGCAGTCTTTCTTATTGTCCTCCACAGCGAAGTAGCCCTTTGCGTTCGGGAACAGAGAGAGAACAACCCTCATTCCGCTCACCAGCTGCTCTGTGTTTTCAAGCATTCTTCTGTAGTCCGCCGTGATATAAGGCTCACACTCTGCGCAGTTCGCAATAATATACTCGATTTTCTCAGGTTCTTTCGGGGAAAGCTTTACCCGCGTGGGGAATCCCGCTCCACCCATACCGACAATGCCGGCCTTGCCGATTTTTTCGAGAATCTCCTCTTTCGTCATCTCTGCGAGAGGTTTTACAGGTTCGTACTCAACCTCCTGATACTCGCCGTCATTTTCAATGACAATGCACTCTACTTTTGAGCCTGCGGGATTGAAGTGATATTCAAGTCCCTTGACATTACCCGAGACAGAGGCATAGACAGGAGCCGATACAAATCCCCCGGCTTCTGCGATCATCTGCCCTTTGAGGACATGGTCTCCCTTTTTCACAACAGGATTGGCAGGTGCGCCAATGTGCTGGGATAAAGGATATACCAGATCGCCCTTTGGCAGAAGCGGCCTGATTGCCTGATCTTTTGAAAAACGTTTTCCATCATCCGGATGGATTCCGCCTTTGAATGTCAGAAGTCCCATTCTACTCTTCCTTTCTTGCCAGCATGAATAAACAGCAGTCCTGCAACCGCTGTCTCATGCCTTATTTCTTATTTATACTATTGTACTAGAATATATGTTCAAAATCCAGTTTTTTGACTAAAAAAATTGCACATTTATACATACATTCCGTCGAACTTTTAACAATTCGGGACGAAACTTTGGTTATTTTGTATATTTCTGATAAGATTCCACAGGGCAGCACAAAGGATTATGCCCCGGACTTTGTCTCGATGCCCAAACGAAAAAACAGGAGGAAATTCCCCCATTGAGAAATTTCCTCCTGTCTGAATTTTCCAGGTTTTTCTGAAATCTTATTCCTCTGCTGCTTCAGCATCAGAATAGTAAGTCTCATCCTCGTCGTCTCTGTGCTCCGGCTCAAGAACCTTCATGCTGAGACTGATTTTCTTCTCTGCCTCGTTCAGATCTACGATGCGTGCTGTGATCTCCTGTCCGATTGACAGTACGTCAGACGGCTTGTCTACGTGTGCACGTGAGATCTGTGAAACGTGGAGAAGCGCATCCACTCCCGGCGCAAGCTCAACAAATGCGCCAAAGTCTGTCATACGGGCAACTCTTCCTGTAATAATATTTCCAACAGCAAAATCCTCAGCTGCGTTTGCCCACGGATTTGTCTCCGGGAATTTCAGACTGAGTGCAATCTTTGTATCATGGATATCTTTTACAAGAACGTTCAGGTTGTCGCCCACATGGAAAATCTTTTTCGGATTGTCCACACGTCCCCATGACATCTCTGAAATATGCAGAAGGCCGTCTACACCGCCCAGGTCTACAAAAGCTCCAAAATCTGTTACGTTTTTAACAGTACCGTCAATTCTGTCGCCTACCTGAAGTCTTGCAAAAAGCTCTTTCTGTTTCTCTTCGCGCTCTGCCACAAGAAGCTGCCTTCTGTCGCCGATCACACGGTTTCTTCTCGGATTGAATTCGCTGATTACGAACTCGATCTCCTGCCCTTCGTATTTGCCAAGATCTTTCTCGTAAGAATCAGATACAAGGCTGGCGGGAATAAACACCCTCACCTCATCAACAGTAGCACAGATACCGCCGCCCAGGATCTGAGTAACTGTAGCCTTGAGCACTTCCTTGTTCTCATAAGCCTCGCGAAGTCTCTCATTCCCTTTTTCAGCAGCAAGTCTCTTATATGTAAGAAGAACCTGCCCTTCCCCATCGTTTACCTTCAGGACTTTCACTGTCATCGGATCTCCGACTGATACAACTGTCGTCAGATCCAGGGAAGAATCGTTGGAGTATTCGTTTTTTGTAATAATTCCGTCTGCCTTATAACCGATATTCAGGATGATCTCATCAGGCTTTACATCGATTACCGTACCGTCGACTACCTCTCCGTTGTGGATTGTTTTGAATGACTCGTCTAACATCTGTTCAAAAGATAATTCTGACATTATTTTGAACCTCCTCAATTATATTGTTGGGCGTGGATGCCCCTGCTGTAATACCTACTGTTTCCACTGACCCTAATTGATTCAAATCCAAATCGTCAAGTGTCTGAATATAGTACGTATTGTTACATGCCATCCGGCAGATTTCAAATAACTTCTGGGTATTGGAACTATGTTTGTCACCAATCACTATCATAGCATCCACCAATCCCGCAATACGCTGAGCCTCTGTCTGACGCTCTCTGGTCGCATTGCAGATTGTATTTAAAACACTTACATCATAACTCTTTTTCTTGATAATTTCAACTAAATCTTTAAATTTATTGTAATTAAATGTCGTCTGGGATACGATACATATCTTTCTGTTTTTCTCCGGAATAAATTTTTCGGCGTCTTCCGTATTCTGAATGACAGCGGCATCTTTTCCGGCCCATCCGCGAATCCCCTGCACTTCCGGATGGTCAGGATTGCCGATAATCACGATAAAATTTCCCGACGCGCTTTCCTTCTCTACGATATTGTGAATCTTTTTTACAAACGGACAGGTGGCATCCACGATCCGGAGTCCTTTTTCCTCCAGTTTGTCATATACTCTTTTTGCAATGCCGTGGGAACGGATGATGACCGTGCCTTTATCAAGACGGTCGAGTTCATCCTCTGAGCGAAGCACTGCCACGCCTCTGCTCTCCATATCCCGGACAACTTCCTCATTGTGTATGATCGGTCCAAGTGTGTAAATCGGACCGCCGCAGTTTTCAACCTGTTCGTATACTGTGTCAACGGCTCGTTTTACCCCGAAACAGAATCCGGCCGTTTCCGCTCTTATTATTTCCATTGTTTTCTCCCTTTATTTTCCGTATTTCCGCAGGCGGCGAACCGGACGGTTATCTGCACAGTCTGCAGATTTCTGCCGTAACTTCCGGAATGGTCATGTCGGAACTGTCGATCAGGACAGCATCCTCCGCCTGCTTAAGCGGGGCGATGTCGCGGTTCATATCGCGCTCATCTCTCTCCCTGATATCCCGTTCGATCTCCTTTAAATCACAGGCCACCCCTTTTTCCTGAAGCTCATCAAACCTTCTCTTTGCGCGCGTCTGCACGCTGGCGGTAAGGTATACTTTCACATCTGCGTCCGGAAGAATATTGGTGCCGATGTCTCTTCCGTCCATCACCACATCGTGGCTGCGTGCAAGGGAACGCTGAAGTTCCAGAAGTTTCTCACGGACTTCTGGGATCGCGGATGTCCTGGAGGCCATATTTCCGACTTCTTCGCCGCGGATTAAATCTGTGATATTGCCGCCGTTTAAATAAACCTGCTGCGCACCGTTTTCATAGCCGATCGTCACTTCCGCATCGGCGCAGGCGTCCGCAACCGCACTGCGGTCGTCCGCATTGATCCCTTTTCTCAGGAAATGCACGGCCAGTCCTCTGTACATTGCCCCGGTATCCACATAGATATAGCCTTTCTCCTTAGCCACAAGTTTCGCGATGGTGCTCTTTCCGGCTCCTGCCGGCCCGTCGATTGCGACGTTATATCCCATTGTCTGATTCCTCCCTGATGTGTTTGAATAGTATTGTAAAGTGATATTTTATCCGACCAGATCATTATACCCTGTTCCGTTCTGTTTGACTATTCATTCTTTTTCGCGACCACGAGAACGCCGGCGAGGAGAATCAGCGCAAGAATGAGAGCCAGAGAATTCATGAAAGTCTCCCACGCGGAAAAGCCGGCTGTCAGTACAGTGAAGATGCATACAAGCGGATAAAACACGGCTGCGGCCGCACACCAGATCCGGAAAAAGCGGCACAGCCGCGGCCAGTTATTGTTGTTGAACCCGATTCCTGCCAGATTGATGCGCACCGGTCCCTGCTGGACAAAGGAGATCTTCTCCTGATCATAAAAAGCGGGAAGAAGTTCTTTCGCGCCGATGCAGAACCAGCCGCTGAAAAGAAGGAACAGAAGCGAAAACAGAATCACATTCTGCCGCATGTCTTCTATGGAAATTCCCATCCCGTACAGAATCCCGATCTCTGCGAGCGTGATCAGAAGTGCCGCTGCGAAAAACAGGATCCGTTTTTTCTTTGCCGCTCGAAGCTCCTCATGAATGACGTTATTGCCTGTCTCGCTGTCCGGTCCGGTCTGATTGCTGCCGGTGATTTTCTCCCCCGTAAGCAGTTCCTGTGCCGTTACACCGAGTGTCTCTGCAAGGGGAATGATAAGCGCGGTCTGGGGCAGGCTTGCCCCTCGCTCCCATTTGCTTACAGTCTTATCCGAGACATAAAGCTTTTTGCCGAGTTCTCTCTGGGTCATTCCTTTTTCGCTGCGGAGTTCCAAGAGAAACCTGCCGAATTTTTCGTTGTTGATCTGTTCCATATTGTAATTCCTCCTGAGTATATTATGACTGCAGCCAGTCTGCCGATATTTTACAGCCTTCGCAGTATCCTTTCAATCTCCTGTCAGTAGAGCCGCCGCCAAAGCCCTCAGCAGAGCATAGCAGGACGGCTTTATAAGCCCCGGAGTTTTGGCGGGCAGCCTGTATCAGACTTACAGACTTAAGGCTCCGGCGTTCATTCCCGCAAGATGACCTGTTGACCAGGCAATCTGGAGATTGTATCCACCGGTGACCGCGTCCAGATCCAGAACTTCTCCTGCAAAGAACAGTCCTTTCACCAGTCTGGACTCCATCGTTCCGGGATCGATCTCCCGGACGGACACCCCGCCTCTCGTAATGATTGCCTCACTGTACCCTCTCAGACCGGTCAGCGTCATCGGGAAATCCCGGATCAGACGAATAAACCGGTGACGTTCTTCCCTGGTGATCTCATTTACCTTTTTCTCAGGGGGGATCTCTGAGAGCGCAACAATCACCGGGCGGAGCTTTGCAGGGAAGAGACTGTCCACAGAGTTTTTAAACTGCCGGTTCTGATTTTCCTCAAATTCCCGGAGCACTCTCCTGTCAAGCTGTTCTTCTGTGAGCGCAGGCTTTAAGTTAATATGGAGCGTCAGCTCACGCTCTTTCAGTTTTTTCCCGACCACACTGCTGGCGCTTAAAATTACAGGTCCGGTTACGCCGTAATGTGTGAAAAGCATTTCTCCGAAATCTTCGTACAGTTTTTTCTTCCCATCTGTGATGCAGATTTCCACATTACGAAGGGAAAGGCCCATCAGCTCTCCCGTATAGTCCTCTTTTACTTCCATCGGCACAAGGGCAGGGGAAAGATCCGAGATATGATGCCCGCATTCCTTTGCAAAACGGTACCCGTCCCCGGTTGAGCCGGTGGACGGATAAGAGATCCCGCCGGTAGCGACGATAACCGCATCACCGCGGATCTTCCGGCCTCCCGAGACCACAATCCCTTTCACCTCATCGTCCCGTACGGAAAGTCCGCACACTTCACTGTTCAGGAAGACACGCACATTCAGCCGCTTCATCTCCCGCTCCAGAGCGCGGATGACATCGGATGAATGATCGGAGAGAGGAAAGACTCTCCCGCCCCGCTCTACTTTCGTTTTTACTCCGAGATCCTCAAAGAACTCTACCGTCTGTTCGTTTGTAAAACTGTAAAACGCACTGTAGAGAAACTTGGGGTTGGAGATCACTGCAGGGAAAAGGTCTTCCACTTCCGCATTGTTAGTAATATTGCATCGCCCTTTTCCTGTGATAAAAAGCTTCTTTCCGAGTTTTTCATTTTTCTCAAAAAGAGTGACGCGGTTTCCGCACTGCGCTGCCGCCACGGCCGCCATCATTCCGGAAGCTCCGCCGCCGACAATCAGTATTTCAGCCATTTTCCAAATCATCCTTTCTCTGGGAGTTTGAATCGAGCCCGCGGGAAAAAGAGGTAGCGACTGGATTGAGTTCGTCGCTGCTGTACACCTGATATTCCCCCCATATCTTTTCCAGTGTCTCCAGGGTGGATACGACCTCCTTCTGCTTTTTCATGCAGAGGGCGACAATCAGCGCATTGATTACGCTCAATGGCGCCACAAGAGAATCCACGATGGAAGCAATGTCGCTGCGCGCAATCAGATTGCAGGAAGAATAAAGGTTCATTGGCGAGTGGACGCTGTCGGTCAGTGTAATTACCTTTGCCTTCCGGCTGCTGGCAAATTCCAGTGCCTTTAAAGTCCGCATGGAATAGCGTGGAAAGCTGATCCCTATGATGACGTCGTCCTCGCCGATCCGCATCAGCTGCTCAAACACCTCACTGGAACTGTTTGTGATCACGGAATTGACATTATCACATACCAGATTCAGATAAAAGGTCAGGAAAGAAGCCAGCGGTGCGCAGCTGCGTATGCCGATTACATAAATTTTGCGGGCGTTCATGATCGTGTCAATGGCGAGATCAAACGCCCTGTGATCAATCACGGCCACGGTCTCTTTGATCTTTTCGATATCGGAGTGGAGAACATTATCCAGTATTTCACTCTGGCTGATTCTGCCGTATGTGACTTCCATACGCTGAATCGAATTCAGTCTGTTCCGCACCAGTTCTTCCAGCGCTTTCTGAAAGCCGGGATAGCCCTTATAGCCGAGCTGGATAGCAAAACGCACGACCGTAGATTCGCTGACGCCTACGGTCTCGCCGAGTTTTGCCGCTGTAAGAAAGACAGCTTTGTCATAGTTGCTCCGGACATAGTCCGCAAGGCGCCGCTGTCCCTTGCTCATTTTCTTATATTTTTCTTCGATCCTCAGAATCAGATCATTTGTTGTTGTTTCAGATGTTTCCATAATTGACGATTTTTCATCCTTACTTTTTCTTTTGCCGCCCCGTTCTTCTTTCATACGGGACGGGTATACTCTTTCAGCCATGCACATTCCTCTTCCGTGAGAAGCGGTGAGATCTTTTCGTATACCTGTGCGTGGTAGCGGTTCAGCATTTCGCGCTCTGTTTCTGCCATCTGTTCCGGGAGAACCGCATCCAGATCAACCGGCACGAAAGTAAGCGGCTCAAAATGCATAAAACGGCCGTATTCGTTCGTCTCATCCTCGCACACAAGGAGCTCGTTTTCTGTACGGATGCCGTGGCTTCCGGCAATATAGATTCCGGGTTCGTCCGTAATCACCATGTTCTTTTCCAGGACAGCCGCAGGGAATTTTCCCTCTTTCCAGCGGAAATTGATGGGCGCCTCATGGATGTTCATCAGATAGCCCACGCCGTGGCCGGTTCCGTGATTAAAGTTTACTCTCTTTTCCCAGAACACTTCCCGGGCGATACAGTCAAGGGAAGCCCCTGTGCAGCCGTACAGAAATACGGTGTTCATCAGGCGGAGCATCGCACGGAGAACAAGCGTAAAGTCCTCTTTCTCCCGCATCGGGATTTCACCTAAGGCAACCGTTCTTGTAATATCTGTGGAGCCTTCCATATAGTGTCCGCCGGTGTCTGTGAGAAGCATTTTCCCCGGACGAAGTACTGCGTTGCTCTTCTGGTCCGCGCTGTAATGGACAATCGCGCCGTGTTCAGCATAGGCGCTGATAGGCGCAAAGCTCGGTCCGAGATAGCCTTCCTGCTCCGCGCGGAACTGCTCGAGGCGGTCTGACGCAGAGATTTCCGTGATCTCAGTTTTCCCGATATTTTCCTTCAGCCAGCGCATGAAACGGATATGCGCGGCAGCGTCTTTGAGATGTGCGTTCCGGATATTGGCGGCTTCCACATCGTTTTTCGTACTCTTCATAAGAACTTCCGGATTTTCCCGCTCCACGATCTCCACGTTCTCTGGAATGCTCTGCAGCAGCGTATAATTGACTCTCTCGGGATCGAGAAGAATCCGCTGCCCTCCCGAAAGAGCGTTGAGCGCCTCCCCGATCTCGCCGTATGGGCGGAGGAAAATACGGTTTTTCTCAAAAAGTTCTCTGATTTCGCTTCCGAATTTGTCTGCGTCGGTAAAGAGTACTGCGCTGTCCTGATTCAGTATGAGATATGCCAGCACGAGGGGACAGTAAGCGATATCCCCGCCCCGGATATTGAGCAGCCAGGCGATATCGTCCAGGCTGGAAAGGAGGTGAATATCGGCATGATACTCTCTCATCTTCTCTCTGACGCGGGAAAGCTTCTGCGCCGTGCTCTCTCCACTGTATTTCTCATCCAGTAGAAACGCTTTCGCATCGGGAAGCCGGGGACGGTCTGACCAGATCCTGTCAATCAGACTGCACTGATACCTGACGTGTCCGTTTTTCTTTCCGGCAATACGCTCCCAGTTTCTCCCGTCTGTAATGCCGATGGTTCTTCCGTCGAATCCGATCACGCCGCCGTCAGGGAGAGTTTTCTCCGCAAATGCTTCGAGTGTATCCACGCCCGGTTCTCCCATTCTGAAAAGTTCGATTCCGCTTCCTTCAAGCTGCTGCTCTGCCTGAAGAAAGTACCGGCCGTCCGTCCACAGGCCGGCCCTGGCGGAAGTGACTGCAACCGTTCCTGCCGAACCGGTAAATCCGCTGATAAACTGGCGTTCCCTGAAGTATTCTCCCACGTATTCGCTCTGATGATAATCCGTCGACGGGATCAGATACAGATCTATGCCTTCCTTTTTCATTTCACCGCGCAGTGCGGCGATCCTTTCCGGAATATTCATATTTTATCGATCCTCCTGCAAAATACAAAATAGTAAGATGCGGGAAACGAATTTTCTGATCCCGCATCAGCGTCAATGTATATTGACGCCGGCCATTACATATGATAACACCATTCCGGCGAGAGTACAAATAAAAATAGGGCTGACCTAATGATCAGCCCTGAAAAAAGCTTTTTGCTTTAGACCGGATATGCTCCGTTCTCCGTATCAGCTACAGTAGCGTCAACTTTCGTCTGCTGTGCTTCTCTGTATTTGAAGAAGTCAACAGCAACCTGCGGGAAGAGCGCGTATGTCAGCACATCCTCATCCTGCTGGATCCAGCGCTCGCACTCTTTGCGGAGTGTATCGAGCTCGTTGGGGATCAGGTCGGCCGGACGGCATGTGATGATCTCTGCATCCTCTCCGAGGATCTTCTTCTGAATTTCCGGATTTACCGGTTTTACAGTAGCACCGTACTTTCCTGCAAGAATATCTTTTGTCTCCTTTGTTGCCATCTTGTAGCGCTCTCCCATCAGCACGTTGAACACAGCCTGTGTTCCGACGATCTGTGAAGACGGTGTAACAAGCGGCGGCTCACCGAGGTCTTTGCGGACACGCGGTACTTCCTCAAGCACATCGTAGAACTTGTCCTCCGCACCCTGCTCTTTGAGCTGAGATGTGAGGTTGGAAAGCATTCCTCCGGGAACCTGATACAGAAGTGTCTTGATGTTGACTCCCAGATTCGTCGGATTGAGAAGTCCTGATTTAAGCGCCTCATCTCTGATCGGACGGAAGTAATCCGCAATCTCAGCAAGAAGTTTCTGATCAAGGCCTGTATCGTACTCTGTACCCTTAAATGTCTCAACCATAACCTCTGTCGCCGGCTGGGATGTTCCGAGCGCGAACGGAGAAATTGCCGTATCAATGATGTCAGCTCCTGCCTCAACAGATTTCAAATATGTCATTGCAGCGACACCGGATGTGTAGTGGGTGTGCATCTCGATCGGGATGTCAACCGCTTCTTTGAGTGCGGTCACAAGCTCTGTTGCCTGGTACGGGCAGAGAAGACCTGCCATATCCTTTACGCAGATGGAGTTGGCTCCCATGTCTTCGATTCTCTTTGCCAGGTCTACCCAGTAGTCAAGAGTATAAGCGTCCCCCAGTGTGTAGGACATTGCAACCTGTGCGTGAGCCTTCTCCTTGTTTGCTGCGGTTACGGCTGTCTGAAGATTTCTGATATCATTCAGGCAGTCGAAGATACGGATGATGTCGATTCCGTTTGCAACGGATTTCTGAACGAAATACTCTACAACATCGTCAGCGTACGGACGGTATCCAAGGATATTCTGTCCGCGGAACAGCATCTGAAGTTTTGTGTTTTTGAATCCGTCGCGGAATTTGCGGAGTCTTTCCCACGGATCTTCTTTCAGGAAACGCAGGGAAGCGTCAAATGTCGCTCCGCCCCAGCACTCTACCGCGTGATATCCGACCTTGTCCATTTTGTCAATGATCGGGAGCATCTGTTCTGTGGTCATTCTGGTGGCAATCAGGGACTGATGTGCGTCACGCAGAATTGTTTCTGTTATTTTAACTGGTTTTTTTCCAATTTCTGCCATTGATTTGTCCTCCATTTACTACTTAACGCCAAAGATAGCCATAAACGTTCCGGCTGCGACAGCCGTACCGATAACACCTGCCACGTTTGGTCCCATCGCGTGCATCAGCAGGAAGTTGGTCGGGTCAGCTTCAGATCCGACTTTCTGAGAAACACGTGCCGCCATAGGAACGGCAGACACACCGGCGGAACCGATCAGCGGATTTACCTTGCCTTTTGATGCCCAGCACATCAGTTTTCCGAACAGGACGCCTGCTGCTGTACCGAATGCGAACGCAATCAGACCGAGGATAACGATCTTGATTGTATCCATGTTAAGGAAGGCCTCGGCACTTGTCGTAGCACCTACGGAAGTACCCAGCAGGATAACAACGATATACATCAGCGCGTTTCCGGCTGTATCTGTCAGCTGTCTTACGACACCGGACTCTTTGAACAGGTTACCAAGCATAAGCATACCTACCAGCGGAGCTGTTGTAGGAAGGATCACACATACAACGATAGTGATGATGATCGGGAAGAGGATTTTCTCCAGCTTGGATACCGGACGAAGCTGCTCCATTTTGATCTTACGTTCTTTCTCAGTTGTCAGAAGCTTCATGATCGGGGGCTGGATAATCGGTACAAGGGACATGTACGAGTACGCAGCCACAGCGATCGGTCCGAGAATTGCCGTCTGTTCCAGTTTTCCTGCAAGGAAGATGGAAGTCGGTCCGTCAGCCCCGCCGATAATGGAGATGGCAGCCGCGGCTCTGTCGGAGAACCCCATTGCCATGGCGCCCAGATAAGCGGCAAAAATACCAAACTGAGCGGCAGCACCGAGAAGGAAACTCTTCGGGTTCGCGATCAGCGGTCCGAAGTCTGTCATCGCACCGACTCCAAGGAAGATCAGGGACGGCAGAATCGACCATTCATCAAGTACATAGAAATAATACAAAAGTCCGCCCGTTCCGTTGGACGCTTCTTCGGGGGAGATCATGATATCCGGATAGATATTCACGAGCAGCATACCGAAGGCGATCGGGACAAGCAGCAGCGGCTCAAAGCCGTGTCTGATTGCCAGATAGAGAAAGATGCAGGCAACACCGATCATGACCAGGTTTCCGACAGTCAGATTCATGAAAGCGGTCTGCTCAACAAGATTCCCCAGTGTAGTTGAAATATATTCCATTTGTCAAACCTCCTGGTGGTAACTAGTTTAATGTAGCCAGTACTGCTCCTGCCTCAATTGCGTCGCCGACTGCTACATCAATGCTGGCAATGGTTCCCGCTTCCGGGGCAACAACCGGGATCTCCATCTTCATTGCTTCAATGATAACGACAGCGTCACCGGCCTGAACGCTCTGTCCGACCTTTGTCGGAATCTGGTATACTTTTCCAGCAGCGCCAGCCTTTACCTGGATACTTCCTGCGCCTGCTGCTTTCGGTGCTGCTGCGGGAGCCGCCTTGGGAGCTGCCTTTGGTGCAGCCTTCGGAGCTGCTGCAGGTGCCGGAGCCGCACCGGCGCCGTTTTCTTCTACTGTTACATCATATACATTACCGTTCACTGTGATGGTATAATTTTTCATTTTCGAATCCTCCTGATTATGATTAATTCCATTTATTCGATTTTCTTCTTCTGATTGATCTTACAACAAATCCATCTGTGGACGTTCCCTCTGATGCCGCAACCGCAGCAGCGATTACCGCAACAAGCTCACTGTCATCCGTTTCATCTGCTGCTTCTGCCGCCGCAGGTGCCGGAGCAGGTGCGGAAGCTGATTCCGGAGCTGCCTTTTCAGCTGCCGGAGCTTTCCGGAACTTCTTCTCAAGTGCCGGAAGGAACTTCAGCAGAGAGATTACAAATGAAAGGAAGATCAGGACCACAAATACAGTACCCATGCCGAGAATCGTATTCAGGCCGGCCTTCTGGAGAATCTCGCCGATGGAATACTCAGCACTGACTGTGATGCTGTCCATGTTCAGCTCATCATCAAATGCGAACTGAATGGAAGCGCTGCGGTCTTCATACTCTGCGTCAGCTGTAAGCGTTACGCCGTCGTTTGTCGTTTCGGCGGTGTACTCACCGGTTATTCCCACGAAAGCTCCGCACTCATCCTCCCCTGCCTGCCATGCGTTGATCATGGCAAGGAAATTCTCTCCGCTGACCGGAACGCCTGCGTTGAGGAGCGTCAGATCAAGTTCAAGATCCGACATCTCAGAAAATGCTGCCAGATCTTCATCTGACATCGAGCTGAAATTCGTGACGATAAAATCGGCGTACTGCTCAAGCTCTTCCTGATTATATTCTGTCGTGGACGTGCTGCTGCATCCCGTTACTCCAAGGACGAGGACGAGAGCAAGCCCTGCTAAACTGATTTTTTTCTTCACTTCGCCTCACCTCACTAAACCGTACCGTGTTTTTTGTCCGGCAGGTTCTCTCTCTTTGTGAACAGCATCTCAAATGCTCCGATCACATATTTCCTTGTGTCCGCCGGCTCGATGATGGCATCTACATACCCTCTTCCCGCCGCTGACTGTGGGCTGGACTGGAGCTCTCTGTACTGCGCCGCTTTCTCTTTCAGAGTGGAAGCATCCGCGTCAGCATACATGATCTTAGCCGCAAGATCCGCATCCATCATGCCGATCTGCGCATCCGGCCATGCGTATACCATGTCCGCTCCGATGGATTTGCTGTTCATCGCAACATAAGCGCTTCCGTAAGCCTTTCCGATGATAACATTTACTTTCGGAACCGTTGCGTTTGCAAAGGTATAAGTCATTCTTGCAACTGCCCTTGCCATATTCTTCTCAGACTCAACAGTCGCAGCAAAGCCTGCCACGTTTGTGAATGTGAGGACCGGAATGGAGAAGGCATCACAGAAGTTTACAAAATCGATGGCTTTCTTGCATCCGTCTACTGTCAGCGCACAGTCAAAGGATGCTTCCTCAGAGCCGTCCTCGCCGTAGATCACCGTACGGTTTGCGACAGCGCCTACTGTCATGCCGTTTAAGCGGATGAACCCTGTCACCATCTCTTTTGCGTAGTCTTTCTTCATTTCCATGAAGATCTGATCGTCTGCAATCTGAGAAATAACAATGGATGTATCTCCGACAGCATTCGCGATATCAGCACATGCGCGGTTGAGATCGTCTGTACACTCTTCATAGGAGAGATCATCTTCATAATTTGCCGGAATCATGCAGATCAGAGAACGGATCTGTCCGAGAATCTCCTCCTCAGAGCCGGTTCCGTCTACAAGTCCTGCTGTCGCGCTCTGATACTGCGCGCTTGAAGTATCGCATCTGGAGATCTCGTTTCCCTCCAGTGCGTTCGGAGAATTTACAAAGAGTTTTCCTTCCTTCTCCTCCATGAAAGTAAAGTCGGCCAGTCCCGGAACTACTGCAAGCCCGCCTCCGCACATGCCAAAGATCGCAGCAATCTGCGGTACAACTCCGGAAGCCATGGTCTGCTTGTAATAGAGGCTTCCGAATGCTTCAAGAGCGTCTGTGGCCTCCTGAAGTCTTAATCCGGCACAGTCGATCAGTCCGACTACCGGCGCGCCCATTTTCATCGCCATGTCATAAATACCGGCAATTTTTTTCGCGTGCATCTCGCCCATTGCGCCGCCAAGAACTGATGCATCCTGGCTGTACACATACACGAGGTTGCCGTCGATTACTCCGTATCCGGTGATGACACCATCGGAAGGAGTCTCTTTGTCCTGCAGGTTGAAATCAGTGCTTCTTGCAGTAACAGCACCGCCGATTTCAACAAAGCTGCCCTCATCAAGCAAAGTGGCAATACGTCTGCTTGCTGAGTTTCCTGTTGCATTGTAGCTCATATTCTAGCCCTCCATATTGAAAAAATTTGTTTAAATAAACCATAATTTCTGCCTATTCTAGTATATAACAGCGGAAAGCGAATTTCAATTCAAAATTCATCATATCTGACAATTTTTTCACATTTTCTTTCCCGTTATCCGTCAGAAGGCACATTCGTGATTGGAACCGCCGCCACGGTCCCGGGCGGGTTCCCGACTTCCGGGGCCTGCCAGAGCAAAAACAGCCGGCGGTTTTGAAATTCCGGCGGCTGTTTTTGCTTTTCATCACTTTTTCATTTACAGTTTATGTTCTTGTCTTTATTTCCGGTTTCGGTACTGTACGGGGGTGATATTGTACATTTTCTTGAATACCCGGTTGAAATGTTCCACATTCTGGTATCCGACAGACTCTGCAATGCTTTCAACCGTCGCACTGCTGCTCTTTAACATGGCCCGCGCCTTTTTCATACGCACCTTCTTCAGTATATCGCCGAATGTCATGCCCGACTTTTCCTTAATATATTTGGAGAGATACGGTTTGGACAGAAAGAATTTTTCTGAGAGATCATCCAGTGTGATATCCTTATAATTTGCGTAAATGTAGTTGGTGATCTCCAGAAGGCGCTCATCCTTTCCGCCTTCGGAATTTGCGATCTCAGGTATTTTGTTTACCGCGACAACAAGAGCTTCAATGGAAGCTTTGATAATATCGGCGTCAATGCCGACACCCCAGTAGCGTTTTTTATTGCAGACAACACCCACATACGCCACCGCTCTGGAAGAAGATCCTCTTGTCAGTGAATGTTCCTCGTAAAATGCAAGCTCATAGCTGACGTCAAAGTAGTGTTTGATGGCATTGCTCACGGCGTCGAGACGTCCGTTGCCGACGCCCATGATCTTAAGCGCGTTTCCGTTGTGATGGATCGTCGCCTCGGCGATAATGCCGTCTTCCTGTTTGAAATGGCACTCATCCGCGGTAAATATCGGCTTGGCATTGATATAATTGTCCTCGAAAATATGAAATACCCAGTCCGGATTCAGCTCCCTGTGCGCTTTGTCCGAGACGTCTTTTACAAGGTATCCGACCTCTTCTTTCATCTTTTCCGGCAGACTGATGCCAAAGCTCTGCTTTAAGATGTAATTTACGCCGCCCTTTCCGGACTGGCTGTTGATCCGGATAACATCGGAATCGTATCTGCGTCCCACATCCTGGGGATCGATGGGAAGGTACGGCACAGTCCATTTGTCCGGATTGTGCTCCTCCCTCCAGGACATTCCCTTTGCGATGGCATCCTGATGGGAGCCGGAAAATGCGGTAAAGACAAGTTCTCCTGCATATGGCTGGCGCGGAGAAACTTTCATCCTGGTCACTCTTTCATATATTTCCACGATATCGCTCATATTGGAGAAGTCGAGCATCGGATCCACTCCCTGGGAAAACATGTTCATGGCCAGTGTGATGATATCGACATTTCCTGTTCTCTCGCCGTTGCCGAAGAGGGTTCCCTCGATCCGGTCCGCACCTGCAAGGATACCGAGCTCTGCGTCGCTGACACCGGAGCCGCGGTCGTTGTGCGGATGAAGGGAGAGGATGACGCTGTCGCGGTGGATCAGATGTTTGTTGAAATATTCCACCTGGCTCGCGAATACATGCGGCATTGCGTTTTCCACCGTCGTCGGAAGATTGATGATCGCCTTGTTCTTCTTCGTGGGTTTCCAGATATCAAGCACTGCGTTGCACACTTCCAGCGCGTAGTCTACTTCGGTTCCCTGGAAACTCTCCGGACTGTATTCGAACGTAAAGTTTCCGTCCGTCTGATCCGCAAGCTCTTTTAAAAGTTTTGCTCCGTCTGTCGCAATCTTCTTGATTTCTTCCTTGTTTTTGCGGAATACCTGTTCTCTCTGAGCGACAGATGTGGAATTGTATACATGTATAATCGCATGCGGCGCTCCTTTTACTGCTTCAAATGTCCTCTTTATAATATGTTCTCTTGCCTGAGTCAGCACCTGGATCGTGACATCGTCCGGGATCATGTTCTGCTCGATCAGCGTCCTCAGAAACTGGTACTCCGTCTCAGAAGCGGCCGGGAAACCGACCTCGATGACTTTGAATCCTACATCGACGAGAAGCTGGAAAAACTCCAGTTTCTCATCCAGACTCATAGGTTCGATCAGAGCCTGGTTTCCGTCTCTCAAGTCCACGCTGCACCACCCCGGCGCCTTGTCAATATAATCCTTTTTCACCCAGTCATAGCATGGCTCCGGCGGCATAAAATATGTCCGTTCGTATTTTCTGTAATTTTCCATTTTCGCACATCTCCTTATATTTAATCAATTTCATTGCTTTTTTTTATTCTCACATATACTAACACAGGATTGTGCGATATTCCAGTGGCAAAATTAATCATTTTGATTGATGTATTTTAATATCACATAATTCATGCATACAGCAAAGGTCCTTGTGCTCACATCTTGTTCTGCCAGAAGCGGATATGAGGCAACTTCTGTTCCGTCAAGCGTCCACGTACAGACTCCAAGCTGGTCTCCTCTGTGAACGGGAGCAGCCACACTCTGATCAAGAGCGAGTTTCATCCGCAGTTCTTCCCCGTTCTTTTTCAGGATTTTCTCAGTTTCTCCCGCCGCGGTGACTTTGATCTTTACCGGGAAGGCTGACGGGTATCCTCCGGTGTAACCGTCTGTCACGTATACGGCTTCCTCTTCTGCCGCTGTTTCTGTCTGCCCGGGAGTGATCTCTTCGTAGTGCCAGTTATTCATGGCGTAAGTCATAAGTGTTCTCGTATCTGACCACTTGTAACCTTTGTTGTTTGGCCAGCCGCAGGCCAGAAGGGCGACGATAAAGGTACGGCCTTCGCTTTCAAGCGCGCCCACGTAGCAGTAGCCGGCATTGTTTGTAAATCCGGTTTTTCCCGTCAGAGCGCCTTCCATCATGCTGAGAAACGCGTTGTGGTTTGTGCAGGAATATGTACTGGTTCCCTGACAGTCAGAAAATGTGTGGGATTCTGTCCGGGTGATCGCAAGAAATTCTTCCTTTGCCGGAGATTCTGTGATGCAGTAGCGCATGATAAGGGCCAGATCTTCCGCTGTCGTGTGGTGAATCCCGTTTTCATCCTGCGCGTCGAGCCCGTTCGGCGTGATGAAATACGTGTCACGGCATCCGATCTCTTCCGCCTTTACGTTCATCAGATCCTGAAAGGCACCGACGCTTCCGGATATATGTTCTGCTATGGACACAGCTGTGTCATTATGTGACTCCAGCATAAGCGAGTAAAGAAGATCCTCCAGAATAAATGTCTGTCCCGGCTGCATCCCGAGTCTGACTTCCGGCTGAGAGGAGGCTTCCTGACTGACAGTTACCTCCTCGGCCGGATCTGTATTTTCAAGGGCGAGAATGCAGGTCATTATCTTTGTTGTGCTTGCCATGGGGGCCGGTTTCTGTCCGCTCTTTGAAAATAAAACACGCCCTGTCCCTGCGTCCATAAGGACAGCAAAGCGGGCGTATAGTTCTGACGGCCTGATTTCTTCAGATCCTGTCTCTTCCGACTCCTGCGCGCATACGAAACACGGTGTCGTCTGAGAAAGAACTGTGGCCGTCAGAAAGAAAATGAACATTTTTTTCACGAATCCGATTTTTTTCACGGCGAAAGACTCCTCCGCGAATGATCTCAGTCAGATTATATGCAGCAGAAGCCGCGGAAAGAACAAGTCTGCCGGATAAATCTGCCGGAGATCAGAAATCTGTCAGATATCAAGCTTCAGCTGAGCTTCGTCTTCCGCTTCCTCTTTGAAATGTTCGATCTGTTCCTCATTCAGCACCGGAAGTTCATCAATAGAATGAACGCTGAAACGGCGGAGAAACTCTTCTGTCGTTCCAAACAGAATGGGACGTCCGGGCGCGTCCAGCCTTCCTGCCTCTTCCACAAGCCCGTACTCCACAAGTTTGTTCACCGCATGGTCTGACTTGACTCCGCGGATCTTCTCGATCTCCAGCTTGGTGACAGGCTGGCGGTATGCGATGATGGATAATGTTTCAAGAAGCACGTCTGTGAGCACATATCTGCGGGGCTGCTTTGCCACCCGGATCAGGTACTCGTACATTTCTTTTTTCGTGCAGAACTGAAACGAATTATCAAGCTCAATGATCCGGATTCCGCGGTCTTCCGCCTCATACCGGTCCATCATATTGTGAATAATCTTTCGGGTGGTCGCCTCGTCATGCCCGATTGCGGCCGCAATCTTTTCAAGTTCCACCGAGTCGCCCATTGTAAAGAGGATTGCCTCGATGGCTGCCTGAAGTTTTTCAATTTCCATTTGCGTCCCCCGTCCTTTCAATCATGATATCTCCGCAGGTGTAATCCTGGCTCACACGGATTTCCCCTAACTTCATCATCTCCAGAATGGCAAGGAACGTCACAACAACATGCATCTTGCTGTGCTGCTCTGTCAGAAGCTGGCGAAAGCTGAACGTGCGGTGTGCAGACATGTATACATGTATGTAATTGAATTTTTCTGAGAGAGATACCTCTTCTTTTTCGATTTTTCCGAATTTACTTCTCACAGGATCGATTTTGTCGTTCTGGCGCTTCATAACTTCCTGAAAAATCGCGTTCAGACGGGTGAGCGTCAGCCCGTCGAGAAGCTGGTCGAGATTGACCGGCTCTACATACTCCTGCACTTCTTCCGGGACAGTCGGCCCTTTGTAGAAAAACATATCCGAATCCGTCTCACGGTCCCTGAGCTGGTATGCCATATACTTGTACATCTTGTACTGCAGAAGCTGTTCTACGAGTTCCTGTCTGGGATCTTCCTCCTCGCCTTCTTCTGTCACTTCCTTCGGAAGGAGCATACGGCACTTGATGTCGAGAAGTGTTGCCGCCATGACGAGAAATTCGCTCATGACGTTTAAGTCTTCCCTCTGCATCTGGCGGATGTATTCCATATACTGGTTTGTAATCTCCACGATCGGTATGTCATAGATATCTATTTTGTTTTTGTCAATCAGATGAAGCAGAAGGTCGAGCGGACCTTCAAACACTTCCAGTTTCACAGGAATTCCCATAATCTCTCCTCTGATATTGCCCTGTATAAGCGGCGGATGAATGTACCAGTATTTCATTATACGGGAATGCAGAACGTTTTACAATGATTTTTTCGTTTTCATGCGGATACGGATGGAGACAACCTCAGGAACGTTAAACAGACGGATATTCAGAGTGTGTGACCCAAGTCCCCTGCTCACGATCACTGTCTGATTTCCCTCCCGGCGCATCTCTCCGCAGTATTTCGGAAAGAGAAAGCCCTGGGGTGTGATGATTCCGCCGATCCCCGGAATCCGTACAAGACCTCCGTGAAGATGCCCGGACAGAATCAGGTCCGCACCCCAGTCTTTGCAGGCATCCATATAAGCCGGATTGTGGGCGAGAAGGATATTATACGCATCCGCCTGCGGACTGCCAAGCCGGCGCTCCAGATCTCTCTTTTTTACAGGAGCTTTCCGGAACTTCAGATACGTGGAGACCGGCAGCTCGAGTCCGTGAACGGCAAACACTGTACCGTCCGGCATCGGGATTCGGATGCTTTCGTTTTCAAGAAGCGTAATTCCGCAGTCCAAAAGTTCTGATTTGTAATCGTCATAGGACGAATCATAGATCTCGGGAGCTTCCTTCATGCGCTGCTCATGATTCCCATTTGCGTACACAACCGGGCATACGGACGGGAGACGTTTAAGAAGAGCGAGAGCATTTTCATATGCGCACCCTTTCTTCCCGACGAGCATATCGCCTCCGACCAGGATCAGATCAGGGTGCTCTTCTTTCACGGCCTGAAAAAGCCGGTCATTGTTTTCCCCGTAACAGCAGTCGTGAAGATCGCTCAGGAAAAGGATCTTCACGTCAGCACCGTCGGGCAGTTTTTCAGAGCTCACATCATAGCGGGTCACGCAGAATGTGTGAAGCTCTCTGTGTATTTCAGCTGTCAGTACTGCCGCAAGGATGACGGCAAGGACAGCCGGAATAATCAATATAAATGGCAAAGTCATAAGTTACAGTTCCTCTCGTATCAGAGCGTGTTCTCGAAAGAATCAATGTTGCTGATTTTTCCGATTACGACAAGAATGTCGCCCTCCGTGAACCGATGGGAAGGGCTGACCTCGATTGTCGTCTCATTTTCATTCTCGATTGCGATAATATTCAGCTTGAATTTCCGGCGGATCTGTGTCTCCTCTACCGTTTTCCCAACGAGAGCCTCCGTCACCATAATCTGGCGGATTTCCACATCATTAATAAGAGACACATAGTCGAGAAAACTCCCGGAAAGAAGACGTTTTCCAAGCCGGAGCGCCATATCGCGCTCCGGGTAGACAACCTCCGCGCCAAGCTTTTTTAAAACGGTGCCCTGTTCCGCGCTGAGCGACTTGGAGATCACCCGCGGAACGCCCATCTCAATAACGCTCATTGTCGTCAGAATGCTGACGTCCGTCTTCTCACCGATACATATAATGACAACGTCACAGTTTTGAATGCCGATCTCTTTTAATGTTTCTGTATTTAAATTGTCCGCAACAAACGCGTACTCTGTATACTGGCGCATCTCTTTGATCTTATTTTCATCCTGGTCCACAACAATGACCTCGTTGTCTGACTGTGCAAGCATAACGGCAAGCGCTTCTCCAAAGCGCCCGAGACCGATCACACCGTACACTGTATTCTGCCTCTTTTTCATAATATATCCTCCTCTCTGAAACCAGCCCGATTTGTCATCCGGTCATCTATCCGGCTATCAGGCGGATCATTCACATTTCCTGTCAGCCGATCACTACCTGCTCTGTTGAATAGCGCGCGTTTGGTTCCGCACGGTCAATCCACATGGAAAGGAGGGTGAACGCCCCTACTCTTCCCGTAAACATAACAAATATAATTACAAGTTTTCCCGCCACACTCAGATCCGGCGTAATCCCTGTGGACAATCCCACTGTGCCGAATGCGGACACGACCTCAAAGAACAGCTGAATAAAACTGTACTGAGGCTCCAGAACACACATAAGGAATACGGCCGCACACACAACGCACATGGACAGCATCGTAATAAGGAATGCCCTGCCAATATTCTCCCTTGATATACTGCGGCGGAATGCATGCGGGTTCTTCTTTGTGAACATTCCGCGCATTTCCTGAAGCATTACAAAAAAAGTGCTTGTCTTGATGCCGCCTCCGGTCGATCCTGGCGACGCGCCGATAAACATCAGAACACAGAGAACGAAAAGTCCGGCGTCCGTAAACTCTCCGATAGAATATGTGGAGAATCCGGCTGTTCTTGCAGACACACTGTGGAAAAACGCTCCCATCCAGGAAATATCTTCCGTGGCTTTCAGAAGAAGCGTTCCGACGATCAGAAGAACGGCGCTTGTTGTTATGACAACTTTTGAGTGAAGCGACAGCTTTTTAAATGAGCGTTGATTCGCAATGTCGAGAATCACGAGAAAGCCGAGTCCACCGAAAATGATCAGTCCGCATGTCGTAAGATTGAGCAGAATATCTTTCTGATAAGGGATCAGATTCCGCAGACCGCCAAGTATGTCAAAGCCTGAGTTGTTGAATGCGGCAATCGAGTGGAACAAACTGATTCCAAGCGCGTGAAGCGGAGGATAATCCTGGCTGAATACAAGGAAACTTAAGAGCGCCCCCGCCGCTTCAAAGCTTATGGTCAGAATCAGAACTGACTTGACAAGGCGGACAATCCCCCTGTAGTTGTCCACGTTCAGTGCCTCTTTGACAAGGAAGCGGCTTTTAATGCTCACCCGTTTTCCTGCGGCGATCATCAGTCCCACTCCAATCGATGTCACGCCAAGTCCGCCGATCTGAACAAGACCGGCGACGACAGCCTGTCCAAAAGCAGTAAAGTGATCCGCCGTATCAATCGCGATAAGACCGGTCACGCATACCGCGCTTGTCGAGGTAAAGAGCGCGTTTATCAAAGAAACTTCCGCATTATCTTTCACCGAAACCGGCAGAAGTAAAAGACAGGTTCCAAGCAGAATGGCGATGGCGAAGCCCATTGCGATCACTCTGCCCGGAGGCTGTCTTTTTATAAATAGGTAAATTGATTTTCTGACTGTATTCATGACATAATAACCTGCCTTTAAATCCTTTTTCTCCGGAAATTAATTACCACGATAGCATCAAATACAGCAGGTGTCAATACCGTTATGCGCTAAGATACAGCAAGAAAAATTTACGCAGATTCTAAAGCATCAGTCCGGCAAACGCATCCGAGAGATAGTCGAATAATGATGCTTTCCCGACAGATTGTGCGGCGAGCAGATCTGCGCTTCCGATCTCCTCCCCGTCAAGGGAATACACAATCCTGCCGATTACGTCTCCTTTCTTTACGGGAGCACTGATTTTCTCATCCATCCGGATTGTTTTTTCCACGCGTTTCAAATCCGCGCCAGAGGTATCAAGCCATGTAAATGTACCGGCACGCTCAACGGGAACGGTATCTTCCACGCCGCCCTCCACCTGTGCTTCGGAAATTCGGGGCACTTCTTCATCTGTATAAAGCTGGCACTTGCCAAATCCGTAGTTTAAAAGTGTTACCGCATCGGCAAAGCGGTCTTTGGAATTATCAGCAGCCATAATGACTGCGATCAGTTCCACTCCGTTTTTTTCTGCTGTAGCTGAAACGCAGAATTTTGCCTCTCCGGTGGAGCCGGTCTTCAGACCTGTGGCGTACTCGTACTGCCTTACCAGTTTGTTTGTATTAGTAAGGCCGAACTCGGAAGTACCTTTTGCGGTTTCGTGAATGATGTTTTCCATCCAGATCATGGAATAGTCGTGGATCTGCGGGTATTTTCCGATCAGTTCCCGGGACATAAGAGCGATATCCCGGGCGCTGGTTACATGTCCTTCCGTGTCCAGGCCGTTGCAGTTTACAAAGTTTGTGTTTTCCATGCCAAGCCCTGTCGCGCGTTCATTCATGTGTCTTACAAACTCCTCTTCGCTTCCGCATATGTATTCGGCCATGGCTACACAGGCATCATTTGCACTTGCCACGGCAATACATTTGAGCATGGTGTCCACGGTCTGTGTCTCGCCCGGTTCCAGAAACACCTGGGATCCTCCCATCGACGCGGCGTACTCGGATACTGTGACCTCATCTTCCAGCCGGATCGTCCCCTCCTCGAGCGCATCGAAGATCAGCAGCATCGTCATGACTTTTGTCACACTGGCCGGAGGACGGGCAGTGTCCGCATCTTTTTCGTACAGCACCGTCCCGGTAGATGCTTCCATCAGAATGGCGGACGGCGCGGTAATCTCCGGTCCCGTCTGTGTTTCTCCGGTTTCTTCCGCCTCTGTCTCTCCTGTTTCTGTTTCTCCTGCTTCCGCCTCATCTGTTTCTGACTCTGCTTCTTCCTCTGCATGTACAGTCTGCGGATTCCGGAAAGAGTCAGTATCTGCCGGATCAACCGGAAAAAGTACTGCAGGGGAAGGCAGGGAAACGATCAGTACAAAAAGAAACAGTGCCGATATGACCGGGGAAATCAATCTTTTCATAGCTGTCATCAACTCCGTTCATTCGTCTGTTATCAATATAAGCGGAACCCTCCGGAAATATGCCGGTAAACGGCAGAGATTCCAGAGCTTTTTCCGGCCTTTCATACGATTGACTTTTTGACGCCTCCGTCGTATATTAAATGAGGGGATGTCCGTATTTTTCAGTGCGGATTATGGTTTAATTAATGAGGAGGAACGGATGAATTCGCATACTTATTATGATGTGTTAGGTGTTTCAAGAGATGCGACTTTAGAAGAGATCACAACGGCAAAAAATGCGCTGGCAAAGGTGTACCACCCGGACGCCAACGTCCATAAAGACATTGATACGACCGCATTTATGCAGGAGATACTGGAAGCGTACCGGGTACTCTCGAATCCGGAAAAGAGACAGGCATATAATCAGGAAATGTTCGGGGAAATCCCCGGGGCTCCGAAAAGAGTGTTCCGTACATTCACTGTGGGGCCTGAAGATGACGAGGACGAGAGTATTTCGTTTGTTACATACTGGAATGCGGCAAATCAGCTTAA
Organism: Ruminococcus turbiniformis; assembly: GCF_020687545.1. Classification (GTDB taxonomy): domain Bacteria; phylum Bacillota; class Clostridia; order Lachnospirales; family Lachnospiraceae; genus Mediterraneibacter; species Mediterraneibacter turbiniformis. Next base: position 3,749 of record NZ_JAJEQX010000002.1, on the reverse strand, counting down.
CGAACTGCTCGCACGGAGTGTCCGCCTGATGAAACGGGAAAATCAGAAAAAGAAACTCCCGGAAAGGATCTTCAAAAAGATCGGAAAAGCCCGGCCGCAGGATAACACTCTGCGTATCCGGCAGATCGAGAAGCTTTCTCTGCAGGCTGCGCGGTATATCACCGTGCTTAAGATGGCAGGAATCCCGATGCAGTACTGGAATTCCGATGCCATGAACTGGATTCTCATCCGCTGGGGGCAGAAACAGACTGTTGACTTCCACACTCTGTTCGCCCGCTATGACGCCTATGTCGAAGAGACAAAGTCCAGTTCTGAAAAAATGAAACTGAAAAGCAGAAACCGTCAGTTCCATCAGGATCTGAAAAAACTGCTTTCCTACGCTTTAGAGGCGTAGGAGACATTCATTCATGAGGGCTTCACAGCCCTCTTTTACGTCCCGGTAAGTGGCATCAAAGTCTCCAGTATACCAGGGGTCCGCGATATCCTGCCCTCTGCGGTCTGTAAAATCGAGAAGCTTTGATACTTTCCCGTCCGGATCGCCGCCCAGAATGCGGAGGATGTTTTTAATATTCCATGAATCCATACCGATTATATAGTCAAAGTCTCTGTACTCTTCCCGCCGAAGCTGGCGCGCGCGGTGGTCTCCGCACGGTATTCCGACCTCGCGGAGCTTTCCGCGGGTGCCGTAGTGAACCGGGTTCCCGATCTCCTCGCGGCTTGTGGCTGCGGAGTCGATGTAAAATGAATCTGTAAGGTCTGCATTGTCGACCAGGTACTGCATGACGTACTGGGCCATGGTGGAACGACAGATATTGCCGTGGCAGACGAATAGTATTTTTATCATATCTCTTATATCCTTTCAAAAGCCTTCAAACCTTGATATTACGGGCTTTCCGGCGCTTTTTTCAATTTTTGTGTTTTGCCTTAAATTCACGTTATTCTTCGTAAATCTACGCAAATTCACGGGCAAATGGTGTAGTAAGTGGTGTAGTAACTCTGTTCAATTTCAGCCTGATTTTCTCTGCTTTTCCGGCGTGACAGTTCCCTTGAAATCTATGATTTTCGCCATCTGCTCCGCTGCCCGGTCATAGCTGGCGTGAGTGTAGACATTCAGCGTCACTCCCACATCAGAGTGTCCCATCACATACTGCAAGGTCTTTATATCCATACCGGCGTTTGCCATATTGGTACAGAAAGTATGGCGGAACACATGGGGCGTGATATGCGGCAGCGGCTTGTCCGGGTACAGCTTCTTGTACTTTTTCATCGCCCAGCGCATTTCATTTTCGATATGCAACGCCACCTTGGGCTTGTCGTCCTTATCCAGCAGCAGAAAGCCGCTGTACCCGTCTACAATGATTTCCGTCTTTATCTTCCTGCGGCGTTCAAGGATACTGTTCAGACTTTGATAGACTTCCTCTGTCATGGGAATAAAGCGGCATCCGCACTCCGTCTTGGTTTTCTCGACATAATACTTTCCGCCCCGTTCCCGGACAAGCTGGTGGTCTACCCGGATTCGCCGGTTTTCAAAATCCAAATCACTTTTTGTAAGGCCGCAAAATTCACTGACACGCATACCCGTTCCCAGCAGCACGACAAATTCATCATAATACTTGGCATAGGTTTTATCCTCCCGGATAAAGCCCATCCAAATCTCCTGCTGTTCCTCCGTCATGGCAATCCGCTTCTGTGAGTCATTGGGAACCACGTCCACTAATTTGAAGTCAAAAGGATTGCGGCGGATAATATCCTCGTTGTATGCCATCTGAAAAGCGGGTTTCACAACGCCCCTGACACTGGTGATGGTGCTGTACCCTTTCCCGTCACTGTGGAGCTTCATAATCCACTTTTGCGCGTCTGATACCTTAATATCCCCTATCTGCCGGTAGCCAAAATCTTCTTTCTTAATCAGGTTCAGAACAAAATTGTAACCGACTTTGGTATTGTAGCGCACGCCCTGTTTTAAGCTGATATAGCGTTCCACAAGGGCAATCACGGTTGCCTTTCCAGCAGCATAGTCAATCCCTTCATCAAGCTGCTTCTGGATTTCTTTTTCCTTTTCCCGCAGTTCCTTCAAATCAGAGGAATAGATGGTCTGCCGTTTACCTCGAATGTCTGTATAGCGGTACTGATAAATCAGGTCTTTTCTTTGGCTCTCTCCTGTCCGCAGGATTCTTCCTTTATGGTCTTTGCGTTTCTCGGACATTGTCAAACTCCTTTCCGTGATGGAAAGAGCCTTGATATGACATAATCATTGTATCATATCAAGTGCTGCTTTCACATCACAAATTTCAAATGGAATACTCCTGCTCAATGAATTTATCAAATAGACGGCGTTTTATCAGGCGCTTGCTCCCCACCCACAAAACAAATTGACAATTTTGCTCACTGGTAAGGTCGCGCAGCTTGTTGATACCAATTCCTGAATATGCCGCAGCTTCTTCTAAGGTTAAATTACTCTTTTCCCAAATTGGGACTTCTTTCATAGGCAATACTCCTTTCAGTCGGTAATCAGTTTCTTCATGCTATCCATTTTCCGCTGCGCGGTTTCCTGCCGGAAATTCTCGCCGGTAAAACGTACTGGGACGCACATGGAAAGCAGCCGGTCATAAATCCGGGAATGGGCGGTGTCCTCCGGGTTTCTTGCCGCATGAGCGCGGCAGGGATAAGCGGCGCAAGCCGCAAAGCAGGGTTTGGGGAAGGCACTCCCCAACAAGTTTCCCGCGAGGGGCAAAACCGCAGAATTGCGGATTTTGGCACCGTGGTAGAAACTTGCTCTGTAACTGCCGCAGATTGCCCCCTGTCTGGTTCTTTCGTACATAGAACGGACAGAACAGAGGTTGCGGCCCGCTGTTGGCGGTCTTTTTTCCTTTCCGCTAAAGATACATTTCAAAGGCCGCCAGCTACCCGCTGGACGGGGATTTTTCAAAATTTCTTTTGCTTTAAGTAATCCGGGTAGCAGGATTTTGGCAACCGGCGGGGCAGAGAATTTTTCCTTTCACTCCCTACACCACCGCGTTTTGAAATTCGCCAAACAAAACAGCTTATTTTCTCTTTGCTTCTTACTACGGACAAAAATCAAAAATGCCAAACGCCGGGGCAGAAAAATTTCTCCCTCACTTACTACTACAATCTGAACAGGGCAAAATGGCCGGGAACGGAACCGGGACAACAAAAAAAGCAGCAAATCTTTTTCAGACTTACTGCTTTCACTGGCCGCCAGTGGGCGGCTGGTATTCAGTTTTTCAGCTTATCGGTCAAAACGAAACTTGAATAGCACGGCAATTAGCTTCTGCTTCACATAGTCCTCAACCTCGGCGTTGACTTTCCCGTGTACTTTGGAACAGTAGCGGATATATCCGGCGTAGTGGGAAAGAACGGCGTCGATTGCGTCCGGGTCACCCTCATGGGCTTTGACGATTGTTTCATAAGGGAGAAGTTTACTCATAACGTTTTCCCTCCATAAGCCGCCGTAGCCGTTTTAGGGCAAGCTGGATATGCCGCCCCGCTGTGCTGCGTGTCCGGCCGATATGTACGCCGATCACACGCTGCGGCTGGCGCAGGAAGTAATAGCGGAAAATTTCTTCCTGTGCCTGCTCCGGCAAGAGGGCAAGGGCGGCGGTGCAATTTGCGCCGAGCAGCGGCCACTGGTGCGTTTGCCAGCGGCCACTCGGCGGAGCACAACGGCCACCCTTATTAAGGCTTTTCGATAGGCTGAATGACAACAATGTAGTGCTTCGTTGCCCTCT
>NZ_JAJEQX010000029.1 GCF_020687545.1 Ruminococcus turbiniformis | reverse complement strand
TCCTGGAATCAGGGATTCCTTTCCGAGGCATACAAACTGATCACAGTTTGCGAACCCCAGGTACAGCCGACCGCCGGCAGGCACCAGGCGGCAGACCTGGTTTGTGAAATGGGCGGTTGCCTCCCGCCCCCGAATGTACCCGGGGATCCGTGGTTTTGCCTGATACTTGCCGGGATGTTTTTTCCAGTCCTTAACAGATTTAAAATACGATTTCCAGGACGCCACAGTCTTCCGGATTGCCTGCTGGTTGACCTGGCTGGTGCAGCTATAGTAGGCAGCGTTTCCCGTATGCTTCAGGATGGCGTCCAGGGTTTCGTAATCCAAGAACCAGTCCTGCGCCGTTGGATAGGGAAAGCGTTTCCCGCATCCATCCAGCTTGGATTTTAAGAAAGCGTGCGCTTTCAGCCCGGTAAGCTTCCCCGAATTGATTTTCCGAATGGCGGAGAACACAGCTTTTTCATCCATAGCTTCCCTATGTGCATTGGCTTTCTGGATGCCGGTGAATACCAAATGCAGGGCCTCCGTTTCTGCATGCGTCCGTTCCTCCGGCGGTTTACGGAGCCCGGTCATTGTGTTACGGATCAGAAAGTTGGCCGTATTGCGCACAGCACGGCTTCCTGCCGCATTTTTCCCAAGATAAGGGGCGGCAGAATGATTGGGTTTGATGTCTACCATGACCGTGCGCATACGGATGGCCTCCTTTCTGACTGTCAAGTATTATTTATGGTTATGCTTGACTTCAATATGATTGTACCATAAAATCTAAGCATACACAAACATACGTTCGTTATTGATCGAAATATAAGAAATGAGGGAAACCATGGAATACAAGAAAACATTTCATTCTGTTTACAGCCTCACTTACCATATGGTTTTTGTCACGAAATACAGAAAGCCGGTCATCTCAAATGAAATCGGGGACTTTATGAAGGAGCAAGCTGCTTATCTTTGCGGAAGGTTTCGGGGGGAACTGGTATCTGCGGAAACGGATATGGATCACATCCATCTGCTGGTATCCCTTCCGCCAAGCACGACACCATCCGTTGTGGTCCGGACGCTGAAGACCCAGTTGTCACGCGAGGTACGGGAACAGTAACCAATCATGTAAAGAAATATCTTTACGGAGAAGACTGTCCTTTTTGGAGCAGCAGCTATTTTATTGCCACAACAGGCTCGGTGTCTATGGAAACGGTAAAAGCATATATAGATGGGCAGCGTACCGATACACACAAACGGAAATACGAGAAAATGGGACGATACAAAAAAAGCGGCTCCCGGAGGAGCCGTGGCAATTCATCCCCAGGCAACTAACGTTGGATGGGGTTTTCTTGCTAGTCCATTCATAATTTTGAGGAAGATGCAGGACTTTCCTGCTTCTTCTTGTTTCAGGGATGTTTTAGTTTTTTTCAAACATTAAAAGCTCAGTAACCGGGACATGGAAGACTTCTGCAAAGTATTGCAGTTCGAAATCTGCAACAACGCGGTCCCCGGACTCGATCCGGCTGATCGCCTTTTGGTTAACATTCAGCCCTTCCAGCTGCAGCAGAGCAGCCAAAGCTTCCTGTGAATAACCAGCATTTAATCTCAATTCTTTTATTTTTATCCCGGAAATATTACATCTGTTGTTTTGGCGGTGTATTTTCATTCAAAAACCTCCATCCCCCCGTTTATATCATCGAAAAAGAAATAATTAAATTGACGATAGCACACTAAACGAGATATAATTATCCATAAGATGACTAAAACGGGGACGAGAAGAAATATTTTTCTTCGTCCTCAAAAATTATGGTCATTTTCCTTGTGGTAATATGCAACCAGGAAGGAGGTACAATCAAAAGTATCCCATGGGGTACAAAAAACTATTCCGATTATCTGTAATATATGGAAAGAATGATTCGGAAAGTTTATAATGAATGTATTAAAAGAATAAGACAGGAGGTAAAAGAATCGAATGAAAAAGAAACTTGTGACTATGCTGCTCTGTTTTGTGACAGCCTGCACGGCTACCGTACCGGCAATGTCTATGGCTGCGCCGGGGGCCCAGGCTGAAGCGGCCGCACAGTGGCACTATGATGAAGACGGTTGGACGTATGAAAATGCATCCGGGCAGATGCTTGCAAACACATGGCAGTGCATTGACGGGAAATGGTACTATTTCGATGAGGACGGCTACATGGCTACCGGCTGGCGTACTGTCAACGGCGAAACCTATTACATGGATGCCTCGGGGGCGATGGCTACCGGGTGGCGTTACATCGACGGGAACTGGTATTATTTCAATGGCTCTGGCGCAATGACTACTGGATGGCAGTGGGACGGTAACGCATGGTACTATCTGGGCGGCCAGGGTGAAATGATCACGGGATGGTTTGAAGACGGAGATTTCATGTATTACCTTCATTCCAATGGCGCAATGGCAGTAGGCTGGACTCAGATTGACGGGCAGTGGTACTACTTCAATGGCTCCGGAGCGATGACCACCGGATGGCAGGCAGTCGGCGGGTACTGGTACTTCATGCATGACGATGGCGTGATGCACCAGGGCTGGCTGGATGATGGCGGCCGCACCTATTTCCTTAATGACCGCATGGTCACCGGTTGGTCGATGATCGATGGGCAGTGGCACTACTTCCGGGGTGACGGGAGTGAGTATGCAGGCGGATGGCTTCTGCTGAACGGGTCCTGGTTCTACCTCGGAGAGGATGGCGCGGCGTATACCGGCTGGCATGACATTAATGGGAAGACCTACTACTTTGACGCAAACTGCTACATGGTAACGGGCGACCAGAAGATTGATGGAACGACATATCGGTTTGACGAAAACGGGGCACTGGTAGGCGAAGTGAACAGCCCCGGCTGGAATTACAAAAATGATCACTGGTATTATTATAATGAAGATGGGGTAATGCTTACCGGCTGGCAGGTCATTGATGGCCACTGGTTCTACCTGCACGAGGACGGCGTGATGCATCAGGGCTGGCTGGACGATGGCGGCAACAGGTACTTCATGAACGACCGGATGATGACTGGATGGAAGCTGATCGACGGCGAGTGGTATTACTTTAATGCTTCCGGGGCAATGGAAACCGGCTGGCTTACTACCGATGGAGCGAAGTATTACCTGGATGAAGACGGCGTAATGGCAACAGGCTGGCTTGAGTATGATGGCTCCAAGTATTTCCTCAATGACCGGGCAGTGACCGGGTGGACGCTGATCGATGGCGAGTGGTATTACTTCAATGAGGCCGGCCAGATGCAGACATCGAAGTGGATCGACACATACTATTATGTCCAGGAAGACGGAACAATGGCGAAAGACGCGTGGATTGACGGCTGGTACGTTGATGAGAATGGAAGATGGGATGGCAATCCCCAGGTAACCGAGCCTGAAGAGATCCCGATGACCGGCATTTCCCTCAGCCAGACATCCTTGTCGTTTGTCGAGGGCGATCATGCCGTCCAGCTTGGGGTATCCTTTACTCCGGAAGATACAACAGACGCAAAGGATGTTGTATGGAGCAGCTCGAATGACCAGGTCGCATCCGTAGATTCAAACGGTACCGTCACTCCAGTAGGTGTGGGTACAGCAACCATTACAGCAACGTGCGGCGACTTATCTGCAACCTGTACGGTAACGGTATCGGCGAAGGAAATCGGCCTTGACTCAATTAGTCTGGATCAGACAGCAATGACCCTGACAGAGGGCGAGAGCGGAACGCTTACAGTTTCTTATAATCCGGCAGACACAACGGCGGACAGGACAGTCAGCTGGAGCACATCAGACAGTAAAGTGGCAACGGTAGATGACGGAAAAGTCACAGCCGTTGGAGCAGGAACCGCTACGATCACAGCGACCTGCAATGGTAAAACCGCAACATGTACGGTAACGGTAGAAGCGAAAGAGATCGCGCTTGATTCCATCAGCCTGGATCAGACGGAAATGACTCTGGTAGAAGGTGGCAGTGGGACACTGACAGTATCCTACAACCCGGAAGATACGACAGTCGATAAGACGGTCAGCTGGAGCACATCAGACAGTGCGGTAGCGACAGTTGAAGGTGGAAAAGTTACAGCCGTTGGAGCAGGAACCGCAACAATTACAGCGACCTGCAACGGTAAGACAGCAAGCTGTGTTGTCACAGTAGAGAAAAAAGAGATCCCCCTTATTTCAATCAGCGTTAGTCCGGACAATATTTCCCTTAATGTTGGGGAGAGACAGGAGCTTACTGTAACTTATAATCCTGTAGATACAACGGACCCGAAGGATATCACTTGGACATCCAATAATACGGAAGTCGCTACTGTAACAGACGGCGTGGTAACAGCGGTCGGCGAAGGCGCAACGATTATTACGGCAGACTGCAACGGAATCCGCTTCAGCTGTAGGGTACAGGTAACAGCACCGGTACATGAGCATGACTGGCAGCCGGTTTACGAGCTGCAGTGGCATAGCGTATGCAATTACTGTGACGAGATTATTGACGGGCAGACTTCAGAACATGCAGAAAAGCATGCGCTCGCTGGTGAACCTTTTGGTCACACTGACAAACAGGTAGAAGTCCTTGTGGGCTATGAGTGCTCCTGTGGTGCTACAAAAGGCGTTGAATAATTAATCATTGTATCTGGAAGCGGGCTCCTTATACCTCTTATTCAAAATCATTTTTCTTTTTCACCGCTTCCTTGTGGAAAGGGCCGGGAAACTGGCCCTTTTTGTTGTGTGAGGATAATTTGAGAATTCGGGCGTGCTTTCAAAAGTTGTAAAAGACACAGTGAACTACGCGACACTAAAGTACCGAGTAGTTCGCTGACAATAATATTGAAACTATCCTTTCTTAGCCTTCGGGGTTGCTATCTAACACTATGTCATATTTTTCTCCCTCTGTACCGCCCATAAGATCCGGACGACCGATTTCCCCGATCGCCTCCGTTGCCAAGAGCCTGATATCCCTGTACCATTGTTCGCAACGCGACAACTCCATTGATTCCATGTTCCCTTTCATCTCCTGATTGCAAGCCAGAAAAAACAGATCCGTAGCATGCTCTCTATACGTTTCTACTAACGCAATGATGTACTCAGCTTGCAGGTCGGATGGCGGCGTGCATAGGTATTCCATCCTGATATTTCTTAATGTAAAGTCAATTCTGCTTAATTCTTCTGAAACACAGTGTTTCAGTTCCAACATATTGGTTCCCTCCTATCCTTTCCTGGCACAAAAAAGGGCTTATGGTTTCGGAATGACCAGATACCGGAAAAAGAGATCCTGTGAAGAAAACCGTGATATCATCCCAGCTACCGATATATCTCCTGGCATTTTTGTCCGGAAGTCTCTGTACTCTGAGATTTCAAAATCCAGGGAAAACGGAAGCTCCGGATTCAGATGTTGCGGAAAGCTCCGGTAAAATGGGATCGAATCCCGCCAATTCCTGTTTCTGGCATCTGCTGCCGAGAGTCTGCCCCTGACTTCTGAAAAATGGATTCCCTGACGGAAATATAAATCAGTGAGCGCATCAGAAAATAAGTTTGTCCCTATGTGCGCATTTTCGAATCCACGGTAATCCCCAGCTGACTTCAATACCGCCAGGTTGTGGATATACACAATGTCCTCTTCTAAGCTATATTCCAAATGTCCGATTTCTCCTTTCGTGCTCGCACGCAAATGGTCGCAGAAAAGGGCCGGGAAACTGGCCCTTTTCCTTTTTCGGAAATCTCCACGGATCCGGATCCGTTTCGTATCTCCCTTTTGTCAGGTCGCATATCCCGTTTTTCTTGTGCCTGCCCCTTTACCCATATTATAAGGGACAAGGAGGTGCTGTTATGAAAGCAATATCAGGGATCAGAGGTCATCCCTAAGGAAGAAAGGACGGGAATTATGAAAAAAATAAAGAAAGTGATCATCAGCCTTTGCTTTATGTTCTCCGCAGTAATATCTGCAATAAGTTTTGGCCCGATGGAAGAGGTGAAAGCCGCGATACCGGACAGTGTGTATTCACAGCCATATACGGCTCCTTACTATGCCCCGCAGGGTGCACATACTGTGTACACTTCGACGGACTATGGCGGGAATGGTTGGCAGCAACTGGGTGGAAAATGGTTTTTCATGATGGATGCACATAACTATCTGGCAGACGGATGGTACTCTATTGGAGATTCTTGGTACTATTTTGATTCTGCAGGGTATTGTGTAACCGGCTGGGTAAGATACACGCCTGAGGTGCTTTGGGGAACATCCGCGGTTGATTCAATCGCATATTATGATCCGCAGACTTGTGCCATGGTCACGGGATTCCGGGAAATTGACGGGGTGCTGAGATATTTTGATTCCAGCGGTTATATGAAGAGTTTGATCTTCAGTGATCCTGATACGGGAGCCGCTCTTATGCGTAACGGTGAACGTTATGTATGTGATGCGATGGGAGTGTGTACAACCGTATCGAACCGATACAGCGGAAGTTATCCAAAAGCGACGGACGTGATTGAAAACATCAACGAGGATGATGTGATCAGCGGTGACTACGAGTTTTTTGCCGAAGTCGGGGACAATACAACGATGACGGTTTTCGGATTTTCCGAACCTTCGTACTTTAACTCGGGTGTATGGCCGGAGTATTACAGGGTGGAACACTGTATCGTGTCTGACGACAGCCTGAAAGGGAATATAGGTGCAGTATACACGAATGTGGGAACCTATAATGGACGTTCCATTGATGCGAAGTGTGTGATTACTGACTATAAGCTTTTTGGCGGATACTACGGGGGCACGGAATGGGGAACCATCGGCTTTGACCCTGAGATTATCGGTATCGCAATTAACGGCCTTGAGTGGGCGGAAATGGATATCCAGTTTATTGACCATGAAACCCAGCAGCCTGTCCAGGTGAAAGGCTATGCAACTGTGGCGGATATCGATGGACGGCAGGCAGTAGCAATTACTGGTGATTATGATAATTTATATGTTCCGGATGATTGTACTGCGCTCTATGCAGAGACAGATGAAGGCTATCCCGTATTTACAGATGATATCTTTAATTCTCATACCTATGAGAATGATATTACTGATACCGGCGGGCAGGTAATCGCTTATTACGACAGCACAAGTTTTACTTACCGCTTTTATCATACGGCTGCATGCTGGACATCAGACTACAATGGGAAAACGTTCTATGGTGGATACTCGGGAAGCCAGCCGAACTTTAGCGAAAGTGACATCAGAAGCAACCCATCCCTTGCAGCTTACAACTGGTCTGCGTTTACCAAGGCCAGAGTTGCGAGAGTAACTACCCCGCATCCGCCAACAAAGACGGTCACAGACACGGATGAGAAGGATGTACAGGCTAATACGCTGAGCGGAATGGATGAAACCTATACTTACAAGATTTCAGAGAACGTTCCTCTTCAGTCGCAGGAACGCTTCTATTATACGTCTTATCAGATCAGGGACGAACTGGAGCCATGTCTGGAGTACCTAGATGCGAGCGTGGTCGATGATGCAGGAAATGACATGTCAAGCCTGTTCCGAATTCAGCATTCGGGGAATACCGTAACGTTCTCGTGCATTAATCCACAGAACTCTAACTTCTATGGTAAGACTTATCATTATCTGATCCAGGTCCAGATTGACCCGGATGCCGACCTTTCTGCTTATGAGTCTAACGGCTCTTATGTAATCCCGAATACGGGAGAACTGATTGTAAGGTCGAATTACGAGAATGAAACGTATGAAACCAATGAAGTGACTACAACTGTAACACCACCGGAAACTCCGAAGATCACGATCAACCTTACAAAGGTAAGTGGTGACACGAGCATTACGGATGGGAATGCAAACTATAGTCTGGAGGGTGCGGTTTATACCGTGTACAGCGACGAAGCATGCGAGAACTCTGTAGGTACGATCACAACCAACGCAAGCGGCCAGGGCAGCATTAGCGGCCTTCAGGCAGGACAGTACTGGGTGAAGGAAACGACAGCATCGCCGGGGTATGGCTTAGATACAAATGCTTATCCGATTGATGCCAGGAATGCAACGAACGGTCAGACATATACTGTGAACTCAACAGAGATTCCTGTTCTTGACCCGACAGGGGTTCTTCTTAAAAAGGTAGATGCAGCAACAGGAGAGGCGGGATCCATGGCAGGGGCTCAGTTCCGAGTATGTTACTACACGCAGATCATGGATACCGATCCGGGTGCAGCAGGACAGACACCTGCAAGGACATGGGTATTTGAGACAAATGAAAATGGGTTCTTAAACTATGATGATGAATTTCTGATCAGTGGTGATCCGTTATTTACTTCTCCTGGAACAAATGAGTATTCATTACCCTACGGCACTCTGACCTTTGAAGAGATCAAGGCCCCGGAAGGTTACCTGATCAACCCGGAAATCATTGTCCAGCCAGTTACAACTTCAGGAACATCCGGAAGTATTGTTTACCAGGAACCGACTCAGCAGGAGCAGCCGTTGGCACTGAGGCTTTTAAAGCTGGCAGAAGAGACAGGCGATCCTGTATCCGGAGTTGTATTTACGCACACTGATCCGGACGGCAACACGAGAAACTATACAACTGGCAGCGACGGACGATTCACGATCAATAACCTGGCTTATGGTGATCACAAGCTTGTGGAAACTGCAACGGTGGATGGCTTAGAACTGAACACCCATGAGATTACCTTTACGGTGGCAGAGAATAACGCAATTACGATTACATCCGGTTCTGCAGAGGCAACGGAAAAGAATGGTGCAGTAACAGTAGCTGTAGCGAGTGATGGCTGCATCGATGTAACTATGGAAAATAAAGAAAAAGTAGTGAACTTCGATATCCTTGTCAATAAAACTAATGAAAACGGCACCGTTTTAGAGAATGCGGAATTCACACTTTATTCTGATGCGGGACTTACAAATGTGGTTGCGTCAGGAAAAACAGATGCGGACGGTGAGTTGTCATTTGATAAGCTGGAACTCGATACAGATTACTATCTGGTAGAGACAGCAGCACCGGATGGCTATAAGCTCCCGGTAAATGATGATGGTTCTCCTGTCGTTTACAAAACAAGAGTAGTGCAGAATGCAAACCGCACTTGTACGCTCTATGTGAATGACAAGGCATACACATCAGGAAGTGGACAATTCAATATTTCCGCTACTGGAGATTCCGTTCATGCAGAGATGACGATTATCAATCAGATGGGATATCAGCTGCCATCAACAGGATCCAATATGACGATCTTTATGGTTGGCGCAGGTGGAATGATTACCGGCCTGGCACTGTTATACATCGTGTTCAGACGGAGAAAAGCTGAATAATTTATAAGAAGGACGGCATGGCTTCGGTTATGCCGTCCTTTTAAGCTTTCATCTCGGCAATGAATTGCCGAGGATTCCCGCTTATTGTCCTAAATATAGGGATCAGAATCTTTTGGATCTTGCAAAACGAATGATGCCAGATTTTTTGTAGGGAAAATCAGCCAGAAAAAATGATACTATTAACAAGATGTGTTATACTAATAAGGGATAGATTATATAGAAAAGGCGGTGAGTGATTATGATTATAGGCAAAAGAGAAAGCCGAAAGGTTCAAAAAGTCTACAGCCGTCGCAGCAATGAAGCAATACAGTATGCGCTTAAGACTATAGGAAAATCAGAAATCGCACCGTTTGTGAAGGCTGTTTATTTGTATGGAAGCTGCGCAAGACAAGAACAATCATACGGAAGTGATGTAGACCTTCTTTTGGAATTGGTTCCTAATTATGAAATTAACACCAAGCATGTAGTGAGCTTAAAATCAGAACTGAATAAAAATAATAAATTGCCAGATATTGAAGTCAAAATTGTAATCGGAAGCGATTGGCATAATGACCAAGGCTTATTTTACAAAAATATCCAGAAGGAGGGGATTAAACTGTGGGGTTAAATAATTATTATGACTTTGCTGAAAATGATTATCAATTCTTTAATCAATCTTATACAATGGGGATTAAAGCCCCAGCACAGGCAGCATTGGGGCAAAGCATTTGCGAAAGATATCTAAAACATATTATTAGCGAATACGCTAATCCGGAAACTGATTCGGAATTTTATAAGAAAGAATCCGTTCTGCGCACTCATAGTCTGCATAAATTAACTACATATTTGCAGGATGATATGGGAATAGAGATTCCAGATCGAATACTGGATGAGCTGGGGAGAATTGATGGCTTTTATTTTACAACAAGATATCCTGGGGACGATAGTTTCATAGCGACAGAAAGAGACATTGATACTGCTAGAAGCGCGGTTGAATATGCACGAACTTTCACTTTGGGTATCATACGGCAAATGGAGCATGAGGAGCCTTCTGCCAGCGAGGATGAGCCGGAGCTGTAAACACTAAAAAATGTAGAAGAAAAGGATAAGAAAAGGAGCCACAAACGGCTCCTTTTTCTGTACGTTAAGCATCAGGTTTTCTAATATCTTGGTTCCGTGATGCCACGGAAGCAGACACCAAAAGATAGTCCATTTCTGACTTCTTCGTGCCAGTCACATTGGCTAGTTGGATTGTCATCTGCATGTAAGCATTCATCGCAAAGCATCATCTGTCCGCCGCAATGTTTGCACTGAACAATGTAGCCCTGCTTTTCCACATCATAATTGGGAAATACATTCTCCTGCATACAATAGGGACAAGCCTCAACAGCTTCCGTAATTACAATCTCTTTTGCCATGATCATTCCTCCTCTTTTTTGTTTATGTGAAAAAGTGGAAAAATCGAGATAATTAGAAACAGCCGGCACTGGGAAATGATCCCTACCGGCTGTTTGGTTATTACAAGGAAACTTCAGAGTCGGCAGTCAGAGTAATGTCGCAGAAACGTTCATTTCGTGCTTCGAGATCCAGGGAAGCGATCCTGCGTACCATCTCGTTAACCGAAAGATCCCTGGACAGTATATCCCGAATGCAATCTTCACGTGGTGCATCAACATATACTGAAATAGGGCAGAACTCGGATTTCATCGCAACCATCCCGTTAATATCCATGATCAATAAAGGGATATTCCCTTCCGCTATTTCAGCAGCAATATCAGGTTTGTAAGTCCCGAACCGATGGCCCATGTAACAGCTTGTTTCAAAAAACTCATCTGCCTTAGTAGCAAATTTTTTTTCACTCAGATGAATATAGCCCATTCCACCTGGCTTTGTCGTATATGTAGTGACCCTACGAATTCTGGGATTCCTTTTTAATAGGTTATCCGCAAGCTTCTTTTTCCCAGATCCGCTTGGACCGACAAGGACAATGGAATCGTACTTGTCTGGTTTTTTTATCCCCATTCCGTTCTGTACCATCTGCACCAGGGTCAGGAATTCATCATACCGGGAAACGGAATATAATCCAGTTTTTCCGTAGTTCCATGGCTGCCGGAAGAGAACTGGATATTCGACATCCGTAGCTTTTTCCAGGTTGTGTGGGGCATCATCCAACATCATATCAGCCTTCAGCAGATCCTTCCTACCGCCGATCAGGATGTTTGACGGCTGGATCCATGGAAAATTCTCTATTAGAGCATCCATGCGCGCGCCGGCACATTTTGCCGGCACATTTGTAACTACGAGCAGTTCAGCAATCTCTGAAAGCTTTTTGACAAATTCCCGGGCCCCGGGGAATAATGGGAGCTTCCGTACCCATGAAGGCTCATTGAAAAAATTCAACCTTTCATCAAGGGCATTTCCCATAGGCCCCCACCGTGTAATATCAGATACTTTGAAATTTGTGCCAAAAGATCTGTTCAGGTCCCGAACCGCTGTTCCATTGCAGTCAAATAGCACATCGTCTGCATCCAAAATAATTTGAAACTGTTTCCTCATGTTTTGTTCCTCCTTTTTTCTGAAATCAACAGTAAAATGGTGGAAGATACAAAAAATCATCTTCGGTTTATGGACGCAAGGCAAGCCCTTCCTCAATA
Organism: Ruminococcus turbiniformis; assembly: GCF_020687545.1. Lineage (GTDB taxonomy): Bacteria > Bacillota > Clostridia > Lachnospirales > Lachnospiraceae > Mediterraneibacter > Mediterraneibacter turbiniformis. The sequence goes on along the minus strand of NZ_JAJEQX010000029.1, from coordinate 34,419 downwards.
ATAGACAGACGTGGCTCGGATTTGTGGTCCAGACAGACCCCATTCAGGAAGGCCCCGTTCTCTGAGAGCTCGTCGTATAGCCCGTGCTCCATCAGAAGTTCTTTGATTGATTCCTCTGCGAATTCAAGCTGGGAGTAAAGTTCTTTTGGAAGGTATTCCTTTGCCATATAGAACATCGCAACTGCCCGGCAGACATCATGCCGGTAGTTAATATACCTCTGAATATCTTTTGTCGGAAGATTGAATATAGTTCCCTTGACATAGATGTTGGGATATTTTTCCCAGAAGTATTTGAGGAAGCGCTGCATAAATAAGGATAGAACATAATCCGCACAGTCCCCCATCTGAAATGCGTTATATAGATCCGCTACATCACGGAAGATTATGCTAGCTTCATCAACACCTGCATATATGATGCAAGTAGACTGGATATCCTCTGCTACATTGTAAGCGCAGTCTGCCATGATCCGGTAGATAGGGTCTTTATCCATGAGTTTGTAATCCTTATGGTTCTTGGTGATACCCTGACAATCCAGGAAAATAACAGTTGCCTTGCCCTGGTCCAGGCGGTGGAAGTTTTGCTCTTTGAGTTCGAATAAATCACTATATTGTTCAAATGCCATCAATTTGTCCTCCTTTATATTTTCTTTAATATGGAGAAAAAAGGAAGCGGAATGTATTTTCTGGAAATTAAGCATATTACTGGAAACAATTAAAGGAGGAACAAACATATGATCAGAGAAGTGAAAAAGAATTTGCTGGACACGGAAAGCGGTATTATCGCCCATCAGGTGAACTGCAAAGGGATAATGGGGGCTGGCGTCGCAAAACAGATCAGAAACCGACTGCTTACATCGGGGCAGTATAGCTCTTATAAGGCTATTTGTGAAAATGCAATGCCAGAGACCCTGCTTGGGACATCTATCTTTTTCAGATGCAACCAGGCGGCTGATTTGGTTATTGCCAATATGTTCGCGGAAAATATCCCTACAGGGAGAAACCTTGACACGGATTATGACGCCCTGAAAGCATGCCTTTTAGGCGTGAAACATTATGGCCGATCAAAACATCTGCCAATTGCAATTCCCGGCTACCTGGGATGCGGGCTTGCAGGAGGAGACTGGAGATATGTATTTAAGCATATCATTACCCCTATCTTCAAGGACTATCCATATGGCTTAACAATCTGCTATCTCCCGGGAAGTATAAAGCAGCTCTGGGAAGAGTTTGGCAATGTCCCGATGGACCCTGAAACAGAGTGCATCGAAGAAGAGTGGCATGGTTTTCCGGAAGGAACACACAGGGAAGAGATTTGGCATTGGTTTGAGGAATCATTCCAGGTAAGCGTGGCAAAAGACCTGATGGGGCAGGATAACCGGAAGCAGCAGGATGCCCCGAAAAAGAGCCTTGGCAAGAGAGTGTATGATAACCGTTACCTTGAATCACTTCTTACAGGGGTTGTCTCTTGTCTTTCCAAAAAGGATTCTGGCATCAGTACATTGACAGAAATTGGGTTTACCCCGGAGGATATGGAGTATTTTGGCTTGCCGGCTGATCGGATCCCTCAGAATACGATGGTAACATATCTTTACCGTGATCGTGATAATCACAAAATATTCAGTCGTGCTATTGTGCCAGGTACATTAAACGAAAAAGAAAAAAAAGAAATCTGGGAATCTACTGAAGAAGGGGAATTCCTTCCAGGACAGGTGGGTCTCCCTGATGATAACCGATATTCTGGTACAGAAGCCGACGGGCCATGGTTTGAGCTTATGGAGGTTACAGAAACAGGACAGAGGCCAACACAGGTATTAACCGCTGCCGGCCTGCTGAGGAATTTCCGGAAAGCTGCAAATCATTGGGATGTACAAGATTAGGCGATTCTCTGACAGTTAAAACAGGAGTTTTTATAGCTCCTGTTTTTTTACAGCAAAAAAACAACACAAAAGTGTATTTGCATTGGATTTTGAGGATAAAAATAAGCGCATGCTATATAATGTTTGTGTGGAAGCCCCTGTGAGCAAATTGCTGATGAGCTTAATATGTAATACAATGCTATTAGAAAACAAATATTTGGCAAAAAGCCAACGGTGGTAAAGGAGGGTATTTTTTGAATATAATCATATGTGTAGATAACCGATTGGGAACAGGCTTTAATGGCCGGCGTCAGAGTAGGGACAGGATACTTTATGAAAAAATACTGAAAAAAGTAAACGGGAAGCTGGTTGTTTCCCCTTATTCAGCGCCACTGTTCGACCCATCAAAAATCAGAGTTGAGGATGATCCGGTCCATGGGACAGGGGCAGGGGAGTGGTGTTTCCTGGAAAATGTCTCTTTGCATGAAATAGAAGACAGGATAGAAAAACTGCTTATCTGCCGGTGGAATCGGGACTATCCTGCTGACATATATCTTGATGTTACCCTGGACAAATGGAAACGGGAAAGCACAGCAGAATTTTCCGGCAATTCACACAAAGAAATCACGATGGAGATATGGGAAAATGAGAAAATGTATCAGTAAGGTTGCAGCACTGTGGCTTGCACTTATGCTGTCAATTTCACTTGCAGCATGTTCGGGGGAGGAAGCTGTTGTCTCACAGGTGGCAGAATCCCAGGAAGAACCGGCTGCAAGTGCCACGGAAAGCACGGAAACGGAAAATGAGGGACCCGGTTCGGATGATCCATCCATGTTGCTTGAAGACATCCCAGCCTACGATTCATCCCCATATGTAGAGATCAATGGAAATATTCCAGTTTTCGACGAGGCAGACAAGACAACAGAAGCCTTCGAAACCTATAGTGATTTGGATAGCCTGGGGCGGTGCGGTGCCGCTTATGCAAATATCTGTATAGAGCTGATGCCGACAGAGGATCGGGAGGACATCAATTCTGTGACGCCCACAGGATGGGTGCAGAATGAGTATGACTTTGTTGACGGCGGTTACCTGTACAACCGCTGCCATTTGATCGGTCACCAGCTTGCGGGGGAGGATGCCAACGAGAAGAACCTGATAACAGGCACCCGATATATGAACGTCCAGGGAATGCTCCCATTCGAAAACATGGTGGCAGACTATGTTACAGAGATGGGAAACCATGTTCTTTACCGTGTAACACCGGTCTATGATGGAAGTAATCTTGTCGCGTCCGGCGTTCAGATGGAGGCATGGTCGGTTGAGGACGAAGGGGATGGGATCTGCTTCAATGTATATTGCTACAATGTGCAGCCTGGGGTTGAAATTAATTATGTAACAGGCGAAAATTGGCCAACCAGCAGTGGAACTGATACTGCCTCCAATGAGACAGAAGAGAATACCTATATTCTGAATACAAACACAATGAAATTCCATTTACCGGACTGCTCCAGCGTCTCAGATATGTCAGAGGACAATAAGGAGACTTACACCGGCAGTCGTGATGACCTTATCAATGAGGGATACGAACCTTGTGGGCGCTGCAATCCATAAGAAGAAAAGAGGAAGGAAAATTTCAATGGTAATTGATCACAATGGGAAAGCGTATAGTGATGAAAAGAAAATGTGCGAGGCGTGGGAAATTAATTATTCTGCCTATCAGGCACGGAGAAAACGTGGATGGAGCTTAAAAGATGCCTTGACCTTGAAATCCCAAAAGCCAGATAACATGCAGAATGTAATCCAGATTGTAGAACAGTATGAGCCGGAGGACGTACTCCGGGCATTAGAAGAATACGAGAAAAATCATGGAAAGCTAAGACCTCGAAAGAATAGGAGTGTGGAAACTCCAGGAAATCGAGATAATTATGTATACGATCACGAAGGACATTTTTTTAGAAATAAAAGGGAGATGTGTGATTACTGGAAAATCCCGTTTTCCGTATTCCATAATCGTGACATAGACGGCTGGCCATATTGCTACTCCCTAACTTACCCGAAAGGCGGTCCTTATGTTTTTGCGGATCACGAAAACCGTGAATTTAAGTCAATCGGAAAAATGTGTAAATTTCATGGAATTGGGAAATATGAGTTTGCACAGAGAATGAATGATGGTTGGAGCCTTAAGGATGCCTTGACGCTGCCAGCAGGATCCAAAAAACAAAGTAGAACCCAGAAAAACAAATCAAATCCCGTATCTAAGAAGGAATAAGTGGATTTTGGGATAAGGTATGAAAGTTGACAGCCAAAAAAACTCATATTATAATGAAATCGACGAAAAACAGGAGACAATAATAAGGATCAGCTAGAGCTGTCCCGCGAAAATCCCAGGGACAGCAATTCGCTTTCCCTGTTTATTTATATAGAAAAATCAAGGAAAGCGAGGTGAAGCTATGGGACAGAAAGATATCGCAGAGAAGATCCTGGAAGATTATAATGACGTCTTTGCTGACATTGTTAATGGCTTGCTGTTCCACGGAAAAGTAACTGTTCGGGAGAATGAGTTGGAGAATATAGGCACCAAATCTCAGTACAAAGCAGATACTTCCAAGCTCCATGAGCAGGAGCGGGACGTAGCAAAGTTTTGGGAAAAAGGGAAAACCTGTTTCGCACTCTTTGGCTTGGAAAACCAAACGGCAGTTGATCGGGATATGCCGCTGCGTATTTTGTCATACGATGGCGCGTCATACCGTTCACAGATCGCCAAAAAGAAAGATGGGATCAGGTATCCGGTGATCACATTGGTCCTGTATTATGGCAACAGTCCATGGACCGGGCCAAAATCGCTCCGTGATTGCTTGGAAATTCCGGAAGAGCTGCAGGAATATGTAAACGACTACAATATTCATGTAGTAGACATCCCGTTCCTGACAGAAAATCAGGTCAGTAATTTCCGCAGCGATTTTCAGGTGATTGCAGACTATTTTTCTCAACTGCAAAGGACGGGAGAGTACGTTCCTAGCCGGAAGGAATTGGTACACTCGGATGCTGTCCTGAAATTTTTCGATGTTTTCACTGGCGATAACAGATTCTTAGCGGCAGCAGTTTCAGCCCGAGAAGATGGGAAGGAGGTCAAAAACATGTGTGATGTATTAGACCGTGTGGAAAACAAAGGCCGTGCAGCAGGCGAATTGAAGGGCCGTCTTGAAAAAGGAATTCAAGTTTACTTGAATATGATTAGTAGAGGCTTTTCTCCATCGGATGCACAGTCAATTGCGGACTTAACAGATGAAGAAGTTGCGCAGGCCAAATCCCAGGTTAAACAAAGCTGATCGTGAATGACAGGGCACCTTGGGTGTCCTTTTTTCTTATATGTAAAAATTTGACAAATTGATGGTAGAATGATAACATATAAATAGTGGTTATTTCTTATCAGGAATCTGATTTGGAAGAACTTAAAAAATGAAGGAGTTGCCGCTCCTTCATTTTTTTGTAAATTCAGCACATAACAATACAGCTCTCCGCTATTGAATGTAAAAACAATATTGTCCCCTATTTTCCATATTCCCTCTGAATTCGAAAAAAGGAGGAAACAAAATGGATGTAAGAACACTTTGCTGTAACAATGGAGGATCTGGCTTTTATCCAACACCAAAGGAAGTCGCACGGAGGATGCTTGGTAAGGTGAAATTCAAAGGAGTTTATCATGTTCTTGAGCCGTCAGCTGGAAAAGGTGATCTGGCAGTTGAAATACTGAAGACTATGAACGAGAAAAGGAAATTTACTAACTGGACACTTGAGCTTGTAGAGATCGATCCGAATCTGCGAGGGATCCTGAAAAATCTTTTTACAGAAGAAGGGATCAAAGAATCTGAGTCAAAACTTTTGGAGGAATTGGACCAGATTAAAAAGATGGGGAACGAAAAATACGATAACCCGGAAGTTTTAAACCGCTATGTGGAACTTTCTAATGAGGCAGCCAAATTGGATAATACCGATTTGGTCCGGGTCGTCCATGATGACTTTCTGACCTATAGTCCTGCTTTCGGTTATGATTTAATTGTTATGAACCCACCCTTTGATCGAGGCGCAGCTCATCTTCTTCATGCAGTCAGCATTCTTCAGTACATGGGTGGGCAGATTGTTTGCCTGCTGAATGCGGAGACGATCCGAAACCCATACAGCCAGGAAAGAAAGGATCTGGAAAAGGTCTTAGAGAAGTATGATGCGGAGGTCGAGTACCTTCCTGGCGCATTCCTGCATGCAGAGAGGCAGACGGATGTCGAGGCAGCGATTGTCTACATAAATATCCAGCGTCAGGAAATGAAAAGCCGAATTTTTGATCGTCTGGAGAAGGCACAGGAGGAAAAGCTCAAACAGGACAATGATTATGCAGAACTTGTCTCCTCAGATCCAATTGAGGCAGCCATAGCAATGTATAACATGGAGGTTACTGCGTCGAGAGAACTGATTACAGAATTCTGGGCAATGGAACGATACCTGAACAAGGCATTCAATGGGAAAAACAAAGTCGTCTTAGAACTGGCCATAGCCAAGGGCGGTGCGCAGATAAAGAATTTCAGCGTTGAAGATTATTTGAAAGGCGTTCGTATGAAATATTGGGAGGCCCTTCTTGAAAATAAGCAGTTTATCGGACTTTTGACCAGTAAACTGCAGAGCAAGTACCGTAACATGCTCAATGAACTGGCAGACTATGAGTTTTCCCGCTACAACATTGACCGGGTAAAGACTGAAATGATGTCTGAGTTGGTTAGTGGAGCAAAGGAATGCATTATGGAACTCTTTGATAAACTCACTGTGTACCATGCGTTTAATGATTCTGTGGAAAACGGGAATGTACATTACTATAATGGATGGAAGACCAACAAAGCCTATAAGCTTGACAGGAAGTGTATTATCCCTGGATACAGCATCTGGTCACAATGGGGCAACCATTTTGACATGTATGCGATCTATGCTCTTTTATCAGACATGGAAAAAGCATTAAACTATCTGGATGGTGGCATGACACAACAGGTGGATCTGGAATCTACTCTGAAGGCTGCACTTGATGCTGACAAGACCCGTAATATCCCGTTCAAATATTTCGATATCTCTTTGTACAAGAAAGGTACTGTGCATATCACATTCCGCTGTCAGGAGCTGTTTGACCGGTTTAACATTTTTGCAGCACAGAACCGTGGGTGGCTGCCGCCGGCATATGGGAAAGCGAAGTATGAGGAAATGTCCCGGGAAGAGCAGGAAGTAATCGATTCCTTCCAGGGAAAAGAAGAATATGCAAAAGTTCTGGCACAGCCTCAGAAGTACCTGTTTTCGGAAAAACAGATCCTGATGCTCCCGGGACAGGAGTCAGAAATGACAGCATAACATTCATAAAAAAAGGACCAGAAATGGTCCTTTTTTTAGATACTGCATAAAAGGTGGTTGATATCTGAAATGGCCGCTATATAAACAGGGTTTTTCGCTGAAACAAAATCCATAACGCATGATATCCCCGTTCTTATAGAGTGGGGATCAGAGAGACAAACTTTTTACAACTTGTGAAAAAATGAGCCATATCTGGATAGGAGATACAGCTCAAAAAATAAAAGGAAAATGAAATGGGACATTTTCCTTGCATGGTTTATCTTAACAAAAAAAGGGAAAAAGTCAAGCCCTCCAGGCAAGATGGATTCTACCATATTATAAATGAGCGGGACGGTTCCCCTCTCCCCCGCTCATGAAACGGGTGTTCAGATATATACTGATACACATGATTGCCGTTCCCGTTTCCGGCATATATATTTCCTTATGTTATAGGGCTGCCGCAAATAGCGACAGCCCTAAATTCAGGCGACAGAAACTTTTTCTTTCGATCGTATTTGGATTGCATGCTGCTGGAAACGTTTAATGAACTCAGAAGCCGCTTTGTTCCGGATCGGCTGGTTGTAAGCAGTGAAAGCTGCTCGAAATTTTTAATCTATCGTTTTCGCCATTTTTGTCATGAATACAAAAAAGGAGGAAGACACTATGGTAAAAAAATTTGTAATTTGGGATTCACAGATCGACCTGGAGGAAGATGGTTGGAAGTCATTCTTGGCAGAGGATAAGGAATTACATCCGGATTTTTACGAGGGACGCAACCCAGAGGAGGCTGCATATGAAGCTGCACACGAAGCCAATGAGATGTATTTGGAAGATGAACGGGTAAATTTAGATATCGAGCTTAAGAACCCGATCCTTGTCATCGCTGACTTGGGATTGTGGAATGGGCGGAAAAAGGGATATAAAATTATCGAATCTGGTAATATTAAAGATATTTTTCAGTCCACTGTAAATGGGCAGAGCGAGTGTAAATGGTACTGCAATGGCCTCGACATCATCGGCGAAGAAACCCATCACGATGGAACAAACTACTATATGTACCGGGAAATAAAGGACATGGATAATATTGAAAAATTTACGACCCGTGTCTACTATGGTGATGCAATTCCCCGCAGCACGGTCAACAAGTACACCAGGTCGCTGGCAAAAGATGTGGCCCGCATATACGGGCATTGTGCTTAGGAGGTGAGGCTGTGAAGAAGTGTGTATGTGGAAACACCACTTTTTATGCTCACCAGGTTTGCCGGCTGGACATTGTTGTTGACGGAGACAATGAATTTGTCCGTAACGCTTTTGCTACAGCTGATGCCAGCATTTACGATTCTGGAAATCCATATGGTCCGTATACATGTACAAGCTGCAATCGGGAGTATGGGGACTGGGATGACATCCCGGACATCCAGTAAATATACAATAGTCGTTTGTAAGGATTCCAAATACAAAAATCAGACAAAAGAGGATGCAAGTGCGTCCTTTTTTGTTTCTTCGTAACATGACTCTTAAGCTGGAATAATAGCAGGAAATTTGGTATAATGCCAAAGAATTCATGAAGGGAGGGGCATTTATGGTTAGAACTATGGACTTTACGACTGAAAATCCGGATTGCTGCAAAGTGGGAGATTATCTGGAAGTAACGGAGCAAAAGCTCCCTACATCTTATTGGTACCTGCTCGAACATTCCTGGGGAGCAAGTGGAAATTTCTCTTTAAGAGAACGCTTAATGACAAGGAGAGGGAAGGTCATAAGGATATGGGCGGATGATCGGTTTAAATACCTCACGTTAGAATTTGACGAGCCCGAAATCGATTAAAAAATAGCTGTATTTGGGGTGTGATAATACGGCTAATCGTAGAAAGACTGATGAAATTTTTTTCCATCTCGTCTTATATAATAGCAGAAAAAAAGATTATCAAGTTTATTTTCAGTTGTTTCCGTTTCCCCTTTTCCGATCACATTCAATAATTTTCACATGAAGATTTTCTCATATTTTTCCAAAAGAAAATAGGAGGTATCTGATATGGCAACAGCAACGGAAAAACTGAAAAAACGGTTTGCGGGAAAGAAACTCATCACCACGCAGTTACGAAGTAACGGGGAATACAGGATTGATGACAAGAAACAGCTGGATCATTTTATCAATTATTCCTCAATCCTCACCAGACTGATTCAGGAAGCGGGGACAGTCACAACATCTTATGCTTCTGACCTGTTTATCTCATGGGAAAGTTTTCTGGAGGAAGTAGAGAAGAAAATGGCTACCATGGCTGATTTTGAATACACCACATTCCTGGGCTTCAGGCAGCGGGGTGTAGACGGCCCGGAGTATATTGAAGCGAGGCTTTCCAATCCTGAAACGTATGGGAACCCATATTTATCGATTTTCCAGTTAGATCTTGTCGCATTCTATGAGGCAGACATGTATGACGGATCCTATGAGATTGTTATGACTTTGAGCCAAGTATTTCAGCAAAAACCTATTGCCCCTATATACGAGGCTCTCTCATTGGTGGGAGACAGGACAGCGGTATATCTGCTGCCGGCAGATGGCTTTTCCAACCGTTACAGGATAGCGCGCTATAATGGTGAAGACCACGCCAAAATAAAGGAGCGGGCTGAAATAGAGTTCTACTGTATCGACCCGAAAACAATTGTAAAAGGCTGATTGCAGAAGCAGGGACCATTTATGGCCCCTGTTTTTTCGCCTTTCCGGGAGATCAGAGGTACAATACAAAAGTATTCCATATTTAAGAAAAGAAGATCAGACGTATGTACAAAATATGATTCCGCTCTGAAGAACTTCTGCCGCGTAAAAAAAATTAATTTTTTATTTTGGTTTTTATCATAGTACAAAAACCATATGCTTCTCCACTTTTTTTTAAGTGGAATTCCTCCATATTTTTTTAAATAAAAAAGGAGGACACTTATATGAATCACCAGGAATTAAGAAAAACTTTGCACTTGGACTCCTTGGCAGGAGCCAATCTTAGCAACATGGACCTTTGCGGAGTAGATTTCAGCGGGGCAGATATGCGTGGAGCCAATTTATCATTATGCAACTTAAAAAATGCCCGGTTTCACGAGGCTTTCATGTATGGTGTTAATTTCTCTGATGCCGATCTGACAGGAGCAGATCTACGGGCACGCATGGATTTGCCCTTACGGTATAATTACGACAAACCGGAAAAGCCCCGTAGAATCAAGGGTTTTGAGGTTTTCAGTCTGGTTTTTTCATCCTTTTCCAAACCGAAAAATCATACTGAAATAAGTCGAATTATAGGGGGTGTTTCATTAACGACAAATGAATAGCAGAAAGGAACTCAAAGCCTTTTGATTTCAAGCACAGTAGAATATTGGATTTAGGCGAAGCCGTCACTTGTTTCGAGTGGCGGCTTTTGTCATTTCCAGGACTGCTGTGCAGGCACATGACAACACCAATCAGAAATGAGGTGAAGTCATTGAACACGCAAATTATCGCCATCGCCAACCAGAAAGGCGGCGTTGGCAAGACAACCACCTGCGCGAACCTGGGGATTGGGCTGGCGCAGGCCGGGAAGAAAGTTCTGCTGATCGACGGGGACCCGCAAGGCAGCCTGACCATCAGCCTGGGCCATCCCCAGCCGGACAAGCTGCCCTTTACCCTGTCCGACGCAATGGGCCGTATCCTGATGGACGAGCCGCTGCGCCCCGGCGAAGGTATCCTGCACCACCCGGAGGGCGTTGACCTGATGCCCGCCGACATCCAGCTCTCCGGCATGGAGGTCTCCCTGGTGAACGCCATGAGCCGTGAGACCATCCTGCGGCAGTATCTGGACACGCTCAAGGGACAGTATTCCCATATCCTGATTGACTGCCAGCCTTCCCTGGGTATGCTCACGGTCAATGCCCTGGCCGCCGCCAACAGGGTCATAATCCCCGTCCAGGCGGAGTACCTGCCTGCCAAGGGCTTGGAACAGCTGCTCCAAACCGTAAACAAGGTGAAGCGGCAGATCAACCCCAAGCTCCAGATCGACGGTATCCTGCTGACGATGGTGGACAACCGTACCAACTTTGCCAAAGAGATCGCTGCCCTGCTGCGGGAGACCTACGGCAGCAAAATCAAGGTGTTCGGCACCGAGATTCCCCATTCTGTCCGGGCCAAGGAAATCAGCGCCGAGGGCAAGAGCATTTTTTCCCATGACCCCAATGGCAAGGTGGCCGAGGGGTATAAAAATCTGACCCAGGAGGTGATAAAACTTGAAAAGCAGCGCGAAAAAAGTAGAGCTGGCTCCATACGATGACTTGTTTTCCACCGAGGAAAGCCGCCAGGACGCCAAGCTGGAAAAAGTACGGGAAATCCCGCTGTCTGAGCTGCATCCTTTCAAGAACCACCCCTTCAAAGTCAAGGATGACGAGGCCATGATGGAGACCGCCGACAGTGTTCGGCAGTACGGTGTTCTGGTTCCGGCGATTGCCCGCCCGGACCCGGAGGGCGGCTATGAGCTGGTGGCCGGTCACAGGCGGCACCGGGCCAGTGAGCTGGCCGAGAAAGAAACCATGCCGGTCATTGTTCGGGATCTGGACGATGATGCCGCCACCATCATCATGGTGGACAGCAACTTGCAGCGGGAAAGCCTGCTCCCCAGCGAGAGGGCCTTTGCCTACAAGATGAAGCTGGAGGCCATGAAGCACCAAGGTGAGCGCATGGATTTAACTTGTTCCCAAGTTGGGAACAAGTCTGCTGGAAAGAAGTCCAGCGAGCTTTTGGCTGAACAGGTCGGCCAGAGTAAAAATCAGATTTTCCGCTATATCCGCCTGACGGAGCTGATCCCCGAACTGCTGGATATGGTAGATGAAAAGAAAATCGCCCTCAACCCGGCTTACGAGCTGTCTTTCCTCAAAAAAGAGGAACAGCGGGACTTGCTGGACGCGATGGACAGCGAACAGGCGACCCCTTCTCTTTCCCAGGCCCAGCGGCTCAAGAAATACAGCCAGGAGGGGCATTTGACCCTCGATATGATGCGCGTCATCATGGGCGAGGAAAAGAAAAGCGATCTCGACAAAGTAACCCTCTCTGCCGACATCCTGCGGAAGTATTTTCCCAAGAGCTACACGCCCCAGCGGATGCAGGAGACCATCATCAAGCTGCTGGAGGGATGGCAGAAGAAGCGCCAGAGAGACCAGGAACGATGAAAGGAGCCGCCTATGAGGGATATTTCAGCCCGTGAGCTGAAAGGACACAATATTCTCGCCGTGGAGCGTTTTCAGGACAACACTCGCTGGATGATCGAGTTTTCCATTCTGCGTCCCTGTTCCTACGGCAGCCCCGGCGATGAAATGCGGCTGTTTCTTACCGAGGACGGGTATCAGGCCGCCCTCGTAAGCCAGAAGCGCCGGGAAATCAAAATTAAGCGGTATGCCCGTGTGATCGAGGGCCATGTCCTCGACTTCAAGCCGGATAAGCGCCGCCACTCGTAAACCTGCCACTACCACGAAAGGAAAGGAATGAATATGTGTACTGTCCAGAGCATCAAGGATGCTATCCGGGAAAACTGCCAGTCTCTGTATGACATGGAATCCACCGACATTGACCGGGTTTTGCAGACCCTCCCGTTTTCGGGGCGTGAATCGTTGTTCGACCAGCCGCCGCTGCCCAAGCGTCCCTACCGGCCCCGGAAGAACACGAAAACCAAGAACAGCTGAACGCCACAGTCTTTTTCACGAAAGATTGTGGCTTTTTTCATGCCCTGAGAACAGGAAGGAGTGAAGTCAATGGCGGTCTTTCGGATTGAAAGAACCCGCGACTATACGGTAATGAGTAATCATCACCTGCGGAACCATGAATTGTCGCTGAAGGCCAAGGGGCTGCTTTCCATGATGTTATCCCTGCCTGATGACTGGAACTATACTACCCGTGGACTTGCGAAAATCTGCAAGGAGGGCGTTGACGCCATCGGTAATGCACTGCGGGAGTTGGAAACCGCCGGTTACATCGTGCGGAACCAGCTGCGGGACCAACAAGGCCGGATCAGCGACACCGAGTATGTGATTTATGAGCAACCCCAGCCCCGGCAGCCAGAAACGCCTGGGCCGGATACGGCTGTACCAGATACGGCTTCACCAGATACGGAAAACCCGTATCTGGATAAACCGGATACGGAAAAGCCCGCAGAATTAAATATAGAGAAACCAAATACCCAAAAACAAAATACTCATGGATCAAGTACCGATTCCATTCCCTTCCGGGAAACAGCGGCAGCACAGCTGCCGGAACGGAAAGGAAGGGATGCGATGTCTGTCTCAGAGATGGAAAGTTATCGGGATTTGATTCTGGAGAACATCGAGTATGACCACCTGTGCCGGGAGTTTACCACCTACCGGGAGGACTTGGACGAGATTGTGGAGCTGATGGTGGAGACCGTCTGCGCCAAGCGGAAAACCACCCGGATCGCTGGCAGCGACTTCCCCCATGAGGTGGTCCGCTCCCGTTTTTTGAAGCTGGATTGCTCCCATATCGAGTTTGTCATGGAATGCCTGCGGAACAATACCACCGAAATCCGCAACATGAAGCAGTATCTGCTTGCGGTGCTGTTCAACGCGCCGACCACGATCAGCAATCACTACACCGCACAAGTCAACCACGATATGTACGCAGGCGGCTGGTAAACAGCCGCTTTTCTGCTGCCCGGACACATCGGGAGAAAGGATTTTGCTATGAAACGACCCCTTGCTTACATTACGGCTTCCTGGAGCAACAGCCAGTATGAGAACGCCGAGAACGCTGCGGCCTACTGCCGTCAGGTGTACGACGCCGGGTATTCGCCCATCTGCCCGGTGCTGTTCCTGCCCACCTTCCTCAAGGACGAGATTCCCCAGGAACACAAGGACGGGCTGGATATGGCGCGGGACTACCTGCGCCGGTCCCATGTGCTGGTGGTCTGCGGCCACGGCATCGACGAGACCGTGAAGAATGACATCGCCACCGCCGAGCGCCTGCGGATCACCGCCACCACCCTGGACGGCATCCTGACCGTGAAGGGCCAGGGGCGCGGGAAAGGAGGCGCACGCCATGCCTGAGCGTAAGACCGTGGGCCAGCTGATGGAGGAAATGCGCCTCAAAGCCGGGGCGCAGAACTACCACGGCCATGAGTACATGGATTTGGAGCGGTTTGCCGAGGACACCCGGCACATGATTATCTTCGATGTGCTGACCCACGATTCGCCGGTGGGCTGGAAAGGCGAACGGACCCGCCTGTTTCTGACGGAGGCCGGATACCAGAAAAGCCTGGAGAACCAGGAAAAGGGCCACATCAAGATTCTCAGCCATGCCAAGGTGCGCCAGGGCCATCTGTACTATGACCGCCCCGACCAGCTGCGCTGAAAGGAGCCTGCCATGCTGAAATACCTGCTGCGGCGGCTGGTGGTCCCGCCTTAGTATCAAGCGCCACCCCTGCAAAATCCGTGGAAAGACCTGCTAACAAAAGTCAAGTAGAAATTTCAGGTTTTGGGAGCAGCGAAAAAGGCAACACAAAATCAAGCCGCTGAGCAACTCAAAATCGAAACGGCGGCCCGCCAGATGGTATAGCGCAGGGAAATCAGTCGTGTTCCAGGGAATCCAAATAGGCTTTCACAGAAGCGTAGTAGATACGCAAGAACTTGTTGGCGGATGCCATCATGTAGACACGGTATGGCTTGCCCTCAGAGCGTTTCTTGTTCATGAACTGGTAGACCGGCTCATCGATTGGAGCGCATTGCAGGAGGACGCCCATCACCAGGAAAAGTGTCCTGCGCAGTGAGGCAGATCCCCTCTTGGAAATGCTGCGGCTGCGGACATCTATTTGGCCAGATTGGTAGGGCGGGGCGTCAATGCCTGCAAAGGCCACCAGCGCTTTCTTGGAATGAAAACGGCGCACATCGCCAATTTCAGCTATGAGTTGGGGGCCGAGTGTAGGGCCAACACCAAACATTCCCATCACTACAGGATACTCCGGCAGAGAAGCTGCCAGAGACTGCATCTCCTGCTTGAGAGCAGCTAATGCGGCGGAAGTTGTCTGGAGTTGGGAAATGGCCTGTTCTACCAAAAGTTTTGCCGTATTTGTTTTCGGCATGACACCGAAGCGTCCACAGGCAGAGGCATAAATATCCAACGCCTTATCTTGGCTGAAATTGTAGCCGTGCTTTCTGCACCACTTCTGGTACTTGGCGGTAAAGGCTTTCTTAGACAGACCACAGACACACTCGCAATGCCAAAAAGTGGCGACAAAGTCCACCCACTTCTCACTGCCATCGGCGCGGGGCGGACTGGTAAACAGGCGGTTTGCGTCTGGGAAAGCGGTGTCCAGCAGGGAGATCAGGTTGTTTTTCAGCATGGTCTGTACTTTGGAATACTGCTGGTACTGCCGGTAACAGGTCTTCAGCATGAGCCGGGTGTCCTCTTCCGGAACATATCTCGGAAGTGTGAGCCAGTGGTCAAGGCCGTAGTTGGCCAGCTTCACGGCATCCTTCTTGTCGGTCTTGCCCCGTCTTAAACTGTTGTTCCCGTAGTCGTGCACCAGCATTGCATTGACTACGGAGACATAAAACCCCGCGCCGTGGAGCAGCCAGGCCACCGGCGCATGGTAATTGCCCGTGGATTCCATCACCACACGGGTCTCACCGTCCAGGCTTTTGAGCAGCCTTGCCAACTTGCTCAGTTCACTGGCGGTGTGGCACACTTCAAAGGGTGAAACCACTACCTCTCCAAAGGGCCGCATGACTGCAATCGTGCTCTTGCCCTTGGAAACATCGATGCCAACGCAGTTCATTCACATTCCTCCAATATCAAGAATCCGCAACCGGAAATCCATCTTTTCTCGCTGCCGATTCAATCTATTGGGTGACACGAACTCTCCGGTATCCGGTGGCTCAACCTGCTCAAATCGAACGCTGCAACAAGAGGATGGCTAACAGTCTTTCCAACGGACATAAAAGCCCAAGGAGGCAAGGGTCAGCCAGTTGCTCCTCTTATTGTAGCTTAGGCACGAGATGGAGGGAAAGCCGGACTGGCTGCCCGGCTTTCCTGTCCAAATTTATTGTAATAGGAGGCGAGAAAAATGCAGGAGGAAGTGGAAAACAGGACTTTGACGCTGGTAGTCAGCGGAACAAAGTTTACCGGGCGGCTGCTGAAAGCCGCCATCACCAAGTACCTTGCCCACCGCAAGGAAAAGAAGCTGCAAAAGCAGAAAAGCCGGGATACCCCCGTGATTCCCCACGGCAAGCAGACGGTGAAGCAGCTGATCGGCCAAAACCAGGGCGTTTCCAACATCGAGATCACCGACCCCTCCATCAAGGAGTTTGAAAAGATCGCCCGGAAGTACGGCGTGGACTATGCGGTGAAGAAAGACCGCAGTAGCTCCCCGCCCAAGTACCTGATTTTCTTCAAGGGCCGGGATGCGGATGCCCTGACCGCTGCCTTTACCGAGTACACCGGCAAAAAGGTCAGGAAGGCGGAGAAATCCGAGCGCCCGTCCGTGCTGGCAAAGCTGAACCAGTTCAAAGAGCTGGTGAAACACGCCGTCGTGGACCGGAACAAGCGGAAGGAGCTGGAACGATGAAAAAGCAGCTGGACATCAAGAAACTCCTTTTGCTGAATATGCCGTATATCCTGATGGGGCTGTTCGCCACCAACTTCGGGGAGGCGTGGCGGATGGCCGTAGGTGCGGACGCTTCGGCAAAAATGCTCTCGTTCTTCTCTACGCTGCCGGTGGCGCTGGCCAGCTGGTGGCCCAGCCTGCACCCCCTGGACCTGCTGGTGGGCCTGTGCTGTGGCGCTGGCCTGCGGCTGGCGGTCTATCTCAAAAGCAAGAACGCCAAGAAGTATCGCCACGGCATGGAGTACGGGTCCGCACGATGGGGAACCCATGAGGACATCGCGCCCTACATCGACCCGGTATTCCAGAACAATGTGATTCTGACCAAAACCGAGAGCCTAACCATGAACAGCCGCCCGAAAGACCCTAAAACTGCCAGAAATAAAAATGTTCTGGTAATCGGCGGCTCCGGTTCCGGTAAGACCCGGTTCTGGTTGAAGCCCAACCTGATGCAGATGCACTCGTCCTATGTGGTCACAGACCCCAAAGGCACCATCCTGGTGGAGTGCGGAAAAATGCTCCAGCGCGGCACCCCCAAGCTGGGCAAGGACGGCAAGCCCATGAAGGATAAGCGCGGCAAGGTCATCTATGAGCCGTACCGGATCAAAGTCCTCAACACCATCAACTTCAAAAAAAGTATGCACTACAACCCTTTTTCGTATATCCACAGCGAGAAAGACATTTTGAAGCTGGTCACCACGCTGATCGCCAATACCAAGGGCGAGGGCAAGGCCGGGGACGATTTCTGGGTCAAGGCGGAAACGCTTTTGTACTGCGCCCTCATCGGGTATATCCACTATGAGGCCCCGGTGGAGGAACAGAATTTCTCCACCCTCATCGAGTTCATCAACGCGATGGAGGTCCGGGAGGATGACGAGGAGTTCAAGAATCCGGTGGACCTGATGTTTGACGCGCTGGAGGCGGAGAAGCCTAACCACTTCGCCGTCCGCCAGTACAAGAAGTACAAGCTGGCTGCGGGCAAAACCGCAAAATCCATTCTGATTTCCTGCGGCGCGCGTCTTGCCGTGTTCGATATTGCGGAACTGCGGGAGGTCACTTCCTACGACGAGCTGGAGCTGGACACCCTGGGAGACCAAAAAACCGCCCTGTTCCTCATTATGAGCGACACGGACGATAGCTTTAACTTCCTGATCTCCATGTGCTACACCCAGCTGTTCAATCTGCTCTGCGAAAAAGCGGACGATGTGTACGGAGGGCGGCTGCCGGTTCATGTGCGCTGTCTCATTGACGAGTGCGCCAACATCGGCCAGATTCCCAAGCTGGAGAAATTGGTCGCCACCATCCGCAGCCGTGAGATTTCCGCCTGCCTGGTGCTGCAAGCACAGTCCCAGCTGAAAGCCATCTACAAGGACAACGCCGATACCATCATCGGCAACATGGATACCTCCATCTTCCTGGGCGGCAAGGAGCCGACCACCCTCAAGGAGCTGGCCGCCGTGCTGGGCAAGGAGACCATCGACACCTACAACACCGGGGAGAGCCGTGGGCGGGAAACCTCCCACTTTCTCAACTACCAGAAGCTCGGCAAAGAGCTTATGAGCCAGGATGAACTGGCCGTCATGGACGGCGGCAAGTGCATCCTCCAGCTGCGTGGTGTGCGTCCTTTCCTCTCGGACAAGTACGACATCACCAAGCACCCCAATTACCCGTACACCGCCGACGCGGACCCCAAGAACGCCTTTGACATCGAGGCGTTCCTGTCCACCCGGCTCAAGCTCAAACCCAACGAGGTCTACGATGTGTACGAAGTAGACGCAGAGGGCGCTTAAATCTGTTCCGCTGTGAAAGACCTGCTAATAAAAGTCAAGTAGAAATTTCAGATTTTTAGGGAGGCGAAAAAATGCAATACAAAATCAAGCCGCTGAGCATCTCAAAATTAAAACGGCGGCCAGCCAGATGGTATAGAGTGTAAAAATCAGTCGTGCTCCAGGGATTCCAAGTAGGCTTTCACAGAAGCGTAGTAGATGCGCAGGAACTTGTTGGCAGAGGCCATCATGTAGACACGATATGGCTTGCCTTCAGAGCGTTTCTTGTCCATGAACTGGTACACCGGCTCGTCTATTGGAGCACATTGCAGGATGACGCTCATCACCAGAAAGAGCGTCCTGCGCAGTGAGGCAGATCCTCGCTTGGAAATGCTACGGCTACGGACATCTATTTGACCGGATTGGTAGGGCGGGGCGTCAATACCCGCAAAGGCAACCAACGCTTTTTTGGAATGAAAACGGCGTACATCGCCAATTTCAGCCAGGAGTTGAGGGCCGAGGGTTGGGCCAACACCAAACATCCCCATCACTACAGGATACTCCGGCAGAGAAGCTGCCAGGGATTGCATCTCCTGTTTGAGAGCAGCTAACGCGGAAGAAGTTGTCTGGAGTTGAGAAATGGCCTGTTCTACCAAAAGTTTTGCCGTATCCGTTTTCGGTATGACACCGAAGTGTCTGCAAGCAGAGGCATAAATATCCAGCGCCTTATCCTCGCTGAAATTGTAGCCGTGCTTTCTGCACCACTTCTGGTATTGGGTAGTAAAGGCCTTCTCAGACCGGCCACAAACGCACTCGCAATGCCAAAAAGTAGCGACAAAGTCCACCCACTTCTCGCTGCCATCGGCGCGGGGCGGACTGGTAAACAAGCGATTTGCGTCTGGGAAGGTGGTGTCCAGCAGGGAGATCAGGTTATTCTTCAGCATGGTCTGAACTTTGGAATACTGTTGGTACTGCCGGTAGCAGATTTTCAGCATGAGTCGGGTATCCTCCTCCGGGATATATCTCGGCAATGTGAGCCAGTGGTCAAGACCGTAGTTGGCCAGCTTTACGGCATCCTTTTTGTCGGTTTTGGCCCGTCTTAAACTGTTGTTTCCGTAGTCATGCACCAGCATTGCATTGACTACCGAGACATAAAGGCCCGCGTCGTGGAGCAGCCAGGCCACCGGAGCATGGTAATTACCCGTGGATTCCATCACCACACGGGTCTCGCCGTCCAGGCTTTTGAGCAGTCCTGCCAGCTCGCTCAGTTCATTGGCGGTGTGACGTACTTCAAAGGGTGAAACCACTACCTCTCCGAAGGGCCGCATGACTGCAATCATGCTCTTACCCTTGGAAACATCGATGCCAACGCAGTTCATTCACATTCCTCCAATACAAAGAATCTGCAACCGGAATCCATCTTTTCTCGCTGCCGATTCAATCTATTGTGTGACACGAACTCTCCGACATCCGGTGGTTCAACCTGCTTAAATCGAACGCTGCAACGAGAGGATGGCTAACAGTCTTTCACACGGACATACAAGCCCAAGGAGTGATTGGTCAGCCAGTTGCTCCTCTCATTGTAGCTTAGGCACGAGATGGAGGGAAAGCCGGACTGGCTGTCCGGCTTTCCTGTCCAAATTTATTGTAATAGGAGTGATCGTATCTATCCGCCTCAACCGCCCCGGATGGGGCCATCGGCGTACAAAGCGGACAATCACCAAAAAATAATGAAAAAAGGAGGACAGCCGGAATCAGGCCCCGGAAACCGGGTGCCGATTGTTCCGGCTTTTGTATGCCTATGAATGACTAAATCAAACTTTTCAAATGATTCCGGCTAACTATAATTTATGGCATTTTTCAATCAGGCTATCACCGTTCTTCAGACCCTCGTTATCGCTCTGGGCGCTGGTCTCGGCATCTGGGGTGTCATCAACCTGCTGGAAGGTTACGGCAACGACAACCCCGGTGCGAATGCTCATGTGTCATAAAGAAACACACAAGAGATTGATAGACAGCAGCCTACTATTCCGTAAATTTTGTTTCAGGACTTTCTTTTTCAATGCCGATATGCTATAATATTTCTATTCCAAGTAAGGAGTTAAAAATATGCGGCAAGGTATTCTTAATTAACTATAATCAAATAGTGGGAACAAAGAATTGTAACCGTCCCTTGCAAGGGGCTTAGTTTTTTGTACCCTTTTTAAGAATACTTTTGCCTTATATATTTGACATATCAAAAGAGCGACCGCTGCTTGCAGTGCGTTGTATGTATGTGTATGTCTATTCGCTATATCCCCAGCGGTAAAAGTATTTTGCTGCTGGGGATTTTTATGCCCTTTGGGGGCTGAATGGAGGACAAACACATGAAAATAATCAATATCGGCATTCTTGCTCATGTAGACGCAGGAAAAACGACTTTGACAGAAAGCCTGCTCTATACCAGCGGAGCCGTTCCGGAATTAGGGAGTGTAGATAAGGGAACAACGCGGACAGACACCATGCTGTTGGAACGCCAGCGTGGGATTACCATTCAAACGGCCGTCACTTCTTTCGGCTGGAAGAATTATAAGATCAATATTGTCGATACCCCCGGCCATATGGACTTTTTGGCGGAAGTATATCGCTCACTTGCTGTTCTTGACGGAGCAATTTTAGTAGTTTCCGCAAAGGACGGCGTGCAGGCACAAACACGGGTACTGTTCCATGCGCTCCAGAAAATGAAAATCCCAACGATTATTTTTGTAAATAAGATAGACCAGGAGGGCATTGACTTACAGAGCGTTTATCAAAATATCAGAGAAAAACTTTCTGATGATGTCATGGTTATGCAAGATGTTTCGCTCACTCCGGAAGTGTCTCTGACAGACATTGAGGATATAGAAAAATGGGATTCTATTATTGCTGGAAATGATGAACTTTTGGAAAAATATATTGCGGGGGAACCTTTGAAAATACAAGATTTACAGAGGGAGAAATGCAGAAGAATGCAAAACGGTTCCCTGTTTCCTATTTATCATGGGAGTGCAAAGAACAATATCGGAACTGAAAAGCTGATTGAAGTGATTGCAGAAACATTTACTTCTGGTGCGGACAACGATCAATCCGAGCTATGCGGAAGCGTTTTTAAAATCGAGTACACAGACCAGAAAAAGCGGCTCGTTTATTTGCGGTTATACAGCGGGACACTTCATTTACGGGATACGATTCTCCTGCCCCAAAATCAAAAACTAAAAATCACAGAAATGAGGATTCCGTCAAACGGAGAGATTATACCGGCGGACACAGCCTGTTGCGGAGAAATTGTTATTTTGACCAATGACACTCTGAAGCTGAATGATACTCTCGGAAATGTAGAACTTTTGCCGCGCAAGGCATGGGAAAAAAATCCGATTCCTTTGCTTCGGACGACGGTGGAGCCGCAAAATCAGGAACAAAGAGACCTCCTGCTGAATGCCCTGACGGAAATTGCAGATACAGATCCGCTGTTGCATTACTATGTGGATACGATAACGCATGAAATCATCATTTCTTTTTTAGGAAAAGTCCAGTTAGAGGTTGTATGCTCTCTGTTAGTAGAGCGATACCATGTGAACATAAATGTGAAAGAACCTACGGTCATTTATCTGGAAAGGCCATTAAAAACAGCCAGTTACACGATTCATATTGAAGTGCCGCCGAATCCGTTTTGGGCATCCATTGGCTTAACTGTAACGCCACTTCCTGCCGGAAGTGGAACCCGGTTTAAAAGCAAAGTATCTCTCGGCTATTTAAACCAAAGTTTTCAAAATGCCGTTATGGAAGGGGTGCGTTATGGAATGGAGCAAGGCTTATACGGTTGGGAAGTGACAGATTGTGAAATTTGTTTTGACTATGGAGTTTATTACAGTCCAGTTAGTACCCCCGCAGATTTTCGTTCCCTTGCTCCTATCGTGTTAGAACAGGCATTGAAAAGAGCAGGAACACAATTATTGGAACCATACCTTTCCTTTACCCTTTTTGCACCGCAGGAATATATTTCACGGGCTTATAATGACGCACCGAAGTATTGTGCAGTGATTGAATCAACCTTGCTTAAAAATGATGAAGTTATTTTTACGGGAGAAATCCCCGCCCGCTGCATCGGCGAATATAGGAATGATTTAAATTTTTATACAAATGGGAGAAGCGTCTGCCTTACCGAATTAAAAGGGTACCAAGAAATTTCCGGGGAGCCTGTATTGCAGCCACGCCGTCCTAACAGCCGTTTAGATAAGGTTCGGCATATGTTTCAGAAAATAACGTAATATTTTGTGCGTTATCACGGATAAAAATCTTTGAATATAAGGAGAGTCTATGTTAGTTTTGTTTTCAAGTCGGTTTTGTGTAAACTTATATTGAGCAAACGGCCTTTATTTATAACCCGACTAATTTTGTATGCTAATGTCGAGCATATCTTTCTAAATTGTGATATTCCTATTCGGAAGGAGGGGCAATGTGTTAAAGAAATTGAATGACGCGATGGACTATATTGAAGCGCACCTGGAGGACGAGTTTTTACTTGAGAAGATTTCTGAGCATATAAATGTTTCAGATTATCATTTTAGAAAAATATTTTTTGCGCTTACCAATATGACGCTGAATGAGTATGTAAAAAACAGACGACTTTCAGAAGCTAACAAAGAATTGTTGCAGGGGGCGCAGGTAACAGATGTCGCTTATCAATATGGGTATCAATCCGTAGACGGATTTACACGTGCCTTTAAAAAATGGAGCGGTATCTTACCGTCACAAGTCGCAAAGTTGAAACAATGTAAATCATGCCAAAAGTTACAATTTGTTGTAACTATGAAGGGAGGAACTTTAATGGAATATAAAATTGTTGAAAAACCTGCTTTTACGTTTGCAGGTGTAAGTAAACGAGTGCCGTTACAATATGAGGGAGTAAACAACGCTATTTTGGAACTGGCACAAAGCATAACACAGGAACAGAAAGAAGAAATGCACCGGTTGCAAAACATTGAGCCATATGAAACTGTAAATGTTTCCTATGAATCAGATACGAACTTTCTTGAAGAAGCTGGTGAATTAACGCATTTAATTGGAGTTTTAACAACTAAAAATGACATTAGCAGTAATCTGGACACATTTCCTGTTAAAGCTCATACGTGGGCGGTTTTTCCAAATGAAGGAATCTTCCCGTTTACTTTGCAGGATACAATGGCAAGAATCTACTCCGAATGGTTTATGACGGCAGATTATGAACTGGCAGAGCCGTTTTCTTTCTCTTTTACAAAAATGGACGACAAAAAGCCCAACTACGCATACAGTGAAATTTGGATTCCAGTAACAAAAAAAGAATAAGCAATTACACTCAAATAGGAAAGCCAGCCGAGCCAGCGGGCAGTCAAGATAAACGGCGCATATGCGCCGCTGTTGACAGCCCCGCCCGCCTTTGCTGGTAGGCAATCAAGGGGCGACAGCAAGGGGTGCTGCCGCCCTCTGATATTATAAATGAAACCCGTCAACCATACAACGCCCTATGTGGGAGAAAGGGGGAATCATCTATGCCTTGCACAGAAGCATACAAAGAACACATCATGTACACGTTCAATGGCTTTGCAAGACCGTCATACACTATGCGGCTATCAACGCATGGCGTGACAGGAGCAGACGGCGGCAAAAAGAAATATCCCTTGAATACCTCACAGAAGAAAAGTTTTACCCTTTAGGCACAACAGACGAATATTTTGAAGCACCCCATGAAGAACACCCTATAACGATATGCGGTCAGGCAGTTATCCTCACCAATGGAAAACTTGCCGCCGTCCTGTTATCCCTGCCACAGAAAAACCGGGAAATCATTTTCCCTTATTTTTTCAAAAATGGGCTTACAATGGGTGAAAAATTCGAAAACCAAAGTATGATGAGGCAGGTATTGAAATGAAAGTTGTTTCTATATTGAATAAAAATAATGATTACCAGAGATTTGAAGTATTGAAGCATAATCGAAATAAAAGATATAAATATAATCAATTTATTGTTGAAGGCGTAAGAAGTTTAAATGAAGCGGTTAAAAATAACTGGAAGATTATTTCTTTTATTTATGACAAGAATAATCTGTCAGGCTGGGCAAAACATATGATAGAAACAGTAAAAACAGAAGTCAATTATACTCTTACGGCACAGTTGCTAAAGGAATTAAGTGGAAAAGAAGAAACTTCTGAATTATTGGCTATTATTGAAATGAGGGAAGACAGGTTAGAAAATGTTGCGTTATCTTCCAATCCATTTATTGTGTTATTTGACAGGCCCTCTAATAAAGGAAATTTAGGTACGATGATACGTTCATGTGATGCGTTGGGAGTAGATATGTTGATAATTACTGGACATGCGGTTGATTTGTATGAGCCTGATGTAATTGTTTCGGCGATGGGTTCTTTTTTCAATCTTCCGGTGATTCGAATCATTCACAATGAGGATTTATATAAATTCGTTGAAAGCCTTAGAATAAAATACCCTGGCTTTAAGATCATAGGCACAACAGCCCACCACGAAAAGCCTATCTATCATGAGGACTTGAAAACCCCGGTTATGTTAATGATGGGAAATGAAACCATGGGATTAAATAAGGCATTTAAGGAATATTGTGATGTTTTATGTACGATTCCTATGGCTGAAGATTCCTATGCCAGTTCTTTCAATGTCAGTTGTGCTGCATCTATAATGATGTATGAAATAGTAAGACAACGAATGAATTAGACAGCATAACCCTTTTGAGAGTGAGCCAGAGAAAAGGGAGGAGCAGGCGTTCTACCTCAAAAGTCTGCAAATAAAAAAAGAATAAGCAATTACACTCAAATGGCAAAGCCAGCCGAGCCAGTCAACAGTCAAGATGAACGGCGCATATGCGCCGCCGTTGACAGCCCCGCCCGCCTTTGCAGATAGGCAATCAAGGGGCGACAGCAAGGAGTGCTGCCGCCCCGCACTATTATTCAGAGAGGGGGAATTTCCATGACCGAAGATGAAGCCTACAAAGTGCATATCCAGTACACATTCAATGCCTTTTGCAAGATTGTCATTCGTCACGCAGCCATAGATATAATCTTAAAGCTGCGCCGGAGGTGGGAACGGGAAGTTTCTCTTGACTATCTGATGAATGAGAAGTTTGTCCAGCTTGCCGAACCGGAGCAGCTTGAAGAATATCTTTTTACCGCCTGCGGCCAGACCGCCGTTCTGTACCATGCGGAACTTGCCGCCGCCCTTGCCCTCTTGCCGGAGCAGACACAGGAAGAGATTTTCCGTTACTATTTCCTGCGCCAGCCGCAGCGAGTGATCGGCGTACATATTGGCCGGACACGCAGCACAGCGGGGCGGCATATCCAGCTTGCCTTGCAGCGGCTACGGCGGCTCATGGAGGGAAAAGACCATGAGTAAACTTCTCCCCTATGAAACAATCGTCAAAGCCCATGAGGGCGACCCGGACGCAATCGACACCGTCCTTTCCCACTATGCCGGATATATCCGCTACTTTTCCAAAGTACACGGTCAGGTTAACGCCGAGGTTGAGGAATATGTGAAGCAGCAGCTAATCTCCGCACTATTCAAGTTTCGCTTTGACCGATAAGCCCCAAAACTGAATACCAGCCGCCCACCAGCGGCCAGTGAAAGCAGTAAGTCTGAAAAAGATTTGCTGCTTTTTTTGTTGTCCATTTGGCAAAATCGCAAAGTCACCCGTAGTAGGTAGGTGAAGCCAGAAAAAGCTGCCTGCTCCGTTTGGCAAATTTCAAAACGCAGTGTTGTAGGGAGTGAAAGGAAAAATTCTCTGCCCCGTAGGTTGCCAAAATCCTGTTTCCCGGATTACTAAGGCAAAAGAAAATTTGAAAAATCCCCGGACAGCGGGTAGCTGGCGGCCTTTTGAATGTATCTTTGGCGAAAGAAAAAAAAGACCGCGCACAGCGGGCTGAAAGCCCCGCCCCGTTCGCTCTATGTACGGAAAAGCCCGGACAGGGGCAGTCTGCGGCTTACTAAGAGCAAGTTTCTACCACGGTGCCAAAATCCGCAATTCTGCGGTTTTGCCCCTCGCGGGAAACTTGTTGGGGAGTGCCTTCCCCAAACCCTGCTATGCGGCTTGCGCCGCAAAAAAGATTTCCGTCCGGCGAAAAGTTTTTCTCTCTTTCGCCCCGGAAATGGCTAACAGATAAGAGCATTTTTTGTGATAAGTGAAAGGAGGTTTACAGCCCATGCCGAAGCGATACAACACGCCCCACCGCAGCCGGGTTGTGAAAACCCGGCTGTCCGAAGATGAATACGCCAACTTCACAGCGCGGCTTGCGCCCTATGGTATCAGCCAGTCGGAATTTCTCCGGCAGGCGATACGGCGGGCGACCATACGCCCCGTTATCCATGTGTCGGCGGTCAATGACGAACTGCTCTCCGCTGTCGGAAAGCTGGCCGCCGAGTACGGCAGGATCGGCGGCAACCTTAATCAGATTGCCCGGTATCTGAACGAGTACGGCGCACCCTACAATGCGCTGTCCGGCGAGGTACGCGCCGCCATAGCCGACCTTGCCGCCCTCAAGTATGAAGTCCTCAAGAAAGTAGGTGACGCAGTTGGCAACACTCAAGCATATCAACTCTAAAAACGCCGACTACGGAGCCGCCGAGCAATACCTGATTTTTGAGCATGACGAGTTCACTATGAAGCCCGTCCTTGATGAAACCGGCAGGCTTATCCCCCGCGAGGACTACCGGCTGTCCACACTGAACTGCGGCGGCGAGGATTTTGCCGTTGCGTGTATGCGGGCAAATCTCCGCTATGGGAAGAACCAGCGGCGGGAAGATGTGAAAAGCCACCACTATATCATCAGCTTTGACCCACGGGACGGCCCGGACAATGGCTTGACCGTAGACCGGGCGCAGGAATTGGGTGAGAAGTTTTGCGCCGAGCATTTCCCCGGCCACCAAGCCCTTGTATGCACCCACCCGGACGGGCATAACCACAGCGGCAATATCCATGTGCATATCGTCATTAACAGCCTGCGGATAGAGGAAGTCCCGTTCCTGCCCTACATGGACAGGCCAGCCGACACGAAAGCCGGTTGCAAGCACCGCTGTACCGACGCTGCCTTGCGCTACTTCAAGTCCGAAGTCATGGAAATGTGCCACCGGGAGGGGCTTTACCAAATCGACCTCTTGAACGGCAGCAAGAACCGCGTCACAGACCGGGAGTATTGGGCGCAGAAAAAGGGACAGGCCGCGCTGGACAAGCAGAACGCCCCCATGATTGCAGACGGTATCACGCCCCGGCAGACCAAGTTTGAAACGAACAAGGAGAAGCTGCGGCAGACCATACGCGCCGCGCTGTCTGCGGCGACCTCATTCGAGGACTTTTCCTCTCTGCTGCTGCGGGAGGGCGTGGCCGTCAAGGAGAGCCGGGGGCGGCTATCCTATCTCACGCGGGACAGGACAAAGCCCATTACCGCCCGAAAGCTGGGTGACGACTTTGACCGCGCCGCTGTCTTTGCCGTTTTGGAGCAGAACGCCGCCAGAGCCACAGAAAAGGCCGCAGCCATACCCGAATACCCCCGGCATGGGGAAACCGGCATACAGCCCACAAAAGCCCCACAAACCGCCCCGAAACAGGACGGTGTGCAGCGGCTTGTTGACATTGAGCAGAAACTGGCCGAGGGCAAAGGCCGGGGCTATGAACGCTGGGCGACCATGCACAACCTCAAACAAATGGCCGCGACGCTGAATGTGTATCAGGAATACGGCTTTACTTCCCCGGAGCAGTTAGAAGCCGCCGTTGATACCGCCTATCAGGAAATGCGCCAGACCAGCGGCGAACTGAAAGCACTGGAAACCAAGCTACAAGGGAAAAAGGAGTTGCAGCGACAGGTACTTGCCTACGCCAAGACCAAGCCCGCCCGCGACGGGCTGAGAGCGCAGAAATCCGAGAAAGCCCGCGCCGCCTACCGGCAGACAAACGAGAGCGATTTTATCATAGCCGAAGCCGCCGCCCGGTATTTCAAGGCGCATGGCATTACCAAGCTGCCCGCCCGGAAAGCGTTGCAGGCCGAGATCGAGCAGCTTATTTCCGAGAAAGACGGCCTGTATAACACCTACCACGAACAGAAACAGCGGTTCAAGGAGTTGCAGACCGTCAAGCGGAACATCGACCAGATTTTGCGCCGGGAGGAAGCCCACCGCAGAAAGGAGCAGAGCCATGAGCGATAAGTTACCGAGAATGGACTACCGCCAGCACCGGCGGGCGCGGCGGCTGGTGCATGAATGCTGTAACTACGACGGGGGGAACTGCCTGCTGTTAGACGACGGGGAGCCTTGCGTGTGCGTCCAGAGCATTTCCCTTTCCCTCATGTGCCGCTGGTTCCATGTGGCTGTCCTGCCCCTTGACGGGGAACTGGCCGCAGCCCTTTTGTACCGGGGGAGCCGGAAACGGTGTGCGGTCTGCGGGGCGGCATTTGTCCCCAAATCCAACCGGGGGAAATACTGCCCCGACTGCGCCGCCAGAGTACGCCGCCGCAAAGAAGCCGAGCGACAGCGCAAACGCTACCACCTTTCTACGCATTTAGGGGCTGTCAAACCCTTGTAAATCAAGGGTTTTTTGCCCGCCCTCAACGGGGGCTTGATACATTTATCCTTTTCCCCCGGAAACGGCGTTCTAATGCGTGACAAACCGCCAAAATCAACCCAAACACAGGGAGGTGATACTATCGCTGATTATATCATGGCAGACACGCCGCTGCCTATCTATCTGCCCTACCCCCGTTTCCTGCTGAAAATGGAGATTTCCCAGACCGCCAAGCTGCTGTATTCGCTGCTGTTAGACCGTTCCACACTCTCCCAGAAGAACAAGTGGCAGGACGATGAGGGCAGGATATATATTATCTATCCAATCGCGGAGATAGCCGAAATACTGGATAAAGGCAGCACCACCATAAAGGGTGCGCTGAATGAACTGGACATGGCGGGGCTGCTGGAACGGGAACGGGGCGGCTTCTCCGCACCAAACCGGCTATATGTGAAAGTGCCGCGAGTACCACAGGTACAGTTTTCCGACCAACTGATGGCCGGAAATCCGACCCTCATAGAGCCGGAAAACCGTCCTACTGATGGTCAGAAAACCGACCTTATGATGGTCGGAAAACCGTCCCCTAACCAAACTACTATAAACAACCTTACAGAGAGCCAAACAAAGGGAGTGAGTGGGGAGCCGCCCGCGCCCTATGGCCGATACCAGAATATTTTTCTGTCACAGACCGAATACGACGAGTTGCAGGTAGAATACCCCGACAGGCTGGAACGGTTTATCGAGGAGATGAGCCGCTACCTTGCCGCCAACGGGAAAAGTTATCAGAACTATGCCGCTGCCCTGCGGATATGGGCGGGGAACGACAAAAAGGGCGCCCCGAAAAAGGGCATACCAGACTACTCATGCAAGGAGGGCGAGAGTTTATGAAGAACGAAATCAACGCTGTTTTGGAGAATATGACGACTGCCACCCCGGAGCCGGAGGACTACACCGGCGAGGACGGTTTACTGTACTGCGGCAAGTGCCGCAAGCCGAAAGAAGCCTATTTTGCGCCGGATAAGGCCGCTATCTTTGGCCGTGACCGCCACCCGGCAGAGTGCGACTGTCAGAGAGCCGCCCGCGAGGAACGGGAGGCCGCCGAGAAGCGGCGCAGGCACCTTGACACCGTGGAGGAACTGAAACGCCGGGGCTTTACCGACCCCACCATGCGGGACTGGACTTTTGAGAACGACAACGGCAGGAACCCGCAGGCCGGGATTGCCCGCCGGTATGTGGAACACTGGGAGGATATGCGAGCCGACAATATCGGCTGCCTGTTCTGGGGCGGCGTGGGAACCGGGAAAAGCTACCTTGCGGGCTGTATCGCAAACGCCCTCATGGAGAAAGAAATCCCCGTCCACATGACGAACTTTGCCCTTATCCTCAACGACCTTGCCGCCAGCTTTGAGAACCGCAACGAATACATTTCCCGCCTTTGCCGCTACCCGCTGCTTATCCTTGACGACTTCGGCATGGAGCGCGGCACCGAGTACGGATTGGAACAGGTTTTCAATGTGATTGACAGCCGTTACCGCAGCGGCAAGCCGCTGATCGTCACGACCAACCTCACGCTGGACGACCTGCGGAACCCGGATGACACCGCCCATTCCCGGATTTATGACCGCCTGCTTTCTATGTGCGTCCCGGTACGCTTTACCGGCGACAACTTCCGGCAGGAAACCGCGCAGCGGAAAATGGAGAGCATGAAGAAACTGATTACCGACTGAAAGGAGTATTGCCTATGGCAGATAACAAGCAGCACGACACCCGCACCGCCCGCCGCCCCGACTGCGTGACGGAAATTCGCATGGGCAATTCCGTCCTTGTCGTGTCCGGCTATTTCAAGAAAGACACCACCACAACCGCCGCCGACAAAATGGCGCGGGTACTGGAAGCGGAAGCCGCTGCTACACAGGAGCCAACTTATCCGGCGTGAGCCGGGGCATGGAAAAAGCGGCCACGCCGGAGAGCGTGGCCGTGAAAATAGACTGCTAAACACAGATTTTAGAACCACGGAGAAGTTTCGCCATTAAATTGTGGAACGGAGCCATTTTGATAAGGGTCATAGTTATTGATGTTGCAGCCGAACTCTTTGAGAAACAAGATTTTATCATCACTTGTCCATTCAATAAGGGAGACTCCGTCAAATGCTTCAACCTTCCCATCATTCATCTGATTTTTGAAGTACCATTCAACCATAGTTTGATTTTCTTTGTGAAAGAACTGCTTTATATCCCATTGAAGAACAGTGCCGCGGGTATTCCATTCGTCAAACCAAAGTTTGATTTTTGCAGAGCCGTGATATTCCGGCCCCCAACTTTCGATGTAGACGGCATTATCTGAAAACATCTCAGATATACCCAAATCTTTCTTTTGCAGCCACATATCAAACCAACGGCGAATGACTATTTCACGAGTTTTCATAACAAACCTCTTTTCATTGTGGAATTATAGAGAAGTATATCATAAACCATTCAATGCGGCTACTGTCAATCTGATATAGTCGTTAGCTGCTACACAAAAATCGGCAATTTGACAAACCATAAAGAAGCAGATTTTACACTTTTACCGCTATACAGCCCCCGCTATTCCGTGGTACAATAAAGCTACGGAATAGTGGGGCTGGCTGTCGGAAACGGAGGATTTTATGTTAAGACAAGCCACCCAAAACCTCATTACCGCCCTTTATCCGAGATTGTCCCATGAGGACGAGTTGCAAGGCGAGAGCAATTCCATATCGAACCAGAAAAGGATTTTGGAAACCTACGCAAAGCAGAACGGCTTTACCAATCTGCGCTGGTACACCGACGACGGCTTCTCCGGCGCGAACTTCCAGCGCCCCGGTTTTCAAGCCATGCTTGCAGACATTGAAGCCGGGAAAGTGGGTACGGTCATAGTCAAGGACATGAGCCGGTTAGGGCGAAACTACTTGCAGGTAGGGTTTTACACGGAAATGCTGTTCCCCCAAAAGGGAGTGCGTTTTATCGCTGTCAACGACAATGTGGACAGCGCAAACGGCGGCATGGACAACGATTTTACCCCTCTGCGAAATCTGTTCAACGAATGGCTGGTGAGAGATACGAGCAAGAAAATCAAGGCAGTAAAACGAGCAAAAGGCATGAGTGGAAAGCCTGTTACCAGCAAGCCGGTATATGGCTACCTCATGGACGAAGACGAGAACTATCTCGTTGACGAGGAAACCGCGCCGGTTGTCCAGCAGATATACCAGCTTTGCCTTGCCGGGAATGGCCCGACCAAGATTGCCCGTATGCTTACGGAGCAGCAAATCCCCACGCCGGGGACGCTGGAATACCGCAGGACGGGCAGCACACGCCGCTACCACCCCGGCTATGAGTGCAAATGGGCGACGAACACCGTCGTTCATATCCTCGAAAACCGGGAGTACACCGGCTGTCTGGTAAACTTCAAGACGGAGAAGCCCTCTTACAAGGTCAAGCACAGTGTAGAGAACCCCGTGGAGAAGCAGGCTGTTTTTGAGAACCACCATGAGCCTATCATAGACCGGGAAACATGGGAGCGCGTGCAGGAGTTACGCAAGCAGCGCAAACGCCCGAACCGCTATGATGAAGTGGGACTGTTCTCCGGTATGCTGTTCTGCGCCGACTGCGGCCATGTGATGTACCAGCAGCGGTATCAGAACAAGAACCGCAAGCAGGACTGTTACATCTGCGGCAGCTACAAGAAGCGAACCCGCGACTGTACGGCGCACTTTATCCGCACCGACCTGTTGACCGCCGGTGTCCTCTCCAATCTCCGGCAAGTGACCGAGTATGCCGCCAAGCATGAGAGCCGCTTTGTGAAGCTGCTTATCCAGCAGAACGAGATCGGCGGCAAGAGAAAGACCGCCGCAGCCACCAAGCAGCTTGAACAGGCACAGGAGCGCATTGCCGAAGTGAGCCGCATTATCAAGCGGCTGTATGAGGACAATGTGAACGGCAAAATCAGCGACGAGCGTTTCATGGAACTGTCGGCAGACTATGAGCAGGAACAGCGGGAACTGAAAGACCGCGCCGCCGCTTTGCAGGCCGAACTGGACAAGTCGCAGGCCGCCACCGTCAACGCGGAAAAGTTTATGGGTATCGTCCGAAAGCACCTTGCCTTTGAGGAACTTACCCCCACCCTCTTGCGGGAGATGATTGAGAAAATCGTCGTGCATGAGTGCAGTTATGACGAGAACGGCACCCGCAGGCAGGACATTGAGATTTATTACAGCTTTGTCGGCAAGATTGACTTGCCCGAAGCCTAACGCCCGACCTATCCGACACAATGGCCAAGTGCCGGATAGGAACGGCAAAATTTTTTACACTTCTATTGCTTCTTTATCGCACATCAATAAAAAGCCAGGGCATGAAACAGCTGATGGCCGGCGCGGGCGTCGCCATCGTTGGCATGGTCCTCGTACCGCTGCTGTCCGGCCTGTTCACCGTCTGATCGTACCCCGCTGAAATCCTCGTCCCCTCCCGCGCACAGCGGGAGGGGCTGAAAGGAGGTTTGACACCGTATGGATTTCTTATTGGATGCCCTGACCAACTGGCTGAAAGAGATGCTGGTGGGCGGCATCATGGGAAACTTAACGGGGATGTTCGACAGTGTGAACCAGCAGGTCGCGGACATCGCCACGCAGGTGGGCCAGACCCCGCAGGGGTGGAACGGCAGCATTTTCAGTATGATCCAGAACCTTTCCAACTCCATCATGGTGCCGATTGCTGGCGTGATCCTGGCCATCGTGATGACGCTGGAGCTGATCCAGATGATTACCGACCGCAACAACCTGCATGATGTGGACACCTGGATGATCTTCAAATGGGTGTTCAAGTCCGCCGCCGCGATTTTGCTCGTCACCAACACCTGGAACCTCGTCATGGCCGTGTTCGATATGGCCCAAAGCGTGGTGGCCCAGGCGTCCGGCATCATCGGCTCGGACGCTTCCATCGACATCTCCGCTGTTATGACCGATATGGAGTCCCGGCTGATGGATATGGACCTGGGGCCGCTGTTCGGCCTGTGGTTCCAGTCGCTCTTTATCGGCATTACCATGTGGGCGCTGTATATCTGCATTTTCATCGTGATTTATGGCCGTACGATCGAAATTTACCGCGCGTCCAGAAGCGCCGCTTTTCATCCAAAGGCGGTGTGCGGGCATTTTGGGAACCCGGCTTTAGCAAGCCGGTAAAGAAAAGTATCAAAGACGTGAAAAGCGTCACTTTAGCGTCATC
>NZ_JAJEQX010000028.1 GCF_020687545.1 Ruminococcus turbiniformis | reverse complement strand
AGAGGGCAACGAAGCACTACATTGTTGTCATTCAGCCTATCGAAAAGCCTTAATAAGGGTGGCCGTTGTGCTCCGCCGAGTGGCCGCTGGCAAACGCACCAGTGGCCGCTGCTCGGCGCAAATTGCAGCGTAATGATTATATGGAATATGAAATAAGATCCAAAGCCTTCATCATTGAAAGTAATCGAATTCTTCGAGAAGTAACCATAGTTCGTAAGAACTCAGATTTTTATATTGTTCGGTTTGACAACAATGGCAGTATCCAGTTACGCAAAAGCCGGATCTTCCCTACCAGGGAAGCTGCAAAACAGCATCTTTCAAAGAATAATTGCACATCTCAGACATCTGGGAGTCAATCACCATATCAGCCTTGGCATTAAAAGGTGAAACATTTTGATATTGGTGATTGACAACTCCCGGTATTTTTTGTATACTCATGTTAGCATAAAAGCGAACAAGCATAAATGCTAACATAAGAACGAAGAAGAGTAAAAATAAGACTACAAGAACGAAAGAGATGAAAAGGTGAACGATTATGACGTATGCGAATTTTGGAGATTTTATAAGCAGGAAGAGGATCGAGAAAAAGATAACCATCAGAAAAATGGCGGATATGCTCGGAGTCTCTGCACCGTTTCTTACGGATGTTGAAAAAGATAGGCGAAATCCTTTCGACATTGAGAAGCTGAATCAACTCGCTCATATTCTGGAACTGACAAAAGAAGAAAAAAATGAGATGCTTAATCTAGCTGGAAAGAAGAGAAAAGCTGTTGCCCCAGATTTGCCGGAATATATTATGCAACGAGATTATGTGAGCGCGGCACTGCGTACAGCCAGGGATTTGGACGCTGGCGAAGAGGAATGGAAGCATTTTGTTGAAGAACTGAAGAAGCGAAAGGGGTAAGTGCCTATCTATGTATGTAGCAGAAATTGTTCGAAAGAGATCAGGGGTTCCGGTATTAAGCCGGAAGGAGATCGATATTATTGGAGAAAATTTAGTATCAGATTTTAACCCGGACGCCATGCAAACACCGCAAGAGATAGATATAGATCTTTTTGTCCAGGATTATCTGGGGGCAGATCAGGATTTCCAATATTTATCTCATTGCGGTGTCTATCTGGGAATGACGGTGTTTAATAATACGGACAAAGTTCCTGTATATGATCCTATTCAAAATCGGGCTGAGTATATTAGTGCCAGGGCCAATACGATTATTATTGACCGGACTCTTTTAGAAGAAAATCAGGAACATAGGTATCGTTTTACAATGGGACATGAAGCAAGCCATGTTTTTTTACATACCCCATACTTTGCTTATGACCCTAATCAGATAACTTTAATGGATCTGTTGAGTGAAAGAAAAGAAGCTGCAATGATACAGTGCAGGGTTGATACGAAAAAGATGAATTGTGAACAGCAGGCGGTCTGGACAGACAAAGAGTGGATGGAGTGGCAGGCCAATGCATTATCTTCCGCAATTTTAATGCCTAAGGCAATGGTCCATAAACTTGTGAGGGCTCTCCGGCAAAAGCCAGGATTTTCTCAGAAAAAAGAAATTCAAAGATGCTATATTGAAGCGGATACAGTTTCACAAATTTTTAACGTGTCCTTTCAGGCAGCTACGATCCGGTTAAAAGAGTTGGGGATTATTCGGCAAGAAATTTGTATGACACAGCAAGTCCTTTGTTTTATGAGGGAGTAGTTCACCTATAAGGATATGGCGGGTTTCTTAAGAAGCCCGCAAAATTTTTAGTCTTTATGTTCGCTAGTTAGCGAACAAGTAAATGAAGAAGGGGGATTGATACAGTGGAAGAATTTCAAATGGATATCCATTTAAGCTGTCCGTGGTGTGGTGGTAGCGAAATATTGGTAGATCACCGTACCAAGGCTACGATTTCTGTTCAGTGTGCAAAATGCAGAAAGATTTACAAAGCCTATCTGGACTTATTAAAAACAGAAAAATCTAAAGCCCAGAAACGTATGGGATGAAGAAGATAGAAAAGCTGACTGACCGTAGGGACAATTCAATAGTCACCAATAAGGGTCGGAGCTGACTGTAAATGTTTACAGTTATGCTCTGATCCTTTTTTTATTTCTATCAGCTACTTTTTACACTTTTTTATATGTAAACGGAGAATAAACGAGTAGATAAAATTTTTGCGAAAAAGTTTTTTAAAGCGGTCAAAAGGTGTCCGGTTTAACCAATAAATTAAAGCCACGGAGCAAGGGAAAGGAGGTGTGACACGATGAGACCCAATGAACGAAGGACGGCGATCTTCGATGCACTGTGCATCAGACGCCAGGATACAGTAGAAAATCTGGCGTCTGAGTTTGGCGTGAGTGAGAAAACCATCCGGCGTGATATTGAGGAACTATCGTGTTCATACCCAATTGAGACAGTTCGTGGCAGATATGGTGGCGGTGTGAAGGTGGCAGATTGGTACCATCAAAACCGGAAAACGCTCTCACCGGAACAGGCAGAACTTCTAAAAAGGCTGGCCCCCTCTTTGGAAGGAAATGACCTTGCTGTTATGAACAGTATCATTTCCCAATTTTCTCCCTATTAAATCCAGATTACGGGAACACCCCCGAATGATTATGAAAGGTACAGGTGAATGACGATGAAGAAAGTTTTTATTTGTTCGCCCTATCGTGGTGATGTTGAGAGGAATGTAGCGCTTGCGAAAGCTCATGCTCGGTTTGCGGCTCGTTGCGGATATTGCCCTGTGGTTCCGCATCTGATGTATCCGCAGTTTCTGAAGGATTCTGATCCGGATGAGCGGATTCTCGGTATTACGCTCGGTGTAGAACTGATGAAGATCTGCGATGAGGTGTGGATTTTTGGAAGCACAATCAGTAATGGTATGGCGTTTGAATTGGAGCATGCCAGCAAGCTGGGAATTCCGGTACGCCTCTACTCTGATGATGGCAGCCGGATTTATCCGGAAACCATGATGATTGATGACCGCATCACGGATGCGTTCCGTCAGGCAGTATACAAACTGAGATTTGCTTAAGAAAGGATGTCACATATGAATGAAATTTATAAGACTCTCGCTGAAGGGTATGAAAAGCTGGCCGCTGGTTACCGTGCTTTGGCAAAAGATCAGAAGGATGAAAAAGTAGAGATGGCTGTTCCAGCTGAACCAGAGAAGAAAGAAATTTCCATTGAGGAAGTACGGGCAGTTCTGGCAGCCAAGACACAGGCCGGAAAGCGCCGGGAAGTGAAAGAGCTGCTTTTAAAATACGATTCCGGGAAACTCTCTGGCGTGAAGCCGGAAAACTATGCAGCCCTTATGGCTGATGCGGAGGCGCTCTGATGGGCGCTCATGCAAGGTTCTCTCCATCGGCGGCAAACCGCCTCATCCATTGCCCACCCTCTCTGGTGCTGGGCGAGGTATTTCAGGATGAGGAGAGTCCTTATGCGGCAGAAGGTTCCGCTGGCCATGCACTGGCAGAACATCTGATCAAAAAGCATCTGAAGCAGCAAACTCGCCGTCCGGTCTCTGATTACTATTCCGATGACCTGTTGGAAGCGGTAGATGATTATGTCAGTTTCGTAGTCGGTGAGATCGAATCTGCCCGGAAGGAATGCCCTGATCCGATTTTCTCTGTAGAACAGAGGGTGGACGTTTCTGATTATGTGCCGGATTGCTTTGGCACAGCGGATATGGTGATCGTGACGGACAAGCTGGTACACATCATTGATCTGAAGCTGGGAAAAGGCGTTCCGGTGTATGCGGAGAAAAATCCACAGCTGATGATCTATGGGCTTGGCATTCTCGATATGGCCGAGATGCTCTTCCCGGTAGAAACTGTCCGTCTGACCATTTTTCAGCCGAGACTTTCTAATTCCAGTACATGGGAGATTGCTCCAGAGGATCTGAAAGCGTGGGGAGATGAGGTGCTGCGACCTGCTGGGGAACTGGCCCTGAAAGGTGAGGGAGACCTTAATGCCGGAAACTGGTGTCGGTTCTGCAAAGCAAGATTTATCTGCAGACAAAGAGCCAAGGAAAATCTGAAGCTGGCGCAAATGGAGTTTAAGGAGCCTGCGCTTCTTACAGACAATGAGATTTCTGAAGTGCTGAAGCAAGCGGACGAACTTTCCAAATGGGCGGCTGATGTATACGCCTACGCACAAGATCAGGCCATCGTCCATCATAAGCAGTGGAACGGCTTCAAGCTGGTGATGGGCAAGAGTAACCGGAAATACACCTCGGAAGAAGAGGTCGCTGCAGCAGCAAAAGCCGCAGGCTATACCGATATTTATAAACACACCCTGCTTGGCATCACTGACATGGAGCGCCTGATGGGCAAAAAGGAGTTTGCCCGTATCCTCGGCGCTTTGGTGTATAAGCCCGCTGGGAAGATAACGCTTGTACCAGAGTCGGACAAGCGGGAAGCCATTCAAACATCAACCGCAGAAGCGGATTTTCAGAAGGAGGACTAACCTATGTCTAAAAATATGAACCCTACAAAAGTAATCGTACCCTGCCGTTTTTCCTATCTGCACTGTTGGGAGCCGGATTCCGTCAATGGCGGCGATCCCAAGTATAGTGTCTCGGCTATTATTCCGAAGAGCGACACGAAAACCATCAACGCTATCAAAGCTGCCGTAGAGCAGGCCAAGAAGGACTCCATTTCCAAATGGGGTGGGAAGATCCCGACCAATCTGAAGCTGCCTCTTCGGGATGGTGATATCGATCGGCCGGATGATGAAGCTTATGCGAACAGCTATTTCTTCAATGCGAACAGCCGTCAGGCCCCTCAGGTGGTGGATTCCCATGTACAGCCGATTCTGGATCAGAGCGAAGTGTATTCCGGCTGTTATGGAAAGATCAGTGTGACCTTCTACGGATATAACTCCAACGGGAACCGTGGGATCGCAGCTGGACTCGGCAATATCCAGAAACTTCGTGATGGGGAGAGCCTTGGTGGACGCACCACAGCAGCAGAAGATTTTGAAACGGAAGAAGACGAGGATTTCCTTTCTTGATTATATTGGCGGGTGGTTTTCCACCCGTCTCTACATAAAAATATCCATTTGTTTGAAACAATTTTGCAAATAAAGGAGGGAAACTTTATGCCTATCCTGTCAATAGATATTGAAACTTATTCGGACGTGGATCTGACCAAATGCGGCGTGTATGCCTATTCGGACAGTCCTAACTTTGAAATTTTACTCTTTGCCTATGCATTTGATGAGAAGCCGACTCAGATTGTGGATCTTGCCTGTGGAGAACAGCTTCCAGAGAGGGTACTGGCTGCTTTGGAAGATCCGGCAGTTACAAAAGCAGCGTTTAATGCTCAGTTTGAGCGTACCTGTATCTCTAAGTATCTGGGACGGAAACTCTCCCCGGAAGGATGGCAGTGTACGGCAGTCCAGTCTGCCATGCTGGCCCTTCCCCTGTCCTTGGATAATGTGGGGGAGGTGCTGAATATACAAAGGAAAAAACTGAAGGAAGGTGCCGACCTTGTCCGGTTTTTCTCCATGCCCTGCAAGCCCACGAAGGCCAACGGCGGCCGGATACGGAACCGGCCGGAGGATGCGCCGGAGAAATGGGAACGGTTCAAAACTTACTGTATCCGGGATGTGGATGCGGAGCGAGAGATCCGGCAGAAACTGTGGAAATTTCCCATCCCAGAATCGGAAATGGAGTTGTACCGGATGGATCAGGAAATCAATGACCGTGGGATTCTGGTGGATCAGCAGCTGGTGGAGAATGCAGTTCTCTGTGATAACCAGTACCGCCAGATGGTCACGGCCAGAGCCTATGAACTGACCGGGCTTTCTAATCCCAACTCTCCGGCGCAGATTAAGGGCTGGCTTGCGGAGCATGGCGTGGAAGCGGAGAAGCTGGATAAAAAGACGGTCAAAGGGCTGATTTCGGAAACGGATGGAGAAGTATTGGAAGTATTAAAACTCCGGCTTTTGATGGCAAAGACCAGTGTGAAAAAATATGAAGCCATTGAGCGCTCCGTCTGCTCGGACGGCCGGGTGCATGGCCTGCTCCAATTTTATGGAGCGAACCGCACGGGGCGCTGGGCCGGACGC
This sequence comes from Ruminococcus turbiniformis, assembly GCF_020687545.1. Classification (GTDB taxonomy): domain Bacteria; phylum Bacillota; class Clostridia; order Lachnospirales; family Lachnospiraceae; genus Mediterraneibacter; species Mediterraneibacter turbiniformis. Next base: position 49,407 of record NZ_JAJEQX010000028.1, on the reverse strand, counting down.
TTGGTGCAGGTACAAAACCTCCCCCAGAACCACATCCCGGATCTGGAGCTTGCCCGTACCCTTGTGAAAGAACAGCGCTTTGAAGATCTGGATCTGCTATACGATTCCACCCCGGAGGTGCTGTCGGAACTGATCCGGACAGCCTTTGTGCCAAAGCCCGGATGCCGGTTTATCGTAGCAGACTTTTCCGCAATCGAGGCAAGGGTGCTGGCATGGTTCGCCGGGGAGCAGTGGCGTCTGGATACTTTCGCAGAGGGAGGAGATATTTATTGCGCTTCCGCATCGAAGATGTTCGGTGTCCCGGTGGTGAAGCATGGTGTGAACGGGCATCTGCGGCAAAAGGGGAAAATCGCAGAGCTGGCACTTGGATATGGTGGTGCTGTGGGTGCGCTCACCTCAATGGGCGCTCTGGATATGGGCATTCAGGAGGAAGAACTGCAGCCGCTTGTGAGCCAGTGGAGAAACTCCAATCCTCATATCACAAAGTTCTGGTGGGAGGTGGACGCAGCGGCAGTAAAGGCCGTGAAGGAGCGGACGGAGGTGGTGCTAGGAAACCTGTGCTTTACTTACCGATCCGGCATCTTGTTTGTTACCCTCCCCTCTGGCCGGAAGCTGTCCTACATCAAGCCCCGGATGACTCAGAACCGGTTCGGCCGGGAGAGCCTTTCTTACGAAGGTGTCGGGGAAAGCAAAAAGTGGATGCGGATTGAAACCTACGGCCCGAAGCTGGTGGAGAACATCGTGCAGGCTACGGCCCGCGATCTTTTGGCTCAGGCCATGCTCCGGCTCAGGAATGAAGGATTTGAAATCGTGATGCATATCCACGATGAGGCTGTATTGGAAGTTCCGGACGGTGTGTCGGATGTAGACGAAATCTGTCGTATCATGTCGGAAGCGCCGGACTGGGCTGCTGGCCTGCCTCTTCGTGCGGATGGGTATGCGTGTGCGTTTTATAAAAAAAATTAGAGGAGGATGCGCTATGGGGATCAGTTATAAGAATGGATCAGGATGTCCCGATCCGACAGCCTATTATGCCGTACAGCATATGGAATCGGAAGAAAAGAGACTATACATCCGGTATCCGACCGGACAGATGGTTTTGGAAATCGAGCGGTTCTTCCCTTGTACGGTTGTGAAGGCAAGGAAATTATCTCCGTTGATCCGGCGGTATTGTGAGAAGGCTGAGAAGGAAAAGCTGCGGCAATTTCTGGTTAAACAGGAGATCAATTATCATACCCGGATAAAGGCACTTCAGAACCGGGAGAAAAAGTCTGAAGACGAATCGGAAAAGCAGGAACTGCAGCGCTGTATCCGGGTGTGTGAAAGGATGCTGCAGAGGATACGGAGAAACATAGAAATCTTTATAGAGGAGGGAACCGTATGATCCGACTGAGTATTGGTAACTCCAGAATGGAGAAACACTGGAACCTTGTGGAAATGGAACTGTCCGAGTTTAGAGACCGGATCTCCCACACCCGGCGGACAGCAGAGACAGTGGAACAGTACCGGAAGCTGGGGAAAGCGAAGCAGGATGAGATTAAGGATGTGGGTGGTTTTGTCCTCGGCACATTAAAGGGTGGCCGCCGGAAGAAGGACTGTGTCCTTACCCGTTCTGGTCTGTCGTTGGATATGGACTATGCGACAGAAGATATCATCGATCAAATCGAGATGTTCTTTTCCTTTCAGTGTTATGTGTATTCCACTCATAAGCATACACCGGAAAAGCCGAGGCTCCGTCTCATCATCCCTTTGTCCCGTGAGGTGACACCGGATGAGTACTGTGCCGTCTCCAGAAAAGTTGCAGAAGAGATCGGGATTGAACTTTTCGATGATACCACCTATGAGCCAAGCAGGCTGATGTATTGGCCGTCCACTTCTTCTGATGGAGAATTCGTGTTCCGGGAGATCACAGGCGACCTGCTCGATCCGGATACGGTTCTGGCTAAATATACGGACTGGCATAATACAGCGGAATGGCCGGTGTCCAAACGGCAGCAGACGATTGTACGCCGGGACATGAAAAAGCAGGCTGATCCGTTGGAAAAACCGGGAGTGGTAGGTGCATTCTGCCGTGCTTACAGCATTACGGAAGCAATTGACACCTTTCTGACGGATGTGTATAAACACAGCACCATGCCCGGCCGCTACGATTATATCCCGGCCGACTCACAGGCCGGTGTCGTGATCTATGAAGACCGTTTCGCATACAGCCACCATGCCACTGATCCGGCCTGTGGGAAACTGATGAATGCGTTTGATGTTGTCCGCATCCATAAATTTGGGGCTTTGGATGCAAAGACAAGTGAGGATACCGATCCGGCAAAGCTGCCATCCTTTAAGGCCATGCAGGAATTTGCCATCCAAGATCGGCGGGTAAAAGAGCAGCTGGCCAAGGAGCGGGCGGAGGCAGCACAGGAGGAGTTTACGGAGGAAGACGGCGAAAGCTGGCAGACCCTTCTGGAACTGGACAAGCAGGGAAAAGTGAAGGATACCCTGACGAACATTGCACTCATCCTTCGGTATGACCCGCAGCTGAAAAATATCGTATTCAATGAGTTTAAGTGCATGGTGGATGTGATCGGCCCTCTGCCGTGGCGGCAGGTGAAACCCGGCTGGGGTGATACAGATATTTCCTGTGCCAAGCTGTATTTTGAACGGGTTTATGGGATCTGGTCACCGACCAAGTTCAAGGACGCCCTGTTGGCGGTGGTATCTGCGGAGCGGCTCTATCACCCCATTAAAAAATATTTTTCTACTTTGCAGTGGGACGGGACGGAGCGTTTGGATACCCTCCTGATCGACTATCTGGGTGCAGAAGATACACCCTACGTCCGTGCGGTTACCCGGAAAACCTTTACCGCTGCGGTAGCCAGAGTGTATGAACCTGGGATTAAGTTCGACTCCATCCTTGTGCTGAACGGCCCGCAGGGAATCGGAAAGTCTACCCTGTTTGCTCTGCTGGGAAAAGAATGGTATTCAGACAGCCTCTCCATTTCCGATATGAAAGACAAGACCGCCGCTGAGAAGCTGCAGGGATATTGGATTCTGGAACTGGGAGAGCTGGCCGGGATCAAAAAGGTGGATGTGGAGACCGTGAAATCTTTTGTTACCAGAACGGATGATAAGTTCCGGCAGTCCTATGGCGTGGCTGTGGAGAGTCATCCCAGATCCTGCATCATTGTGGGAAGTACCAACTCCGAGGGAGGCTTTCTGCGGGACATTACCGGGAACCGGCGCTTCTGGCCGGTACATGTTTCCGGGCATGGCCGGTTCCACCCGTGGGAACTGCAGGAGGTGGATCAGGTCTGGGCAGAGGCATTGGAGCGTTATCACAATGGAGAGGAATTGTATCTGAAAGGCCGGGTGGCGGCAGATGCTTATGTCATGCAGCAGGATGCGATGGAGTCCGATGACCGGGAAGGCGTGATCGCAGAGTATCTGGAGACGCTGCTCCCTGCGAACTGGGATCGGATGGATCTATACCAGCGGAGAAGTTTCCTTGGCGGCAGCGAGTTCGACGGTGCGCCCACGGCGGGAACCGTGCGCCGGGAGAAGGTCTGCATCATGGAAATCTGGTGTGAGTGCTTTGGAAAGGAGCGCCAGAACCTGAAACGGACGGATTCCTATGAGGTGGAATCCATCCTGATGAAGATTGGTGGCTGGGAGCCGATACAGGGACTCAAAAGCGGAAAAACCCGTTTTCCCCTTTATGGCCCACAGAAGACATTCGTGCGATGCAAGGAACAGCCGGATTAAGTTGGGAACGTTCCGTTGTATCTTTGGAGACTCAGGGAACACAGGTCTGGAACAGGCAAAACCCCTTTGAAATCAAGCGGTTGGCGATAGCCTGTTCCTATGTTCCTAAGAAAAACCATATTGAGGATAAAAGATAGAAAAATATATAGAAATAGGCACACGTATATACGTGTACGCGCGTATAGGATTTTTGGTACTGGGAACAGCACTAAGGAACAGGAGGTTTTTTCGTGAGGGAAAGTGTCGTAGAAAAGAAGTTCGCTGCGGAGGTAAAAAAGCGTGGTGGGCTGGCTGTCAAATTCGTCTCCCCCGGATTCAATGGGGTGCCTGACCGCTTGGTTCTCTTCCCCGGTGGAAGATTGGCCTTTGTGGAATTGAAGGCTCCGGGAAAAACCATGCGGCCGCTGCAGCAGTACCGGGCAAGGCAGCTGACCGCACTGGGCTTTCGTGTTTATACCGTGGATCATACAGAAATGATTGGAGGAATTTTGGATGAAATACAGACCACATAACTATCAGCAGTATGCAGCAGATTTTATTTTGGATCATCCGGTCTGCTGTTTGATGCTAGATATGGGACTTGGGAAAACCGTAATCACACTTTCTGCTTTGTGGGAACTGGCACTTGACCGTTTCGATATTGGGAAGATTTTAGTGATCGCTCCGAAGCGTGTAGCCACGGATACATGGCCAAAGGAATTACAGAAATGGGAGCATCTGACAGGACTGACCGCTTCACTGGTGACTGGAAGCCAGAAACAACGGGAAGACGCTCTCGCCCGTCCGGCCTTTTTATACATTATCAACCGGGAGAATGTCAGCTGGCTGGTGCAGAACCATCGGTGGGATTTTGATACAGTGGTCATTGATGAACTTTCTAGTTTCAAATCGAATAAGGCTGAACGGTTTAAAGCCATGAAAAAGGTGCGGCCACTGGTGAACCGGGTAATCGGGCTGACCGGTACACCGGCCCCCAACTCCCTTCTGGATCTTTGGCCCCAGATGTATCTTCTGGATATGGGGCAGCGTCTGGGACGATTTATCACCGGGTACCGGGAACGGTTCTTCAAACCGGACAAACGGAACCGGGAAATAATCTATAGTTACAAACCCCGTGAGGGAGCGGAAAAAGCAATCTACTCTCTGATCTCGGATATCTGTATTTCCATGAAAGCTGTAGACTATCTGGATATGCCGGAATGTATCTACAATCGAGTGGAGGTGGAGATGAACCGGAAAGAGAGAAAAATCTATGATGATTTCTGCCGGGACATGGTGGTACAGATCGGAGAGGAAGAACTGGATGCGGTCAGTGCTGGCGCTCTGTCCAATAAACTTTTGCAGATGGCTAACGGTGCTGTGTATAACAGTGACCGGAAAGTCATCCCGATCCATGACCGGAAGCTGGATGCTCTGGAGGATCTGGTGGAAGCAGCCAATGGAAAACCGCTTCTGGTGGCTTACTGGTACAAACATGATCTTTCTCGTATCCGGGAGAGGTTCCCACAGGCTCGGTGCATCGATACTTCCAAAGATATCACGGATTGGAATGCTGGAAAGATCCCGCTGGCTCTGATTCATCCTGCTTCTGCCGGACATGGACTAAACTTACAGGAGGGCGGCTGCACCATCGTCTGGTTTGGCCTGACATGGTCATTGGAACTGTACCAGCAGCTGAATGCCAGACTCTGGAGACAAGGACAGAAACACACGGTGGTGATCCATCATATCATCACCAAGGATACCCATGACGAAGATGTGATGAAGGCTCTGGAGAATAAGGATATGCGGCAGTCCAGTCTGATAGAAGCTGTCCGAGCAAGGATTGGAGGGTAAGCGATGAGTGAAAGGATCGAGAAAATCATAAAAGAATATCACCGGATGAAAAAGGAGAGGAACTGTCTGGAGCATCAGATCCGGAATTTTAAGGGGATTTCTGAGAAAGAGATGATTGACTCCATGAACTTCCACTCTCCGGAAGGTGAACGGGTGCAGACCAGCAACATTTCCAACAAGCCTGCATCTATTGCGCTGAATTACCACGAACGGATGGAGCGGATCAATCAGGAGTGGTATGAGCATCTGGAAAAGCAGTATCTGATGCTGGATGAGGAGATCCGTTTCTTTGAGGCAGCTTTGTCTTCTTTAAGTGGCTATCTGCCGGAGTTTATGACCGATATGGTAATCAACGGCTGTACTTGGGACTATCTGTGTCAGCATTACCATATCTCCCGGACAATGGTGGCCAAGAACCGGAGGAAAGCGATCCGGGAACTGGAGGAACTGTATGAGCAGCGGGATGCTGAGATGGTGTCCTACATGCTGAGTTAAGGAGGCGGATGATATGGAATGCAGACGAGGCGATATTTATTTTGTGGACTTCGGCAGAGATACAGAGAGTAGCCTACAGTGCGGCATCCGTCCGGCTCTGGTGGTCAGCAATAACCGGGCAAATGAGAATTCCCCGGTGATCACAGTAATCCCGCTGACGGCTCGAACATATAAAAGGCCCCATTTCCCAACCCATGTGTTGATCCCGAAGACTTCTGGTACTGGGCTTGCCAGAAACAGCATGGCTCTGGCCGAGCAGGTCAGTACCATTGACAAGTCCTGCCTTATGGAGAAAAAAGGTGCTGTCACAGATATGGGAATTATGGCTGCTGTTACAAAGGCGCTGCAGATACAGATTGGAGCTGTAGAAAGGTACAATTGACAGTTTACATTTAATATACCCAAAACTATAATAATATTCGTGGATTTGACATCTGAGAAAGAAGGAATTATTGATGAAATTCAAACAATTTGTAAACAGCAGAAAATTTTCATGGACAATTGTAGGAATGGGAGTGCTTTTAAGTATCGTGATTTTTGGGTTCTTACCTACATTGATACCAATGCATTTTAATTCTAGTGGTGCAATTGACGATTATTCGAATAGAATTCAGATTTTTTTATTTCCTCTAATACAGTTTGTAATAATGTTTCTTACGGGCAGAAAAAAGATAAAATACGTTCTTATGCATTCGAAAATGCCTTTAATGGAGCCACAATATAATTGGATCGTTAGCGGACTTTGCTTTTTTATATTTTTGGTAGAATTAAGAATTATCTATATCGCATTGGCATAAAATAGAAATCATTTTGTAACAAACCATTTAGTAGAGGGGTAAGTTATGCAAAACTGGTTTACTAAAGGTGTACTGTTTTATCCGATCAACTGTGCTATGATTATAATTGCCAAAATAAGACGGGGCTTGGAGTGAAAACTTCAGGCCCTTTTTTCGTGGCCGGGCGGGGCTTTATCCTTTCACCCGTCTGTACATAGAAGGGAGTGGAAGCGTATGGATACAGAGAAGATGCGGGCAGCATTGTCATACCTGAAGGAGAAGAAGCCGGAGCTGACCGTGCAGCAGTACCGCACGATCAAGGGGCAGATTCTGGCCGGGGATGAGGCCGGTGCGATCCGTGGCATTGACCGGGTGGTGGAACGGAACAGGAGAGGACGTGGGTATCATGCCACGTAGGCCAAATACCCCGTGTAAGCATCCGGGCTGTGGCAGGCTGGTTCCCTACGGCATCATGTACTGTGAGGAACACAAGCCTCTGCACCAACACGACAGGAAGACCACCAGTGAGAAAGGATACGGGAGTCGTTGGCAGAAGGCGAGGGCTGTGTACCTGCAGTCCCATCCCCTTTGTGCTCGTTGCCTTGCCAAAGGACGTTATGTGAAGGCAACGGTTGTGGATCATATCATCCCCCACCGAGGGGATCGGAAATTGTTCTGGGATCGGGACAATTGGCAGGCTCTTTGTAAATCCTGCCACGATTCTAAAACGATGACAGAGGACAGATATGAGGAATTCCGCTATCCGGAGGGGCGGTCAAAATCTCTGTGACTTTGCTGCCAAAAGACCGGCGCCCCCTCAAACGTGAATTTCTGCGAAATTAAAGAGGGGGGATACCTGCCGGGGCGAAGAAAATACGAAAAATTTTTGACAGGCGGCGAGAAAAGATGCGGATTTCCTGCATCTGAGCTGCTTGCCAAACAGAATATCATTTGCCAAAAAGTTAAATTTTAGGCTGGGAAACTTATCCGCAAAGGTGGGTTTTCCAGCTTTTTCTTTTGAAACCATTTAGCGAAAGGATGTGAAGCAATGACCGATTTTCAGGCAAAACAGATACGGGAATTACGGCTTCGGGGCGCTGGATATAAATCCATTGCTTCCGCTGTCGGACTTTCCAGAGATACTGTCCGGAATTATTGTAAGAGTCACGGACTGGACGGATACGCCTCTGCCCTTGTTTTGAATATGAAAGAACAGATGGAAAGCGGAACGGCGTGTCTTTGCTGCGGCAAAGAACTGATCCAGCCTTCCACCGGAAGGAAACGGAAGTTCTGCTCAGACAAATGCAGGCGGGAATGGTGGTCAGCCCATCCGGAAGCTATCAAGCGGAAAGAGACCGCTTTTTATGAAGCAACCTGCGCTTATTGTGAGAAAACATTCCGGTCATATGGAAATAAGAACCGCCGGTACTGCTCCCATGAATGTTATGTGAGGGATCGGTTCTGGAGGAAAGAAGAAGGACGGGAGCCTTATGTCGGCCCCGATGATCGTAAGGAGGTACAGGCATGAGTGCGATGGAATGGAAAACCTTGCCCGTGGACGCTTTGCGTCCGGCGGCATACAATCCCCGTAAAAAACTGAAAGCCGGGGATAAGGAATATGAGAAGATTAAAAACTCTATTTTGGAATTTGGCTATGTGGAGCCGATCATTGTCAATTATGATATGACCGTGATCGGCGGACACCAGCGTCTGACGGTGCTGAAAGACTTGGGATATACAGAAGTCCAGTGCGTTGTGGTTCATATTGAAGATGAGCATAAGGTAAAAGCGTTGAATATCGCCCTGAATAAGATTACGGGTGCTTGGAATGAGGAACTGCTGGCAGACTTGCTGGTGGATCTGCAAAGCGTGGACTTCAATACTGACCTGACGGGCTTTGAGGCTCCGGAGATCGAGCAGCTGTTTTCTAAAGTTCATAACAAGGACATTAAGGAAGATGACTTCGATGTAGAAGAAGAATTAAAAAATCCGCCGATCTCTCGGAAAGGTGATATCTGGTTCCTAGGCAGGCACCGTGTGATCTGTGGAGATTCTACGCTTCCAGAGACATACACGAAACTCATGGAAGGGCGGAGAGCCAATCTGGTTCTTACCGATCCGCCCTACAATGTAAATGTAGAAGAAACCGCTGGAAAGATCCAGAATGACAACATGCCGGATGAGGATTTCTATAAATTCCTGTTTGCAGCATTTGTAAATATGGAACAGAACATGGAAAATGATGCATCCATCTATATGTTCCATGCGGATTCCAAAGGACTGATCTTCCGGCAAGCGTTCCATGATGCCGGATTTTATCTGTCCGGCTGCTGTATCTGGAAGAAGAATGCTCTGGTATTGGGACGTTCCCCATACCAGTGGCAGCACGAGCCGTGCCTGTTTGGCTGGAAGGTCGGTGGGAAGCATCAGTGGTACTCCGACCGGAAGCAGACCACCATCTGGGAATATGACCGTCCGAAGTCCAGCAAGGAGCATCCGACCATGAAGCCAGTGGCACTGATGGCTTATCCGATCCAGAATTCCTGTATGAGCAATTGCATCGTTTTAGATCCATTTCTGGGATCTGGCTCTACCCTGATCGCCTGCGAAGAAACTGGGAGGATATGCTATGGGGTAGAGCTGGATGAAAAGTTTTGTGATGTGATTGTGAAGAGATATGTAGAGAAAACAGAGTCTGGTGATCAGGTATCTGTTCTCCGAGATGGTGAGAAGATCCCCTATTCACAGCTTTCTAAAGACGAGGAAGAAATCCCTCTGTTTTAATATCTTCGTAAAATGGAAAATAGGACTTGCTATTTTTGCCTTTTAGAGTGATTAATGTACTACCAAAACGAAGGAGGCAAAATCAATGAGGATTGAAACCAAAACAGACAACCGGAGAAAGATGGTGCAGGACATCGCAGAATTTACAGGAGAAGAACTGCACTATGTGGGGCCTCCCACCTTTTCCTACACAGTGGGCCGCCTTACCATTGACCGGGACGGCGTGATCACAAGCGAGACAGAGGAAGGAGAAGATTTTCTGACACAGTTTTTGCAGGAGAAAGGCTATCTGGAAGACCCTGTGGATGAAGTGAAAATTGAGATCCCGGCAGATACCGGAGAGGGGAAATTTTTGCAAAACTTACTTTTTATGATCCATGCACGGGCTTATTTGCTCAACCGGATCACAAGGTATGAGACCTTTGCGGTTAGCGATTCCCTGTTGGAAAAGCTGGAGCAGCTTTCGGAGGAGAATGCCGGGGAGAATTTACAGACCATTCTGTCAACGGATACGGCGGCCCTGAAGGGGCTTTCGGTGGAAGAAGGCAAAGTGATCTTTACTTTCCCCCTTTCGCCTGACAGTGCGAAAAATAAAGCATATTCCGAATTGGCGGCAAAGATTGTCACAAAAGCGAAGGAAGCCAAGAGAGTCAGCGCCACTCCGGTGGTGGAAGAGAATGAAAAATATTATCTTCGTATCTGGCTGGTACAGCTTGGCCTGGCTGGTACGGCGAATAAGGAGTCAAGGAAGGCTCTGCTGGCTGGTTTGAAAGGACACACGGCTTTCCGGACAAAAGAGGAGGCGGAAAAATTCAGCATTATCCAGAAGGAAAGGCGTGCCGCTGTGAAAGCAGCGCAAATGAACAATCAGGAAAGTGAAACGCTCGGAGGGAATGCATGATGGAAGATACCTTATCGAAAACGGCACAGGCAAAAAAACTTCTGCTTGAATTTTGGAGTGATTTTCAACCGCATTCCGTCCATGAGTTCCGGGATTATTTGAAGAAAAATAATATTACAATAGTTGACCGTACTCATATCAGCAGCGCTGTTTATACGGCAACCCAGCAAGACATCTTGGTACGTGTGGATCGGGGAAACTACCAGGCGGGAATAAACTTTCATGAAGATATAGAAATTCCTATGAAAAAGATGGCTGGTATCCAGTCTGTTCTCCTGCAGACAAAACGTGTGTTGTCCATTCCTATCAATATTGTGGAGCTTACCCCTAAAGAACGGGAACTGATACCAAGGCTACAGAAGTTATATCAGGAATGCGAAAGAATGTTGGAGGAACTGGAGAAAGATGAAGACGAAAATGAAGTTTCCAAAGGAAGAGATTGTTGATTGCATCCGTAAGCAACTGTAAAAACACACAAATTTTTTCGCTGAAGATTGTGCAATATATGCCTCAGAATTGACTTGCTATTATCGGCCTTCAGAGCGAATATGTGTACTACCAAAAGGGAAAACACACAAAACGAAATGGAGGATTTTATAATGAATGAGAAAGTTGCAAGACAGATTGAGGAAATGAAGAAACAGACCATCGGAGTTGAGGTGGAAATGAACAACATTACCAGAGAGAAAGCTGCAAGAGTGGCAGCCAGATACTTTGGAACCCATCGTTATGAGAACACTGCAAGCCGCAACGGATACAGCACATGGTCAGCATGGGATGCACAGGGCCGGGAATGGAAATTTCAGAAGGACGTCAGCATTGCAGGACTGGATAGCGAAAAATGCGAAATGGTTACTCCGATTTTGACCTACTCGGATATAGAAACTTTACAGGAACTGATCCGGCAGCTGCGCCACGCAGGAGCAAAGAGCGATGCCACCAGAGGATGCGGTGTTCACATCCATATCGGAGCCAAAGGCCATACACCGCAGACGCTCCGCAACCTGGCAAACATCATGGCCAGCCACGAAAGCCTGATTGCAGATGCTTTGAATCTTGATCATGGCAGGATGAGACGCTACTGCCGGACGGTTGATCCACGGTTTCTGGAACAGGTCAACCGCAGAAAGCCAACTACGATGACACAGCTTGCCGATATTTGGTACAGTAGCCACGATGCAAACTGCAGCAGGAGCCACCACTACAATGACAGCCGTTACCATATGCTAAACTACCATGCAACATTTACAAAAGGGACGGTCGAATTCCGGCTTTTCCAGTTCGATGAGCCCACAGGAGAACGCAGGGGCGGGCTTCACGCAGGACAGCTTAAGAGTTACATTCAGCTTTGCCTTGCACTGAGCCAGATGGCTAAGACTTTAAAAACAGCCAGCCCGAAACCACAGCAGAATGAAAATCCAAAATACGCCATGCGGACTTGGCTCCTCCGGCTGGGATTTATCGGGGATGAATTCAAAACTGCCAGGGAAATCCTGACGAAGAGACTGGCAGGAGATACAGCCTTTAGACACGGACGGGAAGCTGCTTGAAGGAATTAGCCTCCTGCCACCTTATGAACCGCTTCGGCGGTCTTAAGGTGGTAGAAGGGTAATCCCTTCGGAAAGGATGGATACTAAAATGAAAAAAAGATACTACATTGCTTATGGCAGCAACTTAAACATCCGGCAGATGAGGATGCGCTGCCCTTCTGCACGGATCATCGGGACTTCTGAGATCCCGGATTATGAATTGATTTTTAAAGGAAGTAAGACCGGATCTTATCTGACGATTGAGCCAAAGAAAGGCAGCTGGGTTCCGGTTGCAGCGTGGGAAGTAAGTGCCGAGGATGAGCAGGCGCTGGATCGCTATGAGGGATTTCCTACTTTTTATTACAAGAAAGAAATGCTCCTTCCGATCAAGGGAATCCGAAGCGGAAAAATCCGGCCGCGGAATACATTCGTGTACATCATGCATGAGGATAGAGTATTAGGCGTGCCGAGTAATTTTTATATGCAAACATGCTTAAGTGGCTATAAAAGTTTTGGGTTTGATCCTAAATTTTTGCATGAGGCCTATGACAGGAGCAGGGAGGTGGAAAGATGATCGGTTCAAAAAGATGGGCAAAGCAAAGCTGGCGCAGAGGCAGGGGGCCTTACAGTTTAAGGGGAGAATTAAAGTTTTCAATAAAAAAGAATAAGAGATATTTCAATCGGCAGGTTTGCCGTTGTACTACAGATCTGCCAAATGGAAATACATATCGGAAACTGGCAGGAGAAAAAGTGTGGGATTATGTAGTGTGATATAAGGAGTTCGTCATGAAAGAAATAAGTATTACCCAGATTAAAATCTGCCCACGATGCGGACAGGCATACTACGAGGCTCCTGCTCTTTCCAGAATAGATAATCAAACGCCGATCTGTCCGGATTGTGGAACAAGAGAAGCGTTGGAAAGTATGGATGTTGATCAGGAGGAGCAGGAAGTAATTCTTGCGATTATCCATCGCCAAAGAAGAAATTTATGATAAGAAATTTTTTATAAAAAATTATGGAGTACGGAAGCCGAGAGGCTTCTGTCTCTTGTTATATATTTTGATGAGGTCGCTACATGGCGGCTTTTTTTATTGCCTATCGGACCAGAGAGGAGGTGGGAGCGATGGCGCAGAGAGGCAGGAAACCGAAGCCGACTGCACTAAAGATGCTGGAGGGGAATCCGGGCGGTCGGCCTTTAAATACAAAAGAACCAAGGCCAGAGAAGAAGGCTCCACGCTGCCCTTCCTGGCTGGAAGATGAGGCAAAAAAAGAGTGGAAGCGTATGGCGAAAGTGTTGGAACAGATGGGACTTCTGACAGAAATGGACATGGCGGCCTTTGCCGGATACTGTCAGGCATATGCCCGTTGGAAGGAAGCGGAGGAATTCCTGACGCAGCACGGCTCTATGGTGCGGACGCCAAATGGCTATCTGCAGCAGGTGCCGCAGGTATCCATCGCCCAGACCAATATGAAGATTATGCTGAAATTTTGTGAGCAGTTCGGTCTGACGCCATCGGCCCGGAGCAGGATCGTTGGCGGAGAGAACAGCGATGAGGAAGATGAAATGGAGAAATTGCTGGAAGGAGGCGGATGTTGATGGATTTTCAATACACACCTTCTCCCTTCATGCTCCCAACTTCCCATTACGATGCGAAGCGGGCGGATCATGCGGTTGCTTTTATCCAGAACCTGAAACACACAAAAGGAAAATGGGATGGGAAACCATTTCTTCTGCTCCCATGGCAGGAGCAGATTGTCCGGGATCTTTTTGGAATCGTAAAAGCCGATGGAAAGCGTCAATTCCGGAGTGCCTATATAGAGATACCAAAGAAGAACGGGAAGTCAGAACTGGCAGCGGCCATCGCACTGTATCTTCTCTATGGGGATGGGGAGGCAAGTGCGGAGGTATATGGCTGCGCCAATGACCGGAGTCAGGCATCTATCGTTTTTGATGTGGCTAAAAGAATGGTAGAGAAATGCCCGGCACTGTTAAAACGGTCAAAGATTGCTGCCGCTACAAAGCGGATCGTCAACTACCGGAATGCCGGGTTTTATCAGGTGCTTTCCGCTGAAACAGGAACAAAACATGGCCTGAATATTTCCGGGCTGGTTTTTGATGAGATCCATGCCCAGCCGAACCGGAAACTCTATGACGTCATGACCAAAGGTTCAGGTGATGCCCGTGAGCAGCCACTGTTTTTTATCATTACTACGGCTGGTACGGATAAGGAGAGCATCTGCTATGAACTGCATACCAAGGCGCTGGATATCATGAATGGCCGGAAATCGGATCCTTCTTTTTACCCGGTGATCTACGGCCTGAGTGATGAGGATGACTGGAACGATGAGAAAAACTGGTATAAAGCGAATCCGTCTCTGGGATACACCATCAGTATCGACCGTGTCCGGGACGCCTACCGGGAGGCTTTGGATAATCCGGCAGAGGAGAATGTATTTAAACAGCTGCGCCTGAATATCTGGACAAACTCAGCGGTGGCGTGGATACCGGAGCATATTTATGACAGGGGAAATCAGAAGATTGATTATACTTCCCTTCTGGGCCGGGACTGCTATGCCGGACTTGACCTTTCTTCTACCTCAGATATTACAGCGTTGGTGCTAGTGTTTCCTCCGAGGACGGATGGGGAGAAATACATCGTTCTCCCTTTTTTCTGGCTGCCGGAGGAAACACTGGAACTTCGCTGCCGTAGGGATCATGTTCTTTACGATGTATGGGAGCGGCAAGGTTATATCCTTACTACAGAAGGAAATGTGATTCATTACGGTTTTATTGAGCGGTTCATCGAGCAGCTGGGAGAAAAGTATCACATCATTGAAATTGCTTATGACCGCTGGAATGCCACACAGATGGTGCAGAATTTAGAGGATATGGGCTTTACCATGGTTCCCTTTGGACAGGGATTTAAAGATATGTCCCCACCATCGAAAGAACTGTACAAGCTGCTGATGGAAGGAAATATCATCCACGGCGGTAATCCGGTTCTCAAATGGATGGCCCAGAATGTGGTGATGCGGCAGGATCCTGCGGGCAATATTAAGCCGGATAAAGAAAAATCTGTGGAAAAAATCGATGGGATTGTGGCGTTAATTATGGGGCTGGATCGCTGTATTCGTAGTTCGCCGCCAAGCAGCGTTTATGATACAAGAGGCATTCTCTTTATTTAGAAAGGGGTATGAGTGTTATGGGAATCTTATCAAGCTTATTCCGGTCAAGGGATAAGCCATCTGACCGGACATCCGGCAGCAGTTATAGTTTCTTTATGGGAGGAAGTACCTCCGGAAAGCGGGTGAATGAGCGGACGGCCATGCAGATGACAGCGGTGTATTCCTGTGTAAGGATCCTGTCGGAGGCAGTGGCCAGCCTGCCCCTGCAGTTTTACCGGTATACGGATGACGGCGGGAAAGAGAAGGCGGTAAACCATCCCCTCTATTTCCTGCTTCATGACGAGCCGAACCCGGAGATGACTTCTTTCGTATTCCGGGAGACGCTGATGACGCACCTGCTTTTGTGGGGCAATGCTTATGCCCAGATCATCCGGAACGGGAGGGGCGAGGTGATCGCCCTGTACCCGCTGATGGCAGACCGGATGTATGTGGATCGGGATGAGAAAGGGCAGCTGTATTATGAGTACACGTTGAGTTCTGATGACGCGCCGACCATGAAAGGTTCTGTTGTGCGGCTTTCTCCTTACGAGGTGCTGCATATTCCGGGGCTGGGGTTTGACGGGCTTGTGGGATATTCGCCTATCGCTATGGCAAAGAATGCGATTGGCATGGCCATGGCCTGTGAGGAATATGGGGCGAAATTTTTTGCCAATGGCGCAGCACCGTCTGGGGTGTTGGAACATCCTGGAACCATTAAGGATCCAAGCCGGGTGCGGGAAAGCTGGCAGAGGACATTTGGGGGCTCCGGTAACGCCAATAAGGTGGCGGTACTGGAAGAAGGAATGAAATATACCCCGATTTCCATTTCGCCGGAGCAGGCACAGTTTTTGGAAACAAGAAAGTTTCAGATGGATGAAATTGCCCGGATCTTCCGGGTGCCGCCTCACATGATTGGGGATCTGGAAAAATCCTCATTTAATAATATCGAGCAGCAGTCTATGGAATTTGTGAAATATACACTGGATCCCTGGGTGTCCCGATGGGAACAGTCCATGGTGCGCTCTTTACTGTCCAGGGAGGAGAAAAAGCAGTATTTCATCAAGTTCAACGTGGACGGCCTGCTTCGCGGGGACTACCAGAGCCGGATGAATGGATATGCCACGGCAAGACAGAATGGATGGATGAGTGCCAATGACATCCGGGAATTGGAAAATCTGGACCGGATTCCGGCGGAGCAAGGAGGAGATTTGTATTTGATTAATGGAAATATGACAAAGTTGGAGGATGCTGGATTGTTTGGGACATCCCGGCAGGAGGCTGCCATAGGGGGAGACGATTTCGCAGCAATGCGGAAAGGAGAAGAAATCCGATGAAAAAATTTTGGAACTGGAAAAGTAGGAAGATCCGGGATCAGGATTCCGGCGAAGAAAGGGTTGAGAGAGTGCTGTTCCTGAATGGGACGATTGCGGAGGAGAGCTGGTATGACGATGAAGTCACACCGGCTCTTTTTAAAGAGGAATTAATGGCAGGAAATGGAGATATTACGGTCTGGATCAACAGCCCCGGTGGTGACTGTGTGGCCGCAGCGCAGATCTATAACATGCTGATGGATTATCCCGGAAATGTGACCGTTAAAATCGATGGGATCGCGGCCAGTGCCGCTTCGGTGATCGCCATGGCAGGCACAAAGGTGCTGATCTCGCCGGTAGGCATGCTGATGATCCATAACCCGGCAACGATCGCCTGGGGGGATTCCGGAGAAATGCAGAAGGCCATTGAGATGCTGGAAAGCGTGAAGAATTCCATCATCAACGCCTATGAGATCAAGACCGGCCTGTCCCGGACAAAGT
Organism: Ruminococcus turbiniformis; assembly: GCF_020687545.1. Lineage (GTDB taxonomy): Bacteria > Bacillota > Clostridia > Lachnospirales > Lachnospiraceae > Mediterraneibacter > Mediterraneibacter turbiniformis. The sequence goes on along the minus strand of NZ_JAJEQX010000028.1, from coordinate 32,353 downwards.
TATCCCACATGATGGACGCGGAAACCTGGATGGATGCCGGGAAAGCAGTGGAACTGGGGTTTGCCGATGGGATTCTTGCCAGGGCAGAACTGACGGAGGATGTGGAACCGATGGCAATGTCCATGCTGTATTCCAAAGCCGCTGTAGTCAATTCCCTGATGGACAAGATCGCGGCGAAATGCATGACAAAACTGAAAACCGAACCTGCAGGCCGCAGCGTAGACAGTCTCTACGAGCGGCTTAATTTATTGAAAAATTAGGAGGACATGACGATGACGATTTTAGAATTGAGAGAAAAGAGGGCGAAGGCATGGGAGGCAGCGAAGGCTTTCCTGGATTCCCACAGGAATGAAAAAGGTGTGCTGTCTGCTGAGGATGACGCTGCCTACACCCGTATGGAACAGGAAATTACGGATCTGGGGAAAGAAATCGCCAGGCTGGAGCGGCAGGAAGCCTTTGAACGGGAACTGTCCCAGCCGGTGAATCAGCCCCTGACCGGACGTCCGGCATCCGGCGGCGCGGGAAAGGAAAAGACCGGGCGTGCTTCGGAGGAGTATAAGGCCAACTTCTGGAATGCCATGCGTTCAAAAGTGCCGCTTCCCAGTGTGGTCAACGCTCTGGAGGAAGGGACGGATTCCGAGGGTGGTAACCTGGTGCCGGATGAGTATGAGCGTACCCTGGTGGAAGCTCTGGAAGAGGAAAACGTGTTCCGCCAGCTGGCAAACGTGATCCGCACTTCCAGCGGGGATCGGAAGATCCCGGTGGTGGCAACAAAGGGAACAGCGTCCTGGATCGATGAGGAAGGGGCCTATACGGAGAGCGATGATTCCTTCGGCCAGGTATCCATCGGAGCTTATAAGGTGGGTACCATGATTAAGGTGTCCGAGGAACTTCTCAATGACAGCGTCTTTGACCTGGAATCTTATATCGCAAAGGAATTTGCCCGCCGGATCGGGGCGAAAGAGGAAGAAGCGTTTTTTACCGGAGACGGTTCCGGGAAGCCTTTGGGTGTCCTTGCGGCTACCGGTGGTGCAGAGACCGGGGTGACCGCTGCATCTTCCACGGCGGCGACAGCAGATGAACTGATGGATCTGTTCTATTCCCTGAAATCTCCGTACCGGAAGAAGGCAGTGTGGGTGCTGAACGATTCTACGATCAAGGCCGTTCGGAAACTGAAGGATTCTACCGGACAGTATCTGTGGCAGCCTTCCCTTGTGGCCGGTACGCCGGATACCCTCCTTGGCAGGCCGGTGAAGACCTCCGCCTACATGCCGGTGATTGCGGCGGGGGCAAAGACCATTGCCTTCGGTGATTTCAGCTATTACTGGATCGCAGACCGGCAGGGGCGTTCCTTTAAGCGGCTGAATGAACTGTATGCCGCCAACGGCCAGGTGGGATTCCTTGGTTCTCAGAGGGTGGACGGCAAGCTGGTGCTTTCCGAGGCAGTGAAGGTACTGGCGCAGAAGGCCAGCGCCTGATGGATTGATGTGAGAAAAAGGCGGTGCCTTTAGTTACAGAGGCACTGCCGATAGTGAAGGAGGGCAATGGGATGCTGGTGACACTGGAAGAAATGAAGAATTACCTCCGGGTGGATGATGATGAAGACGATGGGCTGATCATCACGCTTTTGGCGTCAGCGGAGCGGATGTGCATGGATATCCTGCGCATAGACGAGGAAAGCGGTCTGCAGGAAGTGGAAAATGGAAAACCGGCAGTGATGTATACCGTGGCTTATCTGTATGAACACCGGGAGGAAGCTGACCACCATGCCCTGACCCTGACGCTGCGCTCCCTGCTCTTTGGAGGCCGGAAGGAGGAGTTCTGATGGAGATTTCCCTTCTGAATGTAAAAGTGACCTTCCAGAAAAACTCCGTAGTTGCGGACGATATCGGAAACCGCAGGAATGTCTGGGAGGATTATTATACCTGCCACGCCACAGTCAGTGGTGAGGGCGGGAATGAAAAGGCCGCCGCCGGATTGACGGTTGTGGATTCTGACATTGCGTTTACCATCCGCTTTTGCAAACGGGCGGCGGAGGTGACGGCGGACGGTTTCCGTATCCTGTTTGGCGGGGAGATCTACAACATCGTGGCCGTGGATCACATGAACTATAGAAAGAAAGCGCTGAAGTTCCGGTGTGAGAAAGCGAGGCGGTAAACATGGGACAAAATGTACAGATCGTGGAGCTGGCAGACGCTATTATGGAGACTTTGGAGGAATATGCGGATCTGGCTGCAGATAATGTGAAACAGGCAGTAAAAGACGCCGGGGAGACAGTAAAGAAAGAGATTCGTGCCAATGCCCCGAAGGATACCGGGGATTATGCGAAAAGCTGGGCGGTGAAGAAATCGAAAGAGACTTCCAACAGTATAACGATGACGGTGTATTCCCGGAATCGTTACTACCTGGCCCATTTGCTGGAATTTGGCCATGCCAAACGAAATGGAGGCCGGGTCGCTGGAAAGAGCCATATTGCTCCGGCAGAAGAAAAGGGAATCCAGCAGTTGGAGGAAGAGATTGAAAGGAGTCTTAGGGATGGATAGGTTGCTATCAATTTTAAACAATATAGGAGTTCCTTATGCTTATGATCACTTTGCAGAAGGGGAAGCGCCGGATCCGCCTTTCCTCTGTTATCTGCTTCCGGGGAGCGATAACTTTTCCGCAGACGGGAAGGTATATCACAAGTTTACGGAAGTCCGGCTGGAACTATATACGGATTTTAAAGACCCTGAAGCGGAGCAGAACGTGGAAGATGTTCTGGACGCAGCGGGGATTTTTTATAACAAGTCGGAAACCTGGATTGACAGCGAGAAGCTGTATGAAGTTCTGTACGCTTTTGAAATGCCGACAGAGGGAGATAGTGCTGGGAAAACCGGGAATGAAATGAAGGAGGCTGGAAATGTCTACGAAGAAAAATAAAGTCAAATTTAATATTTGCAACGTGCATTACGCACTGATTACGGTGGACGATGACGGAGAGGTGACCTTTGGGACGCCGGTGGCTATGCCGGGCGCAGTATCCCTGTCCCTGGAGCCAAACGGCGAGCCGTCCAACTTTTATGCGGATGGGTATGCCTATTATACGATCTCCAATAACATGGGTTATGAGGGGGATCTGGAACTGGCCATGGTGCCGGAGAGTTTCCGGACAGATGTGCTGAAAGAATCCCTGGATGACAACAGTGTGCTGGTGGAGAGCGCCAATGTGGAGACGGCGAACTTTGCCCTGCTCTTTGAGTTTGACGGGGATGTGAAGAAGATCCGCCATGTGCTGTATAACTGTTCGGCGGCCAGGCCAAACATCGAGTCCACAACCAATGAGGAGGAGATTGAGGTACAGACGGAAACGCTGGCTATCACGGCAGCGCCTCTGGCTAATGGGTACGTGAAGGCCCGTACCGGGGACAGCACCACGGATACGGTTTATACGGGTTGGTATACAGCGGTGTATCTGCCGGAGGTGACGCCGGATACCTCCGGGACGCAGCAGTCCGGCCAGCAGGGGACAGATGATGAGACAGGAGGGCAGACCTTATGAGCATGAAACAGAATATCACGATTGACGGGCAAGAGGTCCCTTTTAAGGCCTCTGCCGCTATCCCTCGGATCTACCGGATGCGGTTCCACCGGGATATTTATAAAGACCTGCGGGATCTGGAAAAAGGGATCGATAAGAATGACCCGGAGAATTCCAACCTGGATCTGTTCTCTTTGGAAATGTTTGAGAACATTGCCTATGTGATGGCGAAGCACGCCGACCCGTCCATCCCGGATACACCGGAGGAATGGCTGGATGGGTTCAACACCTTTTCCATCTATCAGGTACTGCCCCAGATCATTGAACTGTGGGGGCTGAACACCCAGACGGATGTGCAGGCTAAAAAAAACTTCGCCCGACTGACCGGGAAATGACAACGCCTCTGTTCCTCCTGCGGTGCGTGCAGCTGGGACTGTCCATCAGGGATCTGGATCTTCTGACTATCGGGATGGTGAATGATATGTATGTAGAAAGCCGGAACGATGAGCATAAATATGCGGTGGTTGCCACGCAGGAGGATTTTGACAGGTTTTGAGTGCTTTTACTGGATCGTGAGGCCGTTTTAAATGCGGTAGCGGGTAATATCTTTCCAGTTTGCAGGGAATCCCATTATATCCAAAAGGGAAGATTCGCTGATCTGCCCGCTGTTTTTTATGTACTTATTGATAATACTGATTAATGCGTGTTTAAATTCCAGAAAGTCCTGTTTGGGGAGCAGGTAACGGAAAGCGATGACCAGACCGAACAGATCCCGTTTTCCGGAAAGATACTGATTCCCTTTTTTTGGTATATTCAGTTTCTGATGAAGAATTGTATCTGGAAAATCAATCTGGGTCCGGAAAGAATAAAGCCGCTCGTTATGTGCGCATACGTTCCGGAACAGGGTAAGGATTTTCAGGTAACGTTCCAGGTTCTTTTCATTTACGCCTGGAAAATCTTTGCTGATACCGCTTTGCAGTTGGAAGGGGAGCAAGGCGTAAAACCTGGAAATCTGTCCGTAAGTCAGGGTGTTGGTCAGCACCCATAGAGGAACGTTATGGTAAACCTTCCGTTGGTGGACAACATAATTATGTTCCGTATTTTTATTTGCCTGGTAGGATAAGATCTGGACCAGGCGGGTGATATCAGCAGCATTCTTTTTTGTATGATTATAATTCCCAGGAGTGAGGTATGCGGTCTGCTGTTCGCCATGGAGACTGCAAAAATGGTAGGAAACAAGCTGCCGGATTTTACATTCTATTTCACACAAATATTTGAAAACAAGTTCACGCAGGGAAAGATCAAACTGGTACAGGGCATAGATATCCTCAAAAGAAGTATTGTTCTGGTAAATACGGGTCATGGGATTGATGAACGGTGTTTTGTATCCTCCGATCAAGGAAAAATATCCGATATTTTTTAGGATTTCTTTTGCAGCTGCCCGGTCATGAATTTGAAGTTTTTTTTCGTTCTGCAGTTTATCAAGCTGCTGGTCGTATGTAAGAAACGGTTTTGACAAAGATTTCCCCTCTTCCTGTTATCAGAATAAAAAAAGGAGGGCCCGCAGGTCCTCCCCCGGTCTCAGTCCTCACGAGTATCTGAAACCTGATCACTAAGACAGAGTCTAGCACGGATCCACTCAAAAGTCAATGGCTTTTAGCAAATCCGGCGGCTTTGTCCTTTGATTATTGTATTCGAAGACAAAAGAAAATATGCAAAGATTCCGCCCGGAGTGATCCGGGTATTTTCTATATTCATTTTCAGGAGGTGGATGACACATGGCAAGCCGGATCAAGGGTATTACAGTGGAGATCGGCGGCGATACCAGCGGACTGGAAAAGTCGCTGAGTGCAGTGAACAATTCCATAAAGAAGACCCAGAGCCAGCTTCGGGATGTGAATAATCTTCTGAAACTGGATCCGTCCAATACTATCCTTTTGGCGCAGAAGCAGGAACTTCTGCAGTCGGCCATCGGGGATACGGAAAAGAAGCTGGAAGCCCTAGAACAGGCCCAGGAAGATGTGACGAAAGCCTTTGAACGTGGTGATCTGGGGAAAGACCAGTACATGGCTTTCCAGCGGGAGGTGGAGGAAACTAGAGGTGCGCTGAACCGATATAAGGCGGATCTGTCTGGTTTGCAGTCGGAGCAGGAGCGGCTGGCTTCTAATACGGAGCGGTTGAATAAGCTGTTTGCGGCTACGGGTTCCAGTGTGGAAGATTATGCCGATGTGCTGGGGAGCCGCCTGTTGACAGCAATCCGGAACGGGACAGCTTCTTCCGATCAGCTGAAAACAGCTGTGGAGAAGATCGGGAAGGCGGTCACTGGCGGGAAGGCAGACATTAAGCAGCTGACAGACGCCCTGGATACGGTAGATGACGGGCAGGCTGTCCGAAACCTGATTAACGATCTGAAGGATGTGGGGGACGCAGCCCAGGGCGCTGCGGATGACATCGGGGAGATTGCCCAGGCCACCAAGGGTGCGGCCCTGATGGAGGCTGCTGACCAGCTGTCTGTGGTCGGGGATAAGATCCAGGATGTGGGCGATAAGGCGGTATCCGCTTATGCGGAGACAGAGACTGCTGTCTCTAAGGTGAACGCTTACTTTGGGGAGACCGGAGAGGCGGCGGAAGCTAGCGCTGAAATTGTGAAAAACGTATACGGCTCCGGTGTAGGCCAGAGCATGGATGCGGTGGCGGAAGCGGTCATTATGGTCAAGAAGAACCTGGGTGATCTGGGAGATACCGACCTGACAAACCTGACGAAACAAGCGCTGACTTTAGAAGAACTGTACGGGATTGACATGAATGAGACCCTCCGGGGTGTCAATTCCCTGATGAAGCAGTATGGCCTGACCGCCCAGGAGGCCATGGATTATATTGTCCGGGGTACCCAGAACGGCCTGGATAAGACCAATGAACTGGGGGATAACTTGTCTGAATATGCCGGGAAATTTGAGCAGGCAGGGTATTCGGCTTCCGAGTATTTCCAGCTTCTGCAGAATGGCCTGCAGGGCGGTGCTTACAACCTGGACAAGGTTAATGACGCGATCAATGAGGTGACCACCCGTCTGGCGGATGGAACCATCGGGGATTCCATTGACCTGTATTCCCAGAAGACCCAATCTTTATTCCTTGCATGGCAGAACGGGGAGGCCACCCAGAAGCAGGTAATCGATTCCATTGTGGCAGATATCGGAAACTGCACCAGCCAGCAGGAAGCCCTGAACATGGCGGCCAAGGCATTTGGAACTATGGCGGAGGATGGAAACCTGAAATTTATTACTTCCCTGACCTCTGTGGGAGAGACTTATGATAACGTAGCCGGATCCGCAGAAAATCTGTTCAGCCAGACACAGACGCCCATGCAGGAGATGGAAGCTAATACAAGAAAGCTGCAGCAGGCGCTGGTGCCTCTGGGAGAAAAGATTGTGGAGCTGGCCAACGTGGTGCTGCCGCCATTGGTGGCCATTATTACGGCAGTGAGCGAGGTATTCGGCATGCTGCCGGAACCTGCGCAGAATTTTGTGGTAATCCTTGGGGCTTTGCTGGTGGCGTTTACTGCATTGACGCCAGTAATCGCGGCTTTGGCGGTGTCCTTCGGGGCGCTGAACATCTCCCTGCTTCCCGTGATCGGCATTATTGCCGGAGTGGCGGCGGCCATTGCCGGGATCATCGCTATCGTCAAAAACTGGGGAGCGATTACGGAATGGTTCGGGAACCTGTGGCAAACAGTATCCCAAAAACTGATGGAATTATGGAACGGGCTGGTGGTCTTTTTTACGGAGACCATCCCGGCAGCGTTCCAGACCTTCATCAGCTTTTTTTCTGCCATCCCGGACTGGTGGAGCGGCTTGTGGTCACAGGTATCCTCCTTTTTTTCAGATACCTGGAATACGATTTTGCAAAACCCGGTTGTCCAGTTGATAGTGGATACGGTTACCTCTTTGTGGGAAAACGCGAAAAATACCCTGCAAGGGATCTGGTCAGGGATCTGCGACATTGCCGCCGGTGCCTGGAAGCTGCTAAAAAATGTGATTCTTGCACCGGTACTTCTGCTGATCGACCTGGTGACAGGGAATTTCTCACAGCTTGCGTCTGATGCGGTCAATATCTGGAATAATATCAGAAATGCCGCCTCCCAGATCTGGTCAGGAATCCGGCAGGTGGTGACTTCTGCTGCTTCAGGACTGAAGCAGGGCGTGGAGACGGTGCTTTCGGCTCTGTCCCAGTTCGCCTCTCAGATCTGGTCCGCCATGAAGCAGACAGCGTCTTCTGTCTGGAATAGCATTAAGACCACGGTGGTGAATATCGCATCCACGCTGCGTGAAGCGGCAGTATCCGCCTTCCAGCGGATGGTTTCCGGGATCGGCTCTGCCCTTTCCGGGCTGTATTCCGTGGTTTCCAATGGATTTTCTTCCGCCATCCGGTTTATCACCGGACTGCCGGGGCAGGCATTCCAGTGGGGAAAAGATTTCATCCAGGGGCTGATCAACGGGATTTCCAGCATGATCCAGAGTGTGATCAATACTGTTTCCGGTCTGGCTGACCGGATCCGTTCTTTCCTGCATTTCTCGGCTCCGGATGAGGGGCCGCTGGCGGATTATGAAACCTGGATGCCGGACTTTATGAAGGGGCTGGCGAGCGGCATTGAGAAGAACCGGAACCTGGTGGAGAAAGCTGTCCGGGATGTGGCTTCGGAGATGGTGATCTCACCGAAAGTGAATGGGATGGAGTATGGCTATACCGATGGCGCTTTATCCGGTGGGAATATGTCCGACCTGATCTCCGGGATCTCTTCCGCAGTATCGGAAGCCCTGGCGGGATTTTCCGGTCCGCAGGGGAATATTGTGATCCCGGTGTATGTAGGCGGGACGCTTCTGGATGAACTGGTAGTGACGGCACAGGCAAGACAGAATTTGCGGTCGGGAGGGAGGTAAGTTATGGCATTTATACAGTATCTGACCTTTGACGGGACTGCTCTCCCCCTGCCGGATTCCTATGAGGTGCAGATGGATGATGTGGAGGCGGATTCCGGCGGGGAGACGGAGGCGGGGACGATGCAGCGGGATGTGGTGCGCGCAGGCGTGGTGAGCATCCCGGTGACGTTCTTGGTATCGGCAAAGTGGCTGAAGATCCTGACGGAGTTTAAGCAGCAGGAAAAGATTACAGTAGGATATTTCGATACGGAGACGCTGGCGGTAAAAACGGCGGAGATGTATGTGGAAGGATATAAGGCGGCCTTGGTGAAGGATACTTCTCGGAAAGGGCTGTGGACGGTGAGTTTTACGCTGAGAGAATTTTGACAAGGTATCCTTTTTTTGATAGAATTATAATGTATTCAAAAAAAATAAATCGAAGTCAAACATCCCCTTATACAAACGAAATTAAGAAATTCTCCTAGCGTATGCTTTAACAATAAAGTTGAATTGAATATAAAATATATTTTGTATTTCCACTAATATTAAGGAGTAATATTATGACATCTTATCCCGCAGGCGGAATGGTTCCCAATCATCCCCAGAATTCTGAATTTTATAGTCATTCACAAGCTAAGGTTCTGGCCGAGACTTATTACAAATTAGGACATGATTTGTATACAACAATACTTCCTTTGTTAAATGCACCTGAGTGTAGAAATGAAGATATATGGAAATTATGGCCTGCCTTTGTTAATTTATCATTTTCTTGTGAAATAATTTTGAAACTTTTCTATGAAAATGATAATGGTAAGATGGCTCGTGGTCATAGATTATACAATGATTTGTTTATTAAGCTTTCAGATGATTCAAAAAAAATTATATCTGATATAACAATTAATGCTATGATAATAAATGGTTCTAAAAATTATACGTATATTGATTTTTGTGACGATATAATTAAAAGTGAAAATACATTTGCCTATGAAAGATATGTATTTGAAGTAGTTCCAGGGAGAAGTCATAGTTTGCAATGTGGATTTTTACTTTCATTTGCCAGATCTTTAAATATATTATCTAAAGGATTGGTATAATGATTAGAAATAAGGAAAAATACCATTTTATCTCTGAACAATTTATTAATCAAAAAGCATCAGTCAGAAATGATTGGTGCTTTTTTGATGCTTGGAAACGGAAGGAGGGGTGTCCGATGTACCCGGTAAGCGAGGCGTTCCTGCAGGCGGTGCAGGGGAACACCCGGAAATATTACTGGACGGGGAAGATCACCACAGCAGGCGGCGTGGAGTATCCCTTTGACCAGGAGGATATTGTAAAAGGCAGCGGCTATATCACAGCCCAGTGCTGCGGTAATTCGGAGATCGAACTTGGGGCAGTGTATGCGGCGGAGATGGGGATCAGCCTGTTTCTGGATATTGACCGGTATACGCTGGAGGATGCGGAGGTGGAACTGTCCTATCATCTCCGGCTTGCCAGCGGCGCTTATGAGACTGTCCCCATGGGCATCTTTGAAGTGAGTGAAGCCAACCGGTCAGTCCATGTGCTGGAACTGAAGGCTTATGACCGGATGCTCCGCTTTGACCGGGCTTTCAATGGTTTTGAAACCATTGGTACCGCTTACGGGATGATGGCGCTGTGCAGTACCGCCTGCGGGGTGGAACTGGCGCAGACCCAGGCGGAGATTGAGGCGCTCCCGAATGGATCAGAGCTGCTCTCCATTTACCCGGAAAATGACATTGAGACATACCGGGATGTGCTGTATTTTACTGCTCAGGTGCTGGGAGGGTTCTTCTGCATCAACCGGGCCGGGAAACTGGAATTCCGGCAGTACGGGGAGACGCCGGTGATGGAGATTTTGCAGAAGCATCGGTTTTCCAGCAGCTTTTCTGATTTTGTGACCCGGTACACAGCGGTCAGTTCCACCAACCTGCGGACGCAGACTTCCGAGTATTACGCTTTGGAAGAAGATGACGGACTGACTATGAACCTGGGAGTCAATCCCCTCCTGCAGTTCGGACTGGAAGAGACCAGGGCGGAGCTGTGCAGGAATATTTTGACAGCTCTGTCTGCAGTCAATTACGTGCCCTTTGATTCGGATACCATCGGGAATCCGGCGTTGGATCTGGGGGATGTGCTGACCTTCTCCGGCGGGCAGGCGGACGCCCAGCAGATCACCTGCGTGACATCTTTTACAGTCAAGATTGGCGGCAGGCAGAGCCTGAAATGCGTGGGAAAGAATCCCAGGCTTTCCCAGGCGAAGTCCAAGAATGATAAAAATATTTCCGGTCTGCTGAACCAAATTGAAGCTGGGAAGATCGGCATCCACACCTTTGCAAATGCCTCTGAGTATTCCATCGGGGAGACGGATGTGCGGATCATCAGCATTGAGTTCGCTTCCAAAGAGGAAAACCACGTCCAGTTCTTCGGGCAGGTAGTGGTGGACGTGGAAGCGCAGGCGGTGGAGAAATCCACCCAGGCCAGCGGCACCGTCGTGATTCCGTTCCCTTCGCCCGGAAGCGGAGCGGCAGGAAATGCTGGAACGGAGGACGGCTCGTCCGGGATGGAAGCGGAAGCTGGGGATGCTGAGGATGGCGCTGCCGGGGAAGAAACTACAGATATTTCCGTAGATGTAAGCCTGCCGGTGACCTGGACGGAGGACGGGAAGGCAGTCTGCTATGTCACCTTTGAACTGAATAATGCGGAGATCCTGCTCCATCATCCGGTGGAGACCTGGCACAGCGGAAAGCACATCCTGTCTTTGTATTACCCGATTGAAAATATCGTGCCGAATATTACAAATACCTTCAATGTATACCTACGGATGGAGGACGGTTCCGGCTCTGTGGGAATCGGGGACTGCATTGCTTCCATTAGCGGCCAGGCCATGGCGGCGGCTGCGGCGTGGGACGGCAGGATTGATATTGAGGAAACAGTGGGGTTGTTTTCTGTGGGCGGCGGCCTGCAGGGGAAGAGTGTGACGGATGTGATAGCAGTGGAAACGATGGAACTGGTGCAGAAAAGCTATTCGGATACACTGACGGCAAAGCCGAAGATCGGGGCGTTCTGCCGGCCGGTGACGCTGCCGGTATCTGGTGATTCAGAATGATGGGAGGAAAATGGACATGATTTTAAAAGGCGTGATGACAATCGAACTGACGGACGCGAATACCGGGGCGGTGGAAACGGTCACGGAGGAAAACATGATCACAGAGTCCGTCAATAACATTTTGGGGTTAAACCCTATGGGCATTTTTTACGCGGCAACCGGGGAGTATGACGATGCGGTCCTATGGAACGGGAATCTTCTTCCCATCTGCCCCAACATGATCGGCGGCATCCTGCTCTTTTCTGAAGCGCTGGCGGAGGATGAGGAACTGCTGTATGAAAGCTCCGACAACCTGCCGGTGGCCTACGCTTCCAACAATGTCAATTCTACGGCGAACCTGGCCAGGGGGAGCTTGAACCTGACAGAGAGCATGGTTCTTTCCAACGGCTATAAGTTTGTGTGGGAATTTACGCCCAATCAGGGCAACGGGACGATTGCGGCGGTGGCGCTGACCAGCGCCCTTGGCGGACAGAATGGGTTTGGAAGCCTTGTGGGGGATGCCAGTACATTTCTGCAGTTAAAGGCGGTGGATATTGGGGCTATCCCGGACGCCAACAAGATGGTGCTGTTTGAGGCAGTGGAGATGGATTTTGAGAACAGCCTGCTTTATTCCATTACCTTTGAGAACGCAGCTGTTCGGATCCGGAAGCTGCGGATCCCGGTGTTTTCCATCGGGCTGAATGAGAAGCTGGACGATTCCACTTATACCGTCCTGGATGATGAGGTGCTGACGCCGGAGACTTTTGAATTTTTGGGAAGTTATACCAAGTATGGGGAATTCATGGATGGGCAGGACGGATACTGGTATGGGTTTTCCAATGAGGGAAATTCTTCCGGGGACGCTGCGATGCTCTGGATCAAGATTTCCAAAACGGATTATTCCTTTACCGAGGGGCAGTGGACGCTGTCTAACGCCAAGCTGATGGATGTGGGAAACCGGGAGAACAGCACCTTTGCGGAACGGGTGGTAAAATGCTGCGTCCGGGGCGGGTACCTGTATGTGCCAGCCTATGACAAGAAGGGGATCTATAAGATCAGCCTTTCCAATTCCACAGATGTGACGCTGATCAATTTCGGTTTTACCTCCAAGTGGAAGCCCCTTTGCGAGACCGGTTCCTGCGAACTGTATTTGACGCTGGTCGGGGATCTGATCATCGGCGGGGATTTTCAGATTACGGCGGAGGACACAGTGATCCAGACCCAGGGAAGTTTCCGGCTCAATAACGCCGCAACGCCCCTGTTCCAGTACAAGAATTTCCTGTTTGGATGGGGCGGCAGCTATGGTAATGAGTACCGGACGGCTTATCTGCTGACGCCGTACCTGGCATCCATCAATAACCTTTCCTCAGCGGTGGTGAAGACGGTGGATAAAACCATGAAGATTACCTATACGCTGACGGAGGAGTAAGGGGGATCAGCGGCGGTACTTTGTGGAGTCCCTGGAGATGAGAATGTATTCCTGCTGTGGCTCTGCTACACGCTGGAGTTCCTGGTTTTCTTTTTCCAGCCGGAATTGGAGGCTTCGGATTTCAGCGGCTTTGCTGTCCAACTCCTTCTGGGCCTCCCTGCGCTGTTTTTCAGCCAGTTCCGTTTCGGTCATTGGGCGGATACACAGGGAACCTTCCCCATATTCGACCACGATGGTATTTCCGATGGAAAAGCCAAGTTCTTCCAGCCAGCGCCCCTCCATCTGAATTTTCGGGACCTGTGTATAGGAACCACCGGAAAGGCGGCTGGTGTATGCGACTTTGATATGTTTCTTGTTCATGAGCGTACCTCCTGTCCGTCTGTTTTGTAGTGTTTCCTGGGGCGCTTCCGATGAGCCCTTTCCCTGGCAAGCCAATAGGCGTCATGGGACCGGATCTGCCGGAGACAGCAGGGAAGCGTAGCTCCATGTCCGTGTTCATGGTAAGGGGTTCCTCTGTGATGGGTGTGACAGATCCGGCAGCTTCTGAAACGTGGGTATTCCTCCAGAAGGATATGCCAGCAGTGGCCGGTGTTGTTTGACTGGAGCGTCACGGCGCTTCCGTGTAATGCGATGATTGAGAAATAGACGGGGTAAATGGCTTTCAATTCCTTTGGCGTAAACATTTTTCCTCCTTCCTGCCAATGGCTTTTGGTGATTGTATTTATCACTCTACCTGGCAGGAATAGCAACCTGATTCTGTGCCATAAACCGCACAAATCTCCACAATGGAGATTGTGCAGCTTAGACACTTCACATAGCAACCTGCAGGCGGGCGCTCAGAGATGGGCGTCTTTTTTTATGGAATGAAAGCGAGGTATTTGTAATGAAAGAATTTTGGAACATGGTCCAGATGGTATTTGCCGCTGTAGGCGGATGGCTGGGATATTTCCTTGGTGGGAATGACGGGCTGCTGATCGCCCTGGTGCTTTTTGTAGTGGTGGATTATCTGACCGGTGTGATGTGCGCCATTTCTGATAAGACGCTGTCCAGCAACGTAGGCTTTAGGGGCATCTGCAGGAAGGTGCTGATCTTCCTTTTGGTAGGAATCGCCAACATCCTGGATGGCCATGTTATTGGCACTGGATCGGTGCTGCGGACGGCGGTGATCTTTTTCTACATTTCTAATGAGGGCGTAAGCCTGATGGAGAATGCGGCACATCTGGGGCTTCCGGTGCCGGAAAAGATCAAGGCTGTCCTGGAACAGCTTCATGACCGGGCAGAAAAAACAGAAACGGAGGAGAAATGAGATGAAGTTCGTACAGAGTATTTTAACGAAAAATCCCTGCTATACGGCAGGAAGAAAGATCACAGTCAAGGGGCTGATGCTCCATTCAGTGGGATGTCCTCAGCCGAAGGCGTCTGTGTTTATCAATAACTGGAATAGCCCGTCCTATGACAGCGCCTGTGTCCATGGGTTTATTGATGGAAATGACGGGACGGTATACCAAACCCTTCCCTGGAACCACCGGGGCTGGCACTGCGGTTCCGGCAGCAGAGGCAGCGGAAACAATACCCATATCGGAGTGGAGATGTGCGAGCCTGCGTGTATCCGGTACACGTCAGGCTCAAACTTTACCTGTTCCGACTTGTCCACGGCAAGGGCTGTGGCAAAACGCACCTATGAGGCGGCGGTGGAACTGTTCGCCATGCTGTGCAAGCAGTATAATCTGAATCCGACCGCAGACGGTGTGATCGTCAGCCATCGGGAGGGCCACAGCCGAGGGATTGCGTCCAACCATGGCGATCCGGAGCATCTTTGGAACGGTCTCGGCATGGGATATACCATGGACGGATTCCGTAAGGCAGTGAAGGCTGCCATGGGTGGAAGCACGGCCGGAGGCGGTTCTTCTTCTGGCAGCGGCAGCTCTGGAACTTCCGGTTTTCCAGCGGTTCCTTTTACAGTAAAGGTACTCATTTCGGATCTGAATTATCGGTCTGCTCCGTCCATGAGCGGAAGCGTAAAGGGACAGACAGGAAAAGGGATCTTTACCATTGTGGAAGTGAAAAATGGCTGGGGTCGTTTAAAAAGTGGAGCCGGATGGATCTATCTGGAGAATCCATCCTACTGTACGGTGCAGTCCTCCGGTTCCGGAGGCAGTTCTTCCAGTGGCTCTTTTCTGGTACAGGTATCCGCCACAGACCTGAACATCCGGAAAGGTCCGGGAACCAACTATGGAACTACTGGAAAGTACACGGGAAAAGGAACCTTCACGATTGTGGAGACCAGATCGGGACAGGGTTCCAATGCAGGCTGGGGCAAACTGAAATCCGGAGCCGGATGGATCAGTCTGGATTATGCTAAACGAGTGTAAAAGAAAGTGAAAATGCCGGGCAGGAGAGAAACAATCCCCTGTCCGGCAAAATTTTTGCAAAGGATAAGTTTGGCGAGAGTGGCAGCAAAAAACGGTGGAAATGGTGAAACTGCTTGACTTTTAAGGGCTTCAGAGTGATAGATAGACTACCAAAAAAGAAAGGAGAACTTGTAAGAATGGTAATAGCAGGAAGAGTAAACCGGGTGGCTTTTTACTGCCGTATGAATCATAGGGATCATGATTATACCCAGTTTTTGGATGATGTAAAAAAACGGTTGGAAAGAGCCTATGGAAAACAGAAATGGGAACTGAAAATCTATTTTGAAGAAGCCTCTGGCGCTGATCCGGACAGGAAGGAGTTCAACCGTCTGAAACAGGAAATTTCACAAGATCAGATTGATGTAGTGGTTTCTGTCCGGGCGGCGATGATCGCCAGGGATTGGGGACAGTTTATGGAGTTTATGGAAATCTGTGAAAAGGCGCAGGTAGAAGTCCTCTGTTTGGATGAAGTGGAAGATGCAGGGCGTATTTTTCAAAGGATTCAGAAATTTATTACGGCTTATTTTGGGGGAAGTGAAGAAGTATGCGGATAAGGATTATCACTGCGGTTCCTACGGCGGAAAAGAAAAAAAGAGTTTGCGCTTATGCCAGGGTTTCCACTGACAGCAGAAGGCAGGAGGAATCTCTGGAAAACCAGACGGCAACCTACGAAAGGCTGATCCGGTCGAATCCGGAATATGCGTTTGCTGGTGTCTATGCAGATCAGGGAATCTCCGGTTATTGTGAAAACCGGCCGCAGTTCCAGAAGATGCTGGAGAGAGCAAGAGCAGGGGAGATCGATCTGATCATAACAAAGTCCATATCAAGGTTTGCACGAAATACCGTCACCGTTCTGAAAGTTGCGAGAGAACTGAAAGAACTGGGTGTCGGTATTTTTTTTGAAGAACAGAATATTAACACTCTTTCAGGGGACGGAGAGATGATGCTTGCTGTCCTCGCTTCTTTTGCCCAGGAAGAGAGCAGGAGCATGAGTGAAAACAATAAATGGAGCATTAAGAAGAAATTTGAGCGGGGAGAGGTGATGATTACCACTTCCCGTTTTTGTGGATATGACAAAAACGAATATGGGGATCTGGTGGTGAATGGCAAAGAGGCAGAAATTGTACGGTTGTCTTTTGACCTTTATCTGATGGCCGTAGGAAGCACCAGAATTGCGAGCCTGCTGGATTATCTTGGAGTTCCTACAGTGACAGGGGGAACCTGGGAAGGCGGGACTATTGGCGGAATGATTGCCAATGAAAAGTATAAAGGGGATTTCCTTTTACAGAAATATTATACGCCGCCAGACAAGCGGAATGTTACACGGAAAAATCGTGGGGAAGTACAAAGCTATTACATTTCTGAAAACCATGAACCGATTGTTACCCCGGAAGTCTGGCAGCAGGCGCAGGAGATGCGGGATTACCGGAAAAAGATCAGAAATATCGGGCAGGACGGAACGAGGAAATTTCAGAACCGGTATCCCCTAAGTGGAATGCTGATCTGCCCGTATTGCGGAAAGACACTTCGCCGGAGGCAGGTTTATAAGAAAAAGATCCAATGGCTGTGCAGTACTTACATCGAGCAGGGAAAACAGGCATGTAAGGGAATCCGGATTGATGATGCGGAACTCGCAGGACTGCACGTCACGGGACAAACGGTAGTAGAGGAGGTTTTGAAGGATGGCAAGAAGCATTACCGTTATACCAGCAAGGCAGAATTCGATTTCACAGGAGAATTCCAGCCAGAACGTCCGGAGGATACGGATGGTAGCATACTGCCGGGTGTCAACCGACCAAGAAGAACAGTTATTAAGCTATGAGAACCAAGTGAATTATTATACGAAATTCATCAAAGACAATCCGCTGTATACGTTTGCCGGGGTCTATGCAGATGAAGGAATTTCCGCAACGAATACTAAAAAGAGAGAAGAATTCAACCGCATGATCACAGACTGCAGGGATGGAAAAATTGATATGATCATTACGAAATCCATCTCCCGGTTTACCAGAAATACATTGGACTGTCTGAATTATGTACGGGAGTTGAAAGAACTTGGCATCGGGATTCTTTTTGAAAAAGAGAATATCAATACCCTGGATGCAAAGGGAGAGGTCCTGCTTACAATTCTTTCTTCCCTGGCACAGGATGAAAGCCGGTCGATTTCTGAAAACTCCACATGGGGTATCCGTAGGCGCTTTGAAACGGGAAAGCATAAGATGAGTACCAAGCGGTTCCTGGGATATGACAGCGATGAAACAGGAAAACTGATCGTCAATTCCAGACAGGCAAAGATTGTTGTCCGGCTGTTTCAGGAATTCCTGGATGGAAAGACTACGGATTATATCAAGAGGATTTTTGAACGGGAAGGGATGGTAAATTGGGATGGAAGTACCAAGTGGCATGCCACTACAATGAACAGCATGCTCCAGAATGAAAAGTATAAAGGAGACGCCCTGCTGCAGAAGAGTTACACTGTGGATTTCTTAACAAAGAAGCGGGCGAAGAATGCCGGAGAAGTCCAGATGTACTATGTGGAGGATGATCATGAAGCGATTATAGATCCACGTATTTGGGAATGTGTCCAGTTGGAATTTAAGCGGAGAGAAAAATACCTACAGGAGCATGGAACCCATTCTTATTCCCGAAATCCGGAAACAAATCCATTTGCCTCACGGATTGTCTGCGGAACTTGCAATAAAGTTTTTTCCAGAAAGGGATGGCGCAGCAGTGCCGGATATGACAGAAAAGTGTGGCAATGCAGCGAAAGGTACCGGGTGAAAGGTGTTCAGGGATGCGATAACCGCCATGTGGAAGAAGAAACGCTGGTGAAGGCATACCTTATGACATGGAATGCGCTGGTGGAAAATCGTGAGAGTTTCCTGGAACAGTGGAAACAGCAAATGCAGGGAGAAGACCTTCTGGCCGGATACCGGGCGGAGAAATTTGTGGAATATACGAAAGATGCAGAGCCGCTGAAGGAAATGGACACGGATTTTATGCTGAAAACACTGGACCATATCAAGGTGTTTGAGGATGGGACATTGCTGGCGGTGTTTCTGGACGGATCGGAGATTGAGTGTAGATAAAGCAAAAGTAAGATAGGTAATCTGGAAAAAGTAACTAGTGTTCTCTTTGTAGGCATGTTATAATTGTTGTTAACAACGTTGTTTAGAACGATGAAGATATGGAGGTAATAATTGTGTCTGATGTAAATAAATTATTAGAACAGGCAATTAGTGAAATAAATTTTGTTGAAGTGGGAGAAATATTTCTAGTTAAAGATCTATTTAAAGGATATGAATGGAAACGTATTCCACGTAGCGATAGGCACTTGCTGGGAACTTTATTTTTAAATTATATAAATGCTGTTTCTAAGGTTGTAGTTCCTATTGAAAAAACATCTTCTAATCAGCAACAATATAAAAAAATAGTAGATAGGACTGGAAAATAACATGCCGAATATAGTAATATTTTCTTTCTTTTCAGGTGTAGGAATTTTAGACTTAGCATTTGAAAACAATGGTTATGAGATAGTATTTGTTAATGAGTGTAAAAAATGTTTTATTGAGGCCTATAAGTTTTCAAGAAAAAATTTATTGATACAAGAGCCGCGTTTAGGATATTCAAATAAGAACGCTATGGTTTACACTCAAGGAAAAAATAAAAAGAGACTAATAAGAATGATACAGGAAGAAAAAGAAAAAGGCAATGTGGTCGGATTTATCGGTGGACCTCCTTGCCCAGATTTTTCAGTTGGAGGAAAAAATAAAGGGATTACTGGTGAAAATGGGAGGTTAACAAAAACATATTTTGATTTGATTGTAAGATGTAAGCCTGATTTTTTCTTATTTGAGAACGTAAAAGGACTTGTGAAAACTGAAAAGCACAAATTATTTTATAACGAAATGAAAATGAAAGTGACACATAGCGGTTATGTAATATCAGACAGGGTAGTGAATGCATTAAGTTATGGTGTTCCCCAATTTAGAGAGAGAATTTTAATGATTGGATTTGACGAAGAGAAATTTAAGAGAGAAGCTATCTACAATGTTGATGAGAAAAATTACTTCAATTTTCCATGGGGGAAATATAAACGATTTGAAATAGATAAGATTTTAAAGTTGAATTGGCCTGATGCTGAAGAATTTGAAGAAAATAGTAATCGAGATTTTGTGTATGATGTGCCAAAATCATTAACAGTTGAATATTGGTTTAGAAAAAATCATGTCACGAAACATCCAAACCAAAATAGAATATTTGCTGTAAAGAGTGGCCTAGATAAAATGCAAAGAATACTAGAAGGTGACACAAAAAGGAAATCATTCAAAAGGCTTCACCGATGGAAATATTCTCCAACAGCAGCGTATGGAAATAATGAAGTGCATTTGCATCCGTATAAAATACGCCGATTGTCTGTTGCAGAAGCAATGGCAATACAATCTTTACCAGAAAATTTTATTTTACCTAATGATATTTCTTTAACTGCTATGTTTAAGATGATAGGAAATGGTGTTCCCTATCTTATGGCAGAATGTATTGCTAAGACGCTAAAAGAACTTGTTATTCAAATATATGATGTATAGGAGGAAGAAAGAATGGAACATAAACAAATAAAGATTAGTCCAAGAGTAATTAAACACTTGGGAAAGGATTTGATAACTACTTCCGAAGTTGCTATTATTGAATTAATAAAGAATTCAATTGACGCTAAAGCATCAAATGTAAAGTTGTTGTTATTTGAAAATGGTCATATGTTAGAAAAAAGTGCAGAGAATTTTTCAGTTCCTGTATGTATGGAGGAAATAACTGAATTAGTACCGAGTTCCTTTTTTGGAGAGCCATTGTTAATTGTTGAAGATGATGGGAAAGGGATGAATGATTTTCAATTAGAAAAGGGATTTTTAGAAATTGGTACAGATCTAAAAAATAACAATAATGAGACAACATTGGGAGAAAAAGGGATCGGTAGATTAGCGGCTCAACGATTAGGCAAGTATTTATTGGTTGAAACGGCATCTGAAAGAGAAGAGTTTGCTACATTAACCTTTATTAATTGGGATAGTGTTAGCAGTGTAAATAATAGTAATTATTTTGTTCCGTATAAGAAAATAAGAAAGCTGGAGCCGAGTTATACAAGATTATGGATTCTAGGGATAAATATCAGTGATTTTTTGGAGACCCCAGCTCAAATGATGTTACATTTTGATAATACCAATCTAGTAGTCAATAGAGAATTAAAATCAGCTATTAATTTCTTGATATCGCCTTTTAATGAAGTTAACAAAAAAACTTTAATTCGAATGTTTTATAATAATATTGAATTAGATATTAATTTTCCCAATAGAATGCTTCAGCTTTCTGAGAGTATTCATAAGTTTAATATTTTTGAAGATAGAGGAGAATTAGTATTAAAATATGAACTTAGTTTGAAGCCTTGGTATATTGAACGTATTCACAGGGTGTTAGCTAAGCCGGAGGCATTTAAAAGATTAAAAAAGGAACATCGTTTTTATAGAGAATTGTTAAAGACAAATAAGGACAGAATTGAGAAAGTTCTTATGCAAGAAGTACGATATAATGAATTACTCGATTTAGTTTCACAGACATTTTACGATATGTTTGAATTAGGTATAACAGATAAAAATATTAGGAAGAAATTTGCTGCTCAGAAAGCAGATGAGTGTATGGAGGCACTATTGAAAATAGTGCCGATATCAGGAGAAATTTATTCGTTTAAACAAAATGCAGCTATTGGAGAAAAGATTATAATAGAGTCTTTGAAAGAAATTGAAAATAGTCAAGAGTTTAGTTTAAAAGAACTAAAAGAATTTCTAAAAGATTATAACGGTATAAAATTATATCGTGATGTATACAGAATTGGTTTTTTGGGGGACAAAGAAAATGACTGGATTAAACTTCAGCAATTTAGGACAAAAGGACAACAATGGTATAGATTTGATTTAGGAAATACTGTAGGATATGTTTCTATAAAAGATCCAGAGCAGAAAAACATTCAAGAGATAAGTTCTAGATTAGATATAAATCAGAATAAAGTATCAGATGCGTTCAAAATGTTGATTGGTATTGTTTTTAATAATTTATTTTATGAATTAAATAGAAAAGCAAATGATATCATTAAAGTATTGCTGACGGAAAACGGATTATTAGAAGATAATATTACTAAACGAGTGAAAAAAAATTCAAATGATATTGAAAAATTTGCAAAACGTAATAGGCATATGATGTCTGAGATGAAGAAAATTACCAAAGAATTTAGTGGTAAAATTGAAATTGAAGGGGAAAAAGTATCAATGCCAATTAGTCTATACCAAAAAATGGAAAAGGTTTTTCAAAATGTAACAGAACATTTTGGAGAAAATGAAGAAGTACAAAAACGAGCAGCTAATTTATTAGTAGAAGCTGATGAACAATTAAAAGCTATAGAAGTAGAGTCTTATAATAATTACAAATTAATGGCGAATGGATTGATAACTGAAACGATAACACATGAACTGCATTCTATTAGTAAAACAGGTATAGATGAAAACATCCAAGAACATTTTGGATTTTTGAAAGAGTATTTTGTAACGCAAAAAAAAGTTAAAGTTTATAACACTCATGTTTATCCGATTCAAACAAGTTATTCAATAGTTGCGGGGAAAATCAATGATATTGCAAATTTATATTCATTTCTCGAAAATACTTTTATTAAAAAAGGAACTTATGATGAATTTGTGCTTCAGCGAATACAAACTGTTATAAAAGATATAGAAGAAAATTTAGTGAAAACAATTAAAGATAATAATATTGTAATAGTTTGTAAAACGGAAGAGTTATCGTGGTTTGTTCCCAAAGGCGTTTTGATACACGTATTTTATAATTTGTTTAATAACTCAATATACTGGATTGATAAAAGGAAGAAATTTGCTGAAGTAGATAGCGTTTATGAGTATTTGGGACAGGATCAAATAACAGTAGAGTCATATGGGAGCGACATTGTGGTTTATGATACTGGGACAGGTGTACTTAGAACTATGGAAGACATTTTGTTTGAACCACTAGAATCAGGCAAACCAAATCATGAAGGCAGAGGAATGGGATTATATATTGTAAAGAAAATATTGAATTCGTTCAATGCTAACATTGAGTTATTAGCTGAGAGAAATTCATTTGGTAACCGTTATAAATTTCTTATAACTATGGTGGATGAGGAGGGTTAAAATGTCGATATCTATAACTTATGATAAATTTTTTCGAATTACCAATTGTGATGCAATCATATTTTTAGAAGATGATTTTATATTTGAAGATAATAAAGAGAACTTTTTTTATGGTTTGACGAGATTAAATCGTTCTATTCGGGAAAGAATGTATGCTGAATTAAAAGAGGCGGGGGCAGATTTTGTAGATAAATTACAGGATTATAGCGTTACTGTGGAAGGGTATATTGAATCCATTGATTGGGAAAATGAAATACCTAGAGATGATGTTAAAACATTATTCACAGTTATTGATAAAGAAAGTGGAGTTATAGGGGCAAAACTGCAAGAAATATATGCAAGTATAGAAGTCAAAGATTTATTAAAATTTAAGTCAATACTAAATCAATATGGGGTAGGCGTAAAGATTCCTGGCTATTTTGAGCCAATATTCAATGATTATATTTATAGCAAAGGTGAGTGGGAAAAGTATAAAATCTATACAGATTTTAATGCAAAAACGAAAAGCTCCTTTTTGAAAGACTTGAACGAATATAGCCAATCTGGCAAGACAATAATTTGTATTATTGACAATCAGTTGGAAGAAGAACAAAGAGCTAGTGAAATTTTACAAGAACTTGAAAAACTGAATGAAGGTGAAAGAAAAAATATCGTTGCAGCTATTTTAAGTTCGAAAGAAAAGAAAGAAAAAATTAGTGATAAAGTTTTCGCAGAGTATGTTTCAAAAGAAACACCGGACGGTTTACAAATTGCATTAGCCAAAAGTGCATACAGTTTGTTATTATTTAAACTTAAAAGTATATATCAGAAAATATTAGAACAGTCATTTGATGATGCCATAATAAACAAGGATATCGCATATTACTTTGCTAAAATGGCATCTTTTGAAGGCGTTACGAACTATAAAATAGTTACGGATTGGATCAATTTATTATTCCAGTATAAATTAAATGTAAATGATGAAATATACGATATAATAAGGCTTACTCAAATGATGGATATATTGAATGATGAAGACATCCAATATTCTAGTGAAATGCAGAAGTTAAATACCTTTGAAGCGTTTGATTTGAATATTAATCAATACTTTCAACCACCTGCTGCCGGTGATATTTTTAAAGATAATAAAGGAAAGTATTATGTTCTTGTAGGACAAGATTGCGATTTAATGATTAGTCAATCACGTAGTGGGAAAAATGCTGTTTCGGAATTAGTTAGAGCTTCTGTTGTTAGTCAAAAGGATATTGAGAAATATGATAAAAATTTGGAATATATGTATATAAATAATTTTAGAGAGTGCGATTCAGAGCAACCAAAAGGATTAGAAATTAGATACTCGTCGAGAGAATATCTTGATAATGCAGTTATCCGATTGTGTTGTTTTAATAAAGATGGTAGATGTGAAATAAAGTTAGATGAAAAACTTGATCTTGCAATACAAGATATGATTCCACCATATTTATGTGATACATATGAAAAACTTCAACAATTCTTTAACAATATAAATGAACTAAAACAAACGGTTGGTAATAAAATTAATACAATTTTAGAGTCGGAATTTTCTCCGAGATTAACGTCTATTTTGGAGTATGAAAATACTGAAGATAATTATATAGTGTTTCCATATAGAAGAGTCGGTAGACTGAACAGAAACTATATGCTTTATTTATATAAATTGTTTTTGGAGTATAGAGGTAGGCATCCCTTTGATTGTATTAATTTGACGCGCCATGCAAGTTTATCAGTTCCGGTAGTAGGAAGCAACACGGAGATTCAGATAGAAGTAATCTTGTCTACAAATCGGGAAGAAAATAGAAAGCATTATTGTAAGAAACTAAACTGGTATGTTTATCCGAATTATTTGGAACAGGTAGTAAAAGATATATTTAAGCAAGATATTCATATTAAAGACTCAAAATTGCTAGTATTAACAGAGAATGAAAATACGATAGAATGTATTGGAGGTAAGAAAATAATCCTTACTAAAACTAAAAGGGGAGCCAAATTAGAATTAAAATGATTCGAGATGCATGCTAATTAAAAAATAGTGAGACATGGGCTAATTTATCTCACTATAAAATATAATTTAGCAAAAGGCAATTATTTTGCTATTTAATATAAGAAATAGCTTTCACCGCATGTGGAGACGGTTGTACTTTTGTCCCACAAATCACCAGATAGCGTTATCAACGTAAAGGTAGAATTTGGAGAAGGCGACGATAAGATATCGCTGGATGCGATTGCAGAACGGGCGAAGAAATATCAGCCGAAACCGAAAATCACATATAAGATGATACAGGAATATGTAGAGAAGAAGTATGGATTTAAGGTACATACTGCTTATATTGCAGAAGTGAAAAGGGCATTGGGATTAACAATGTGCGATGCGCCTAATGCAGCAGAGGAATTGAAGCAGCCGAGGAAACATCCGCCGAAAGAAAAGGCAGAAGCGATCATGGAGGCGCTAAAGCATTTTGAGGTAATCTAAATGGATGAAAATATTTACCAGATTGCAGAGCAGATAGTCCAATTACATCAGAAAGCCTATGAGGTTTATTTACCATTGGTTGAAGAGGTGTGCAGCAGAACTGTGTCGGAAGATGAATTGTCACATTTGTTAGATTATTTACTGGACTTTGCGTGTGATGAAAAAATGTTGAGATTGTACAAAAGGGTATGTAGAAGGTATTTGGATGTATATCCCGGTTGCATTAAGGATTATATTGAAGCATATCGGGAAATGTGGGAAGAGGAGGGTACTTATGGCGAAAATTGTTAAGGAGACTATCCATGCAAAAGGTATTGACATAGGAATCTATACTACAAATTTTGAAAATGAATTTATTTCATTAACGGATATTGCAAAATATCGAAATGAGGACGACCCGCGATTTGTGATTCAAAACTGGATGCGAAATAGAAATACGATTGAGTTTCTAGGCGTTTGGGAAGAACTGCATAATCCAGATTTTAACCGTGTGCAATTCGAGGCGGTTAAAAATGAGGCTGGATTAAATCGTTTTGTTATGACACCAACAAAGTGGATTACGCAGATGAATGCTATCGGTATTGTTTCAAAAGCAGGACGTTATGGCGGAACATATGCCCATAGCGATATTGCTATGTCTTTCGCGACTTGGATTTCTCCTGAGTTTCAGTTATATATTATGAAAGACTATAGGCGTTTAAAGACAGATGAAAACAGTCGGTTGTCTTTGAATTGGAATTTGAACAGAGAAATTTCTAAGTTGAATTACAGGATACATACAGATGCAATTAAAGAGAATCTGATTCCCCCGGAATTAACTCCCGCACAGGTGGCGTATACCTATGCTAATGAAGCAGATATGATGAATGTTGTTTTGTTTGGAAAAACCGCAAAACAGTGGAAGGACAAAAATCCAAATGTTAAAGGAAATATGAGGGATGTGGCGACATTAAATCAGTTGTTGGTACTGGCAAATTTGGAAAGTTATAATGCTGTATTGATTAGTCAAGGAAAGAATCAAAAAGAGCGGATGGAATTACTTCGGCAGTTGGCGGTACAACAGTTACGGACATTGGAGAAGATAAACTTAAATAATTTGCCGAAATTGGAAAATGAAACAATAGACTAATAATACAAGTGGAAAAGGGAGATGTACATGGAAAGAAAATATCAAGTATTCATAAGTTCTACATATGAAGACTTGAAAACGGAGAGACAAGCAGCAATAAGTTGCTTACTTGATATGAATTGTATTCCAGTAGGAATGGAACAATTTCCGGCAAGTTCATTGAGCCAATGGGAATACATTAAGAAGATGATTGATATGAGTGATTATTATCTTTTGATTGTTGCAGGAAAATATGGTTCTATTGATCCTGAGGAGAATATAAGTTATACGGAAAAAGAGTATAGGTATGCTATCCATAAAAAAATGCCTATATTAGCATTTTTGCATAAAAATATTGATTCGCTTCCTGCGATTAAAGTGGGAGCAACAGATGAAGAAAGAGAAAGAGTAAAGAATTTTCATAATACTGTTAAAGAGGCAGGAAGATTAGTGGATTTCTATTCTAACGAAGACGAATTAAAATATAAAATTGCTATGGCAATGCCTAAAATTATAAATGATGCCCCTATGCCTGGCTGGGTAAGAGCTGATCAAGCAGAAAAAGCAATTGCGACAGCAGGAGATACCGATGGAATTCGAGATTTACAAAGACAATTAGAGAAGATACAAAATACAATTTTGGAGAAGGTTGAGCAGACACAAATGAAATGGGAACCTATTTCTAAAGAAGAAATAGATGCAATGTTTAGTTCAGAAAAGAAAGAATTAAAGATACCAATTTTATCAGATGAAGCAAAATGTCTTTTAACAGAAGCGGCAAAAGACGCTGTCGGTCAAATTCTGGTAATAAACTCACTTGAAGGAGTAGATATACAAACTAATAATAAGATAATGAATACTGATAAAATAGGAAAATCTGCAGCTATATGGAAAGAAGCAGTAAGCGAACTTCAGAATAATCAATTGATAATGGCCGTAGGAAATAAAAATGAAATATTTCAACTTACTAGATTGGGCTATGAAGTATCAGAAAAAATTTAGAGAGCTAGGTAGAGGTTTGTGGGAATCTGGTAATACCGCTGAGACAGTTGTCTTACTTTCCAAGGGAGAAATCGACTCGAGGAAGGTGCGTGTGGAGTTCTCATTGGAGGATATGGATATGTCCGGGTTCCAGAAAGGTGCGACTTATGAGCAAATCAAGGCGTATGTGCTGGAGCATACTGGCTTGAAGGTGTCTTCCCTCTACATCTCGCAAATTAAGCGCAAGTGCGGGCTGGATGTGGGGCAAAATTATAACCTGTCAAAGAAGGAAGATGCTAAAGGGCCACAGTGTCCGCCGGAAAAGGAAGCGGCGATTATGGAGGCGTTGAAGCATTTTCAAATGATATAACCATTGCATTAAGAAGCGGGTAGTTTAGCTTTGTCTTTTTTCGTAGCTGTGCAATTCACTGTTTCGTGAATTTGTGAACAAAATGTTGTAAAAAAGTAAAATTAAAGTGCTGTAATATAGGTTAGGTGATGTGGTCAATTAATGACCATTTTATGAGGGAGGAAAAGATGGGAAATGCAATCATAAAAAAGGATATTTTGCTTGACCTTAGTGTTGGAAATGCTGGATTTGAGTTTTCTACATCGATAGCTGATGCAATGACAAAAGCAGAAGCAGAACTTGTGGTTTTAAATGAAACCGTAGATTCTATCAAAGGCCTTAAGTCGGATTGTGATAAACTGGATTACATTCTGGCGGCAAGTTCCGGTGCGTTGTGTGGTTTTATTGACATCTTTTTAGTGGGTAAGCCCGGTGAATCTCCGCTTGGCGATATTACGGATAAATGGTTTGCGGCCAGAACAATGGACTTCGCAAAACTATGTCATCCAGAGAAAAAGAACTTTGAAAGTCTTGATTCTGCATTAAGATTTTTGGAAAAAGAATTTAAAGTTCCTTATGACCAGACCGGACTCGGCGATGCTGGAAGGGCCGTTTTTGATTTGACTGCTAAAAACCATCATTTCAAATCGCTGGCGCACAATCCAAGCTTATTAGGGCTGTTCTTCTCTATTCTCGATCAGTTCAGCAATACATCCCATTTTATTACAGACGGTCAACTTATTTCCTTACAGCAAGCTGATGAAAAATGGGAGCTACAGGGCAGCAATATTCCAAGTAAATTGTTTTGTGGTTTTGCAAATTGGATAGGCCACCTTATTTCCGATGTATCTGGCTCATCGTCCAGTGCGGCTAAAGGAAATCGTGGTACAGGCCTTCCGTCTCCGTTATGGACATGGACTAATGATATTATTGCCATAAAGTCTAAATTGGGCCTTAGAGTGACTGAAACGGACAAGGCTATGAATGAACTGGCATTGAATATCTTTGACAAAGGTTATGATACCCGTTTTCAGACAGCACAGGCAATACCTGTATTTTTGAATGAGCTATTTGTTAGACTTATCTATGCCATTCGTCGTTTGTTTAGATATTTTTCTATTACGCCAAAGCCAGAGCGCTCTTTTGCACTTATGTGGAAGACATGTGAGCCGTTTTCAAATGCTACAGTTAAGCGAATGCTGACTGTTGCGCACGGTACATTCTGCTTGGTAGATGTCGGCGATGCAGTAGGTAGATCGTTTGTGGCTGGTGGAGGAGCATTCAATGCTGTAGAGTTCGTCCTGCGACTCAACGTTGTAGGTGTAGGTCGATTTGCTATATCCCTCTATGGTGAGACAAGGAGAGCAATCACATACAATCACGCTAAGAAGGAATCGGATTTTGCATCAAGGGAAATCGTTATAGTTACCAATTACATAGAAGGTCTGAAAATACTGGCTCGCCAGTACAATGACAGTCACCTGCTGATGTTTGTCAGTGATTTTGAAAAAAGCGATGCGTATGTAGAAGCTTTTGGAAAATCTGCAAAATTAGCTGAATTACGTAACGTTCCATCAAATAAAATTTTGAAAACCAAGTCGGATATCGACAATTACTTTGGAGGAAAAAGAAATGGCTAAGAAGTTATCAAAGCTTCAAATGGCGCAGCAAAAAGCTGAAGCTGCTGCGAAGAAAACAAATCAAAGAATCAACGAGCTTGGTGGACATACCAGTGCACTGTACACATCACTGACTACGATACAGTCTTTGTTTGACCGTATTCGTAATGTGCCTGAAGAAAATATGCTAAAGTATGAGAAACTGAAAGCCATCAGAGTGAACTGGAAACAACAGGCTGAGAAAATCGAGCTGGAATATCAAAAGGCAGAGGTAAAGGCTGCTGGTCAAGGAGCAGCAGGTGTTGGTGCGGGTGTTACAGTTGTAGCACTCGGTCCTACAGCTGCTATGGGTATTGCGACCACATTTGGTGTGGCTTCTACCGGCACAGCAATATCGTAAGTAGGTAATCATCCGTACCTTCAAATCCCTTCCTGCATTTGATAAGATAATCTCAAATGATGGAGGTATTACCAATGGATATGAATAATAATGTAGTCTCAAAAACTGATCTTTGGGCAGAGCGGATCCATGCTTTCCAGGAAAGCGGTTTATCCCGAAAAGACTGGTGTCAACAGAATGAGATCCCGCCGTCTACTTTGGGCTATTGGATCCGAAAGATTCAGTCAGAATCCCCGGGAACAGAACCTGCCTCCGATCCGGTGTTCGCAAAGCTGCCTTCGGAACAGGAGCTGCAGTTTAACGCCGGGACAGGAAATCATTCTGTTACGATCCTTCTTCCGGAAAACATCCGGATTGAGATTGGTGCTGACTGTCCGGCCAGACTGATGACTACGCTTTTTCAGGCTTTGAAGAACTATGCTTGATTTTTCAGGAAGCGCAACGGTCTATCTGGCGTGCGGAGTTACAGATCTCCGCAAGAGCTATACCGGTTTAGCCGCAATCATCAAACTGAAATTCCATCTCGACCCGTACTCCCGCTGTATGTTCGCGTTCTGCAATCGCAGACGCACATTGATCAAGATCCTCCAGTGGGACGGATCCGGATTCTGGATTCTGATGAAACGTCTGGATCGGAATTCCTTCCATTGGCCGGACACACCGGATGAACTGCGGAAAGTGACTCTCAAAGAGATCCACTGGCTGTGCGATGGATTATCCCTGAACCCCAGCGGCGCTTTTGAAGAACGCCACCCGAAGATCGTAGTCTGATCCCGATTCCTGTCAATTCGCAAAAAGCCGAAAATTCCTTGATTTTACGCGGATTTTCCTCTACTCCTGAAGGCGGTTTTCAATAGAAACCAGATCCTTTTTATGGTAAACTGTCCATAGAGATTTCAGAAAGATGAGGCTGTGCGATGGATCCGGTTTTTACAGAAGAACAACTGAACAGGATGAGCAGGGAGGACATGCTCTCTTTACTGAAGATCATGCAGGAGCATCGTCAAAAGCAGGAAGAAACGCTGCAGAAGCAGGAATCAAGGATCCAGATCCTGGAAGAGAAAACAAAGGAACTGGAATTCCTGAACGCAATGCTCTCTGACCGCCTTACCCTTGCTCAGAGGAAACGCTTTGGCGCGTCCAGTGAAAAATATGCGGACGGGTATACCCAGCTGAATCTTTTTAACGAGGCAGAGCAGAAAGCGGACCCGAATGCCCCGGAACCGGACCTGGAAGAGGTCCATCCGTCTTCTTACAAGAGGAAGAAACGTTCCGGCAAAAAGGAAGAAGACCTTTCCTCCTTTGAGACAACCGAAGTCATTGAGTACAAACTGACAGGGGCAGACCGTCACTGCCCGGACTGCAATACGAAATACAAGGTTGTCACAAAGGAAACCGTAAAGCGCCTGAAATTCATTCCCGCGCGGTTTGAAGTCGTGGAGGAAGTCACCTTTGTGTACAGCTGCCCGAAATGCGGGGCCATGAAACGGCCGGAAAAAGCGCCGTCCCTTCTGAAAGGCAGTGTGGCAACTCCATCCCTGGTGGCAGGCATCATGAATGCCAAGTATGTAAACGGGATGCCGCTTGCGCGCCAGGAACGGGAATTCGCCCGGTATGACCTGAATCTTTCTACAAAGACCATGGCGAACTGGATCATCCAATGCGCAGACCGGTATCTGCAGCCGCTCTATGATCTGATGAAAGAAGAGTTGCTCCGGAGTAAATATTTACACGGAGACGAAACCAGAATTCAGGTGATCGATGAGCCGGACCAGAAGGGTTCCACCCAGAACTGGATGTGGGTCTATCTCACGGATGAATACAGCGGCTCTCCGCGGATGGTCCTCTTCCAATACGAAAGGGCCCGTGCCGGATACCATCCGGCGGAATTCCTTGGAGATCAGTTTGAGGGATCTTTCACCTGCGATGGTTACCAGGCATACCACAGTCTCCCGGAAAGGATCACTGTAACGGGATGCATGGCCCATGCGAGACGCAGATTTAATGAAGCCCTGACGGTCCTGAAAAAGGATTTCACCAAAGAGCAGCTGAAAGAGACAACCGCATATCAGGCAATGGCACGGATCGGGATGCTCTATAAGATTGAGGAGATGATCCGTGACAAGTCACCGAAAGAACGGTATGAAGAGCGTCAAAAGCAGGCGAAACCGCTTTTAGAGGCTTTCTTTGAGTGGCTTCATACACTGGAGGATTCCGTAGACCGGTCTTCGTTGATCGGTGAAGCTGTCCTGTACACCTTGAACCAGGAAGTTTATCTGAAGAGATATCTGGAGGACGGACACTTAAGCATTGACAATCTGGCGGCGGAACGTGCACTGAAAAACTTTGCGACAGGGAGACGGAACTGGCTTTTTGCAAAGAGTATCCGTGGAGCGCAGGCCAGCGCGACTGTATACAGTATTACGGAAACAGCCATGCTGAACAGGCTGAAACCCTACAATTATCTCACCTATGTGATGGAGCAGATGAAAGATCTAGGTCCGTTCCCGGAAAAGGAAGCCATGCTGGAACTTCTTCCGTGGTCCACCAGCCTGCCAGCTGATTGCCACAGCA
The DNA here is from genome assembly GCF_020687545.1 of Ruminococcus turbiniformis. GTDB lineage: Bacteria > Bacillota > Clostridia > Lachnospirales > Lachnospiraceae > Mediterraneibacter > Mediterraneibacter turbiniformis. The sequence continues at coordinate 235 of NZ_JAJEQX010000028.1, read as the reverse complement.
AACCGAAAAAATAAGAGACAGATCTTCCCTTGGTAAGCGCCAGGGGATTTCTTATTTTGTTGAATATTCTGCGGTGGCGGAGCCACCCAATCTCCTGGAATAGAGCCATGGAATCCGTTATCGAGAGCCACTCGTCCGATGGTGGGAGCCATGACCCGTGTCGTGGCTCCCAGTAGGATGATTTAGTTTTTGATCATCCTTTTCCTTTGCCGCATTGAAACATCCCCGTCAATCC
>NZ_JAJEQX010000027.1 GCF_020687545.1 Ruminococcus turbiniformis | reverse complement strand
TGTAGATTCTCATAAATGATTTTTCCTTTCTCTCATACTAACTCTTACGGTTTGTTTTCCGTTGGTTGTCAGTTGCCGGATCATTATTATACTACAAATTGCGTAATTTGGCAAACTCTGATAAAATAAACGAAAAAGCGGCGGAAAACGCGGACTTGGAGAGGGCAGGATATGAGCGGTAAGATAAAAATGATCGGGCTGGATCTGGACGGCACACTTCTGACGGATAAAAAGGAGCTGACGGAACGGTCGAAAGAGGTAATTGCGAAAGCGCTAAGACAGGGAATTATTGTGCTGGTTGCTACGGGCAGACCGTGGACGGGAGTTCCGGAAGAACTGAGAAATTTTCCGGGAATGAGATATGCGCTGACGTCCAACGGCGCGAGGGTCGTGGATACCTATACGGGAAGGGTGATCGAGGAACATCTGCTTTCCCCGGAATTGGCGAAAAAATCATTGGAAATTTGCGGAAAGTATGATACATTACAAGAGGTGTATTTTGACGGGCAGGGCTATGCGGAAGCAGATAAAATGGCTCATGTTGAGAAATATCACAAAAATCCCAATATGTGGGAATATATGAAGGCAACCCGCATTCCGGAAAACGATCTGGCCGGACTGGTGGAGCGGAAGAACAGAGGACTTGACAAGACCCAGGCACTGTTCGCGGATATGGAAGAACGGGGCAGGGCATGGGCAGAGCTGGAAGAAATAAAGGGGCTCGAACTTGTCGGGTCGCTGAAATACAATATCGAGATCAATGCGGCCGGGGTAAATAAGGGGACCGGACTTATCAGTCTGGGAAAGATTCTGGGCATAAAAAGAGAAGAGATTATGGCCTGCGGTGACGGAGATAATGATGCGGTAATGCTCCGCGAAGTGGGCTTGGGCGTTGCCATGGCAAACGCCGAAGAGCAGGTGAAAGCTGCCGCCGATTATATCACGCTGTCAAATGAAGAGGATGGCGTTGCCGGCGCGATTGAAAAATTCGCTCTTGAAGGAGGAAAAGGAGTATGTTAGACGCATTAAAGGTAATTATCTTTGGTATAGTGGAGGGAATCACAGAATGGCTGCCGATCAGCAGTACAGGACATCTTCTCCTGCTGAATGAATTTCTGACGCTCTCCCAGGGAGAGGACTTTTTTGAGATGTTCGAGGTGGTTATCCAGCTCGGCGCGATTCTGGCAGTTGTTGTTATTTATTTCCACAAACTGAATCCGTTTTCTCCGAAAAAGACGCAGAAACAGAAAATGATGACCATACAGATGTGGATCAAAGTGATTATCGGGTGTCTCCCGGCTGCTGTAGTGGGACTCCTTTTCAATGATCTGATTGACAGCGTTCTGTATCACTGGTATGTAGTTGCTGCCACGCTGATTATATATGGTATTCTCTTCATTGTAGTGGAAAATTACCAGAAAGGGAAAGAACCGGCAGTGACGAAAATCTCTCAGCTGACGGTACCGATGCTTCTGATCATTGGTGTTTTCCAGATGCTCGCCCTGATTCCGGGAACATCCCGGTCAGGTGCTACGATCGTGGGAGCGCTGCTCATCGGGGTATCCAGAAGCGTGGCGACAGAGTTTACGTTTTTCCTTGCCATCCCGGTTATGTTCGGGGCGAGTGCGCTGAAACTGATCAAGTATGGGCTTAATTTTACAGGAATGCAGGTGTTCCTTCTGATTCTTGGCATGGCGGTATCGTTTGTCGTGTCGGTGATCGCGATCAAGTTCCTGCTGAAATATATTAAAAATCATGATTTCAAAGTGTTCGGCTACTACAGGATTGTTCTCGGTGTGATCGTATTTCTGTATTTCGGAATTACTGCTCTGCTGGCATAAAGTTTTTGGGAAAACGGCGGAAATACCATGCCATATAATATACACAGAGGCTGCGGCTGCGCTGCGGTCCGGGGGAGAAGTCCCTCCCGGCCGGAGCTGCTGACGCAGCCTCTGTTTCCTGGAGGAGTGTGAAAAATGAAATATGAACGAATACACAGGGCGGTTTTTATAGAGAGACCGAACCGGTTTATTGCCTACGCTGATCTGGGCGGGAAGAAGGAGACGGTTCATGTCAAGAATACAGGAAGATGTGCGGAGCTTCTGATTCCCGGCGCGGCGATCTACATTCAGGAAAGCGACAACCCTGCGAGAAAGACGGGGTGGGATCTCATCGCGGTGGAAAAGGGAGACCGTCTGATCAACATGGATTCCCAGATTCCAAACCGGGTAGTGGAAGAATGGATCAGGGACGGAGGTTTTATCAGCGGCGTCACTGAAGTGAAGCCGGAAAAGACGTATGGAAGTTCCAGGTTTGACCTGTACGCGGAGGCGGGAGAGAGAAAGATCTTTATCGAAGTAAAAGGCGTTACACTGGAAGAAAACGGAGTGTGCCGGTTCCCGGATGCACCAAGTGAGCGCGCGGTAAAGCATCTGGAAGAGCTGATACGGGCCGGAAAAGAAGGATATGAATCCTATGTGATTTTTGTGATTCAGATGAAGGACGTGAAATATTTTACGCCCAATACAGATACACATCCGGAATTTGCGGAGGCTTTAAGAAAAGCGGCGAAAGCCGGAGTACATGTGCTGGCATATGACTGCGATGTGAAACCGGACAGCATCCGGCTGGGACGCCCGGTTGATGTGGTCCTGTCGGATCCCGTTTTAAAGGAATCGGCCGGGGCTCTGGTGGAGTGGTACCGGGCAAACAAAAGAGAGCTTCCGTGGAGAGAGCGGATGGACGCCTACCGGGTGTGGATATCGGAGATCATGCTTCAGCAGACCCGGGTGGAGGCGGTTAAGCCGTATTATGAGCGGTTTTTAAAAGAGCTGCCGGACGTCAGGGCGCTTGCGGAAGCGCCGGAGGACCGGCTTTTAAAACTCTGGGAAGGGCTTGGATACTATAACCGGGCGAGAAGTCTGAAAGAAGCGGCCGGAGAGATCGTGGAAAAATACGGAGGAAAATTCCCCTGTGAATACGATGAGATCCGTGCCCTGAAGGGAATCGGAAACTATACTGCAGGGGCCATCAGCTCTTTTGTCTACAATATCCCGAAGCCGGCGGTGGACGGAAATGTAATGCGTGTCGTGATGCGGGTTACCGCGGACAGCGCGGATATCACAAAGGCTTCGGTGAGATCCGGAATCGAGGAGATGGTAGAGGAGGCGATCCCGCATGAAGCGGCCGGGGATTTCAACCAGAGCCTGATCGAACTCGGGGCTATCGTCTGCCTGCCAAATGGGGAACCGAAGTGCGCAGAGTGTCCTCTGAGGGACGCGTGCAGGGCGCATGCCGCGGGAAATGAGACTGACTACCCGGTCAAGAAGAAGGCGAAGCAGAGGAGAATTGAGAAACGGACTGTTTTTATATTCCGGGATGCTGAGACGATTGCCGTTAGAAAAAGACCGGCCAGAGGCCTGCTCGCGGGGCTGTATGAGTTCCCGAATACAGAGGGACACTTAAGCCGGAAGGAAGCGATTGCATATGCAGGGAAGCTGGGGCTTTCTCCGGTGCGGGTGAGAAAACTTGGAAATGCGAAGCACATTTTCAGCCATGTGGAATGGCATATGACAGGATATGAGATTCTGGTAGATGAACTGGAGAAAAACATGAAAAAGAACAGGAAAGAGAACGTTCTTTTTGCAGGGCTGGATGAGCTGGCAGACAAATACCCCATTCCGTCCGCGTTTGAAGCCTTCCGCAGTGAGATTTTCGGAAACGGCAGAAAGTAATCGAGTCCGTCCTGCCGCATTAACTGAGCTCGCCTTGCTGCATTAACCGAGTCCGCTCTGTTTTCTTGAAACTTCCGGTGAACTGTGGTATACTTTCCTCGACAGAAGAGACAGGAGATAATCGTAAAATGAGCGAAAAAACGGAACTTTCCAGACAGCAGCAGAAATCACGGGAAACCCGGGAGAAAATATTTCAGGCGGCGAAGCGTATTCTTCAGAAAAAGGGCTATGAAGAGCTGTCCATCAAGAATATCTGCGAGGAAGCGGGAGTGTCAAACGGGAGCTTTTATCATCACTTTAAGACAAAGGACGATCTGCTCTCATATTATATCGAAGATCAGCCGCAGATAGATCCGGATCTTCTGGAACTGCCGGAAAATGCTGCGGGGGTAAAAGCGGGCATTATCCGGGTATATATGAATTATGTGAAATACTGCAGAGAGCTGGGGGTAGAATTTATGTCCGGCTATTATGACACAAAAAATCAGGCTCTCAATGCGGCCATCAGGACGGAGCGGCCGTATCCCATCGTAACGGTGCAGACTTATGTTGAGAAGGCGGAGAAAGAGGGGATTGTCCGTCTGAATGTAGAGATCGAGGAGTTTACGACAGATATCCGTATGATCGTAATAGGAAATGTATTTGAGTGGTGCGTGAAACATGGAGATGCTGATTTTGAAGGGAATATGAGCCGTTCCCTCGGAAAATATCTCGACGCAGTGCTCATGGACGGAACAAATGTATAATATGACAGGTGTTTTATGAAACTGTATGAATTTATTGTAAATCCGCAGGCGCGCTCCGGCCTCGGTATGCTTACGTGGAACACGCTGGAGCCGGAGCTGAAAAAACGGCGGTCAGACTACCGTCTCTATCTGACAGAGAGAAAGAAACACGCCGAAAAGATTGCCGCTCAGATCACCGCCGACGGGCAGGAGCACTGCATTGTCGTGCTGGGAGGAGACGGAACGGTAAACGAAGTGATAAACGGAATCCTGGATCCCGGAAAAGTGACGCTTGGGTATATTCCGATCGGATCGAGCAATGACTTCGCGAGGGGCCTTAAACTTCCGGTCCCGGCGGAGAAGGCGCTTGAGGCGATTCTGAATCCGGAGGGTGTGGTGCAGATCGATCTTGGGGTTCTGGAAAAAAACGGGGAGCGGAGACGGTTTGCCGTCAGTGCGGGCGTGGGATTTGACGCGGCCGTGTGCCATGAGGTGTGTGTATCCCGTTGGAAAAGGATTTTAAACAGATTTGGGATGGGAAAGCTTACCTATGCGGTCGTCGCGCTTGACCGCCTGATCAAAGACAAACCGGTGCGCATGACAATAAGGACGGATGACGGGACGGAAAAGACATTTGAGAGAACGTATTTCGCCGCATTTATGAATCTGCCTTTCGAGGGAGGCGGATTTAAGTTCTGCCCGGAGGCTTCTCCGAAGGACGGCATGCTGGATGTGGTTGTTGCCCACGATCTGACGCCGCTTAAAATTCTTTTTCTGCTTCCGCTGGCGCTCCTCGGAAAACATACGGGATTCCGGGAAGTCACGATTTTCCGATGCAGAAGAGCCGGGATTTTCACGGAAAAACCGCTGGCGCTTCACACGGACGGGGAACCGGAATTTCCGAGAAAAGCGGTTGCGATGGAGATATCAGGAGAGCGCCTGAGCGTGATCGGGGGAACGAAAGCGGCGGCAAATCGAAAGATTTCTTAAATGTTTTGTGAAGACAGTTGTTGAGCACTATAAATCATGCTATAATCGATGCAATCAAGGGAATGAAGAGGGAATAAAGAACAGGAAAACGAGAACGTCATATTGGAATATAATTAAAAGGGGCATCATTTATGAAGGCAAAAAGAAAACTTGCTTATCTGGCAAAAAAATACAGACATGCATGGGTGTTTTTGTATGTTCCTGTATATATGATCTGGTTTCTCTGGCTGGAACAGCATGTGACTTCACAATATCATGTGATTCAGACAGAGTTTGACGAAAGAATTCCGTTTATCGAGTATTTTATCATCCCGTATCTGCTTTGGTTTGCGTTTATATGTGTTGCATTTCTGTACTTTTTCTTTACGGATGTACCGGGATTTTACAGGCTGGCACAGATCATGTTTACGGGAATGACTATTTTTCTTGTTATATCAACGATTTTCCCGAATGGCCAGAATCTTCGGCCGGTCGTTTTTGAGAGAGACAATATTTTTGTGAATATGGTCAGGATACTGTACCGTGCGGATACGAGTACGAATGTGTTCCCGAGTCTGCATGTGTTTAACTCGCTGTGTGTATGCATTGCGGTGAATAAAAGCGAGGCCCTGCAGAAACATCAGGTTATCAGTTTCTTCACATATGTGCTGGCAGCGCTTATCATACTGGCCACGGTATTTTTGAAACAGCATTCGGTAGTGGATGTGATCGGAGCGTTCTGTATGGCGTATGTGCTGTACCTGTTCGTCTATGTGATGGAGAGAAAGCGCGTTCCGGGAACTGTGCGGATGAAGCGTCCGCTTTTGCAGAATAAGTAAGGCAATCAGGAGGAAAAAGAGAGATGAAGAAGATCATGCTTACAGGGGACCGGCCCACAGGAAGACTTCATGTGGGGCATTATGTGGGATCCTTAAGGCGAAGAGTTGAACTTCAGAATACGGGGGACTTTGATGACATTTTTATTATGATCGCAGATGCGCAGGCGCTGACGGACAATGCGGATAATCCGGAGAAAGTACGTCAGAATATCATAGAAGTAGCGCTTGACTATCTCGCGTGCGGGCTGGATCCGGAGAAATCCACGCTGCTTATCCAGTCGCAGATACCGGAGCTGTGCGAGCTTTCATTCTACTATATGAACCTTGTCACAGTGTCCAGGCTGCAGCGCAATCCGACGGTGAAGTCAGAGATTCAGATGAGAAATTTCGAGGCGAGCATCCCGGTCGGATTCTTTACGTATCCGATCAGCCAGGCAGCGGATATCACGGCGTTCAAGGCGACGGTTGTTCCGGTAGGAGAGGATCAGATGCCGATGCTGGAACAGACGAAGGAGATCGTCCACAAGTTTAATTCCGTGTACGGGGAAACGCTTGTTGAACCGAAGATCCTTCTCCCGGACAATGAAGCGTGCATGCGGCTTCCGGGAATCGACGGCAAGGCAAAGATGAGCAAGTCGCTGAACAACTGTATCTATCTTTCCGAGGAACCGGAAGATATCAAGAAAAAAGTGTTCAGCATGTTTACGGATCCGACCCACATCCGCGTCGAGGATCCGGGCAAACTGGAAGGCAATACCGTGTTCACCTATCTGGACGCGTTCTGCAGGCCGGAGTATTTCCCGGAATTCCTTCCGGAGTACGCAAACCTTGACGAACTGAAAGACCACTACAAGAGAGGCGGTCTGGGCGATATGAAGGTGAAGCGGTTCTTAAACAATGTGCTTCAGGCGGAGCTTGAGCCGATCCGGAACAGAAGAAAAGAGTTCCAGAAAGACATTCCCGCTGTGTACGAGATCCTGAAAAAGGGAAGCGAGAAAGCGGAGAAAGTGGCAGCTCAGACACTCAGCGAAGTCAAGGCGGCTATGAAGATCAATTACTTTGACGATGAAGAGCTGATCCGGGTTCAGTCAGAGATGTTTACAGAGAAAAATTAAACTTTTATACGAAAAATATGCGCCGCAGCTTGGCCTGTGCCGGTGAAGGGAAAGAACCCGGCCGGAGCAGTAAGCTGCGGCGTACCCTGTTTTGAAAAAGGAGAAATGAAATGCAGTCATCAACAGATTTAAGAGAATTGCTTCACAGGATTGACCATCGCGGATATCCCGCGTATAAAGACACGCGAGGAATGTACCAGTTCCCGGGGTATGTTTTGTCGATCGACCATGTGCAGGGAGATCCTTTTGCGTCGCCCTCAAAGGTGAGTGTGAGAGTGGCCGGAAAGAATGCGGGATTCCCGCGGGAGCTGTACGCGCAGGCACATCAGCGCATCGCGCTCCAGGACGAACTGACGCGGCAGTTTGGCCGGCGGGCGGATCAGTTTGCGTTTAAGGCGAAGGGATCGGGAAAGAGCGGCCTTATCTCTGTAAGCCGCTGCTCTCAGGAAGTTCTGGAGCGGACGGCCTGCAGGATTGATCCGGCGGGCGGTGACGTGACTCTGCGCATGGAGATCGGATTCCCGGCAAACGGAAGAACGATCAACGCGGGAGAACTGGAGAAGATTCTCTTTCAGTTTGTGCCGGACTGTGTAAAACATTCGCTCTTTTATAAAAACATGGACGCAGCGCGTCTGCGCGCCATTGCGGATCTGGCGGAGGACCAGCAGTATATCAGAGAAATGCTGCCGGAGATGGGGCTGTGCGCATTCGTGGCGGACGGAAGCGTTTTGCCGAGAGAGTCGGGGATTTCCCCGAGACCGATGAAAGGCGGTGTGAAGTTCAGATCCCCGGAGGAGCTGAAAGTGACGATGAATCTCCCCCACAAAGGGAAGATTACCGGAATGGGAATCCGAAAAGGAATTACACTTATCGTCGGCGGGGGATATCACGGCAAGTCAACGCTCTTAAAGACGCTTGAGCTGGGCGTGTACAATCATATCGCCGGAGATGGAAGGGAATACGTGATCACGGACAACACTGCGGTAAAGATCCGCGCGGAGGACGGCAGGAGCATCTCGCGGACAGATATTTCCATGTTTATAAATGATCTGCCGAACGGGAAGGATACAACTGCGTTCTGCACAGAGGATGCCAGCGGAAGTACGTCGCAGGCGGCAAACGTGGTGGAGAGCATAGAGGCGGGGGCTTCGCTTCTGCTCATAGACGAGGACACAAGCGCTACGAACTTTATGATCCGTGATGAGCTGATGCAGCGCGTCATTCACCGGGATATGGAGCCGATTACGCCGTTTATCGAGCGGATACGGGAACTGTATGACTGCTACGGCATCTCGACGATTATCGTGGCGGGCAGCTCGGGCGCGTATTTTCATGTGGCGGACACGATCGTACAGATGGACCGGTACGTTCCGAAGGACATTACGGAATACGCGAAGAACGAGGCAAGGGATTACCCGGTGATCAGCAGCCCGGAAGAACCGGCAAAGAAGCCGGATTTCCGAAGATGCCCGAAGCCGTCGCCTGCGTTTAAGGGAAATGACCGGATCAAGATGAAGACGATGGGACGGGAAGCTGTCATGATTAACAAAGAGACGATAGATCTGCGCTATGTGGAGCAGATCACGGACAGCGAGCAGGTGACAGCGCTCGGATACTGTATGCGCTACGCACAGAAGCACATACTGGACGGCAGGAAAGAGATGCGGCAGGTTGTGGACGAGCTTGAACAGGCGGTGAAAAAGGGCACGCTTGCAGCGCTCTGTGAGAGCCAGTCAAGTGTTTCCTGTATGGCGGCTCCGAGACGGCAGGAGATCTTCGCCTGCCTGAACCGGTACAGGGGACTGAAACTGAGCTGAGGAGAACGATAAAACAGATAACAGGAGAGGAAAGAAAATGAAACTGGTAAGCGGAAGACCGGAGAATACAGAAGGACGGCTTGACAAGGAGATACGGGTTTACGACTTTCTTGATTCACTGGGAATAACTTATGAAAGAATAGATCATGAGGCGGCAATGACGATGGAGGCGTGTGAGGAGATTGACAGAACGCTCGATGCGGCGATCTGCAAGAACCTTTTCCTGTGCAACCGGCAGGAGACGGATTTTTATCTGCTCCTGATCCCGGGGGACAAGCCGTTTAAGACCAAATACCTGTCCGCCCAGATCGGTTCTTCCCGGCTTTCCTTTGCAAAGCCGGAGTATATGGAGAAATATCTGGATATCACGCCGGGGTCGGTGAGCGTGCTCGGCCTGATGAACGACCACGAGAATAAGGTGCAGCTTCTCATCGATGAGGACGTTCTGACAGACGAGTATTTCGGCTGCCATCCGTGCATCAATACATCCAGCCTGAAAATCAGGATGGAAGATCTGACCGGGAAGATTATTCCCGCGCTGGGACATGAGCCGAAGATGGTCAAACTCTAGGAGGCTGCCGGGCAGCAGCCCGTGCAGTCCCCGCGCGGTACGATCATCCGGCTGAAAAATTATCCTGACAGGTCTGCGATCTTTTTCTGCAGCAGTGCGCCCACGGCCCCGGCCATCTGTTTGATGTCTTCAATCCGGACGAAGTCATTTCCGTATATTTTTCGGGCGGCCCGGGTGTCCCCGTCGCTGCCGTTTAATATGGCCATGACCTGAGTCCCGCTCTTTCTTAATCGGCGCACTTCCTCTGCTGTGTCTTCCACACCCGCGTCTCCGGAGTAGTCCCGGCTTAAGAGATGCCCGCTGAGCTGTCCGTTTGGGCGGCCGTTTCCGGGGGCGGGAGGAAGCTTCCGGTCATCATTGGGACTTGCATCGGTGAGCACGATCAGAATCCGCTTTTCGGCGCGGGACGTGCTCATTAGATATCCGGCGCCCCTGAGCGCCAGTCCGTCCCGGTTCCACCCGGCAGCAAAATAGTCAAAGACAGAATCCGTACTGTCTGAATACCCGCAGAACCGCCGCATCACTGTATATCCCCTGAGACTCAGAAAAGAGAAGACCTGAACCGGAATCCGGCATTCCCGCAGGCTTTGCGCGATCACATACGCCTGTGCGGCGATGATCTCCTGACTCTGAAGACGGGAGGCGGAGGCGTCAAGCATCAGATCCACGGAGAAATCCGGCCGCTCTTCCCGGAAAACGTCGGAGAAAACCCGCTCGTCGTTGAGATACACGGCTCTCCACATCTCGGAAGGAAAGAGCTGCCCTGTGCGGCTTCTCACCTTCAGGGGCTGCGGATAGACGAGCATGGCGTTCTGAATCCGGGAAGAGAGCCTGCGGATGCTGTTCTGATAGAAATGACGGTTGTCGCGGTAGTGCAGCCTGTTCTGGGCGGCCTGTGCCTGTGCGCCCTGCACGGCTCTGAGAATGAGCGGATCTGAGGAGGCACTGGCGGGATGTTCCCCGTCCGTAAAATACAGATGCATCCCTTCGTGCCGGTCCGTGCACAGAAGCTGCTCGATTTTGCTGCTGTCCTCTCTGCCGTACATCGGAAGGCCGAAGCAGTTTTCGATATAGGCAAGGTTTTCTGCTTCATCTGCCGGGCCGGACAGAGATTTTTTCCCGGTTCTGCGGGCAGTGACGATTCCGTTTCCAGAAGTGTCGCGGGCGAACGTCAGGTCCTCGGAGCGGATGACGCGGGAGGGGAGAGCGCGGGATGCGTATGCAGCCAGCGCGTTTTTCAGTTTCAGGAGAGGGGAGTGTACTGTGCGGTCCGCGTCAAAGCGGAAATAGGTTCTGAGAACCCGGGCAGCCTGTTCCGCCAGCTGGCGGCTGTTTAAGTTTCCGCTGAAAGAAAGTTCATTGAAAAGACGCCTCTCCCACGGGTTTACAAGCCCCGGCGCACGGCCCAGGACGGTGTTCCATCGGGCGGCCTGGAGAGCGTAAACGAGGCTGTTTTGTGCCATCCACTGCTGGCGGGACTTTGAGAACTGCTGATCGAAAAACTGTTCTGCGCAGGAAAGACGGAGCTCGGAGAGGACAGGACGCTCCCGAACTTCCCGCTCGTAGGCGCAGTTCTCCAGACCGATCCAGAGCACGCCGTCCAGAGTCTCTCTCATAAGAGAGAGGCCGACCGCGTCAAAAAGACCGGAGAGTTCCTCTCCGCCGTACCATTTCCGGACGTATCCGATGACGGAATTCATATAAAAATCGGGCTTCCCGTCCTGGGTGAAGGCGAGAAAATCCGGTTCAAACCCGTATTCTCCGGCAGCGGTCCATACGAGGTTGAGCGCTCTCTGCCGGGCGGAACGGTTCTGTTCATAACTTTCCATAATCTGTCTCGCTCCCTGCTTTTTATCTGTTTATCTGCATTTGTCACTAACTATCTGCAACCGCCTTTTTGTATTCGATCCGCCCTGCAACCGGATTCTGGCTTTCCGGTTAATCGAAAAAGGAAGAACTCCGGGCATTTTTTGAGATGCGTGACGCGATGATATCCCGCACGAGAGACTGCTCGTAGCTGTCGAAGGTCTTGTTTGTGATTCCCATGTCCAGCGCGGGAAGCGGGGAAAGACCGGCGCGGATGAGCCGGACAGCGTCGAGCAGCCCGCGCAGATCAAGCACTTTCGGCGTCAGCTCCCCGTTCTGGCATTTCTTTCCGATATCCGTGAACAGTCCTGCAAACTGAGCTGCCGCCTGGCGGTTTATGTCGGGAAAATCCTTCCGGAGAAGCTTCTCAAGGTTGTCCTGCGTGATTTCCGGCATATGGATGACTACAAAGCGGGAGGCGAGGGCTTCGTTGAGCTCGCGCGTCCCGGCGTACCCGTAATTCATTGTCGCAATGAAACGGGCGGCGTCGTGCACGCGGATGGCGTCGTATCCGGGAACGCTGATCATGCGCCGGAAGTCGAGGACAGAGTGGAGCACGGCAAGAGCTTCGTTTCTGGCCATATTGATCTCATCCAGGATGCAGAAGCCTCCCTGGTCGGCGCACTGATATACCGGCCCCGGGCGGAATACGACCTGGCCGTCCCGGAACGTATCCGTACCGATCATGTAGGATGCGTCCATATTGATATGGAACGAGACGCCAAAGGATGGTCTGCCGAAGACAGCGGCGAGATTGTCCGCCAGGACGTTTTTACCGGTTGCCTTTGCGCCCGCGAGCAGGAGATTTTCCCCGCAGAGAAGAGCCTGGGCTGCCTGTTCCCACACTTCTTTTCCATAGTAGAGATAGCGCGGCCGGATGGTGAAAGTATCGGTCTCTGACGGGTATTTTTCCCGGAACTGTTCGATCTGCCGTATGATCTGTTCACTGACATGTTCTTCTCTTAGAAATTCAAGCATAGTGGTCACCTCACTGCGTTTTCTGACGTAATCAGTATAGCATTACGGGGGACAGGTGACAACTTGAACAGCAGGACATTGCCGGAGATGTGTGACAACTTTTTGTATGCAGTTGCAGGAAACGCCTAAAACTTATATAATCTATAGCGTGAAAAGGAGAGAAACAGAGATGATAAAAGTAATAGCAAGTGATATGGACGGCACTCTTCTGGGAGATGACCATAAGCCGGCTCCGGAGACGCTTCAGGCGATCCGGGAAGCGTGCAGTGCGGGGATCCGGTTCATGATCGCCACGGGCAGAAATTTTCCCGGGGCAATGGCGGAGCTTGAGGGAGCCGGACTGGTGTGTGATTATATTTTAAGCAGCGGGGCGGAAGTCCGCGACCGGGAGAAGCGGATCGTCAGGACATGGCCGATCAGCATGGAGCAGTGCAGACGGATCTATGAACAGCTCAGAGATTATCCGGTATCTGTCATTTTCTGTACAGACGGCCCGGACTACCGTATCGGGACGCCGGAGGAGACAGAGGAGAGCCTGATCCTTCAGATCCAGGATTTCCATGCAAACGCGCCCCGGGAAGAGGTAGAGAAACTTCCGCTCTATCAGAGAATGAGAGAGAATACAAGGGCCGTGTCCGGACTGGATGAGCTCGAGGCGGCAGGGGTTCCGGTTTACAAGGTGTTCCTGTTTTCCAAAGACACGGACATGCTGGATAAGATCAGAAAAGAGCTGGAGAAACAGAAGGATCTTGCAGTGGCGTCATCTTTTGCGACGAATCTGGAGATCACGGATGTGAAGGCGCAGAAAGGGCCTGTTCTCAAAGAATATATCGAATCGCTGGGATATACAATGGACGAGGTGATGGTGCTTGGAGACAGCCTGAATGACTATTCCATGCTGTCTATGGACTTCGGGGCAACCGTGGCCATGGAGAATGCATCGCCGGAGATTAAAGAGGCGGCAAAATACATCACGAAGTCAAACACGGATCTGGGAGTGGCGTACGCTGTCAGAGAAGTGCTCAGAAGGCAGAAGTCCCCTTGTGCGGGAGAAGAAAATCGCGTATAATATGCCGAAGAAAAGCCGGCACGCCAAAGGAAAAGGCGGCCGAACTTTTATACTTAAGCTTAAGAAAGAGTTGGTTCATAATTATGAGATTGAGAAGCAGACTTGCGGTCAGATGCGCTAAATTTACAAGCGCGCTGATCAGGAAATTAAACCGGGGGAGCGGAGTGACGCTTCCGGGATATGTGGCCCGCCGGATTGATCCGGATATTCTGCGGGAGATGGCAGGCCAGGTGAGAGGAAAGATCATTGTTACCATGGGGACGAACGGGAAGACGACGACGAACGCGATTCTCTGCCGCGCCCTGGAGTCAGAGGGAAAGAAAGTCATTATCAACAGAACCGGCGCAAACATGTTAAACGGAATTATCTCCGCATTTGTGCTGGCGACGGATGCAAAGGGGAATCTTGACGCGGACTACGCCTGTATCGAGGTGGACGAGATCGCGTCGGTGGGAGTGCTGCCGCGCCTCCGCCCGGACTGTGCGTTGCTTACGAATATTTCCAGAGACCAGTTAGACCGGTTCGGCGAGGTGGATATCACGTACAACAAGCTTATGACCGCGGTAAAGAGCGTGCCGGATACAACGCTGATTATTAACTGCGATGATATCCTGTCCTACTCTCTGGCGGAAAAGAGCGGGAATCCGTTTGTGACTTACGGGATCAGCGAGCAGATCTTTGATGATATCTCACGCTCCGAGATCCGGGAGAGCATCTTCTGCCGGAACTGCGGGAAGAAGCTGGAGTATGATTTTTTCCACTACGGCCAGCTCGGGATCTACCACTGTCCGAATTGCGGATGGAAGCGGCCGGATCCGGACTACACGGCGGAGAAGATCGAGTTAAAAGACGAGCTGTATTCTTTTGACATGGACGGAATGCGCATCGATTCCACTGCCAGAACGCCGTATAATATCTACAACACACTCTCGGCGTACACAGCACTGAAAACACTGGGAGCCGGCCACGCCGGATTTAAGGATATGATCGAGGCGTTTGACTACGGAAACAACAGGGAGAGTATCTTTACGATTAACGGCGCCCGGGTTCAGCTCCATCTGGCGAAGAACCCGATCGGATTTCAGCAGAAAGTTTCCCTCGTGCTCAAAGACCCGAAGCCGAAGGACATTATCATTCAGATCAACGACACGTATCAGGACGGAGAGGATATTTCCTGGCTGTGGGATGTGGATTTCCAGTATCTCGCGGACAGCAGCGCACAGAGAATCATCACTGCGGGAACGAGAAAACACGACATGGGGCTGCGCCTGAAGTATGAGGACATTCCGTGCGAATCCACCTCAGACCTTAAGGCTGCGGTGACGGACTGCACGCAGAACGGAACGAAGAACCTGTATGTGATCGTGAACTATTCCGGGCTGTACAGCACGAATCATATGCTCACAGAACTTGAGAAAAACGGAGGTGCGGATTCATGAAAAAGCTGACAATCGGACACCTGTATCCGGATCTTCTGAATCTTTACGGCGACAGAGGAAATATCCAGTGTTTCCGCAAGCGTCTGGAATGGCGCGGGATGGAGGCGGAAGTGATCCCCTTCCTCTCGGGAGAGAAGATTGATTTTACGAAGCTCGATATCGTTCTGCTCGGCGGAGGTTCAGACAGAGAGCAGGAGCTTGTATGCGGGTTTTTAAAAGAGATCCGGGATGATTTCAGAGAATATGTGGAGAATGACGGAGTGGTTCTCGCCGTGTGCGGAGGATACCAGCTCCTCGGGAAGTACTATAAAACCGATAAAAAGATGATCGAAGGACTTGGAATACTCGATATCACGACCGAGTGGGAACCGGAGAGGCTGATCCGCAATATCGTCCTTCAGAGTCCCCTTTTCGAGCGCCCGGTGGTCGGGTTTGAAAATCACGGAGGACGCACGTACATCGGAGACCACACTCCGTTCGGAAAGGTATTCTACGGACTTGGAAATACGGGAAAATCCGGATATGAGGGCGTTGTGTATAAAAATGTAATCGCCACGTACCTGCACGGGCCGCTTCTGCCGAAAAACCCGCACGTATGCGATCACCTGCTCAAACGGGCGCTCCAGAGAAAATACGGGGCGGACGTGGAGCTTGAGCCTCTGCCGGACGAACTGGAGCACAAGGCGAACAGCTATATTGTGAACCGATACAGTGACAGAAAATATATTCTCAAAGAGACAATCAAAAGGCATACCTGATATCCGGCGCTGTTCATGAGCGGACGGCTGCCGTATGCGGGCCGGATTCCAGAAAGGAGCGCGGCGGTATGGGACATATCAGAGAAAAGAGCGTTTTATATGGGACTCCTCCATGGTTGACCGGAAGAGAGGGATACCGGGATATGTCTCCATCGTGGGCCATGTCCCGACTTTTATTATACGGGGCTATCCGGGGGAGCCTGCCGCGATATGGCGAAGCCCGGACGGAAGGCTCATCGATGTGGACTGCGGAGCGGCGTTCCCGGAACATGGCGGGCGGCTGGGCTGCCTGTGTCTGGACACGGACGAGGAATTTTATGTTTGATTATGTTTGAGAAGTTTGAGAAAGGCTGGAAGATTCGGGAATGAAGATTGCGTACAGAGAGCGGGAAGACGGGATTGAGATCGTCCGTTTATGGGGAACGGACGGCAATATTGTCGTACCGGATCAGATCGGCGGAAAGCCTGTGGTGCGCGCGGATGCGTACGCGTTTTCGGGCAGAAATGACAGTGGAAATGGCAATGGAAATCTCAGCGGAAATGGCAGTGGAAATCCCGGCAGAAATCCCGGGGAAAAGAGCGGTTCTTCTGCCGGTCCGGAAAGCGGCGTCCTTATGTGGGAGAGCAGCGATAACCGTATGTTTGAAAGCGGGGAGCGCCTTCTGGCTGGAGATGCGGTGGAGAGCGTGCGTTTCCCGGACAGCATGGAGGAGATCGGCAGATATGTTTTTTACGGCTGCCGGAACCTCAGGAAACTGTCCTTTTCCGACCGGCTGACGGGAATCGGAAGCGGTGCATTTACCAGATGCAGGTCGCTTTCCGAGCTGGATGTGCGGCTGAATCAGGGCAGCAGAACCTGTGTGCCCGACATTCTGGGGGATCTGTGGCAGCGGATCGACGTGACATTCCGGAAGGGAGAACGTGAGATACGGCTTGTCTTTCCCGAACACTACGAGGAGGCGGTGGAGAATACTCCCGCACGGATTCTCTTTACCCAGCACCACGGTTCAGGGAACAATTACAGACAGTGTTTTTACAACAAAGAGATGGACTACCGGAAATATGACTCTCTTTTCTATTCTGCCAGGGCGCAGGATCGTGTGGATGTGATTGCAGACATTATATTTGCAAGACTGTTGTATCCCGAGGATCTGACAGAGAGCGCGGAAGAAGAGTATGAGTCTTATATCCGTTCAAACGGGGCGCAGGTGGCCGGATACCTTACAGATACGGAAAACATGAAGGCACTCAGGGAGATGTCCGGGCGCGGACTGTGGAACGCAGAAACGATGGATCAGGCAGTTGATTATGCGTCAAAGACAGGCAGAAGGGAAGTGCTTGCGTTTCTCATGAATGAGAAACAGCGGCTGTTCCCTTCCGGGAGGAAGAAGTATGAACTCTGAAAAAATGCAGCAGACAGCGGAGGACGCTGCGGCGAGACTGGAGCAGATCGGGCGGGAGATTCTGGGAATATGCAGGGATGAACTGTATTTTTCCATGCGGTTTCTCGATGTGGCTCTGAGCAGTTTCGCGTATGTGATGGACGCGTCGGTAAGCCCCTTCGGGACGGACGGGTATCATATGTATTTCCACCCCGGAGAGCTGGGCGGACTTTACAGGGAAAACCGGATTCTGGCGAACCGGGGATATCTTCATATGGTGCTTCACTGCGTATTCCGGCATATGTTTAAAAACGTGCCGGGAATTTCAGATGCTTCTGCCGGGAGCATGGCGCTCCGGTATTTTGACCTGAGCTGCGACATCGCAGCGGAGCATATCATCGACGGGTGCGACCTGCGCCCGGTACGGTTCTCAAGAAGCCTTCTGAGGAGAGAGACATACCGGAAGATGGAAGCCGGAGGACACGTGCTCAATGCAGAGCGTGTCTTTCGCATTCTTCTTGAATGGAACCTTTCGGAGAAGGAAATCTCCCTTCTGGAAGAGGAGTTTCGGACGGATGATCACCGTTACTGGCGTGAACAGGGGAAAAAGCGGCCGCCGGATCAGGAGCTTCAGAACCGCTGGCGGGACATCGACGAAAAGATGGAGACAGATCTTGAGACGTTCTCAAAGGAAGCGGCGGAGAAGAGCGGAGACTTCCTCGGAGAGCTGAAAGTGGAAAACCGGCGGAAACACGATTACAGAGAGTTCCTGAGAAAATTTTCCGTATTCCGGGAGGAGCTGAGGGCGGATCCGGACACGTTTGATTATGGATTTTACAGTTACGGGCTGTCCATGTACGGCAACATGCCGCTGATTGAGCCGCTTGAGACGAGGGAGGTCCGGAAGATCGAGGAGTTCGCCGTTGTGATCGACACGTCCATGTCGTGTTCGGGAGAGCTGATCCGCCGGTTTCTGGAAGAGACATACAGTGTTCTGAGTGAGAATAACAGCTATTTCCTCAAAGTGAATATTCACATCATTCAGTGCGATGAGAAAGTGCAGCAGGATGTGAAAATCACATCGGAGGAAGAGCTGAAGTCATATATGGAGAATTTCAGGCTGTACGGAGAGGGCGGCACAGATTTCCGTCCCGCGTTCGCCTATGTGGATGAACTGGCAGCGAAAGGCGAGTTTACGAACCTGAAAGGACTCATTTATTTTACCGACGGGTACGGGATTTACCCGGAGAAAATGCCGCCTTACCGGACGGCCTTCGTATTTCTGGAAGAGGACTATCGGGATACGGATGTTCCGCCCTGGGCGATTCGGCTGATCTTAAGTGAAAATTAGGAGGAAGACATTTGGATATCAGACGGGCAAAACAGGAGATCAAAGATACAGTGGAGGCATATCTTGCGAAAGACGAATACGGGGCGTATCAGATACCGGTGATCCGGCAGCGCCCGGTCCTTCTCATGGGCCCTCCGGGAATCGGAAAGACACAGATCATGGAGCAGATCGCAAAGGAGATGAAGATCGGTCTTGTCGCCTATACGATCACCCATCACACGCGGCAGAGTGCGGTGGGGCTGCCCTTTATACGGGAGAAGGAGTACGGCGGGAAGATGTACTCGGTGACAGAGTACACGATGAGCGAGATTATCGCCTCCGTGTATGAAAAGATGGAGCAGACCGGGATGAAGGAGGGGATTCTCTTCCTCGATGAGATCAACTGCGTGTCCGAGACACTGGCGCCGGCCATGCTGCAGTTCCTTCAGGCCAAGACATTCGGCACCCACAGTGTGCCGGAGGGGTGGATTATCGTTGCGGCCGGAAATCCGCCGGAGTATAATAAATCTGTGAGGGAGTTCGATGTGGTGACGCTGGACCGCTTGAAAAAGATCGATGTGGAGGCGGACTTCCCGGTGTGGAAGGAGTACGCCTACCGCACAGGGGTTCACCCGGCGGTGATCTCTTATCTTGAAATGCGGAGAGAGAATTTCTGCCGTGTGGAGAACACGGTGGACGGCAAACGGTTCGCCACTGCCAGAGGATGGGAGGATCTGTCCCGGCTGATTCAGGTGTATGAGATGCTCGGGAAAAAGGTGGACCGGGATGTGGTGTATGAATATATTCAGCACAGATCCGCCTCAAAAGACTTCGCAAATTATCTGGAACTCTATTATAAATACCGGACGGATTACAGAGTGGAGGACATTCTGGAAGGCAAGTGGGACGATCTGACGCTGAAAAAGATCAACGCCGCGGCACTGGATGAGCATTTGAGCGTAGTCAGCCTTTTGAGCGGACGGCTGGGAAATATGTTTGCTGACTGTTACAGACTGGATGCGTATGTGGCGAAGCTCTATGAATATCTGATCTACTACAGGGACAACCGGGCAGTTATGATGCTGGACGATGTGCGCGTCATGGCGGAAAACGACCTGAAAGAACAGAAAAAAGCGGAGCTTCTGACGCGGGAGGAGGAGCAGATTCTCATCCGTACGGCCGAGACGCTGGGACGGTTCGCCCGGGAGTTAAAAGGCGAGCTCTTTATCGGGGACAGTGCGTTTGATGAAGTGCGCACGATGTTTGAAAGAGAGCGGGCACAGCTCGATGAGATGAGTGCCGACGCTTCTGTGGCGCTGGAAAACGTGTTCCGATTTATGGAGGAGGCGTTTGGCGAGAGTCAGGAGATGGTCTCATTTGTCACGGAGCTCAACGCGAACTATTACAGCGTCTGGTTTATAAAGGAGAACGGAAGTGATCTGTACTACCGGTATAATAAGGGACTGCTCTTTGACGAGCGCAGAGAGAGCGTGGTAAGGCAGATGGAAGAGGCGGAAGAGATGCTGAACAGAGGGATTAAGTAGCGGAGGAAGGTAAAGAAAAATGGATGTAAGACAGAAAAGAAATGAAGCTCTTGGAAAACGTGTTGTAAAAGCGCTTGAATCGAGAAACATGGAGGCGTATTATGCTGCGTCAAAAGAGGAAGCGGTAAAAAAGGCTCTGGAGCTGATCCCTGAGGGCAGTTCGGTCAACATGGGAGGATCAGCGTCAGTGCGCGAGGTCGGGCTGCTGGATGCAGTCAGTTCCGGAAATTATGAGTTTTACGACCGCGATAAAGCTGCAACTCCGGAGGAAAAAAACGAGATTGCATTAAAAGCTTTTACGTGCGACTGGTTTCTTGGCAGCGTAAATGCCATGAGCGAGGACGGTGTTTTTGTAAATATTGACGGAAATGCCAATCGCGTGGCAGCATATGCGTTCGGACCGAAAAATGTTCTTCTTATCGTCGGAATGAACAAAGTTGTTAAAACCGAGGAAGACGCGATGCACAGGGCAAGAAACGAGGCGGCTCCGATCAACACGCAGAGGTTTGGAATCGATACTCCATGTGTAAAAAACGGAAGCTGTTTTGACTGCAAGAGCCCGGACTGCATCTGCTGTCAGATTCTTGTAACAAGATTCAGCAGGATACCGAAAAGGTTTAAGATTATTCTGGTGGATGATGTGCTGGGTTTCTGATAGAGCCTGTTGAAAAAAATTCATATCTGATTTTCAGGTTATATGCCGGAAGATAGAAAAGATGGGGAGAGATCACGCCTACTGTGAAATGATCTCTCCCTGATTTGTACCCGTTTTTAACATGTTTTGATGAGTATATACAGGGCAGGATGGCGATTTATTTTGAGATATGCAAAATGAGGAAAGCATAGTAAAATAATGACATGAGCTGAAAAATCCTGGTGTGCCGGATATAGCTGGCGGTTTGTATGCCGGAGGAGAGGAGAGCGTGGATTCAATGCTGGACGGTATGACTTGGAAGAAGAAACTTCCGATCGGAATTGAGAATTTTGAGGAAATCCGAACAGAAGGGTTTTACTATGCTCCGGAGAATTCTGAATGAAGAGACTGACAGAATACAGAAGATGATTTCAGCAGATGCTCTGAATCGATATCAGAGAGATGCTCTGGAGAGGCTCTTGGATAATGAAATGAGCGATGCGGATCTGATGAATTCAATTCGTATGCTCTCAGCGATACTTTTTCAATATTATCAGAAGAAGGTCATAATTCTGATTGACGAATATGATGTGCCGCTGGCTAAGGCAAATGAAAAGGGATACTATGATGAGATGGTTGTTTTGCTCCGTAATATGTTTGAACATGCGCTTGAGACAAACGACAATCTCTATTTTGCGGTTCTGACGGGCTGTCTGAGGATTGCGAAAGAAAGTATTTTTACCGGACTGAACAATCTGAAAGTCCTTTCGATTACGGATGTACAGTTTGATGAGTATTTCGGATTTTCTGACAGTGAGGTACGAAAACTGCTGGAATACTATAATCTCTCAGAACATTATGTGCCGGTTAAAGAATGGTATGACGGTTATTGTTTTGGAAATGTAGAAGTCTACTGTCCGTGGGATGTGATCTGTTATTGTGATAAGCTGCGTATGAATCCGAACGCCAAACCGGAGACATACTGGTCTAATACCAGCGGAAACGATATTATCAGACACTTCATTGACGGGGCAAATGCAGGGACGAAACAAGAGATAGAGAAGCTGATTTCAGGAGAATGTGTGGCAAAAGCTGTCCGCCAGGAAATGACATACAAAGAACTGTATCAGTCTGTTGATAACATGTGGAGTGTTTTGTTTATGACCGGATATCTGACTCGGAAAGAGGAGCTGAAAGACGGCAGAGTACTTCTTGCAATTCCGAACACTGAGATAAGAAGTATTTTTGACGAACAGATCAGTGAATGGTTTATGGACAGGGTGAGAAGAGACGGAAAGTCGCTGGAAATTTTCTGCGAAGCGCTGAAAAGCGGAAATGTGGGTCTGGCGGAAAAGAAATTTGGCCTGCTCAGTTATAAGGACACGTGGTATATTTCGTCTAATAATAAAGAAACGGGTGCGGGATACAGTGATATTTTTGTTGAGATCAACGGAGAAAACATCGGCATCATTATAGAAATAAAGTATTCCGAAAATGAAGATTTGGAAGGAAAGTGCAGGGAGGCTCTTCGTCAGATTGAAGAGAAGGATTATGCTTCTCGAATGAGAATGGATGGAATACGCACCGTTTTGAAATATGGAGTTGCATGCCGGAGAAAAACCTGCAAGATGCTTTTGGAGCAGGGGGAATTATAGTGATGAAGATTATTCTTTGTGTTTTTCTGTAAAATGTGATATCCTATCTATGGCGCCGGTGACACCGACGCCAGTTAACTTTAAAACCGACAGTTATGTCAGCGAAACATAGAGGAACATGACATAACTCCTGCGCGGGCCCCGCAGAAGTGAAGAAGCGATGCCCGAACTTGGAGGACTGAAAAGATGGAAAAAAGAGACAGACATACAGTGGAGGACGGCCGGAGAACCCGTCCGGGCAGAAGAAGGCGGAGGAGAGGCGCGCGGCAGAATGATCGAAAGAGACAGGAAGCCATCCGCCGCCAGGAAGGAAACGGACGGGAAGAGTCAGTAAAAAATTCCGGGAAAAAGAAGCGGCAGAAAAGAGCTGCTTTCAATGCGGTGTCGGTTACGGTTCTGATCGCGGCGGTATGCGTGTTTGTATTTTCACTGTATCAGCTTGTCATGATGCTTGTCCCATACTATTCGGGAGGACAGGAATACGATGAGATCAAGGATATCGCGATTACCGCAGATGCGGACGGCAGCGGATTCAGTGTGGACTTCGACGCGCTGCTTGCGGAGAATCCGGATACTGTGGCCTGGATCCGTTTTGACCAGCCGGAGATCATCAGCTATCCGGTAGTGAAAAGCGCGGATAATGAAGAATATCTGACAAAGACTTTTTCGGCCAATGACAATAAACTGGGCGCCATCTTTATGGATATGAGAAACAGCACGGATTTCTCTGACAGAAACACATTTATTTACGGACACCACCTGAATGTGGGAGGAGAGATGTTCTCCCAGCTGCTTGAGTATGAAGATGAAGCTTTCTGTAAGGAACACCCGAATTTTTATATTTACACACCGGACGGGAAGGTTCGCACATATACGGTGTTTTCAGCAGGCGTGGTGAAAGACACTGCGGATAACTATAAGATTGATTATTCGTCTGATGCGGAGTATGAGGAGTATCTGGCACTCTGTCAGGAATCCTCGAACTATCAGGTGGATGTGGAGCTGAATGCACAGTCCCAGATTGTCAGCCTGTCCACATGTACGAATGTAAATGACGACGAACGTTTTCTTGTGCAGGGAGTGCTGACGGCGACGGACTGACAGAAAAGGGATGGCGGCGAGAACGGCAGAATCGGACTGACACAAAAGGGATGGAGAAAGGAACGGAGTATGGCAGACAGATTTGCAGTAGGAGATATTATCCGCATGAAAAAACCTCACCCGTGCGGGAGTCACGAGTGGGAGGTGCTGCGCGTGGGGGCGGATTTTCGCCTGAAATGTATCGGGTGCGGGCATCAGATCATGGTGCCGAGAAAGCTCGTGGAGAAGAATACGAGACAGATTACAAAAAAGGAAGAGAGGGAGTCTCATGAGAGTGCTGATCATTGACGGGCAGGGCGGAGGTCTTGGGCGTCAGCTTGTGGGCGCGGTGAAAGAGCGCTACCCGGATACAGAGGTGCTTGCGGTAGGTACAAACAGCATGGCTACCGGGGCGATGTTAAGAGCTGGGGCGGATCAGGCCGCTACGGGAGAGAACTCGGTGTCGGTTGCGGCTGCGAAAGCAGATGTGATCATGGGTCCGGTCGGAATTGTGATTGCGGATTCCATGCTCGGCGAGATTACACCTCGTATGGCTGCGGCAGTGGGACAGAGCCGTGCAAAGAGAATCTTGCTTCCGGTGAATCTCTGTGATAATATTGTCGTGGGCGTTACAGACGCGCCGATGGCGCAGAAAGTACAGATCGCGGTCGACAAGCTTGGCGAACTCATGTGAATACAGAGGAAAATTCCGGCAGGAAGCCGGGAAATACGGCAGCAGCCGGAGATGAAGAAAACTGCAGATAAGCTGCGGAAAACGGGAAAAGAGTGACGCGAAGAAGACTGGCGCAAAGAAAGATTGATAAGCGGCAGAAAAATCAGACGGAAACCGGATATGAACCGGAAATATTATCAAAAATAATACCAGAAATAATACCAGGAAGGTATTTGCTCTCAGAGGAGGGCGGATGCCTTCTTTTCTTTGTGCTGTCAGGAAAGCTGCGAGCGTGAGAAAACAGAGAAAAAGCTGGGAGCAGAGTGGAAAAGACAGAGAAAATGACAATTAAAGATAGAGAAAAACAAAAAGAACAGAGAAAAAGACGGAGGGAAAGAGATGACATTACAGGAATTTTTTAAGCAGCACCCCAAAGCGGCGATTGCGTTCTCCGGAGGAGTGGACTCCGCCTTCCTCCTCTGGGCTGCGGGAAAGTACGGGCGCGATGTATGCGCGTTTTATGTGAAGACGGTATTTCAGCCGGCTTTTGAACTGGAGGATGCGAAGCGGCTGGCCCGGGAGACGGGAGCGGCGCTGCGGGTGATAGAAACCGACATTCTGGATGTGCCGGAAGCGGCGGCAAACGGCCCGGACCGATGCTATTACTGCAAGAGAGCTCTGTTTACGAAGTTAAAAGAAGCGGCGGACGCGGAAGGATACCCGGTTCTTCTTGACGGGACAAACGCATCCGACGATGCGGAAGACCGGCCGGGAATGCGGGGGCTTAAAGAACTGAATGTCCGGTCGCCACTCCGCGAGTGTGGGATTACGAAGGCCGATGTGCGGAGAATGTCGCGGGAGGCAGGACTGTTTACATGGGAAAAACCGGCTTACGCCTGTCTTGCGACCCGCATCCCGACAGGGACGCCGATCACTCGGGAAGATCTTGCGCGAGTGGAACATGCGGAGAAGGTGCTGGCCGGTATGGGACTGTCTGATTTCAGAGTGCGGATGTACGCAGGTGCGGCAAGAATTCAGGTTACAGAAGAGCAGATGGATCTTGTCGTCGAGAATAGAAAGAAGATTATGGAGGCGTTGGGAGGACTTTTCCCGGCGGTCACTCTGGATCTGAATGTGAGGATGCCTTCGGAATAGGAAGAAGGCGGGACGGCAGAATATCAGGATAAAAGAATGGCAGAGATATCTGACGGAAAATATTTTGGAGAGAGGAAGACGGATATGGACAGCAAACACGAAATACTGACACTGCTCCGAAGTGTGGCGGATGGAAGCGTTACTCCGGAGCAGGCGCTTCTGAATCTGAAGGAAGCGCCATTTGAGGATTTGGACTATGCGAAGATTGACCTGCACCGGAGTGTACGCCAGGGGGCCTCGGAAGTGATTTACGGGGCAGGCAAGACACCGGAGCAGATCAGGGGAATTGTCACCGCGATGGGAGAAAAGGGGTGCAGAAACATTCTTGTTACGAGGATCAGTCCGGAGGCGGCAGATTGTCTGTGTGAAGCTGTGCCGGCAGATTACCACCCTCTTCCCCGGCTGGCGGTCGTCTACCCGGAGGAACGAAAACTCCGGGGGAATGTCGTGGTAGCGACCGGCGGGACGAGCGACATACCTGTGGCGGAGGAGGCGGCCCTTACTGCGGAAACGATGGGAAACAGAGTGACCAGGCTCTATGACGTGGGCGTGGCCGGGCTTCACCGGCTTCTGTCGAATCTGGACGAACTGATGAGCGCCCGCTGCGTTGTGGCTGTAGCAGGAATGGAAGGGGCGCTTGCGTCTGTCATAGGCGGGCTTGTGGACTGTCCTGTGATTGCAGTGCCGACAAGTGTCGGATACGGGGCGAGTTTCGGCGGCCTTTCCGCACTTTTGTCCATGCTCAACTCCTGTGCTTCGGGATGCAGCGTGGTAAATATAGATAACGGATTCGGCGCAGGGTATCTTGCGAGTATGATTAACCAGATGGAAGGAATAGAAGAAACAGAGCAGGGAGAAGAAAGGGGAACGAAATAATGAGGACACTGTATATTGAATGCAATATGGGAGCTGCGGGAGACATGCTCATGTCTGCGCTCTACGAACTTCTGGAAGACAGACAGGGCTTCCTTGATACGATGAACGGTCTCGGCCTTCCCGGAGTGGAGATTCAGGCGGAAAAGGGGACAACGTGCGGAATCGCGGGGACGCATCTGGCAGTCACTGTGTACGGGGAAGAAGAGACAGAGCCGGGGGATGGCCATGAACATCATCACGGCCATGACCATCATCATGAAGCGGAGCACTGTCATGACCACGGTCATGAACACCATTATGGGCATGAGCACAGCGACGAACAAGGTCACGAACACCATCATGAAGCAGAGTGCCGCCACGAACATGATCACGAACACGCGCATGAGCACGGCCACAGTCACGACCATGTACACAGTCATGAGCACAGCCACAATCATGCGCACGGCCATCACCATGCGGACCCGGGACATATTGCGGAGCTGATCGGCTCGCTTTCCCTTCCGGACAGTGTGAAAAGGGAAGCGCGCGCGGTATATGATGCGATCGCAGAGGCGGAGGCAGCGGCGCACGGCTGTCCGGTGGGAGATGTGCATTTCCACGAAGTGGGAGCGCTGGACGCGGTGGCGGACGTCACAGGGGTCTGCTATGCGATTTCCCTTTTGAAGCCGGAGCGCATTATTGTGTCGCCTGTTCATGTGGGAAGCGGGACGGTGCGCTGTGCCCACGGCGTTATGCCGGTGCCTGCGCCTGCCACGGCAAATCTGCTGAAGGGAGTGCCTGTCTACGGCGGCGCTGTGCAGGGTGAGCTGTGCACACCTACCGGAGCGGCTCTTCTGGTCCATTTTGCCGATTCTTTTGAGACAATGCCGGTGATGCGTACAGAGGGAGTCGGAATCGGAATCGGCACGAAGCAGTTTGAGCAGGCGAACTGTGTCAGAGCATTCATCGGTGAGACGGAAGATGAGAGCAGTGAGACGGTCTTTTCCGGCGGGGAAAACGGAGAGATTACAGAACTTGTCTGCAACATCGACGATATGACTCCGGAGATGCTTTCCTACGCCATGTCCCGGATTCTGGAGAAAGGCGCGCTGGATGTATATGCGACACCGGGAACGATGAAAAAAGGGCGCCCGGGGCATGTGCTGACTGTGCTGTGCCGGCCGGAAGAGGAAGAGCGGATGGCTCGCTGCGTTCTTGAGGAAACTACGACAAATGGACTCAGAGTGCGCAGATGCGGAAAATATTTCCTTACGCCAGGGAGCAGAAGCGTGCAGACGGAGTACGGCGAAGTCCGGATTAAAACAGCGGAAGGATTTGGTATCCGGCATGAAAAGCCGGAATATGAAGATGTGGCTGAACTCGCACAGAGAAACAGTGTTCCCTGTCAGCGCGTACAGGATGCGGCGATCAGGGCGATGGAGAAAGGAGAAATACAGTGAAGGGAAGAAAGCTGACATCCTGTGCTGCTGCATTCTGTCTGGCGATCTCGCTTCTTGCCGGATGTACCGGGGGGAGTGGGACAGAAGAGAGTGTGTCCGTCTCAGAGACGGAAACAGGAACCGGAGGGCAGGAGCAGGGGCAGACATCTGTAGTCATTGCCATGGGACCGACGTCGGAACCGGAGGCCGGGTTTGACCCTGCCTATGGATGGGGAGCCGGAGAACATGTCCATGAGCCGCTGATCCAGAGTACGCTTACTGTGACAAATGCGGATCTCACGGTGGGATATGATCTGGCCACAGGTTATTCTGCAAGCGAGGACGGCATGACATGGACGGTGACAATCCGGAATGACGCTTACTTTACCGATGGAGAACTGCTGACAGCCGGGGATGTGGCGTTTACATATAATACAGTGAAGGAAACCAGTTCGGTGAATGACTTTACCATGCTTGATTATGCGGAGGCGGTGGATGACACGACGGTAGTCTTTCATATGACGAGACCCTATTCGATCTGGCCGTACACGATGGCTGTTGTGGGAATCGTACCGGAACACGCCTATGACAGCGCCTCATACGGTTCCAATCCCATCGGATCAGGACGGTATATTCTGAAGCAGTGGGACCGGGGACAGCAGGTGATTCTTGAGGCAAATCCGGATTATTACGGAGAAGCCCCGAAGATGCAGCAGGTTACGATCCTTTTTATGGAAGAGGACGCTGCGTTTCTGGCGGCCCGGGCAGGTGAGGTGGATCTGGCGTACACATCGGCGACGTACTCGGATCAGACGGTTGACGGCTACAGCCTGGCTGCCTGCGCAAGTGTGGATAACAGGGGATTCAATCTTCCGGCTGTTTCGGAGCGAAAGGATGAGGATGGAAATACGATTGGAAATAATTTTACATCGGATGTGCTCGTCCGCCGCGCCATCAACATCGGCGTGGACCGGCAGGAGATGATTGATAACGTGCTGAATGGCTACGGAAGTCCGGCGTACAGCGTGTGTGACCAGCTTCCCTGGTATAATGAGGCTTCTGAGGTGGAGTATGATCCGGAGGAGGCGGCCGCGCTGCTTGACGAGGCGGGATGGCACATGGGCGATGACGGTGTCCGGGAGAAAGACGGGGTAAAGGCGGAGTTAAATCTTCTCTATTCTACAGGAGACACAGTGCGTCAGGCGCTTGCCGCGGATTTTGCGGGACAGATGGAAGAGCTTGGGATTTCCTGTACGCTCGAGGGCGTGGGCTGGGATACTGCCTATGACCGGGCGCTCAGCGACCCGCTCCTGTGGGGATGGGGCGCGCATACGCCGATGGAACTTTATAATATTTACCATACGCTTGAAGGGACGAACTCTGCCGGGTACTCGCCGTATTCCAATGAGACAGTGGATGCCTACATGGATCAGGCTCTTGCCAGCAGTGATCTGGAAGAATCCTATGAACTCTGGAAACTGGCTCAGTGGGACGGGACAACCGGGGTGACTCAGGACGGCGACATTCCCTGGGTATGGCTCGTCAATATTGATCATCTCTACTGGGTGAGAGACGGGCTGAATGTGGCTGAACAGAAGATTCATCCTCATGGGCACGGCTGGTCTGTCGTCAATAATGTGGATCAGTGGACGTGGTCATAAAGATACAGCCGCAGAAAGATATTGCCGCGAAAAGGCATGGCTGTGGAAAAATATGACCGCGAAAAGATGTGGCTGTGGAAAGACATGGCCGCGAAAAAGTATGATCTCAGAAAGGAATGATGATTTTGAAACACCGCCTGAAGTTTACGGGGAAAAAGCTGATCCGGATCGGGATTCTCCTGCTTGGAGTCAGTCTCGTTACATTTCTCCTTATGTGCGCTTCTCCGCTTGATCCTCTGCAGACAAATGTGGGGCAGGTGGCGCTCGGCTCAATGAGTGCAGAACAGGTGGAGCGGCTGGAAGCGTACTGGGGCGTGGATACGCCTCCGGTGCAGCGCTATCTCGGCTGGCTCTCAGGAGTGCTTCAGGGCGACTTCGGCACATCGCTTCTCTACCGGCAGCCGGTGATGACGGTGATCGGGGAGAGGCTTGGGAATTCCTTCCTTCTTCTGCTGGCAGCGTGGATGATCTCCGGTGTGCTTGGAATGGCGCTCGGAGTGACGGCCGGGGCATTCCGGGGAAAGTGGCCGGATAAACTGATCCGCGGGTACTGTATCGTCATTTCTTCCACGCCGGCGTTCTGGCTCGCGATCCTTCTTCTTATGATCTTTTCGGTCTGGCTTGGCTGGCTGCCGGTGGGGCTGTCTGTTCCGGCGGGGATGGCGGCAGAGGCGGTGTCTGCCGCGGACAGACTGCGGCATGCCATCCTTCCTGCGCTTACGCTGAGCATTACGGGCGTGGCCAATATCGCGCTCCACACGCGGGAAAAGATGATCGACGTGATGGAATCCGACTATGTACTTTTTGCCAGAGCGCGCGGAGAATCGGAACTGTCTGTTGTTCTGAGGCACGGACTGAGAAATGTTTCCCTCCCTGCCATTACGCTTCAGTTTGCCTCTGTCAGTGAGATCATCGGAGGGTCAGTGCTTGTGGAACAGGTATTTTCCTACCCGGGACTGGGACAGGCGGCGGTGACGGCAGGACTGGGAAGCGATCTCCCGCTGCTGCTCGGGATCACGGTTATTACTGCTGCAATCGTATTTGCAGGCAATCTGATCGCGGATCTGCTTTACGGTGTGGTCGATCCCAGAATAAGAAGGGGGACGGCCAGAGAATGAAACGAAGAGAGAAACTTTACAATCGAAGACAGACCACGCTGTTCTTTCTCGCTGCTGCGATCTTTGTTCTTGCGGCGGTGACGGTGTCCGGGATTCTTGTGGAAGAGAGGGCGGCGGCAACGGACTTTTCACGGACGAATCTGGCTCCGGGAATCCCGTATCTGTTCGGCACAGACTGGATGGGGCGGGATATGTTTCTGCGCACGCTCTCAGGGCTGTCCTTAAGCATCCGTATCGGCGTGCTTACTGCGGCGGTGAGCGCGGTGACAGCGCTCTGTCTGGGGACGGCAGCCGCAGTTTTCGGCTCAAGAGTGGATGCGGCAGTTTCCTGGGTAATTGATCTGGTGATGGGGATTCCGCACATTCTTCTTGTGATGCTGATTTCCATTGCCTGCGGCCGCGGGTTCGTCGGCGTAGTGGCGGGAGTGAGCCTGAGCCACTGGCCGTCTCTTGCGAGAGTTGTGCGGACAGAAGTACTTCAGATAAAGTCCGCGCCTTATGTTCTGGCGGCAGAGAAACTCGGTGTATCCCGGCTGCAGATCGTGAGAAGGCATATGATTCCCCATCTGTTTCCGCAGTTTTTAACCGGGACGATTCTTCTGTTCCCCCATGCGATTCTGCATGAGGCAAGTGTTACCTTTCTCGGATTCGGGCTGTCCTCTGAGCAGCCGGCCATTGGCGTGATTCTCTCGGAGAGCATGCAGTACCTGACTACGGGCCGCTGGTGGCTTGCCCTTTTCCCGGGGCTTGCGCTTGTGTTCGTGGTTGTGCTGTTTGCCATGCTGGGAGAGCGGGTACGAAAGCTTCTGGACCCGGCCAGTGTCCACGAGTGAGAGGAGGATATTTTTGGAAGCGATATTGGAGATACAGCATATGTCTGTCAGTTTTACACAGTACGGCAGGGGAATCCGCCGAAGACAGCTTCCGGTGATCCGGGATCTCTCCCTGTCCGTTGGGCCCGGTGAAGTGGTGGCCGTAGTCGGAGCAAGCGGTTCGGGAAAAAGCCTTCTGGCTC
This sequence comes from Ruminococcus turbiniformis, assembly GCF_020687545.1. Lineage (GTDB taxonomy): Bacteria > Bacillota > Clostridia > Lachnospirales > Lachnospiraceae > Mediterraneibacter > Mediterraneibacter turbiniformis. The sequence goes on along the minus strand of NZ_JAJEQX010000027.1, from coordinate 24,508 downwards.
ACGGGATTCTCGGCATCCTTCCGTACAACAGCTGCATGGAAGGGAAGATTTATTATGATGGGCAAGTGCTTACCCGGGAGCGCGCGGGGAAACTAAGAAAAGGCGAGATTGCGCTCATCCCTCAGGGGGTGACGTATCTTGATCCGCTTATGAAGGTGCGGGATCAGCTTACCGGAGGGAAACGGGATAAGGAAACGCTGGACAGATGCCGCCGGGCACTTGAAAGATACGGACTTGGGAAGGAGACGGAAGAGCTCTATCCCTTTGAGCTTTCGGGAGGCATGGCACGGCGTGTCCTGATTGCCTCCGCTGTGATGCAGAATCCCAGGCTGATTATTGCTGATGAGCCTACGCCGGGGCTGGACGTGCGCGCGGCGAAACGGATATTGGGACATTTTAGGGAGCTGGCGGATGAAGGTGCGGGTATGCTTTTTATCACGCATGACCTGGCGCTGGCTTTGGAGGTGGCGGACCGGGTGACGGTGTTTTATGCGGGAGAGACGATCGAGGAGGCTTCTGTTTCGGACTTTGCCGGGGCAGAAAGACTTCGTCATCCCTTTACGAAAGCACTGTGGAGGGCCATGCCGGGAAACGGGTTTGTTCCGCTGAGAGGCGCCCAGCCCTATCCGGGGACGGTCAGACAGGGATGCCCTTTTGCGGAGCAGTGCGAGAGGTGCCGCAGGGAATGCACGGAGACAGAGCAGATTCCGCTTCGACTGTCCGGGGGAGGGAAAGTTCGATGCCTGTACCCGGAGGAAGGAGATTGTACAGCGTTGGGCGCAGAGATCGGGAAAGCAGAAGCGGAAGATAACAGCGCCGGACACGCAGGGCGGGAAATCGCAAGATAACAGCGTAAGACGTACAGGAGCGGGAAAGCGAAGCGAAAGATAACAGCGCCGGGCGCACAGGGCGGGAACGCAAAAGTGAAAAATAGCAGCGCAGGGCGCGAAAGACAGGAAAAGCGGGGCATCGAAAATGACGCTTGAGGCAAAGAAAATTACATTCTGGTACAGAGGGAAAAAGAAGAAACCGGTTCTTTCAAACTTTGATCTCACGCTCTCCTCCGGGGAGCGTGTCGGACTGAAGGCGCCGAGCGGGAGGGGAAAAACGACGTTGTGCCGGATCCTTGCCGGATATGAGAGGCCGCAGAAAGGAACGGTCCTTCTGGATGGAAGTCCGCTCAGAAAAGCGGCGGGAACATACCGGGGCGCGTGCCCGGTGCAGATGGTGTGGCAGCACCCGGAGACTGCGGTGGATCCGCTTCTGAGGCTCGGGACAACGCTGCGTGAGGCGGGCATGCCGGACAGAAGGCTGCTGGAGCGGCTTCACATAGAAGAAGGCTGGCTGGAACGGTTTCCGGCGGAGCTTTCGGGCGGGGAACTGCAGAGATTCTGCCTGGCGAGGGCACTGCGGCCGGAGACGAAATTCCTTCTCTGCGACGAAATTTCCTCCATGTTGGATCTGGCGACACAGGCGCAGATCTGGCATTTCCTTCTGGAGGAAGCAGAGGCGCGCGGAATGGGGCTTCTTATTATAAGCCATGATGATGCGCTTCTGGATCATCTCTGTACAAGAATTGTGGCAATTTAAAAGGATGCAAAATATAACAAAAATACTTGAAAAATAAAAAAGCATGTGTTATCATGAATAACCGTGACATACTGTCGGAGCTATTCCGGACAGATTCATAATTCCTTGCTCCTGCGTGAAGGACGGGGGCCAGAGACCATAAGGAGGTGCAGAACATGAACAAGTATGAATTAGCTGTTGTTGTGAGCGCAAAACTCGAAGACGAAGCAAGAGCAGACGTAATCGAGAAAGTGAAAGCTCTGATCACACGTTTCGGCGGCAACGTAACAGACGTGGATGAGTGGGGCAAAAGAAGATTCGCTTACGAAATCCAGAAGATGAGTGAAGGATATTACTACTTCGTACACTTCGAGGCTGAGCCGACGGTTCCGGGCGAAGTGGAACAGCGTATCCGCATTATGGACAACGTGCTCAGATATTTATGCGTGAAACAGGAAGCATAAGCGGAAAGAGGTATATATGAATAAGGCGATTTTAGTAGGAAGGTTGACGAGAGATCCTGAAGTCAGATATTCACAGGGCGACAGCGCAACTGCGGTTGCGAGATATACCGTTGCTGTGGACCGCAGATTCAAGAGGGACGGAGAGCCTACGGCAGATTTTATTCCGTGTGTTGTGTTCGGACGTTCCGCTGAGTTCGCGGAGAAATATTTCCGCCAGGGAATGCGCGTTTCCATTTCCGGCCGTATCCAGACCGGAAGCTACACGAACAGAGAGGGTGTGAAAGTTTACACAACCGAAGTGATCGTGGAGGAACAGGAATTCGCAGAGAGCAGAGCTGAGAGCGAGGCCAACAGGTCATCTTATCAGCAGTCCGCTCCGGCACCGGCACCGAGTGCGCCGGCGGGAGACGGATTTATGAATATCCCTGATGGAATTGATGAGGAACTGCCGTTTAATTAGCCTTCCGCTATTCCGGAGAAAGGAGAATTATCATGGCTTACGAAAAGGGAAGCAGACCTGAGGGTGGATTCAAGAGAAGAGGCCCGGCGCGCAGAAGAAAAAAAGTGTGCGTATTCTGCGGTAAAGAGAATAACGAAATCGATTACAAGGACGTAGCAAAGTTAAAGAAATATGTTTCTGAGAGAGGGAAAATCCTTCCGAGAAGAATCACAGGAAACTGTGCGAAACATCAGAGAGCTCTTACAGTAGCAATCAAGAGAGCAAGACATATTTCCCTGATGCCGTACGTTCAGGACTAATTGAGAAAGAAAGGCTGATTTCAAAGGGGTATCCCTGAGAGTCAGCCTTTTTCTTTTTGTACAGGCGACGAGCCAAAGCCCGGGCTTGACCGAGGCCTTGGCGACCGCTTACAATCCCGGAATGTGCCGCCAGGCACTTCCGGTGATTAATACTGTTGAATTGTCGGGAGGATATACCTTTGTTCTGATGAAGCCTGACGTGTGGCAGGGGAAGGAAATTCCGGAGCAGGCCCGCGAGGAATCCCCTTCCCCACCTCTCGGCGGAAGCATACAGATAACTCGACAAATCACAAGTTATACCATTTTTAAATACTGCACACTGTAAGCCGGCATCGCGATCTGTCCCTGCAGCGCGACGATCTCGGGCTCGTTTTTGCCCGCAGTGTTGACGCTGTCAGAATCGGATGTCTTCTGTCCTTCTGCAGAGCCGACCTGATAGAGAACTGTGCGTTCAAAAGTTCCCTGCAGTTCGTGGCTGCCGCCTGTATACTCCTGATCGGAAGCGTTGATTGCGACAAGAACCCGCTCACTGTCGCTTCTGCGTTCAAAGACAAGCTGATGATTGGTGAGCACTACATTGCGGTAAGAGCCGTTGCACAGGGCGTCGCTCTCACGACGTACGGCAATCAGTTCCCGGATAAAATCTGTCAGTTCATTGGGCTTGGGCTCTTCAAAACATGGCCGGAGCGCATAGTCATTATCCGGCGCCTTAGCTCCTTCCTCGCCCCATTCGCTTCCGTAGTAGATGCACGGAATGCCGGGCATTCCGAAAAGAAGTCCGTAAGCCAGAGGAATATGATTTTTATTTGTCAGTATTGTAGCCAGCCTTGAGACATCATGATTGTCTACAAATGTCATCAAATGCTTTCCGCGGTAAATACACCACTGTTCCGGACCGTACTGGCGGTTCAGTGAATGGGCGATCTCAAACATGTTCATGCTGTTGAAACTGGAGTAAATTCCCTTGTAGCATTCATAGTTTGTGCAGCTGTGGAGCATTTCATCGTTTACAATCAGGTTGTAATCTCCGAAAAGCACCTCGCCGATCAGGGCAAACCCGGGTTTAAGCTCTTCGCAGAAACTGCGCAGACGCTTCATGAAGTTGTGATCCAGACTGTACGCCACATCGAGACGGAGCCCGTCGATTCCGAATTCTTCGATCCACATTTTCACACAGTCCAGAAGATAATCAACGACAGCCGGATTCTGAAGATTCAGCTCGACGAGTTCGTAGTGACCCTCCCAGCCTGCATACCAGAAACCGTCGTTGTAACAGCTGTTTCCGTCGAAGTTGATTTTAAACCAGTCTTTGTACGGAGAGTCCCATTTTTTCTCCTGAACATCCTTAAATGCCCAGAATCCGCGGCCAACGTGATTGAATACTCCGTCCAGCATGATTTTAACGTCGTGTTCATGGAGTCTTTGGCAGACTTCTTTGAAATCCTCGTTCGTTCCAAGCCGGCAGTCGATTTTCGTAAAGTCTCTTGTGTCATATCCGTGATTATCAGACTCAAAAATCGGATTCAGAATGATGGAGCCGATCCCAAGTTTCTGGAGATATTCCGCCCATTCTCCGATTTTCAGGATGCGGTGTGCCTCGATTCCGTCATTGTGAACGGGAGCCCCGCAGAAGCCGATAGGATATATCTGATAAAAAGTTTCGTTATAAGCCCACATAGTCATGTCCCTTCCTTCATTTCTTTCAATAAGAATACTTAACCAGTATACCACAAAAGTAAGCGAAAAAGAAGACGAAGAAGACGAAAGAGGAGACTTGGATTGACACTTGAATTGACACTGCGTTCCGCAGAAGATATACTGTAAAGAAGAGAAAACCCGGCGCTGGCCGGTATGGATAACATTGTTTGGAGGGATTGTTTTGAAAAGACGGAACTCAGTAAGAAAAGGACTGTCAGTGCTGATCATGTCCGTCATTCTGGCCGGCATGGCACCGCTTGGTATTCAGGCAAAAGAGGTGACGGCAGAAACGGAAGAGAACGCTGTGGAAGCCATGTCAGAGACGGGGACAGAAGGGATAACAGATGGAAATGATTCGGCAGGTGCATCAGACGGACTGACAGGAAACAGCGCGGCAGACACGTCAGGCGGTCTGACAGAAAACGGCGCAGCAGACACAGCGGGCGGACAGTCAGGAAACGGCGCGACAGACACATCGGACGGTCTGAACGGAAATGGTTCGGGAAATGCATCAGAAGATGGAACGGAATCAGATGTTCCGGGAGATGCGGGAGATAACGGAGACGGTGAATCGGGCGGACAGGAGATACCGGATATGATTATTCCGGTTGTGCTTCCGTTTGAAGCAGGGGAAGAGTATGCCGGCCTGGACGAATTTCTTGCTCTGTCTGCGGAAAAGTTTGAGATTTACACTGTCGCATTTGTAAATGCGGCAACGGGAATGCCCGTGCAGCCGGAAGAACCGATGGAAGTCTCTGCTGCGGTTCCGTCTGATTATAATGCAGAGCGGACTGTGATCAGCGAGATATCCATGAACGGAGAGACGCCGCAGCGAACGGAACTGCCGTGTACGATTGAAAACGGAACAGCGGTGTTTAAGACGGATCACGCCGGGCTGTACGTCGTCATGGAGAAGAAGGTGCAGGCAGAGCTTCCGCCTTCACTTGAACCGACGGATAAAGTGGACAGACTGGATCTTGTGAAAACACAGGAACCCGCATCGTCACTGCCCTCTGTATCGGGGACGGCATCCGTGTCCCGCATCTCGTCGGTAAGTCCGGACACCGGGGATCAGTCCGCGGGAATCGGGTATGCGGTGGCAGGCATGGCGCTTGCAGCTGTGGCAATTGTGGCGGTGATCATTATACTGGTCAAAAACAGAAGAAAATAGCGGAGAAGCAGAGAAATCAGGAAGTCACTGAACTGCAGAAAGCATGAGAATGTAAGAAAAGTGGAAGAAAAAACTTGACACAGAAAAGAACGGGTACTATAATATTACAGCATGACTAAAGGAGAAACAGTATACGCCATAGCCCCGGAGTATGCTGATTTCAAATAGACAAACCAATGTTATCTGATGATTTTAATAGGAGGAACACCCATGAAAACGTATATGGCTAACCCTGACAAGATTGAGAGAAAATGGTACGTGGTTGACGCTGACGGCTGCACATTAGGACGTCTTGCTTCTGAGGTCGCTAAGGTACTCAGAGGAAAGAACAAGCCGGAGTACACACCGCACATTGATACAGGCGATTATGTAATCGTTGTTAATGCAGAGAAAGTAAAAGTAACAGGAAAGAAACTTCAGCAGAAAGTTTACTATAACCACTCCGATTATGTAGGAGGAATGAAAGAGACTACACTTGCCGAGATGATGGCAAAGAAACCGGAGAAGGTAATTGAGCTGGCTGTTAAAGGAATGCTTCCGAAAGGACCTATGGGAAGAGACATGATCAAGAAGCTTCATGTTTACGCTGGCCCAGAGCATGCACATCAGGCTCAGAAGCCGGAAGTTCTTACATTTTAGTCAGAGGTTGAAAGGAGGATATAACAGTGGCTAACGCAAAATATTACGGAACAGGAAGAAGAAAAAAATCAATCGCGAGAGTATACCTTGTACCTGGAACAGGCAAGATTACAATCAATAAAAGAGATATCGACGAGTACCTTGGACTTGAGACACTGAAGGTTGTTGTTCGTCAGCCGCTCGTGGCTACAAACACAACAGATAAGTTCGACGTAATCGTTAACGTACAGGGCGGCGGCTACACAGGACAGGCTGGAGCAATCCGTCACGGTATCGCAAGAGCTCTTCTTGAGGCTGACGCTGATTACAGACCGGTGCTCAAGAGCGCAGGATTCCTGACACGTGACCCGAGAATGAAAGAGCGTAAGAAATACGGCCTCAAGGCTGCCCGTCGCGCTCCGCAGTTCAGCAAGCGCTAAACTTTATCAAAAGTGGTCAAAAACCCCGGAACTACGCGGTTTCCGGGGTTTTTCCTTTTCAAATGGTTTGACGCAATTTGACAGAACGAAGCCTCTTTTAACCCGTTTTCTATGGGTTAAATGGTGGACAACCACCCCAAAAAGAGGGCTTATGGGTTAAAAAATAGGACAACCGAGACGCGATTTTGGGATGCCAAGGGGATGTTTATTTATACATCTCCAAGAGACCTTTTTCGTGAAAACGGTTTGTCTGAATTTGACCTAATTTGAACAAAAGAGAATAAATCTAATCGCCAAGCGCTCAGTATTTTCTACTGGGCGCTTTTTGCGTTTCCGGGGAATTTCATTCCGGGATAAGAAAAGGCCGTCACTTTCAATTTTTGAAGTGGCGGCTTTTTCTATTTCCAGAAGCCATAGAACAATTCAGAAATGAGGTGAAGTCATTGAACACGCAAATCATCGCCATCGCCAACCAGAAAGGCGGCGTTGGCAAGACAACCACCTGCGCGAACCTGGGGATTGGGCTGGCGCAGGCCGGAAAGAAAGTGCTGCTGATCGACGGGGACCCGCAAGGCAGCCTGACCATCAGCCTGGGCCACCCCCAGCCGGACAAGCTGCCCTTTACCCTGTCCGACGCGATGGGCCGTATCCTGATGGACGAGCCGCTGCGCCCCGGCGAGGGTATCCTGCACCACCCGGAGGGCGTTGACCTGATGCCCGCAGACATCCAGCTCTCCGGCATGGAGGTCTCCCTGGTGAACGCCATGAGCCGAGAGACCATCCTGCGGCAGTATCTGGACACGCTCAAGGGACAGTATTCCCATATCCTGATTGACTGCCAGCCATCCCTGGGTATGCTCACGGTCAACGCCCTGGCCGCCGCCAACAGGGTCATAATCCCCGTTCAGGCGGAGTACCTGCCCGCCAAGGGCCTGGAACAGCTGCTCCAGACCGTAAACAAGGTGAAGCGGCAGATCAACCCCAAGCTCCAGATCGACGGCATATTGCTGACGATGGTGGACAACCGCACCAACTTCGCCAAGGAGATTGCCGCCCTGCTGCGGGAGACCTATGGCAGCAAAATCAAGGTGTTCGGCACCGAGATTCCCCATTCTGTCCGGGCAAAGGAGATCAGCGCCGAGGGCAAAAGCATTTTTGCCCATGACCCTAATGGCAAGGTGGCCGAGGGCTATAAGAATCTGACCAAGGAGGTGATAAAACTTGAAAAGCAGCGCGAAAAAAGTAGAGCTGGCTCCATACGATGATTTGTTTTCCACCGAGGAAAGCCGCCAGGATGCCAAGCTGGAGAAGATACAGGAAATTCCGCTGTCTGAGCTGCACCCATTTAAGGGGCATCCCTTCAAAGTCAAGGATGACGAGGCCATGATGGAGACCGCCGACAGCGTTCGGCAGTATGGTGTTCTGGTTCCGGCGATCGCCCGCCCGGACCCGGAGGGCGGCTATGAGCTGGTTGCCGGTCACAGGCGGCACCGGGCCAGTGAGCTGGCCGAGAAAGAAACCATGCCTGTCATTGTCCGAGACCTGGACGATGATGCTGCCACTATCATCATGGTGGACAGCAACTTACAACGTGAAAGCCTGCTCCCCAGCGAAAGGGCCTTTGCTTACAAGATGAAGCTGGAGGCTATGAAACACCAAGGCGCACGGGGGGACTTAACTTCGTCCCAACTTGGGACGAAGTTGCGTGCAGATGAATTGTTGGCGCAGCAGGCTGGTTCGAGTAGGAACCAGGTGCAGCGCTATATCCGCCTGACGGAGCTGATTCCCGAACTGCTGGATATGGTCGATGAAAAGAAAATCGCCCTCAATCCGGCTTATGAGCTGTCCTTTCTCAAAAAAGAAGAACAGCGGGATTTGCTGGACGCGATGGACAGCGAACAGGCTACCCCCTCTCTCTCCCAGGCTCAGCGACTCAAGAAATACAGCCAGGAGGGACATCTGACCCTCGATATGATGCGCGTCATCATGGGTGAGGAAAAGAAAAGTGATCTCGACAAAGTGACTTTCACCTCCGACACCCTGCGGAAGTATTTCCCCAAAAGCTATACGCCCCAGCGGATGCAGGAAACCATTATCAAACTGCTGGAGGCGTGGCAGAAGAAGCGCCAGAGAGACCAGGAACGATGAAAGGAGCCGCCTATGAGGGATATTTCAGCCCGTGAGCTGAAAGGACACAATATCTTGGCCGTAGAGCGTTTTCAGGACAGCACCCGCTGGATGATCGAGTTTTCCGTTCAGCGCCCTTGTTCCTACGGCTGCCCCGGCGATGATATGCGGCTGTTTCTTACGGAGGACGGGTATCAGGCCGCCCTCGTAAGCCAGAAGCGTCGGGAAATCAAAATCAAGCGGTATGCCCGTGTGATCGAGGGCCATGTGCTCGACTTCAAACCGGACAAGCGCCGCCGCCACCCGTAAACTCATTATCACTACGAAAGGAAAGGAATGAATATGTGTACTGTCCAGAGCATCAAAGATGCCATCCGGGAAAGTTGCCAGTCCCAGTATGATATGGAATCCACCGACATTGACCGGGTTTTGCAGACCCTCCCGTTTTCGGAGCATGAGCCGATGTTCAGTCATCCGCCGAAGTACAAGCGTCCTTACCGGCCCTGGCAGAACAACAAAAACAGCTGAAAGCCACAGTCTTTTTCACGAAGGATTGTGGCTTTTTTCATGCCCTAAAATTAGAAAGGAGTGAAGTCAATGGCCGTTTTTCGCATTGAACGGACCAAAGATTATACCGTGATGAGCAATCATCACCTGCGGAACCACGAACTATCCCTCAAGGCAAAGGGGCTTCTTTCCATGATGTTATCCCTGCCTGATGACTGGAACTATACTACCCGTGGACTTGCGAAAATCTGCAAGGAGGGCGTTGATGCCATCGGCAGTGCGCTGCGGGAGTTGGAAACCGCCGGTTACATCGTGCGGAACCAGCTGCGGGACCAACAAGGCCGGATCAGCGACACCGAGTATGTGATTTATGAGAAACCCCAGCCCAGGCAGCCAGAAACGCCAAGGCCGGATACGGCTGTACCAGATACGGCTTCACCAGATACGGAAAACCCGTATCTGGATAAACCGGATACGGAAAAGCCCGCAGAATTAAATATAGAGAAACCAAATACTCAAAAACAAAATACTCATGGAGCAAGTACCGATTCCATTCCCTTCCGGGAAACAGCGGCAGCACAGCTGCCGGAACGGAAAGGAAGGGATGCGATGTCTGTCTCAGAGATAGAAAATTATCGGGAATTGATTCTGGAGAACATCGAGTATGACTATCTGTGCAGAGAGTTTTCGACCTACCGTGAGGACCTGGACGAGATTGTGGAGCTGATGGTGGAGACCGTTTGTGCCAAACGTAAAACCACTCGGATCGCTGGCAGCGACTTTCCCCATGAAGTCGTGCGCTCCCGGTTCTTGAAGCTGGATAGCGAGCATATCCGATTTGTCATGGACGGTATGCAGAAAAACACCACGGAGGTCCGCAATATGAAACAGTATTTGCTTGCAGTGCTGTTCAACGCGCCCACCACGATCAGCAATCACTACACCGTACAAGTCAATCACGATATGAACACAGGCGGCTGGTAAACAGCCGCTTTTCTGTTGCCCGGCAATACCGGGAGAAAGGATTTTGCCATGAAACGACCTCTTGCCTACATTACGGCTCCCTGGAGCAACAACCAGTATGAGAACGCCGAGAACGCTGCCACCTACTGCCGCCAGGTGTACGACGCCGGGTATTCGCCCATCTGCCCGGTTCTGTTCTTGTCCACCTTCCTCAAGGACGAGATTCCCCAGGAACACAAGGACGGGCTGGATATGGTGCGAGACTATCTGCGCCGGTCCCATGTGCTGGTGGTCTGCGGCCACGGCATCGACGAGACCGTGAAGAATGACATCGCCACCGCTGAGCGCCTGCGGATCACCGCTACCACCCTGGACGGTATCCTGACTGTGAAAGGCCAGGGACGCGGGAAAGGAGGTGCGCGCCATGCCTGAGCGTAAGACCGTGGGCCAGCTGATGGAGGAAATGCGGCTCAAGGCCGGGGCGCAGAACTACCACGGCCATGAGTACATGGATTTGGAGCGGTTTGCCGAGGACACCCGGCACATGATTATCTTCGATGTGCTGACCCACGATTCGCCGGTGGGCTGGAAAGGCGAACGGACCCGCCTGTTTCTGACGGAGGCCGGATACCAGAAAAGCCTGGAGAACCAGGAAAAGGGCCACATCAAGATTCTCAGCCATGCCAAGGTGCGCCAGGGACATCTGTACTATGACCGCTCCGATCAGCTGCGTTGAAAGGAGCCTGCCATGATGAAATACCTGCTGCGGCGGCTGGTGGTCCCGCCTTAGTATCAAGCGCCACCCCTGCAAAATCCGTGGAAAGGAGGCGATGACCTATGCAGGAGGAAGTGGAAAACAGGACTTTGACGCTGGTAGTCAGCGGAACAAAGTTTACCGGGCGGCTGTTTAAGGCCGCCATCACCAAGTACCTTGCCCACCGCAAGGAAAAGAAGCTGCAAAAGCAGAAAAGCCGGGATACCCCCGTGATTCCCCACGGCAAACAGACGGTGAAGCAGCTGATCGGCCAGAATCAGGGCGTTTCCAACATCGAGATCACCGACCCCTCCATCAAGGAGTTTGAAAAGATCGCCCGGAAATACGGCGTTGACTATGCGGTGAAGAAGGACCGCAGCAGCTCCCCGCCCAAGTACCTGATCTTTTTCAAAGGCCGCGATGCGGATGCCCTGACCGCTGCCTTTACCGAGTACACCGGCAAGAAGGTCAGAAAGGCGCAGAAAACAGAGCGTCCGTCCGTGCTGGCAAAGCTGAGCCAGTTCAAAGAGCTGGTGAAACACGCCGTTGTGGACCGGAACAAGCGGAAGGAGCTGGAACGATGAAGATGAAAAAGCAACTTGACATCAAAAAGCTCCTTTTGCTGAATATGCCCTATATCCTGATGGGGCTGTTCGCAACCAACTTCGGTGAAGGATGGCGGATGGCCGTGGGTGCGGACGCTTCGGCAAAAATGCTTTCGTTCTTCTCCACGCTGCCGGTGGCGCTGGCCAGCTGGTGGCCCAGCCTGCACCCTTTGGACCTGCTGGTGGGGCTGTGCTGCGGCGCTGGCCTGCGATTGGCCGTGTATCTCAAAAGCAAGAACGCCAAGAAGTACCGGCACGGTATGGAGTATGGCAGCGCCCGCTGGAGTGCATAATTTTAAGTGTAAAGGAAGCCTATATGGACGCACAGGAGGTTATGCACATGAATGATTACAACAAAATCACAGCCCTTTACTCCCGTCTTTCCGTAGGGGACGAGGACAGGGACGGCGGCGAGAGCAACAGCATACAGAACCAGAAAATCTTTTTGGAGAACTACGCCAGAGGGCAGCGGCTGACGAATATCCGGCACTACATCGACGACGATGAAAGCGGCAGATTTTTTGACCGTTCTGCCTACTCCCGCATGATGGAGGACGTTGAAAACGGGAAAATCGGCGTTTGCATTATGAAAGACCTTACCCGCTGGGGGCGCGACTATCTCCAAGTCGGCAACGCTATGGAGATATTCAGACGGAACAACGTGCGTTTTATCGCGGTCAACAACGGCATTGACAGCGAGAAGCCCGACACATTGGAGTTTGCGCCCTTTATCAACATCATGTCGGAGTGGTACGCAAAGGACATCAGCAAGAAAGTGAAAACGGGCATTAAGACCAAAGGCATGAGCGGAAAGCCGATTGCCACCGAAGCCCCCTATGGCTATGTCAAAGACCCGGACAACAAGGATTTTTGGATAATCGACGAGGAAGCCGCCGAGGTTGTGCGCCTTATTTTCCGTTTGTTTATCGGCGGGAAGAACCGCAACCAAATCGCCGTATATCTGAAAAACGAGCAAATCCCTACCCCCACTTTCTACATGAAAGACCGGGGACGGGGAACGTGTAAAAACAAGGCGCTCAATGAGGATAACCGCTACAAGTGGAACAAAGCCACCTTGACCCATATCCTTACGCGGCAGGAGTATTGCGGCGATGTAGTCAACTTCAAGACTACAAAGCATTTCCGGGACAAGCGGAACCACTATGTAGACCGGAGCCAATGGCAGATAACCGAAAATGTGCATGAGCCGATTATTGACCGCGCCGACTTTGAAACCGCACAGCGGATTTTGGAAAACGCGCCCGTCAGACGCCCCAACGGGGACGGGGAAATCCACCCTTTGTCGGGCTTGCTTTTCTGTAAGGATTGCGGCGCAAAAATGCACATCCGCATAGATTACAGAAACGGCGGCAAGCGGCACGTTGCCTATTGCAGCGAGTACCACAAGGGGAAAGCCAAAAACCCCAAGTGCCATTCCCCACACATCATTGACGCTGACTTGCTTATGCAGACCGTCGCGGAAGTGCTGAAGAAAATCGAGGACTACTCTATCAGCAACCGGGCGGAGTTTGAAGCCTTAGTGAAAAAGAGCCTTGCCATGCAGCAGACCGACCAGACCAAGAAACAGCAGAAACGTATCCCGCAAATCACGACACGCCTTGAACAGATTGACAAGGTGCTGAATAAGCTCTATGAGGACAACGCCCTCGGCACTATCCCGCAAGACCGCTATGAGCAAATGTCGCAGAAGTATTCGGAAGAATACTACACACTGAAAACGGAGCTTGCGGGACTCCAAGAGCAGCTATCCGCTTATGAGAACGCGGGAGGGCGGGCGCAGAAGTTTTTGAAGCTGACGGAACGCCATGCCGCCTTTACCGACCTCACCCCCGCCATTCTCAACGAGTTTATCAGCAGGATTGAAGTGCATGAGCGCGACCAGAAAAGGGCGAGATACGCAATCCAGCACATCAGCATATATTTCAACTATATCGGCAGGTTTGAGAACGAAGTAACGCAGCTTGCAGAGCCGACCGAGCAGGAAATCCGGCAAATGCGGGAGGAAATCGAAGAAGCCAAAAAGAAAAAGAGCCGCGCCTACCACCGGCAGTATTCAAGGGAGTACCGGGCGCGAAACCTTGAAAAGCAGCGGGAGTATGACCGTATCAAGGCGCGGGAATACCGGGCAAAGAAAAAGGCACAGGAAGCCGCCGCAGCACCCGCACAGTAAAACCGAATACTGACAACCAAGAGGGATTTTCCGGGCTACGGGAAATCCCTCTTTTGCACCCAGAGAAAGGAGCCGCCTATGGCAGAACAGAACGGGACACCTCAATCCCCCGACAGTGTTATCACGACACAGAGGGACGGACAGACCATCGTTGCGGAGTTGTTTTTCAACCACAGCGGCACAGAAACATTCCGCGACAAGCTGCTCAAAGTGATACTTGCCGACAGCTTGCAGGACGGTCAAGAGCCGGAAAAAACGAAAATCACGCGATAGGAACCGCCCGGACGAAGAATGGTTCGCCGGGGCGGTTTCTATTTGAAAATCCCCATTTTCCCCAAGTCAAGAGCCGGGAAAATTCCCTCAAAAATGCCCCTCTCTCCAAACGAGGGCGCAGAAAGGAGAGTTTATGCGAACAGGGCTTCCCAAGCAAAAAAAGGTCACAGACATCTGGTTTGATGAGAAAGACCCGTTGATCCATATCCGTACCCACAACACCGACTTGAAGAAGCGGCTTGCCGCCTATGCCGAGCAGCACCCCGATGTGTGCCGCCAGACCGACGCAGACCCGGAAACGGGCTGCATGGAGTTTGACATTGAGAAAGGCCGCTTCTCTTTCCGTCTGACCGCCCCATACAGCGAGGAACGGCGGGAAGCGGCGCGGCGGTATGCCAGAGAGAGCAACGTCGCCGACAGGCTGAAATAGAGTTGAAATGTTCATAGTTTTGTGCTATACTTTTTCTAAAAGCAGAGTAATACTGCGGAATTGATTGGAGGACAACACAATGGTTACATTTATGAGATTAAGATAAAACCGCGAGTTATGTTGCGGTTATCCGTATTGCATAACTCGCTTATTGAAGCAGAGATGTAATTACGGAGGAAAAACAAATGAATAATAATTTATCACGCTTTGCAGACAGCAAGGTTTATTTTCAATGCCCAATTTGCACAAAATCAATGGATATACAAGGCAATAGCCTAATTTGTAGACATGGACATTGCTTTGATATTTCAAGATATGGGTATGTAAATTTGTTGTTAAAATCATCGCCCAAAACCAACTACAGCAAGCGGTCTTTTGACAACCGGCACCAAATTTTGGAGTATGGCATGTATGATGTTGTGTTGGAGAAAATCATACAGTTTATTTCTGATACGCCATCTATAAGAAACATTTTAGATGTTGGTTGCGGCGAGGGTTTCTATGCAAGGCAGATACAGCAAAGAACAGAACGAAACATCTTTGCCTTTGACTTGTCAAGGGAGGCAATACAGATTGCATCAAAAAAAGACAAGCGCAAAGCAGTGAAGTGGTTTGTTACTGACTTATCAAAAATCCCTTTGAAAGACGGAAGTATGGATTGTATTTTAGACATATTTTCGCCTGCACACTACAAAGAATTTCAGCGATTGCTATCTCCTAACGGATATGTTGTGAAAGTAATTCCTACGAAAAATCATTTGAGGGAAATCAGGACTAAAGTGCAAGCACACTTGAAAAATCCAGATTATTCAAATGAGTCTGTCGTTGAATATTTTGAGAAATATCTTAAAACCATTTCAAGAGAAACGGTTTCAGCCACCGTACAGTTGTCATCAGAACAAAGAATGTCGTTTATTGAAATGACGCCGCTTCTCTTTTGCGTTGAAAAAGATTGCGTTGATTGGCGTACTCTCACACATTTGACAATCGAAGCTGATGTTTTAATAGGAATGTATTAAAGGGCGTATTGATATTTAATATTCCCATTTATTGAGCAGAACGGAGTAAACCAAACACCCTAATCAAAAGGACAGCCGAGGAAATCGACTGTCCTTTTTCTGTGCCGACAGGTAGAAAGGAGTGACCACCCATGACGAAACCGAGAGAAAAAAACGCGAGGAATTGCAAGCCGAGATTGAGGACGGGAAGAAGAAAATCCGGCAGCTTGAAAATCGGGAAAAGGTGTTGCGGCAAAAGTTATCCCAAGAGGAACGCAGGACGCGCAGCCATCGGCTGATCGTCCGGGGTGCGGTCTTTGAGAGCATTGTGCCAGAAGCAAAGACCATGACCGACGAAGAAGCCGCCGCCTTTCTCCGGCTTGCCCTGACGAGCGAGGAAGCGCGGGGCTATCTGAAAAAACGCACCGAGGGCGGGAAAAGCGAATAATCCCTTTGGTACAAAGGGCGCACTTATACACCCTTACGGGTGCGTGCGCTCTGCCGAGGGCTTGTCGGCACAGAGAGAAAGCCGCTTGCTTCCCTCTCTGACCGACATTGGCGGCTTTGCCGCAACAAGGGGCTGCACCCCTTGCGCCGCTTACGCGGCTATCCCTGCACACCCACAAAAACAGTATACCCGCCTTTGGCGTCTGTACCATTTTTGCGGGTTTTCATTTTATCCGGGAGGTGATACCCATAGCCATCTATCATTGTAATATCAGCATTGTCAGCCGGGGCAAGGGCAAATCAGCCGTTGCCGCAGCCGCCTACCGAAGCGGCGAAAAGCTGACAAATGAGTGGGACGGAATGACACACGACTACACCCGCAAAGGCGGTGTTGTCCATACGGAAATTATGCTGCCACCCCACGCCCCGCCCTCTTTCTCTGACCGTTCAACCTTGTGGAACAGCGTGGGGCTTTACGAGAAAGCCGGGAACGCCCAGCTTGCCAGAGAGATTGACGCGGCGCTCCCCATAGAGTTATCCAGAGAGGAACAGATCCGGCTTGTCCGGGAATACTGTTCCTCTCAATTTGTTTCCAGAGGAATGTGCGTTGATTATGCCATTCACGACACCGGCAAGGGCAATCCCCATTGTCACATCATGCTTACCATGCGCCCCCTTGACGAGCGCGGCGCATGGGCGGCAAAGTCCCAAAAGGAATATGACCTTGATGAAAACGGCGAGCGTATCCGCTTGCCAAGCGGCAGATACAAGACGCACAAAGTTGACCTGACCGGCTGGAACGACAAGGGCAACGCCCTCTTGTGGCGTAAGGCATGGGCGGATATTTCAAACGCCTACCTTGAACGAGCCGGAAGCCCGGAGCGTATCGACCACCGCAGCAACGCCGAGCGCGGCATTGGCGAGATACCCACCGTCCACATGGGCGTGGCGGCTTGCCAGATGGAGAAGAAAGGTATTGCCACCGAGAAAGGCGAACTGAACCGGAATATCCAAAAGGCAAACCGCCTTATACGGGAAATCCGAGCGCAGATTGGAAAGCTCAAAGAATGGATTGCCGACCTGTTCAAAGCGTGGGAAACCGCCCCGGAACAGCCGCAACAATCCCCCGGCCTTGCAAATCTGCTGATGAAGTATTTGAGCGTTCAGAGAGAAAAGAGCCGGAAGTATTCGCAAAGTTGGCAAAGGCAGCACGCCGCCGATGAACTGAAAACCGTTGCAAAGGCAGTAGGCTATCTTTCCGAGCATGGCATTTCCACCCTTGCGGAGCTGGACGCTACCCTTTCCTCTGTCAGCGACCAAGCCGACGCTATCCGGGCGGGCATGAAAACCGCCGAGAAGCGCATGAAAGAATTACAAAAGCTGATTGAATACGGGAAGAACTACACCGAGTACAAGCCCATTCACGACGAGCTGAAAAAGCTGAAAAATGGCTGGACGAGCAAGCGCGACAAGTACGAGGAAGCCCACCGCGCCGAGCTTACGCTATGGAACGCAGCGAGCCGCTATCTCCATGCAAATCTGCCGAAAGGGACAAAGAGCTTGCCTATCGCTGAATGGGAAAAAGAGTACGCCACCCTCAGCGGGCAGAGAACAGCGGAATATACCAAGCTGAAAGAAACCCGCGCCGAGGTTGCCGAGCTGCACAATATCCGCAAGTGCGTTGATATTGCGCTGAAAGCCGACCAGCCGGAGCAGACCCGCACCAAGCAGCACGACTTAGAACGATGAAAGGAGTTGAGATTTTTGTACTACACCCAAGAACAGATAAACCGGGCGAACCAAGCCGACCTTGTTTCTTTCCTGCAATCACAGGGCGAGCAGCTTACCCGCGCCGGGAATGAATACCGCTGGAAACGGCACGACAGCTTGACCGTCCGGGGCAACAAGTGGTATCGCCACAGCCAGAGCAAGGGCGGCGGCCCCATTGATTTTGTCATGGAGTTTTTCGGCAAGAGCTTCACCGAAGCCGTGGAACTTCTCACAGGAGAAAAGGGAGCCGCACCGCCGCCGGACAGACCTTGCCCCACGTCCCTTTCCGACTTTCGGCTACCACCCCCAAACAGCGACAACCGAACAGCGAGGAACTACCTTACAGCAGCCCGCCGCATTGATGAAGATGTGACGGGCTTTTTCTTTGCCCGCGGCGATATTTATGAGGACGCAGCCCACCACAACGCCGTATTTGTGGGGCGGGACGAGGACGAAATACCGCGCTACGCCCACAGCAAGGGAACGGCGGGAAACTTCCGGCTTGATGTGAAAGGCAGCGACAAAGCCTTTAATTTCTGCTACCGAGGCGAGGGTGACAGGCTTTTTGTCTTTGAAGCCCCCGTTGACCTGCTCTCTTTCCTCTGCCTGTTCAAAAAGGCGTGGCAGAAGCAGAGCTATTTGTCATTGGGCGGCGTGGGAGAAAAAGCCCTGTTGCGTTTCCTCTCTGACCGCCCGAACATCAAGACCGTTTACCTCTGCCTTGACAGCGACCAAGCCGGAAACGACGCTTGCAGCCGCCTTGCGGAGCTTGTGCCGGAGGGCTTGACCGTCCACCGCCTTGTGCCGCTTTACAAGGACTGGAACGAGGTATTGCAGCACCGGGCAGAAATCACAGACGGGAAGTATATCCGGGAAGCGGTTTACGGATTGAAAGAACCGCCGCAGGAAGAAACCGTCGAGATTATCCGCATGAGCGAGGTTGACACACAGACCGTTGAATGGCTATGGGAGCCGTATATCCCTTTTGGGAAAGTAACCATTGTGCAAGGCAACCCCGGCGAGGGCAAGACCACCTTTGCCCTACGCCTTGCCGCCGCCTGCACCACCGGGGGAACGCTGCCGGGAATGAAGCCCTTGCCGCCATTCCAAGTGATTTACCAGACCGCCGAGGACGGGCTGGGCGATACCGTCAAGCCCCGCTTGATAGAAGCCGAAGCCGACCTTGACCGCGTGCTTGTGATTGATGAAGCCAAACGGGAGCTTACCCTCTCCGACGAGCGCATAGAAAAGGCAATCACGCAGAACGGGGCGCGGTTGATTATCCTTGACCCCATACAGGCGTACATGGGCGAAAAGACCGACATGAACAGGGCAAACGAAGTGCGCCCCATGTTCCGCCGCCTTGCCGATGTTGCCGAGCGTACCGGGTGCGCCGTTATCCTTATCGGACACTTGAACAAAGCCGCCGGAGGACAGAGCGCATACCGGGGCTTAGGTTCTATTGACTTCCGCGCCGCAGCAAGGAGCGTCCTGCTGATCGGGCGCGTGAAGCGGGAGCCGAATGTGCGCGTTATCGTCCATGACAAATCTTCCCTTGCGCCGGAGGGCAAGCCCGTTGCCTTTTGCCTTGACCCGGAAACAGGCTTTTCATGGATAGGCGAATATGACATAACCGCCGACGAGCTGCTATCCGGCGCGGGCGGGAACACCGCCACCAAGACCGAGCAAGCCGAGAAGCTGATACTTGACCTGCTTGCAGACGGGAAAGAACTTGCCAGCGAGGACATTGTAAAGGCCGCAGCCGAAGCCGGAATATCCGAGAGGACGGTACAGAACGCCAAGCGCAACATGGGCGGTATTTTAGGCGCAAGGCGTGTCGGCGGTCAATGGTATAACTTCATCAAGAAGAAGCAGCCACCCGAACCCGCAAGCTGAAAGTGCAAAACGCAGACCCTTTGCACTTTGCACTTTCGCACTTTCACAAGAATTTGCGTCAATAACTCAAAAAAGCACTTGACAAAACGCTTCATGGGGCACCCATGAGGACATCGCACCCTACATCGACCCGGTGTTCCAGAACAATGTGATTCTGACTAAAACCGAGAGCCTGACCATGAACAGCCGCCCCAAGGACCCCAAGACCGCCAGAAACAAAAATGTGCTGGTGATCGGTGGCTCCGGTTCCGGCAAGACCCGCTTCTGGCTGAAACCGAACCTGATGCAGATGCACAGCTCCTATGTGGTGACAGACCCAAAAGGCACCATCCTGGTGGAGTGCGGCAAAATGCTTCAGCGCGGCACACCCAAGCTGGGCAAGGACGGCAAGCCCATGAAGGATAAGCACGGCAAGGACATCTATGAGCCTTATCGGATCAAAGTCCTCAATACCATCAACTTCAAGAAGTCCATGCACTATAATCCCTTTGCCTACATCCACTCCGAAAAGGACATCTTGAAACTGGTCACGACGCTGATCGCCAACACCAAGGGCGAGGGCAAGGCCGGGGACGATTTTTGGGTTAAGGCCGAGACGCTTTTGTACTGCGCCCTCATTGGGTATATCCACTACGAGGCCCCGGTGGAGGAACAGAATTTCTCCACCCTCATCGAGTTCATCAACGCGATGGAGGTCCGGGAGGATGACGAGGAGTTCAAGAACTCCGTGGACCTGATGTTTGACGCGCTGGAGGCAGAGAAGCCCAACCACTTCGCCGTCCGTCAGTACAAAAAGTACAAGCTGGCTGCGGGCAAAACCGCAAAATCCATCCTGATTTCCTGCGGTGCGCGCCTTGCCGTGTTCGACATCGCGGAGCTGCGGGAGGTCACGGCCTACGACGAGCTGGAGCTGGATACCCTGGGAGACCGGAAAACCGCCTTGTTCTTGATTATGAGCGACACGGACGATAGCTTTAACTTCCTGATCTCCATGTGCTACACCCAGCTGTTCAATCTGCTCTGCGAAAAAGCGGACGATGTGTACGGCGGGCGGCTGCCGGTCCATGTGCGGTGCCTCATTGACGAGGCCGCCAATATTGGACAGATCCCTCGGCTGGAAAAGCTGGTTGCCACCATCCGAAGCCGTGAGATTTCCGCCTGCCTGGTGCTGCAAGCACAGTCCCAGCTCAAAGCTATCTACAAGGACAACGCCGATACCATCATCGGCAACATGGATACCTCCATCTTCCTGGGCGGCAAAGAGCCGACAACCCTCAAGGAGCTGGCCGCCGTGCTGGGCAAGGAGACCATCGACACCTACAACACCGGCGAGAGCCGGGGCCGCGAGACATCCCATTCTCTTAACTACCAAAAGCTCGGCAAAGAGCTTATGAGCCAGGATGAACTGGCCGTCATGGACGGCGGCAAGTGTATCCTCCAGCTGCGCGGTGTGCGGCCTTTCCTCTCGGACAAGTACGACATCACCAAGCACCCCAATTACCCGTACACCGCCGACGCGGACCCCAAGAACGCCTTTGACATCGAGGCGTTCCTGTCCACCCGGCTCAAGCTCAAGCCCAACGAGGTCTACGATGTGTATGAAGTAGACGCAGAGGGCGTGTAAATCTGTTCCGCTGTGAAAGGAGTGATCTTATCTACCCGCCTCAACCGCCCCGGATGGGGCCATCGGCGTACAAAGTGGACAATCACCAAAAAATAATGAAAAAAGGAGGACAGCCGGAATCAGGCCCCGGAAACCGGGTGCCGATTGTTCCGGCTTTTGTATGCCTATGAATGACTAAATCAAACTTTTCAAATGATTCCGGCTAACTATAATTTATGGCATTTTTCAATCAGGCTATCACCGTTCTTCAGACCCTCGTTATCGCTCTGGGCGCTGGTCTCGGCATCTGGGGTGTCATCAACCTGCTGGAAGGTTACGGCAACGACAACCCCGGTGCGAATGCTCATGTGCCATAAAGTAACACATAAGAATTGATAGACAGCAGCCCACTATTCCGCAGCAACAGCGAGTTGCTTGTTAAAACCCCATTTTGAAGTTATAATGAGTAAAAACAACCTTTAGGAGGGACGGGCATGGAAATACAAGGTATTCTTAAAAATTTACGCGAGAAAAACAACCTTACGCAAGAACAACTGGCTGAACGTGTGCAAGTTACCCGACAGGCGGTTAGTCGCTGGGAAACAGGCGAAACGCAGCCAAATACAGATACCTTAAAACTGTTATCACGAGTTTTTGATGTGTCAATCAATACGCTTCTGGGTTCTCCACGGCAACTTGTTTGTCAGTGTTGCGGAATGCCATTGAATGAAGATGGTCTGATTAGCCGAGAACCAGACGGAAGCTATAACGAGGACTATTGTAAATGGTGCTATGCTAATGGGAAATTTGCATATCAATCCAAGGAATCTTTATTGGATTATCTGGTTGCGAATATGCCAAATCCCGATAACGCAGATGAAGAAACCAGACGTAATCAGTTTGATTTGTACCTTTCGCAATTAAAGCACTGGAAATAACTATATTGTCATAGCAAAGCCAGCCGAGCCAGTCAACGGTCAAGATGAACGGCGCGTACCGCGCCGCCGTTGACAGCCCCGCCCGCCTTTGCTGGTAGGCAATCAAGGGGCGACAGCAAGGAGTGCTGCCGCCCCGCACTATTATCAGAGAGGGGGAATTTCCATGACCGAAGATGAAGCCTACAAAGTGCATATCCAGTACACCTTTAACGCCTTTTGCAAGGTTGTCATTCGTCACGCCGCCATAGATATAATTTTGAAGCTGCGCCGGAGGTGGGAACGGGAAGTTTCCCTTGACTATCTGATGAATGAGAAGTTTGTCCAGCTTGCCGAGCCGGAGCAGCTTGAAGAATATCTTTTTACCGCCTGCGGCCAGACCGCCGTTCTGTACCATGCGGAACTCGCCGCCGCCCTTGCCCTTTTGCCAGAGCAGACACAGGAAGAAATTTTCCGTTACTATTTCCTGCGCCAGCCGCAGCGGGTGATCGGCGTACATATCGGACGGACACGCAGCACAGCAGGGCGGCATATCCAGCTTGCCTTGAAGCGGCTCCGGCGGCTCATGGAGGGAAAACGCTATGAGTAAACTTCTCCCCTATGAAACAATCGTCAAGGCGCATGAGGGCGACCCGGACGCAATCGACACCGTTCTTTCCCACTACGTCGGATATATCCGATACTGTTCCAAAGTACACGGGAAAGTCAGCGCCGAGGTTGAGGAACATATAAAACAGAAGCTAATCGCCGCGCTGTTCAAATTTCGCTTTGACCGATAAGCAAAGAACGAACACCGACTGTCATTAGCGATTTTCACCAGCAAGTTTACAATTCATCTATTCCCATAAGTAAGCGGTCATAGTATAATAAAGCCATCGACAAATAGTAATTATATTTTTTGAAAGAATTCTATAGAGTAAAAATATTTTGTCTTCTATGTTTTAGAAAATGTGCAACAGTCGTTCCGTGAGACTGGTATGTGCCCAAAAAAAATGGTCTATGCAAGAAAATAGATACAACAATAGTGAGCAAATGATTCAGGTAAAGATCAGATATATAATATTTTAAAGTAATTGTACATTTTTTAAGAAATTACAATGGTCATTCATCGTGTTTGAAAGAATAGGTTATTGGCGCACTTTACTTATATATCGTTTTACAGGGGCTGTTTTTTATGCAACGTTAGGGCTTACTCGTATATAGTTATGAAAATAAATAGAGAATGAGGTGCGATTAGATGAAAAATCTTGGATATTCACAAAATTTTTTGGTTAATAAAAAGTTGGTAGAACGTTTAATAAGCAAGTCAAATATTGATGTAACAGATTATGTTATTGAAATTGGTCCTGGAAAAGGGATAATAACAGATGTACTTTCTCAGCATGCTGGAGAGGTTGTTGCAGTTGAATATGATCAAGAATTATATAATAATTTAGTAAGATATCACAGTCATGATAATGTTACATATATATTTGGTGATTTTTTAAAATATAAGTTGCCTTTAAATCGCAGATATAAAATATTCTCCAATATTCCTTTTCAGATAACAGCGGATATTATTAGGAAATTAACAGACGATGTAAATCCACCATCAGATATAAATATCATAATTCAAAGAGAGGCAGCTAAAAAGAATTGCGGTATTCCATTACAAAAATATGAAGGTTTTCGTGCTGCTATAATAAAGGCACAATATAAGGTAGAAATTACACATAGTTTTAAAAGGAGCGATTTTTTTCCTTCGCCTAATGTTGATACAGTTATGCTTCATATGCAGTTATGGGATGATAGATTGAGTGGTGATGATCTTCAAAATTATAAAGATTTAGTGGCTTTTTTTTACACTAATATTAAAGGAGAGACTGCTAAAGAGAGACTTTCTATTTTATTTTCTAATGAGCAAATCAAAAGATTGGGAAAAGCCAATAGAATTAGTCTTTCAAATTCATATACGTTAATCACGGCCGAGCAGTGGATGAATATTTATTATTACTCCAAAATTGGATTGACAGATGAAAAGAAAAAAAAGTTTCAAGATGCATATAAAAAACTTCAAAAAATGAATAAAAAATTGAAAAAGCAAAACAGAACATCTTTACGAAAGTCTAGTAGCAATAAGAAATGTAGAACAAGGATTGATACTTCTAATGGTACAAAAAATAGACCTGAATTATTCATGATAATTCACTTCACTGCGGTCAATGCTGCATAGTTGCTGATATTTTTGATATTTCCTACTTTCACTTAACAGATGAAGAAATTTTTATAGAAAAAGAACTTCAGCTTTGTT
>NZ_JAJEQX010000026.1 GCF_020687545.1 Ruminococcus turbiniformis | reverse complement strand
CGTTTTCACAAACATATCCTTCCCATCACAGTACCCCTCAATATCGTGGGAATACTTTTCCGCGAGATCCGCTTTCAACTCTCCATATGCCTGCGCTTCATCCGGATGGCTTCGAAGGAAGTCCCGCGCAGCCAGATGTCTGCGGATATCCCTCTCATTTTTTTCTTCAAAAATATGAACCTGATGAGTCCGTTCATCCCCGCCTTTTCTCAGATAGCGCCGGCCGGGAATGCCGAACTCGCCCATATATTCATACCCGATTTCTTCAAATTCCGCTCTGTATTCATCTGCATCGGCAATATACTGCACCACCGGCATGATATCTATAATCGGCTTTGCCTTAAGCCCCGGCACAGACGTGCTGCCGATATGGTAAATCCCGATGCAGGACTCTCCCAGAATCTTTTTGATCCGCTCCGCTTCCTTTCGGAATTCTTCTTCCCATTTTGGATTATATTCCGTTACATATACATGCTGCATTTTTCCATTCCCCCGCATATGGCGTACTCCTTCCTCACTGTACCCGTTCTTCCCGGCTTGGCTTCCTGCACCTTATACGGCATTATCCGTCTGATTCCGCTATTTATTCCGCCCGCAGCATTTCTTGTATTTTTTCCCGCTGCCGCATGGACAGGGATCATTCGGATAAATTTTTCTGCTGCCTGTCACGGTTTTCCCGGATATTCCGTTCGGCATTGCCGCCACAGGAATCTCATCTGCATTCGAGTCCAGATCCACACCAAATCCCATCTTTTTGAGATCCCCCGCCGATTCCTTTAGCATATCCGCCGCCGCACTGCTCATGGGAACAATCGTCGGAAGCTTTCCCTTCAGCGTCTGCGGCATCATCTGTACAATTTCATTTAGCGTATACCCCCTGTTGCTGAGCATTCTCGTATTATTATTGACATCCGTCATAATCTGAACAAATTCTCTGACTGCGTCTTCTGACGGAAAAATCGCTCCTATATTGTCAAAAATTTCCATAATGTCCGACATCCCGGCTCCCATGGAAACCTTTCCCCATATCACCGGCATCAAATCTTCCGCCTCATCGGCATTCAACTTCATTTTCTTTGCGAGAAATCCTTTCAGTCTGCGGTAATGCGGATCTCTGGTCGGGTATCCGTTTTCTGTATAATCCTGAATTTCCCATGCCGTCGGTATATAAAAATCTTTTCCCTCCTGCGACGCCTCCACCTTCAGATACAGATCTTCCCGAAGAATCTCTTTAAATATCACCTTGTCGTCACGCATCACACATGGATTCAGCTTCTCCGGTATACTGTGGAAAAGTTCTCCTATCTTTTCCCGGTTTAACTGCCGTCCCAGACATTTTCTCATCATCTTCTGGATAACTTTTACCGGAGCCGAGCCGTAAAGAAGCTCTGTAAACAGAAGGCTGTGATACATCCAGAATGTCTCCTGCCTTCTTCTCTGAAACTCCGGCGTATTGATCTCTTCATATACATGTGCTGCTTCTTCCGGCACCTCCGCATAATCATCTGCATAGGAGATCACATACGATAAAGCATACAGTCTGTCCAGCGTTTCCATCTCCCTGTAGGAAGGGTAGTATCCACCTTTCTTTTCGATCGCATGCTCAAAAGCTTCTATCTCATCGTCGCTGAGCAGAAGCATCCTCTTTTCCATTACATCAGGCTTCAAAATTTCCTCTTTAATTCTTTCCGCAAGCGTCTCCTTGTTCTGTGACTTGTAATGCTTCAGTTCCAGATCCTCCGCCATCTCTTTTAATTCGTCCCGCGTTGCATCCTTCAGGTATTCTATAATATCCGGTTTACGGGATTCTCCTTCTGATTCTTTATATCCAAACATTCTTTCCCTGATCGTTCTTCGCATCTGCTGTGCCGCGTCGTCCAGACTGTTATACATTTTCTCCTGATCAACCGTCTCTCCGGTTTCGCTGTCAAAGATCTCATTCATTATTTTTGCAGTCAGATCACTTGCAAGTGTCTCTCTTAGCAGACCTGCCATTTCCTTCAGTCTTGAATCAGTGCATTTCACATTATGTTCGGTTCTGCTGACAGGGGTATCTGTTCTGTCCAGACCGTTGTTCCCTGCTTCAATCCTCTGACGAAGCTCCTCATATCCGGCACAATCCGGTTCCGCACTTCTCAGACGAAAAAGCTGCTCCAGTTCCCGGTTCATTACTTCCATATCCATCCATTCCTGTATCCCGGAGGATTCTTTCTGCTTTATGACAGACGGATAGCAGATCTCCTGTGCAGTCCGTTTTTCGATCTCTGCCCTGTACTGCCGGTCTCCGTTTCCGCTCCGGAAGGTAAACCATTCCTCGTTGTCCATCAGACTGTCCACGTATGTATCCGATGCGCACATATAGTCAAAATTATATTTGCGAACAGTATTCTCTTCTCCCGTCCATTCCCGAAGATGGATTCCCGCCTGGTAAAACTCAAATTCATACCCGTTGTCCGCCGTTTCTTCCATGATCTCATCCAGGATAAGAGCCATCTGGGAAAATGTAATCCCGGATGGTACAAGACATCTTTTCCACACAGGCGGTTTTGATTTTTTTACTGTAACTTTTATCTGATATGTTTTCATGCACTTTCCTCCGATAATCCGGTTTCCTTTTTTGTCATTTTACCACAAAAAAGACAGGCGGGAAATTTCCGTTTCGAAAATCTTCTGCCTGTCAAATATAGTTCTGTGTTTTCTCAATTTTCCAGTCTTACCCCAGATGTCCGTATTTTTCGTCAAGAATCTTCGACAGCCCGTAGAGGATATCCGCATCGCTCACTGCCGTGAGCGTTTTCTCCCCGCCGTCCTCTTCCACCTGCACAACCACGATATCATTCGCTTCTCCCGGATCGGCGCCCGCGCCGGTATCCGTTTTCTCATCGCAGGATACAAGCGCCAGGTAATTCTTCCCCTGATATGCAAGTTCATCCAGAATCAGGAACTCGTATTCCCCGTCCTTTTCATCCAGAAGAGTGATGCGCCGCTGCGTCACTATATCCTCCGCATCCTGCATCTGTTTCTTGTCCGGTTCTGTCTTCATCTTCTCCAACCTCCCGTTTAGAACCGGATCGTCCGATACGCCGGTTCCTCTCCATGTTTCATGCGCTCATTCTCATGCTCTGTCAGAGTATTGCTCTTTTTCACGGTGATATAATGAGCCTTCGCCGTCACGGCGACCGTGTCGTCCGGGAGAAGAAGGAAGCCTTCCACATAGATATGTCTTCCTTCAACCTTTGCCGGTTTCGCGATCACACGGATTTCCTGCCCGGTCTTCACCGCGCTCAGATACCGGATATTCATCTCCACCGTCATGGCGGAAGCCTCCGGCGCCAAAATGACCGTCTGTCCCCACAGCACCTCGTCAAAATAGCTGGCAATAATCCCGCCGTGTACAAATCCGGGGAAGCCCTGATGGCATTCCTTCGTAAAATATCTGCACGCTACATATCCGTCGTCGGTCACCGCAAGTCTTAATCCCACTCCCTCGTTCGGGCCGCCGTTGCAGCCGAAACAGGTCTCGCTCCAGGGGATCTGCCCGGTGACTGTATGTTCTTTTGTCTCTGCTTTTACATTTCTCTCTGCACTCATATCACATTACCTCGTCTGCACTTTCTGCCCGCGCTTCCGGCAGTGCCTTTCAGAACGGCTTGTTGATTCCCGTGTTGGCCTCGATCATCCGCAGGAGCATATTGTTCAGGAAATCCTCCGCCACCGCGTAATTGGGATCCTCTCCTGTGGCTTCACGGAATACTTTCTTACAGAACCCCGGCTGCTGGACAAAGGCGGTCACGCACCCGCATACCGCGCAGGCCATCACTGCCGCCATCTGCCGGTTTTTCACCTCGCCGGCCGCCAGGATCAGTTCTGTGAGCACATCCGCGAACTCTCTTTGCATCACATCGGTAAGGAGCTCCTTCCATTCCGGCAAAAGCTGGCTTTCCTGGGCGCATGCAAGGACATAAACCCGGTTCTTTGGGTGGAAGCACAGGTAAATATACCGATACAGCAGCCGTTCCAGATGCATATAACTGAAATCTTTCGTATATTTTTTCGATGCCAGATAGAGACGCGCGTCTTCCGCGGCGGATTCACAGGCGATCGTAATCCGTTCCGCCGCATCCTGAACCGCCGCCCCGCACAGTTCCTCCGGGGAGCCGTACGCCGCCGCAAGTGCCGGGGATATTCCCCGTTCTGCGAGCGCTTCCTCTGTCACCGCCCGGTATCCTTCATAGACAAGCAGCTCAAGGACCGTCTGAAAAAGACGGTCCTCGGGCGTCCCGATTCCGCTGCCGTCCACGTTTTTCGGGTTCTCATAATTGAACTGAGGCATTGTTCTCCTCCTGTTCTGTCCGCCGGCTTCAGCGGTAGCGTTCTGCCGCCAGCCTGTGGTCATTAATCTCCGGCGGTGCCTCGAATCCCCGCCGGTTTACCTTTCCCGTACGCGTACGCGGGAATGTCTCCCGCCGGATCAGGCCGGTCGGAACCATATAGTACGGCACGTGCTGTCCGAGAAAGGCTCTCAGCTTTTCATGATCAATTTCTGTCTGTGAAATATAATATCCGAACAGAATATTTGTCCCGCCGTCGTCCATAAAAGCCACACAGCAGGCTTCTTCAATCCCCGGATATTCGTTCATCCATTTTTCCACACCGGTAAGCTCCACCCGGAATCCCCGGATCTTTACCATGTCGTCCATACGCCCATGATACTCCATCTGGCCGTCCGGATCCAGTGCCACAAGGTCACCGGTCCGGAACAGATGGGCGTGAGAACCGATTCCTGCATCCGGATCTGTTCCGAAATGCTCTGCCGTTGCCTCCGGATTGTTCAGATAGCCGCCGGCGATCTGTTCGCCTGAAAGCCACAGCTCCCCTGTCTCGCCGGCCGGAACCGGGTTTCCGTCCTCTCCCATGATATATGCCTTCACGGAAGAAACCGGCCGCCCGATGGGATACCATTTTCTCCGGTCGCGGATCGTATAGAGGCAGACCGCGGCGCAGCACTCGCTGCTGGCGTACACATTGATAATCCGGTAGGAGGCCGGACTTAAGTTCCGCACCGGCTCGCTTCCCACAAGCAGGATCCTCAGCGGGCTTTCCTCATCCATCTCCTGATATTTCATGGCCATCAGAGGCGGAAGGAATGTCACCGTGATACCGTTTTCCCGGTAAAACTGCGCCACCTCTCCTATATGCCTCCTGATCCCGGCCGGGATCAGACAGAGATGCGCCCCCGCGCAGAGCGCCGCCGCGAGGTCAAAGACCGCGGCGATAAACATCATACTGGCAAAGCAGCCGTACCGGTCCGCACTCCGCAGCCCGATCTCATCAAAATTTGAAACAGACGCGGCAAGATTTCTCTGTGTAAGCATGACCCCTTTCGGTTTCCCCGTGGAACCGCTTGTATACACGATCACCGCCAGATCCTCAGGCCGGGGTTCCCGGAAGGTTCCCTCCTTTGGATCCGGCCGGGTATCCGCCGCATGGCGGATAAATTCCCGGGTAATCTCATGCCGCACCCCACACTCTTTCAGGCACTCCCGGTTTCTGGATTCCGGGCAGTCCCGGTCGATAAACAGGCAGGCACAGCCGATTTTCCATGCCGCCAGGAAGGCGGTCACAGCTTCCCTGTGCCGGCCGGTCTCTATGGCAAGAATCTCCCCCGGCTCTGCTCCCAGTTCCAGAAGGGCGCCTGCGGCCCGGCTGCTCTGCCGGTCCAGTTCTTCATAGGTCAGCGTACTTCCGTCCGCCGTAAGCGCCGCATGGTCCGGAGCGTATTCCCGCGCGAGGCGGAACAGATGAACCACCGTTGTATCCTGAAACATTTTCGGATTCTCCCGCAGGATATCCGACCATTGCTTCTCCATGGTGTCCTCCTTTTTCAGACTCACCCCGGGCTATCTGTCCCTGCTCTCAATATCTTCTCTTAATCCGATCAGTCCTTCCATAAAGAGCTTCGGATCCATCTCTTTTACATCGTCCGCAATAATCGGTCTGAACTCCATAAACGGAAGGATCTGTGTCTCAATGTCGATTCCCGGCGCCACTTCTGTCAGTACCAGTCCTTCCTTTGTCAGCCGGAAGACGCAGCGGTCCGTGATATAGAGCACGTTCTGCCCGATCTCCATGGCGTGGGGGCCGGAGAAAGTCACCTGGTTGATGGAATTTAAGAATTTCTTCTCCGCTCCCTCCTGAAGGATGACAAGCTTCCCGTCGCGGATCTCCGCTTTATACCCTCCTGCGGTCATGGTGCCGCAGAAAATCACGTTTTTCGCACCCTGGGTCAGATTGATGAATCCGCCGGCGCCCGGCCTTCTCTCACGGCCGGATTTGTCCATGAAACGGGACACGTTTACAGAGCCTGCCGGGTCGCATTCCGCCAGTCCGACAAAGGTCGCGTAAAGAAAACCGCCGTCGTACAGGTCAAAAATCGTCGGGCTGTCCACAAAAGCAAGCGCGTTGGTCGTCGCCCCGAAAGAGGTGCGCGCGGCGGGAACCCCGCCGAAGGCGCCGGTCTCCACCGTCAGGACAAGTTCGTCCGCAATGCCTTCCTCATTGGCAACAGAAGCAATTCCCTCGGGATATCCCAGCCCGGTATTGACCGGCACATGGAATTTCAGCTCCTGGGCCGCCCTTCTGGCGATCGTCTTCTTGACTCCCAGAGGAAGAGCCGCCGCAGCGGAAACCGGGTATTTATACTTTCCGGTGTATGCCGGGTTATAATACTCGCCCATGGTCATCCTGTGATTTTTCTCAAGATCTGTGCACACGATAAGCTTATCAATAAACACACCCGGGATGATCACTTCTTTTGCCGGAAGCGCTCCTTTTTTCACCACGTTTTTCACCTGGCAGAGCACGATTCCGCCGGACGCCTTCGCCGCCATGGCGATGGCCTGGATATTGGTCAGCACCGCCTCGTCCTCACAGGTCAGGTTGCCTTCCTCGTCCGCGGTCGTCCCGCGGATCAGCGCCACGTCAATCTTCGGCGTCTTATACGCCAGATATTCCTGTCCCATGACATTGACTACTTCCACCAGGTCTTTCGTTGTCACGCTGTTCGTCTTGCCGCCTTCCTGCCGGGGATCCACAAAGGTTCCCAGCCCGACTTTGGTCAGCTCCACGTCCATTCCTCTCGCCCTCGCCTTGAACATATGCTCAATGACGCCCTGGGGGAAATTATAGGATTCCACTTTCAGGTCCTGCTGCATCTGCATAATCGTATGGTTGGAACCGTTGTGTCCTACGATCACCCGGCGGATCATCCCGTCGTGGGCGAAATGCTCGAATCCGCGGAACACGCCGCCCACCGGGCCCATATCGCCGATGCCGGAGCCGGACATGATGGTCATATCTGAAGGATGTCCCTCATCAAGAAACCGCTGTTCGATCGCCGCGCAGATTTCCTCCGCCAGGCAGTTGTTCATATTTCCTGCGCAGACGAGAAACGCCCCGTCTTTTACCAGAGCGGCCGCCTCGGCCGCGGTACAGATTTTGCTGCTCATATAGGATCCTCCCTTCCTATGCCATCGCCTCTACCAGTCTCTTTACGAACACTTTGATCTCGTCGATCTTGTACTCGTTGTGTCCGATGCCTTCCGCGCCTTTTACCGCAAGTTCGGCCGCCTCGGAGGCAAGTTCTTCTGACGGAGCCTTTCCTTTTAACAGCTCTTCCACTGCCGCAAGCCTTACCGGAACCGGAGCCACCGCGCCGAGAACAAGTCTTGCGTCCTCGATCTTTCCGCCGGCCATCTTATAGCTCCACGCAAGCGACGTCATGGCAAAGTCGATGGACGGACGCAGCCTCAGCTTCTCATAGCCGCTCACATAGCCTTCCTTCACCGGGAGATCGATCTCTGTGATCAGTTCGCCTTCCTCCAGGTTTGCGTAAGCCTTCAGGTTTGAGCAGAAGAACTCTTCCGCGGGAATCAGCCGTCCGCAGCTTGTTTTGATATTGGCATCCATCATTACCATCACCGGAGAAAGATCGCTGGCATTTACACTGTAACAGCCGCAGTTCATGCAGCGTTTTGCCTCCGCCAGTCCTTCTTCTGCTGTAAGAGTGAAGCTGTCTTCCTTGTCAAGGCTTCTCTCCTCCGCGGAAAGATCATGGCCGTTGTTGGCCTTTTTCAGCTGCGCGGTCCCTTCTGCAAAATGAAGGAATCCTGTCTGGGTGGTCTTTACCGGATTGCCCACTCCCATTTCATTATTGATTGCTTCCGCCGCGCGGCGCCCGGATGCGATGGCTTTGATCACGGTGGTCGGGCCTGTTACGGCGTCGCCGCCCGCGTAAACCTTCGGGTCGCTGGATTTCTGCGTCTCTTCCTCTACGGAGATCAGTCCTCTGTTCAGCGCAAGGTCAAGCTCGTTTTCCAGGAAGCTTAAGTCAACCCTCTGACCGGTCGCGAGAAGGATGCTGTCCGCCTCGATCGTCATAGTATTCGATTCATCGTAGCTGGGATTGAACCGCCCGGTCTCATCCCGGAGCGCGGTACATGCTTTAAGCACCATGCCGTTCAGTTTTTCGCCCTCGTAAAGTGCGCGCTGGGGCCCCCAGCCGTTGCGGATCTCGATGCCCTCTTCCTCGGCGCGCGCGATTTCCTCTGCGGAGGCCGGCATCTCGTCTCTCTGCTCCAGACAGCACAGCGTCACGCTCTTCGCGCCCAGACGCTTCGCCGTAATGGCAACGTCCATGGATACGTTTCCGCCTCCGACGACGAGCACGTTGTTTCTTACTTTGGAGTTCACCCATTTATTTACGTCTACAAGGAACTGAAGTCCGAACTCGGTAAATTCCTCTCCGTCAAATCCCAGCACCGGGCGCTTCCATGCTCCGGTAGCGATGAAGACCTTATCAAAGGAATCCGTAAGATCACTAATCTTTACATTTTCTCCGAGCTTGCAGTTGCAGAGGAACTTCACTCCCATCTCTTCCATCCGTTTCACTACGAACCGGACATAGCTCTTCGGGAGACGGAAGTTCGGGATAGCGTACATCAGACATCCTCCCGGCTCCTCCAGCGCCTCGTATACCGTCACATCATGTCCCGCGCGGCGAAGATAATATGCGGCCGTCATGCCTGCCGGGCCTGCGCCCACCAGCGCGATCTTCTTTCCGGTCTCTTTCTCCGGAGCCGGATAGAACCGATCCGCATGCTCCATAATATAATCGCCCACTACGCGCTCCACACTGTGAATTGCCACGGACTCGTCCGTAGAGCAGCGGTTGCACTTTGTCTGGCATGTGTGCGCACACACGCGGCTTGTCATCATCGGGAAGGGATTCGCCTGCATCAGGATCTTTGCCGCGCCGTCCATATCTCCCGCACGGTAGCATGCCATATATGCCGGGATATCTGTGTTTGCCGGACACTCTGCGGAGCAGGGCGTGATGCCGGCTTTCATTCCGCCGAATACCGAATGATACCGGTTGTCTCCGCGGATCGCGTAGCACTCATGTCCGCCCTTTCTCAGGCAGTCCAGTGTTCCTCCCGCCTGATCCGGAAAACGGTAGAACCAGCAGCGCACGTCCTGGCAGAGATTTCCACCGATAGTGGCGCGGTTGCGGATCAGGGGGCTTGCCACACTGTAAGCCGCCTGGGATACCGCCGTCATGTTCTCTTTCAGGAACGGATCTTTTTCAATGGCTTCCAGTCGGGTCATCGCCCCGATCTTCACCATGCCGTCTTCCTGTTTAATATATTCTGTATCCGGAATGTCCCTGAGCGCCACGACCGTCTCCGGATATTTCTCCAGAAGTTCCCCTTTGAGCACGCCCAGAAGATCGGTTCCTCCGGCCATAACCGCCGCTTTTCCGCCCCGGTTTTCCTGCATGATCTTTCCCGCTTCTTCGTATGAGCCGGGAGTCTGATATTTAAAATGTTTCATAATTATTTGCCCTCCTTGCTCTTGATCGCCTTCAGGATAACGTCAGGCGTCGCCGGATACTCGTTTACCTCCACGCCGATTGCGTTGGAGATCGCCATCAGAACCGCGGAAGCTCCCGCCGC
Source organism: Ruminococcus turbiniformis (assembly GCF_020687545.1). Taxonomy (GTDB): domain Bacteria; phylum Bacillota; class Clostridia; order Lachnospirales; family Lachnospiraceae; genus Mediterraneibacter; species Mediterraneibacter turbiniformis. Next base: position 50,640 of record NZ_JAJEQX010000026.1, on the reverse strand, counting down.
TCCGGAGATCTCGCCGATACCTACCGCCTTGAACATAAATGTGTCAAGCTGGCTCTCCTCGATCACGCTGGCATGCTTCGGCATATCGTTGAATGTACGGCATTTGTATTCCAGCATGCTGTTCGTCAGCATTTTTCCTGTGCCGTTTACATCATATATACACTCTTCCATTGTCGCAGTGTCAAGGCTTGCGCTTCCCACGCCGCCCTGCAGCTGCATGCGCACCATACGGTTGTCCACGATCTGTCCGATATCAGTTCCCTGAAGGAAGCGGAGCACTTTCACTTCTCCGGTATCCAGGTCAACCTCAACCTCGGTCAGGAACAGACAGCAGCTGGGAATATCGAACTGCTCCACATGTTCGCCGTATCCGATAACATTTAAATCCTTCGGCCCGAGTTTCTTGATCGGGATGCATTTCTGCGGATTGTCGCGCACAAATACCTGGAAGTCTTTCGTCTCCAGCTGCTCCGGTGAGCAGTGGAAATGAAGAGCGCCCATCTCCAGCACTTTCCTCTTTGCGTCCGCCGCTGCCTTCGTCACCGCTTTTCCTACCGTCACGGTTCCGCGGGATCCGCAGAGGCCGAAGTTTACGACATTGTTCAGGGAATCCGGCTCTGTCACATATACCTTCTCAATCGGCACATTCATGACCTCGGCCGCGAATTTTGCCGCCGCCGCTCTCTGTCCCATACCGGACTCTGTAATGTCCGTCTGCACGATCAGCGTCGCGCCTCTTCCCTTGACGTCGTGCTGGATACGCACGATACACTGCGTATTGTCCTCGCACACATCCGCGTTTCCGATTACGCCGGCGCCCACGCCGTATGCCTTTCTTCCCACAACCTTCGTCGGTTTGAGCCATCCCTTCCACGCGTCTTTCCAGCCGAATTTATCTGCCGCCAGCTGCATGGTCTCCGGATAGTGGTCGGAGCCGCGGCTCTGCCATGTGAGGCCGTCGCGCCATGTGTACCGGTCGCCGGGAGCCACATAGTTTTTCTTGAATGTCTCGATCGGGTCTTTGTCCGCCAGCATCATACAGTGCGCCATAATACGCGCCAGGCAGCTGTTCAGCTCCTGTCCGCCGTATCCGCGTACGATACCCGCCGGACATTTATTTGTCACGACAACCTTGCTGTCCAGATCCCAGTTCTGGCATTTCGCCATCACGAGCTGAGCCTCGCCAAGGCCTACGCCGACCTGGCCCTGCACCGCGTCGCACAGCGCGCCGGTGTCCACGTACCAGCATCCCTGTACCGCGTTGAAAATTCCGTCTTCGGTCATGCCGATCTTCGCATGGATTTTGGAGCCGAGTCTCTGCTCATGCCCGATCAGCTGCTCGCTCTTGCTCATCACAAGCTTCACCGGACGTCCGGTCTTGATTGCCGCGATGGCGCAGCAGAGGATCGTCACGGAAAGGGTCTGTTTGTTTCCGTAGGAACCGCCTACGTTGAATGTCTTGATTCTTAAGTTGGATTTCGGAATACGGGGCGCGTTAAACAGCTTGCAGATAAACGGCGACTGTGAGGACGCCCAGATCGTGTAATCCACGCCGCCTTCCCAGCGCACGATACATCCCGGCGCCTCGGGAGCGTTGGGCGAGCACATCTTGTTGAACTCTACCATCGCCTCTCCGGTATATGCACATTCCTCAAATCCTTTCTCCACATCTCCGCCTTCGACCTTCCACCAGGGTCCTTCCGGCTGGAAATGGGGAACGCCCGGGTCTACTTCGTTCGTCCCGCTCTTAAACTTGCCGGGGAACAGAACCGGAGCGTCGTCTTTGAGCGCGTCGATAGCATCGAAAACCGCCGGAAGCTCTTCGTACTCCACATCAATCAGATGCAGCGCCTCTCTTGCAATATCCACAGTGTCCGCCGCGCAGATTGCCACCGGATCGCCGGCAAAATATACTTCCTGGTCAAGCAGGTCTTTATGCGGAGGCCATCCCAGCGTCCATCCCTTCGGCATGTCCTTGTATGTAATCACCGCGTGCACGCCTTTAAGTGCTTCCGCCCTGCTTGTGTCGATGCTCTTAATGCGCGCGTGCGCGTAGGGGCTTCTTAAGATCTGCGCATAGATCATGCGCGGAACGGAAAAGTCATCCAGGAACATGCATCTTCCTGTCACAATATCACGCGCGTCCGCGCGGACACGGTATTTTCCGACATGGCGGTACTCCGCAGGCCTTCCGTTGACAACAGGCGCCTCAAAATTAAATTTTCCTCTCTTATATTCACTCATCTTCCTCATGCGCCTCCTTTACCACTTCATACTGATCTGACTCTACGCCCGCCAGCTTATCCAGAGCTTCCAGGACGGTGTAATGGCTGATGCACCGGCAGTAGTTCCCGGCCAGCGCCTCGCGGATCTCCTCCCCGGTAGGATGCGGGTTCGCCATAAACAGCGCCTTGGCGCTCATGATGATTCCCGGCGTACAGTATCCGCACTGGAAGGCATAGCAGTCGATAAATTTCTGCTGGATCGGGTCCAGCTCATGGGTAACCGGGTCCTCCAGTCCCTCGATTGTCACAATGTCGCTTCCGTCGCATTCCACGGTAAGAATCATGCAGCTTGTAACCGCCTTTCCGTCTTTGATCACCGTACAGCAGCCGCAGGCTCCCTCGTCGCAGGACTCTTTTGTTCCTGTCAGTTCCAGCCGTTTCCTGAGCGTCTGGACAAGAGTCTCCGACGGCGGGATCATGCCGAATTTCTCGCCGACGAGAAATTCATAAGGCTGACCGTTGATTGTCAGGTTTACGCTTTCCTTCACCATATTCAATTCCTCCATTTAAAATTTGTTCGGTCGGTCGTTTGACCTAATTTGGATAAAAAAATTTAACCGGCGCGCGGGGTCACGCGCAAACCGGGAATCCTGCGCAGAGATGCTTCCCGCAGACGGAGCGGGCGATCCTGCGCAGCAGCACACCGTGCTGTAAGGTCGGTCGTTTGACTTACCCTGAGTATAATACGGAAACCGGAGTTTGTCAACAGATTCACAAACAAAAAACAGGCGGAATTCTTTTCCACCTGCGGCTGCTTACACCTGCGCGGTTCCCACAGCAGCCTCAATACTCTCCATGAAATATCTGTGAAGGACATCCTCCACCTTTTCGGGATCACTCAAATCCACCCCCATAAATTCCTGCATGTACTGATTCATCAGCGGCTTTTCCGAATAACTCATGATCGCCGCCATGATCGCCCTGGCGATCAGCGCCGCCTGGAACGGATCCTGCTTTGTGCCAAGCGCCATAATCAGCTCCGCCAGCACCTGCTCGCTTGTGCGCACCGCCGTCTTTGCCATAATTCCCTTTGAACTTTCCGGCAGGCCGCTCTCGTGGTCTGCCAGGCCGATATTAATCCAGCTCGATTTATAATCAAAGGCACTCCGGATCCGGTCTGTCAGGAAACGGTCCAGATACATCCAGGCCTGTTCTTTATCCACCGGCTGCTGCTTTAAAAACCGCCGTATTTCACAGGCCAGCGCAGAATACCGCTTCTCCAGCCTGTCCGCCGCCCTCTGTACTGCCTCCTTTACCAGGTTTTCTTTATTTCCGAAATGAAAATTGATGGCGGAAAGGTTCACCTGCGCCAGATTGGCGATCATCCGGGTTGTGGTCGCGTCGTATCCGTATACGGCGATCAGCGCCTGCGTCGCTTTCAGAAGACGGTCCGGTGTGGTGTCGTTTTCCTTGAAAGAAATGTCGATAATATCCATTGATGCTCCTCTTTCCCTGATTTTTCCGTTCTATTATAACACCCCGAAACGCAAAAAACCATGTGTTTTGCAGAGGCAGAACACATGGTTTCATAAAATTTCATAAAATCCGGCGCCGTTTCCTTTCCGGTTACCCGAGATATCCGAGCATATACCAGAGCGGAATACTTGCCGTACATCCGATCAGATTGACAATCATATACAGGAAAGAAGCCTTCCTCATCTCCGGGAACGTCACATACTTCTCTCCCGCAACGCCCAGCGTCGCCATGGCAAACGGGTTCATGTAGGGAACCGTCCAGCACATGGAGCTCATAAACTCGACAAAGATAATCACATACAGATTGATGCCCGCCGCATTCATCAGCCCGCCGAAAATCGCCATTACCACGACAAGAGCCGTGTTCTGCTCGATAATCAGGAAACGGAGCAGATAAGTAAAGATACAGATAAACGGCACGAAAATCCACGGGGACGCCACCACCGGTTCAAGAACCGGCCCGAGCACGCCCGCGATCACTTCGCTCCAGCCAAGGGAGGACATATAATTTGCCATACCCAGAAGGCTGCCGATAAAGATCACAAGCGACCACGGAATCTTCGTGTTAAAGTCCGAGGGTTCCAGAAGGCCGAGGGCGCACATGATGCAGATCGCCGCCCAGCCGATCATTCCCGTATCCATCCCGTGGAAACTGGATGTGGACCAGAGTACCAGCGCGATCACAAGCACGGACGCCGCGATCTTTTCCTCTCTCTTCATGGGCCCGAGCTCTTTCAGCCTTTCCTTGAAGAAGGTTTTGGAAAACTCCACCTTCTCCGCCGGACGGCAGACAATCGCACAGAAAATATAAGTGCCCACAAGCAGGATCACAAACCAGATGCTCGACGCAACAAACCAGCTCACAAAATCAAATGCAGCGCCCTCCGCGTTCAGCGAAGTGGCATATGAGGTGATGAATCCACAGATAACCGAGACATATACCGACCCGGTAAAGAACGCGTTTCCTCCCAGATACGCCGGCAGGTAGCAGGCTGCGAACAGTCCCAGCGCGCCCTTGCTTCTGGGCTTCATCTTCATCTCTTCCGTGGTAGATGTTGCAAACGGAATCAGGATATTTACCTTCGCATTTACCGAAGGAATCAGGGGGCTTAATACCGTGCCGGTACACATCATCGCCAGCACCGCCCCGTTGTATGTGGGCGGGAAAACAGACAGGATGGCGATCGCGATCCTGTTCAGAAGCCCGCTCTTTCCGATGCCGGCCGAGAGCGCAAACACCATGATAATCAGCCAGATCGTAGAGCCGCTGAATGCCCCGAACAGGCCGGTCATGTTAAACACTTCCTCCTGGTATACACCGGCTTTTCTGCAGATCGCGTCCGTGAGGATCATAAGGGAAGATGCACCCAGCACAACCACCCAGTCCGCAAGCGCGCCGGTCAGCAGAAGGATGATCACCGCCAGGAACACACCCGCGTAGATAAACGATGCGGGAGACAGGGGCGAATCTGCACCCGGATTTACCGTAAAGGCCATAACATAAAAAATGACGGCCACAATAAACGCAAAAATAAGACCATTTCTCTTCTTCAAAACAGTTTCTCCTTTTGTCATTATTTTTAGTTCATTCGACCGACCTAACCTTATCTTTAAATTAGCACATTGTGATTTTTCTGTCAATATATGAAGCGTCGAAATTTTTCAGAAATCAAAAAAGGCCCTCCTGTATATGTCATCACAGAAAAGCCTTTTCCCATACCTCGCCTTTTATCAGAAAATATGATAATTCACAACCAGAGCCGCAAACACGATGGAAACCATCGAAAGCAGCTTGATCAGGATATTGATGGACGGCCCGGACGTATCCTTGAACGGATCGCCGACCGTATCTCCGACTACCGCGGCCTTGTGCTGCTCGCTGCCTTTTCCTCCATGAGCACCGCCCTCGATGTATTTCTTCGCGTTGTCCCACGCGCCTCCTGCATTCGCCATGAAGATCGCCATCAGGAATCCGGTCGCGGTCGCGCCCGTGAGCAGCCCGATCACCCCGTTGTACCCGAGAATCAGTCCCGTCACGACCGGTGTGATAATCGCCAGAAGCGTGGGCAGAATCATCTCGTGAAGACTTGCCTTCGTACAGATGTCCACACAGGTCTCATAGTCCGCATCCGCCTTTCCTTCCATCAGGCCTTTAATCTCTTTGAACTGGCGGCGCACTTCCACGACGATGCTCTGCGCCGCGCGTCCCACAGACTCCATGGTCAGAGCCGCGAACACGAAGGGCAGGCAGGCGCCGATAAAGATGCCGACCAGAACCGTCGGATTCATCACGCTCATGTCAAGCACGATCTCCGCTCCGCCTACTTCCTGTACTTTCTCCACATAAGATGCGATCAGCGCCAGGGCGGTAAGCGCCGCGGAACCGATGGCAAATCCTTTCCCTGTTGCGGCTGTCGTATTTCCCAGCGAATCCAGCGCGTCCGTACGCCTTCTCACTTCCGGGTCAAGGCCCGCCATCTCGGCGATGCCCCCCGCGTTGTCCGCGATCGGCCCGTACGCGTCGGTTGCCAGCGTAATGCCGAGCGTGGAAAGCATGCCCACCGCCGCCAGGGCGATGCCGTACAGCCCGCGCGTTGACTCGATAAATCCGCCGGACAGAGCGTAGGCCGCCATCACGCAGATCGCGATAATCACGATCGGGACTGCCGTGGAAAGCATGCCCAGTCCCAGGCCGCCGATGATGATCGTCGCCGCGCCCGTCTCCGACTTGCCCGCCAGATTCTGTGTCGGTTTATAGGTATCCGATGTAAAATATTCCGTAAAAAACCCGATCAGCACGCCTGCAAGAAGTCCGCCAAGAATCGCGAAATAGAACCCGATAAAGTCCTTCCCGAGAATGAACCAGACAAGCGGGAATGCCACGACGGCAATAATCACCGCGCTGGTATTTGTTCCTCTTCTGAGCGCCTTCAAAAGTGTTCCCTGATCGGTATTTTCGCCGGTTTTGACAAGCAGCGAGCCGATAATCGAAGCGATCACTCCAACCGCCGCAAGAATCATCGGGATCACCACTGCGTTGACCCGGTCCACAGATTCGATTTTATTAAAAGCGATGACGCCGAGCGCGCACGCGGACAGGATAGAACCCACATAGGATTCATAGAGGTCCGCTCCCATTCCGGCCACGTCACCCACATTATCCCCCACATTGTCGGCGATCACGGCCGGGTTCCTCGGATCATCCTCCGGAATGCCCGCTTCTACCTTTCCCACAAGATCTGCTCCCACGTCGGCCGCCTTCGTATAGATGCCGCCGCCCACACGGGCGAACAGCGCCATGGAAGACGCGCCCATTCCGAAAGTAAGCATGGTACTTGTAATATCCTCCAGCGGAAGCTTAAATACAAGCCTTAAAAGAAGATACCAGATAGAGATATCCAAAAGCCCCAGTCCTACAACTGTAAATCCCATAACAGAGCCGGCGGAAAACGCCACGTTAAGTCCGCGGTTTAAGCTCTTCTGGCAGGCCGCCGCTGTCCTTGCATTCGCCCTCGTTGCGATCTGCATTCCGACAAAACCGGAAAGTCCCGAGAAAAATCCTCCCGTAACAAACGCGAACGGTACAAACCATGTCAGAAGCCCCAGCGCAGCCATCACGAAAAGAATGACAAACATCACCGCAAAGAAGCCGATCAGAATCTTATACTGCCGGCGCAGATACGCCATCGCCCCCTTGTGGATAGATGCGGAGATCTTCTTCATCGTCTCATTTCCTTCCGGGAAACGAAGAACCTTCTGTGCTCTGCTCACAACAAAAAGAAGTGCAATCACAGAACCGCATAACGTCAGTAGTGCCAATTCATTGTCCATTGAAACCTCTCCTTCCTTAAAAAAAATTTGATTCCATTATAGCACTTTCTAACCATTTTTGTATATTATTTATTAGTATTTTTTGTATTTTAGCACTATTTTTATGTAATATGAACAAAATATGAACATTCTGTAAATAAACTGTCTTTGGTACAGTTCTGACGCTGGTCCAGCATATTTCTATGCAGGTTTGATCAGGGCAGTGTAAAAATTCATACCTGTAAAAACAAAGATCCCCCGGAACCATACCGTGTAGAGGCAAGTGCCGCTGCATCCGAACACGAAAACACGATACGGTTCTGAGGGATATTGTAACTATACAGCAATATGAAATTTATAATCCGGTCAGACAGATCTGTTAAACATAAACAGCTCCCTTAATATTCAAATACTGCGACTCCATACGCCGGCAGCGGATATGCAATCGAATATTTCTGTCCGTCACACTCCTGTTTTACAGGCTTGTACACAAGAGGCCGTTTCTCTCCTTTTCCGCCGTACTGAGCATCATCACTGTTGAGAACAAGTTTTAGCTGCTTTCTCCTCGGGACTCCCACGCGATAATCCGGACGTTCCACCGGAGTGAAATTAATCACAAAGAGCAGGTTTTTCTTCCCGTCTTTGGAGTGTCTCACAAAGCTGTAAATACTGCGGAAAATATCGTCCGCATTAATCCACTGGAATCCTTCCGGCTGCTGATCCATCTCATAGAGAGCCTTGTTCTTCTTATACAGGTGAAGCAGATCCCGGTACCAGTTCTGAATTGCCTGATGTTCCGGCTCGGCAAGAAGATACCAGTCGAGCTCTCTTTCCTCGCTCCACTCGCGGAGCTGCGCAAATTCCTGTCCCATAAAAAGAAGTTTCTTGCCCGGATGTCCTGTCATAAATGCATATCCGGCCTTTAAGTTCGCATACTTATCAAATCCGAGTCCCGGCATCTTATTGAGCATGGAGCACTTCAGATGCACAACTTCATCGTGTGAAAGGACAAGGATATAGTTCTCGCTGTAGGCATAGGAACTTGCAAATGTCATCATATGATGCGCATTCTTCCTGAAATACGGATCCAGCTTCATATATTCAGTGAAGTCATGCATCCATCCCATATTCCATTTCAGGCTGAATCCCAGTCCGTCATCCTCGGGTGCACCCGTCACTTTCGGCCAGGCAGTAGATTCCTCAGCAATCATGACCGCACCTTTATTTCTTCCGAGGACAACAGAATTAAGATGCTTGAAAAATTCGATTGCTTCCAGGTTTTCATTTCCGCCGTATTTATTCGCAACCCACTGTCCGTCCTGCTTTCCGTAATCCAGATAGAGCATGGACGCAACGGCGTCAACCCGAAGCCCGTCCACATGATAATGCTCGATCCAGAACAGTGCATTCGCAATCAGGAAGTTTTTCACTTCCGGTTTTCCGTAATCAAAAATCTTTGTCCCCCAGTCCGGATGTTCGCCCTTTCTCGGATCCGCATATTCAAATGTCGGTGTTCCGTCAAAGTCAGCCAGTCCGTGGGCATCTCTCGGGAAATGAGCCGGTACCCAGTCAAGAATAACACCGATATTGTTTCTGTGCAGATAATTGATCATATACGCGAAATCCTCCGGTGTTCCGTATCTGGAAGTAGGCGCATAATATCCCGTCACCTGGTATCCCCACGAGCCGTCGTAAGGATGCTCCGCCATTCCCATCAGCTCCACATGAGTATATCCCATGTCCTTCACATATTTCACAATTGCATCTGCAAACTCGCGGTATGTGTAAAATCCTTCATCCTCTCTTCCCGGATGTCTCATCCAGGAACCGAGATGCACCTCGTAAATAGACATCGGATTTTTTGTGTGATCCCATGTCTCACGCTGCTTCATCCAGGCATCATCCGTCCACTTCAGATGTGAAATATCCGCAACTCTCGAAGCGGTTCCCGGTCTCAGTTCCGCATAATTCGCAAACGGGTCTGCCTTGAATATCCTTTTTCCCTGCTGTGTCTCAATACAGAATTTGTACAGATCCCCTTCCTTAACCCCGGGAACAAAACATGTATAAATACCGACCGGTTCCTGACGTTCCATATAGTTCGCCTCAAAATCCCAGTCATTAAAATCTCCTACAACCGCAGCTCTCCTGGCATTCGGCGCCCACACTGCAAAATAAACGCCTTCTTTTCCATTCTGAACCACTTTATGAGCACCCATCTTCTCATAAATCTCATAGTGATTCCCCTGTCCGAAAAGATATTGATCAAGCTCTCCGATCTCATAAGGCTGCAGTTTTTTCTTTGTGCTTTTTCCCTTTTTCATAAAGCCACCTCGCACTAAATTAATATAGCTCTATTATACTTTATCCCCTCCGAAAAAGAAAGTGGTAAGCGGCTCCGGGACAAAAAAACAGGCGGCCTTTTGGCCGCCTGCCTGCACATAATCTGTACATAACACGTATTCCTGTTTATACATTGAAATCTTTTTCCGAAAGCAGAATTCTGTCCGCCTCATCTGTGTTCTTTCCGAACACACGCTTCATCAGTTTTTTCGCGGATGCTTTCTGAGAGTGCTGGATCGCGTCATCCATGATCTCCTTCACTTCCGCAACTGTTACCGCGTGATCTTCCCTCTGCAGAGAGTCAATCTTGCTGTAGAGAGCCAGAATTCCCATCTCATCAATGCGGTATCCGTTTTCCTGTGCATAAGTCTGTCCAAACGTCACAAGCTCATCGTTGATAAAAATCGGAACTTCGAGCCGGCATGTGAACTTCCTTCTGAACTCCCTGTTGGATGACAGAAGTCTGTCGAGCGGTTTTCTCTGCTCTTCAAGTACAATCAACAGTTCCCCTGTATCTTTCTCCATTGCCTTGTTCAGCCGGGCGACTGTCCGCTCATTCATCTTGCCCGCTTTCTCAATAATCAGAGCTCCTCCATAGAGTTTGTCAAAAATATCACTGATCTTCTTCTTATTTAAGGACTCTCCCGTAACGATGGCAACTTTACCCTGCTTAATCTCTCTCTGCTTCTGAATTGCTTTTACGACATCAACGGCAAGGACGGTTTTCCCGTTTCCTTTATTTCCTATAATCAGAAGGTTTCCTGTCTTTGATGTGCCCTGGCGGTTTGTACAGTTTTTGTCCTGTTCCAGAACATCAACCAGCTGCTCGCTCATGCCGCGAACCGGAACAAAATAGGAAAACAGTTTCTTCTGCTCTTCCGTAAGTCCTGCTCTTGTTCCAATGCCGCTCTGAAGTTCCAGATCGTAACGGCCGTGAACAATAAATCCTGTATCTGACATGGACAGCGCATCCGATATCTCGTTAAGCGGAAGCGGCGCTGTCTTTCCTGTGGCTATGAGTTTTGCAGTTTCCTTTCTGCTGAGAGGTGTTGTTGCGGAAAGAATATCCATGCCGTCATCATCATCGTCCGGTATCTCTCTGTCATCCGGTTCCTCGGAGTGATCCGGATTCACCCGGAATTCCTCTTCGAGATCCGGCGCTTCGTCGTCGTATCCGCTGTATTCATCATACTCCTCTGCGCTGTCCGGCTCCTCTTCGAACTCATCCTCGTCCTCATACTCGTCGTAATCATCCGCCTCTAGTTCTTCATCATCGTCCGGATACTCGTCCTCATCTACATACTCTTCCCCGTCATCCAGGTACTCGTCCTCCTCTGCGTACTCTTCCCCGTCATCCGGGTACTCGTCTTCCTCTGCGTACTCTTCTCCGTCATCCAGGTACTCGTCTTCCTCTGCGTACTCTTCCCCGTCATCCGGGTACTCGTCTTCCTCTGCGTACTCTTCCCCGTCATCCGGGTACTCGTCTTCCTCTACATACTCTTCTCCGTCATCCAGGTACTCGTCTTCCTCTACATACTCTTCTCCGTCATCCAGATACTCATCGTCATCAGAGTATTCATCATCATCGTCCAGACTCATACGAAGTTCTTCTGTAACTTTTCCCATATTCTCATGAGGCTCTTCTTTTATTCTCTTCAGAGTTCTCTCCGGTCTGGGTTTTACCTCTTCCTCCGGTGGAATCACTCCTTCAATTTCATCAATCATCCGCTGGATATCCGGCGGCAGAATAGGTTCTGTTTTCTTTTTTGTCTCCATTGTCTCCCCTGTTGTATCCCCTTCTGTAGTAATATCTGACTCTTTTTCTGCCAGAGTTTTCTCTTCAGCAAGATCCTTCTCCCCGGTGAGGTCTTCCGCTTCCGTAAGATCGATTTCTCCGGTGAGGTCTTCCGCTTCTGTAAGATCGATTTCTCCGGTGAGATCCTCCGCTTCCGTGAGATCGATTTCTCCGGTGAGATCCTCCGCTTCCGTGAGATCAATCTCTCCGGTGAGGTCTTCCGCTTCTGTGAGATCAATCTCTCCTGTAAGCCCCTCGGCGTCAGCAAGGTCAAGCTCTTCTTTACTGTCTCCAAAATCAGGAACGTCCGTCCGCGCTATAATTTCTTCCACAGCTCCAAATGTGCTTTCATCTCCGGCAGTTTCTCTCTCCGCATCATCCGCAGGCTCTCCCTCCCAGCCTGTGAGAATATCTTCAAGATTCATCTGACCGCTGATCTCATCATCCTCATCCGGAATAATTTCTTTCATTCCGCCGGAAGATGATGCCGGTCTTTTCTTCTCATCAGCGATTTTTGTGACCATCTCCATATCCGCCACAGACTCAATCTCACTGATTGCCTTTTCCAGATCGCCAAGCTCCGGCTCTTCTTCCGCCACATTTTCCGTTTCTTTTTCCGGCTCTTTTTTCCCGGGATGAAGCAGTCTTCTCAGCGCTTCATCAAGCGGCATTGTATCGCCAAGCTTTTTCTTCTGTACCGTTTTTTCTTCTTTTACTGCCGTATCAGCCTGTTCGTCTGATTCAGTCTGCGTGTCTGTCCCGCCGTCTCTGACATCCGGTCTTACATCAGACGGATTCGCTGTCTCTGCCGGACTCTCAGAATTTGTATCCGATTCCGTTTTATCATCAGCCGAATCATCGACTGAACGTTCTTCAGACGATGTGTCTGCCTGGCCGGCCGATCCGCCTGCATCCGCAGCTCCTGCCTTTTCCTCGGCATAAGTCACGATATCCGGCATTTCTTCCGTCTCCGCAGACAGTTTCTCATATCTTCTGTCATACTTTTCCTGCTGAGAGGGTGTCAAAGGCTTATACTGCATCTTCAGTTCCATCGCCTTATAGACATACTGCCCTTCACTGAACCACAGAATCAGATCATCACATTCTTCCAGACATTCCGCTGTCATGCCGGCTTCCTGATACAGTTTAGCAAGTTCGTACGCCCACTCTTCAATGTACTCTGACTTCTTATACTCCTCCAGCGCCTCAATCTGCTGCTCAATCGGTGCTCTCTGAGCTCTGAGAATCTGATATCTGAGAATATACTGATTCGGATCTTTCGGAGCCACCTGCATAAAATCATCATAATAGTCAATGGCCTCATCCACATTTCCGGTTTTCAGCGCAAGAGTACACAGCCGGCTTATAATCTTTCGGCTTCCCTCTGCACGCCTGTAAGCAAGATTCAGCACCTCATAGCTTTTCTGGTATTCTTTATTTTTCTCATAAATGTCACTGACATTCGTAAGCATCGCTGCATTGCGGACGCGTTTCCAGTCGATTGTATCTGCAAGATCCGCCGCTTTTCTGTATGCGCCGTCTTCCATAAGTTCAAGCATCTGTTCTGTCTTTAACTTATATTCGTACTTATCCACCGCATTCACCTCGTCGAAAAATAATTTCATCGGTCAGCATTAAACCTCCGGAACTGCTTCTTCCGGAAGGTATTCTTGCAATTAGTTTATCATATGAGGTGCGTAATGTCAAAAAAATGCATCCTCAATTGACATTGACGATGCATTTTAATACTTATTTAATTTTTTCATCCTTTTATTTAAAACCGGAGGCAAACCTTGATTCGTTCCTGTAAGACCTCTGCTTTTGTTATTGATCAGCGGTCGATTTATTAAGACCAACTTATTAAATCTTCCCTCCTTATAATAACAATTTGAGGTTCATGGCAGCATCCTCTGTCATACAATTTCTGTTTTCTCTCGGTACCATTTTATATTTTCAGAAGACCTCCAAGTTATTCTTCCTATAATCGTTCAACTGGAGCAGTACCCATATCTGATATTCAAACAGCCTACTGAATTATTACTTCTATAACTATGTATCTTCTCTATAAAAAGATATTCTAATCGATGTTTCTTTACACATCTTTCAAAATTCTGCCATATGTGGTATCTATATTCAATACGTCTGCAAATGTTGAATCTGAATTGATTTTCATCCGAATTCCGAACTCTCCGATCACTTTCTCTTTTAGTATATTTCCGGATTATTAATCTTATGTAAAGCAAAGGTCTCTTTCATCACAGGAACTTACATTTGCCGTACCACTGACATATTGATAATTAACTGAAACTATACTGTCCATGGGACTAACCTCCTGCTGCTTTTATTTTTAACCTAATCGAACTACTGATAATATAAAATTTATTACCCCTGTTCTCTTAGATAAATATCCTTTGGAGATGTTGTTTTGGTTATCTCTGTTTGGATGATCTTATGATATCATTCATGCCTTTATTTGTCAATGCTTTTTTAAAAATATTTTTAAATTAATTTATTATTGTTTATTTATTTTATAATTTTCAGAAAATTTATTCTGTTTGTTCACCTTTCGCAATACCGCTTCTGCTTTCTCAAGATCTCATTCTTAAGATCCATATAGCTGTTCTTAAGAATTCTTCAGAATTTCTTCGACCTTTTATTAAGCAGAAAGGAGTACTCTGTTTAACGGAATAAAAAAGCGGAAAAGGGGGAAATTTCTGAATGAAAAAACTGCTTTATCCTTTCTCTCTCATTCTTATTTTTGCAGCGCTGACTGCCGCCGTCATTCCCGATGGTTCTGTATTCGGCTCAAACACAGACTGGCTGAGCCAGCACGTCACTCTGGCCGAAACAATCCGCAGCGCCTGTCTTAAGCAGGGAACACTGCTGCCGTCATGGATTGACCTTGGCGGCGGCTCCAACGGATACCAGTTTTCCTACTACGGTTTTCTGAGACCTGATATCCTGCTCGGATGCCTGCTGCCGGAAATTTCCATGCTGAATATTGTAATTGCATATATGATGTTTCTCTGTCTCGCCTCAGTGCTGCTCTGTTATACATGGCTGAAGAGCGAGGGTATGAAAGATTCTGCCGCCTGGACGGGAAGTATCCTTTTTATGACAGCAGGATGCATGTTTCATATGCACCGCCAGATCATGTTTGTAAATTACCTGCCGTTTCTGCTTGCCGCTCTTCTATGTGTCAGAAAAAAACGCCGGAAGCTGCTTCCGCTCTTCCTGTTTCTGATCTGCATACACAGCTTTTATTTTGCTATCGCAGCATTTGCTGCCATCGGCTGGTACTGGTACCGCACAGAAGAACGGGAAGGCATCGCATTTTTCAGAATCTCCTTCCTCAGAAGCTATGTGCCTGCTGCTGTTCTCGGAGCAGGAATGGCTGCCGCGCTGCTCCTTCCGACAGGGCTCGTCCTGCTTGAGCACAGACACGGCGGAGAGGGCATATCCCTGCTCTCGGTTCTCTCTCTTTTTGCTCCGAATCCGGCAATGAACAACCTCCTGTTCAATGAATACGGAATGGGACTTACTTTTATCTGTTTTTATGTGATCCTTGCCGGCATCAGGCAGAAAGATTACAGAAAGGACAGCATCCTTTTTCTGCTCTTCGGTCTTTTCGGGATCTTCTCGTGGGTTTTAAACGGGACACTGTACGCCCGCCCAAAGATCCTGATCCCGTTTATGCCGCTTGTTGTTCTGCACTGTGTCCGTTTTCTGCAGAATGAAAAACAGCGTCCCCTCTGGCCATTTGCAGTCATATTTCCGCTTGGCCTTCTCTGGTTCAGTCAGCCGCAGTTCGGCTGGATTCTGGCTGAAGCAGGAATTCTCTTTGCATTGTGCGGTGCGCGCAGACTCCGGTACCGCCATTTATGGAAACGGCTGCCCGGAAGTTCTGTATTCCTCTCGGCCACAAGGGCCCTCGCGATATGTCTGGCTTTGATTTCTCCTGTGGGGATGTTTCTCGTCACAGCAGAATCCGAAGACTGGGTAAAACGTTCCGAGATACAGGCAGGCTTTCAGCCGGAGGAACTCGCCGGCATCAAAATGGACCCGCTCTACCACTTTGACAGTATGGACAGCCCTCTTATAAGCGGAAATGAAACCCCGAAAACAGGGATGCCCCGGAGCACGATGTACTCTTCCGTTACAAATCAGGCGTACTCGGATCTGTACTATGACACACTTATGACTCCCATCCGGATCAACAACCGGGTCGCGCTTCTGACTTCCGCCAATCCGTTCATGCTGAACCTTCTCGGCGTCCGCTATCTTGAAACAACAGCGGATGCCGTCCCGGAGGGCTGGAATACGGTGCTTGAGTCCGGTGAGCATGTCATCGCAGAAAACGAAAACGTCCTTCCTTCTGTATATTTTACAGACGATGTTGTACCGCAGCAGTACTGGGATACGCTGGAGCCGCTCCAAAAACTGGATCTTATCACCCGGAAAACCGTAGTCGAAGGAACCGCCGAAAACGCGGATTCACAGTCCGGCGATTCCGCAAATATGCGCGCTTTTGAACCAGAATTTTCATCCGCAGATATACCGGACGGGCTTAAGATCACCCGTACACAGAATGGATTCGAGATCGCTGCAGAAGAAAACTGTACTTTCACTGTGGATCTTGAAAATCCTTCTCCCGGGGACATCGTCCTGCTGCAGTTCCAAGTAGAGAATAAGACGACACAGCCAGTTGTCATAGATATAAATAGCATCCGCAATAAGCTGTCCGGTTTCTTTGCCCCGTATCCGAATGGAAATGACTGCTTTCACTACCAGCTTTCCGGAGATTCCGAAACGGGAGTAAACCGGATCGAGATCACATTTTCCAAAGGGCACTATGTGCTGAGTGAAATCGAATGGCATCTGTATGACCGGAGACTGTTTGCGGAAAAGCAGTATACCCCGTTGATTCCGGATGATGCTCCGGCCTCTGCTGCATCAGAAACTGCCGCTTCCGGAAACACATCCGTTCTGTCCGGTTCTCTGACCGCAGAATCTGACGGATATATTGCCACAACCATACCGATGCAGAACGGACTTCAGATTCTTGTAGACGGAGAAAGAGTTCCTCTTGTAACTGTAAACGAAGCATTTGCAGGGGCATACGTGGCCGAAGGATCACACCGGATCGAAATCACCTTTTCCCCGCCGGGCAAAACTGCCGGCTGCGCAGTCAGCCTGCTCTCATCTGCAGTCTATGTGATCTGGCTTTTGTCCGCGGCGCTTCAACGCCGAAAGCAGGAAACTGAAGAAGGAAAGCAGGAGACATAAAAAGCAGAGAACGGAAAATAAATGGAAATGAAAGAAGGGGATATTTATGAATCATAAAAAAGAATTTATCACTTATCTGGTCAGCGGAGGCATAACTACCGCCGCAAATTATGTACTGTATGCGGGACTTCTGTTTTTAGAAGTCCCATGGCTTGCCGCAAACAGCGCGGCGTGGGCTGGAGCGGTTATTACAGCATATATTCTGAACCGCCGGTGGGTATTCCGCTCCCGGAACCGAATGACAGCCGAGCTTGCGTCCTTTGTGGGACTTCGTTTCCTCACGCTTCTGACGGAGAATCTGCTTCTGTGGCTTCTGATCGACGAACTGAAGCTCGCTCCGTTTCCCGCCAAGCTTATCGTCAGCGCAGTCACTGTAACCGGAAACTATCTTCTCAGCAAATACAGAATCTTTAAAAAGGAGGCAGTCTGTCATGGATAAAATAAGTATCATTGTTCCCTGCTATAATGAAGAAAAAGCGCTTCCGGACTTCTATCGGGCCGTATCTGAAACAGCAGATGATATTCCCGGCGCACAATGTGAGTTTATCTTCGTAGATGACGGAAGCTGTGACCGCACGGCAGAGATTCTCTCCGGACTGACCGCATCAGACAGCCGGTGCCGCTACCTTTCGTTTTCAAGAAATTTCGGAAAAGAAGCCGCCATGTACGCAGGGCTCCAGAACGCGTCCGGAGATTACTGCGTCTTTATGGACGCTGATTTGCAGCACCCGCCGGAACTTCTGAAAGAAATGTATCATGTTCTCAAAACGGAGAATTATGACTGCTGTGCCGGACTCCGGGAAGGAAGAGAAGGGGACGGGAAACTGAGATCGCTCCTGTCCCGTACGTTTTACCGCATCATCCGCCGCTTCTGCCATCTTGACATGGGCGACGGGAAAGGAGACTTCCGGATGATGAACCGGGCGATGGCTGATTCCATCCTGGAACTTAAGGAATACAACCGGTATATGAAAGGAATTTTCTCGTTTGTCGGCTTTGATACAAAATGGATTCCGTTCCGCAATATCGAGCGCTCCGCCGGAGAATCCAAGTGGTCCTTCCGCTCTCTGTTCCGGTATGCCGTCGACGGCATACTGTCATTTTCGACCGTGCCTGCGGCAATGCCGGGAGCGGTCGGAGCCCTCCTGATTGCCGCCGCCGTGCTGACAGTGGTATTGTCTGTACTCTTTGGCGGAGGGCTCACTGTGGTTCCCATGCTTGTCAGCCTGATCCTTCTGCTCAACGGAATCCAGATGATCTTTTTATCTCTCCTGGGACAGTATGTCTCGAAAGACTATATGGAAAGCAAAAAGCGTCCTATCTACATAGTGAAGAAAAAAGGCGGATTCTGATTTCCCGTGCCGGGATGTTTACAGTACGATATCATCGATCTTCCGGAAATCGGAGAGTGTGTAGGCTTCCACCGTATTTCCTGTAACCAGGTAAAACCTGTCCCCGGAATAGAGGCCGCGCACATCTCCGTACCCGGGCATTTCTCTTGAGAACACCTCCTGAAATCCGTTCTCCTCATCAAAGGAAAATACATGGTAAACGGGGGTGTTCCCATATGCCATAAACCCGAAGAGGTTTTTCTCCACATCGACGAATACCGCCTTGTAGTTATAAGCCACATCTGTGCTGTACGTATCCTCAAGAATATACATGGAGAGTTCTTTGACGTCAGATGGATCTGAGATGTCAAACATGGAGAGCTTCACGCCATCGGTTGTCACCATCTCTTCATCCACGTCCATTCCGATTCCGAGCAGCCTGCCATCGCCGTACGGATGGAGATACTCTGAAAATCCCGGTATCTTCAGGGAACCGATGATATCCGGATTTGCCGGGTCTGAGAGATCCGCTGAAAACAGCGGGTCTGTCTCCTTAAACGTCACAAAATATCCGGTCTCTCCCATAAACCTGGCGGAATACACCCTCTCGTCGGGCGCCATGTTCCGGATCTCCCCGGTGATCTCAAGATTTTCGTCCAGAACATAGAGCGAATTCGTATCAACTGCTTCCGCAGTATCACTGGAAGTACTGTCATCCAGACTGTAAAACGGCTGGATTCCCACATTGTTATTCACAGGCGTCACGGTCGTCACAAGCCGGAGATATCCTTCATACTCGTCGATACTGAAGGAATCATTCAGCGTGCCGTCAATCTTCGTCTGAGCCACACCCTCAAGTATTCCGTCGCTGTATGAAACTTTCCGGATAGACGTCTGCGTCACATCCGCGTCATTTTCTCCATAAAGCGACTCCGTGATATAAATGTTTTCACTGCTCACATAGTAGATCCCGCCGGTTCCGAACACGGCCTTGCTGTCTGTTCTCTCCTCCGGATTTTCCAGGGAGAAGGAGGTAATCACTGTGTACTCGCTTCCCATCCGCCCTTGAGGCATGTAAATATTCTCTGCTGCAATCAGATCTCCGCCTGCCTCCGGAACATACGCCGATATTCCGGATCGGGGCGCTGCTGCGTCTGCATAGAAACGGCTCAGAATATAAATATAGCCGTCCTTCGCACGCATGGTATCATAATATCCGCTCTGGGATACCGTGGTGATCTTTTCCGGCTCCGCCGGGCTGGACACGTCATAAACGTCCGCACATGTATAGTCGGTGTAATACCCGTATCCCTCATCGCCTTCGTTATATTCCGAACGGGTATAAAGCACGACAAGCTTTCCTTCTTCCACGTAAATCTCACTGATATAGCAGTCGTCTTCCAGGCGGATCTCCGAGAGGGCTTCCATCTCTTCTGTACCGATCCCGACAATACTTACTTTCTGTCCGTTTTGGATATAGAGATTCTGCCCGTCCGTCTTGACCGCGTCTGCCTCGCCGACTCCCTGTTCGCGGACATTCGTATCTGAATAGGAACCTGTATCGGTCTGTCCGCTTCCCGCAGAGTCAGAAGCACTTTCCTCTCTCACCGCCCCGCCGTTTCCTGCACCGGAAGATGCGGATGCGCCGTCCATCGTCCCGTCCGAATAGACTTCAGCCTGTGTCTCGTACTGTTTCTGCTGCTCCTGAATATATTCGTAGATCTCATCATAATCAGACGCTGCGGCGATCTTTCCCGAATCTGCGGCCGCTCCCGTCTCTTCTGTCTGACCCTGTCCTGCTGTTCCCGATGTACCAGCCGCAGAAGATGAGGCCGCGTCGGTCTCCGAAGAAGCGACACGGCCGCCCTCCGTATCCTCTCCATAATTCAGATATCCCGAGCTGATCCCGACTGCTATACAGACGCAGGCGGCCGCTGCAGCTCCGGCAAAACGGACTGCATATTTTCGCAGTCTCTCTTTTCTTCTCTTCCTCAGTATCTCTGTGACGGTCTTTGGCTCAAGCGTTACCGGAATCTTGACGTCGTCGGCACTTCTGCGCAGTTTTTCTTCCAGAGTTTCTTCCCATTTTTCATCCACATTCCCATCTATATTTTTCAATTCCCTGTCTTCCATGCTCCGTCCCTCCTATCCGTCGGCTCTTTCGAGAATCGCCCGCATTTTTTCAAGCGCTCTGCTCTTACGCGAGCGGACCGTTGCCGCGTTTCTGTCCAGCATTCCTGCAATCTCATCGCTCTGGTAGCCTCCGAATACAGAAAACGCCACAATCATCCGTTCTTCCTCATCCAGTGAATTAAATGCGCTCCGCACGTCATGCTGCTGGGCATAGTCCGGCTCCGGATCGGCTGTTTCTTCCTGGTCAGAAATGGAAAATTCCCGGTGACTGTTTCGGATTACTTTCTTACACCTATGGTTGAGGATTGTAAAAATCCAACTTTTGAAAGAATTTTCTTTCTTTAGGCTTCTGATATTTTCAAATGCGGATATAATCGTCTCGCTCACAGCATCCTCTGCATCCTGCGGATGCTGTGTCACATACAGGGCAAACTTATACAGATCTTTGTAAATCTCTGCATAAAGCTGTGAAAACGCCTCTGCGTCTCCCCTCTTCGCTCTCCGGATCAGCTCATGTTCCGGACTGTTCTCGTAATCGTACATCTGCACCCCCTCCTCTCGTGCCGTGGCCGCGCACTGCTGACAGAATCCGATCATTTTTGTACTGATATATATTTTTATTCTGGTATATATAAGAGTCTCTGCAATGGGAATTTGTTGCATGGAATTTTTATTTTTCCGGATAATTTATATTAATTATATAAGAATTGACACCAGGAGCCAGGCCTTACCCAGACCTGGCTCCTATTATAATAAAAAAGTACTGTCACTTTGGCCGGCGGAAATATTCCCCGCCCAAATCCGTCTGTCTTACTTCGCCGCCTTGTAATAGTTAATCAGGCAGCCGTCCAGAATGATCTGTCTCTCCGCGTCTGTGAGATCGCCG
The DNA here is from genome assembly GCF_020687545.1 of Ruminococcus turbiniformis. GTDB lineage: Bacteria > Bacillota > Clostridia > Lachnospirales > Lachnospiraceae > Mediterraneibacter > Mediterraneibacter turbiniformis. Next base: position 29,295 of record NZ_JAJEQX010000026.1, on the reverse strand, counting down.
AGACGGAGATCGATTTCCTTTAAGTCATCTCCGACAACATACGCCTTGATGACGTCCGCTTTCTCTTCCACCGCTTTTCTCACGTCCGGAACGAAGATATAGTCTCCGTTCTTAAACGGAAGATGCTCGTGGTCAGCGTCTGTGAGGAACGGAAGCATTCCCCAGTTAATCAGGTTGGAACGATAGCGCTTCGTCGCGTACTCGATGGCGATATTCGCCCATCCGCCGAGTACTTTCTGGCAGGACGCCGCCTGCTCACGGGCGGAACCGTCTCCCGGCTTCACCGCAAAGATGGTGCTGCCGACGCCGATGTTTCCTCTTCCAACTTCCGGATATGTCTTCTGGATCGTCTCCATTACAGGCTTAAGCTCTTCAAGGGCATCCAGCGGACATGTATCTGCCTCGATGGCTTTCTGTGCTTTCTGCACTTCTTTCGCTCTTCCAACGTATGCCGGATCTTTTCTTGAGAGCGCGAACTCTGCAAGTCCCAGCGGGTTGGAACGGTAGGAGGAAGTCTCTCCTGACGGAATCAGCTCGTCTGTCGTTGTAACCGGATCATGGATCTCGGATACCACTTTCACGATCAGATTCTCCGGCAGCGCAGACATCGCCGGCCAGTCTTTGATGTTCGGGCCGAACTGAATTTCAACGTCCGGATCTGCCACGCCGTGGCTGTCAAACACGCGGTTTGCGTAAATGTTGCTGTCAAAGTGATATTTCTGTCCCTTGTACTCCACATCCATAGCCGTAGCCGGTGTGAGGTATCCCTTGTTTGCAGCCGTAGCCGCGATAGAACGCGCATCCATAAGCGCAACGGAAGAGATCTGTCCGCTCTGAAGCTTGCTTCCCTCACGGTTCGGGAAGTTTCTCGTTGTGTGACGGATGGAGAAGGCATTGTTCGCCGGTGTGTCTCCCGCGCCGAAGCACGGTCCGCAGAATGCAGTCTTCACAACGGTTCCCGCCTCCATCAGATCGGCTACCGCGCCGTTCTTCACAAGTTCCATATAGATCGGCATACTTGCCGGGTACACGCTGAAAGTAAACGCGTCGGAGCCGATATTGTGTCCTTTAATGATGTCGGCTGCCGCGCAGATATTTTCAAATCCGCCGCCCGCGCATCCTGCGATAATTCCCTGCTCTACATAGAGCTTTCCGTCACGGATCTTGTCCTGAAGGGAATATTCCACCGCGCCGTCCAGGCTTACGAGCGCTTTCTGCTCCACATCGTGAAGGATATCTTTCAGGTTTGCGTTCAGCTCATCGATTGTGTAGACGTTGCTCGGGTGGAACGGCATCGCGATCATCGGTTTGATCTCGCTTAAGTTCACATACACACAGCCGTCGTAGTATGTAACCGCTCCCGGGTTCAGCTCTTTGTAGTCGCCTTTTCTTCCGTGAATCTCGTAGAACTCTTCGATCGTCTCATCGGTTGTCCAGATCGAGGACAGACAGGTTGTCTCTGTCGTCATGACATCGATGCCGATACGGAAGTCAGCGCTTAACTTCTTCACGCCCGGTCCGACAAATTCCATCACTTTATTGTTTACATAGCCATTTTTAAATGTTGCACCGATAATCGCAAGGGCAACATCCTGCGGTCCGACGCCTTTCATCGGCTCTCCGTCCAGGTAGATCGCGATCACGCCCGGCATTTTGATGTCGTACGTTCTGTTGAGAAGCTGTTTTACAAGCTCCGGTCCGCCCTCGCCCATCGCCATCGTTCCGAGCGCTCCGTAGCGGGTGTGGCTGTCAGATCCGAGAATCATCTTTCCGCCGCCTGCAAGCATCTCGCGGGCAAACTGATGAATGACTGCCTGATGAGGCGGAACATAGACGCCGCCGTATTTCTTCGCACATGTCAGACCGAACATGTGGTCATCCTCATTGATCGTACCGCCCACTGCGCAGAGACTGTTATGGCAGTTCGTCAGCACGTAGGGAATCGGGAATTTCTCCAGCCCCGACGCGCGCGCTGTCTGGATGATACCGACAAACGTAATATCGTGGGATGTAAGCTTGTCAAACTTGATCTGCAGGTTGTTCATGTTTCCTGAAGTATTGTGCTCTTTTAAGATGCCGTATGCCATCGTATTCTGAGCGGCTTCTTCCTTTGAAAGAGGAACCTGCACGTTTCCTGTATCTTCGACTATCTCGGCGCCGTTTAAAAGATAGACGCCATTGTCATATAATTTGATCATGTGAAGCCTCCTTAATTGATTTTCTTACTTTAAATAACCACACTGTCTCCATGTGCTTAACAGTGCTATTTTAGCATATTTCAGAAAAGGAGTAAATTGTCAATTACTCGAAATAAGCCACAATCAGATCCACCATCCGGTCATAGCTCTGCACGCCGTCCGCCTGACCGTTGGCTTTCAGATATGTATCGTTCACCCGCCGGGCAGTCTCGGATACCGGGCCCCTGTACGAAGCCCAGAACGCATTGTTCGCCGCCAGATCCGGATCCGCAGCCGTATCAAGAAGCGCTCTTACTTCCTGCCAGCTCTCATAGTCCGCGCGGTACAGGGCATTCATACAGTACACCCAGCCGGACAAATAGCCGCTGTACTGAAAGTCCGTCCGGTCTGAGCCGATGCACGCCAGAAATGCGATGAAATTCGCCTCCTGCTCCTGCATAAACCCTCTTAAGTGGGAGAGTTCATGACAGGTTGTAAAAGGGATGTTATACGCGGTCATGTCCCCGTTATAGTTGGCTTCCACTGTAAACGGGGAATAGACCCCGGTCAGACTCTGATAGGAAAGAATCTCTGACACGATGATCTTCTTCGGCTGCGGATAATAGCCCTCCAGCGCTGAAAATTCTTCCGCCAGAGAATACATGGCGTCCACCGTGCCTTCCCCTTCCGGAGCGTCAAGCCGCATGACTCCGTTTTCATCACGGCTCACTTCATCCGCAAGGCTGTTGACTCCCTCCGTCAGCCAGAGGCAGACTTCCTTTAGCTCTTCCGCCGTATAGTTATATGTAATAATCCCTTCCTCCTCGGAAAACGATCTGCGGTGATAGTTGATTCCGCAGCATACCGTATAGAGGAAGGCAAGAATGCCCGCTGCAAGAAGGATTCCGGAAACCCATGCGGTCACAGCTCTTATCACTGCCGCAGACCGCAGACCTTTTTCCGTCCCCCGCGTCTCTGCCGAAATGTTTTCTTCAGACAGGACTCCTTTCCCTGCCAGCGCCCGGACCACCCGGACGGCAAGAACGCAGAGCGACACGATCAGCGCAGCAAGAAGAAGATACAGGCAGATCTCCGATACGGAGAACGGGAACACGCCCAAGATCCGCCCCAGGCTGCCGACAAAAACCGGATAAATATGCTCCGAATACCACTCCGCAAAATCCGGCGCCTGAGCCGAGAGAATCATCAGGGCAGCGCTGAGTATGAGAAGCACTGCTGCCGCAAGGATTCTCGGGTATATCTTTTTGTCTTTTTTTGTGTCCTGTATCATCTCTTCTTTATTCGTCCTTTTTCTTCGCGGCGTTTTTCTTCCTGTAAGCCTGATAAATCCTGGATTCGACGATTCCCCGCAGCACATTGGCCGAACACCGCTGCAGAGCCGTCACTTCCAGCTCGCCGCTTCTGACTTTTTTCTTAAGCTCCCGCACTGCTCCTCTGCCGCCCGGCATAATCAGATCGTTTCCAGCCTCAATGGCAGCGCTGTGACTTCCCAGCCCCTTGCCGGTGGCGAACCAGTCTGTCATGACAAGACCGCTGAAGCCCCATTCATTTCTCAGCACTTTCGTCAGCAGATCATAGCTGTTGTTTACATAGGTACCGTTCACTTTATTGTAGCAGGACATGACGGACTTCGCCCCGCCTTCTCTCAGTGCAATCCGAAATCCCCTCAGATAAATCTCTCTTAACGCCCGCTCATTTACATTGGCGTTCGTGTGGTTCCGGTTGTCCTCCTGATTATTGCAGCAGAAGTGCTTCACCGTCACAAAGCATCCTCTGCGGGACTGAACTCCCCGGCTTATTGCGGCAGCCATCTTTCCTGTGAGCAGCGGATCTTCAGAATAGTACTCAAAGTTCCGGCCGCAGAGCGGATTTCTGTGGATGTTCATGCCCGGCGCCAGCCAGTAAGTGACGCCGTATGCCTCCATCTCCTTTCCGACTGCTTCCCCGACCTCTTCCAGAAGAGCGGTATTCCACGACTGCGCCAGAGCCGTCCCTGTCGGAAACGATGTGGCAAACTGGTAAACGCACGGCCGTTTCTCCGGGTTTCCGAGCATCCGGTTCCGGATGATATCCGGCAGATAGTTCATAACCGATATCTGAGGCTCCACGCCTTTTACTTTTCCGTCTCTTGTCACCGCGGAAACTTTCTGGAGCCTTAAGCCTGCCGGCCCGTCCGCCAGGCAGATATTGGGGATGCCTTTTTCCAGCAGTTCTCCCGTCGTGTACCCGGCTGCTCCGGGCGCTTCAAAGAAGCGTTTTTGCCCTGTCATTCCGGATCCCACGACCAGCTCGCAGAGATCTCCCACGGAGAGCGGTGCAAGAAGCCGGTCTGTCACAGGAGAAGAGTAACTGTCCGGTTCCTCATAGCTGTGCACGACTTTTTCAATCTCTTCCGCCTTTACATGGATTCTCTCAAGATCCACATCCTCCCGCTCTCCTGTATCGGCAAAGCCGGGAGCCCCGTTTTCCGACGCGTCATTTTCCTGTTCATCGCTTCCGGGCATGGGGATTTCATTTACTCTGACTGCTCTTAAGCACACGTGGTCACATACTTCCGTTACTGCCTCCTGATCGAGCACAAGCACCGCTGCTGCCTCCGTATCTCTGCTCGACGTCCCGAGACGGAGAATATAGTCTCCCGCCTCCAGCACAAAGGAAGCGTCCTCCTCCCTGAAGGAAGCAAGGTCGCTTACGGGGAACCGGAGCACCGCCGTTTCACTCTCCCCGCGCGCCAGCTCTTTCGTCTTCGCAAATGCGGCCAGTCTCTGGTATTCTTTTGCCATGCCGCTCTGCGGGCAGCTCACATAGAGCTGAACAATCTCTTTTCCCGGCCGGCTGCCCGTGTTCGTCACCTCTGCCGTCACCTTCACATAGGAATCGCTCACTTCAGCGGACTGTGCCTTCACGGAAAATGTTGTGTAGGACAGGCCGTACCCGAACGGATACTTTGGCTCTTTGTCATACGTGTCAAAATACCGGTAGCCGACATAGATCCCTTCCCGGTAATACTCTTCCTCTGTATTTCCGTTTAGATAGCTGTACTCCATGGCACAGGGAATATCCTCATACTTTTTCGGCCATGTATCCACCGTTTTGGCAGAAGGAGAGACTTTTCCGCACAGGATATCCGCGAACGCTCTTCCTCCTTCCATCCCCTGCTGTGCCAGATAAACAACCGCATTGATCCCCTCGATTTCATCCAGGAAATTCATGTCAAACACAGATCCTGTGTTGATCACGACAATCAGTTTTTCGTAGTTTGCCGCGCACATGGCAATATTCTGTTTCTCTTCATCGGACAGGGAATACTCCTTTCTTTCAAGTTTGCGGTCCGCTCCCTCTCCCGCCTGCCGGGCAACTACATAGACGCATGTATCTGTCCCGGACTCTTCCACATCCTTCATCGTGACCGGCTGGCCGAACGGATACTGGTAGGGGCTGCTCATAATATTGATGATATCGTCTTTGCGGAAGCTTCTGAGTCTTCTCTGAAATTCCGCCTTATACTCTTCCTCGCCTTTTCTGTACTCTCTGGCATATCCGTCGATCCACTTTTCTGTCGTGACGGTAAATCCCGCCTTTTCCAGTCCTTCCTTCACAGACACCACGCGGCGCTCGTTGACCTCGCCGGAACCGGTGCCTCCCTTGATCGTCATGTCCGCCCCTGCGCCGTAGAGTGCGATTTTCCCCGGAGAAAGCGGCAGTGTCCCGTCATTTTCCAGAAGGACGATTCCCTCCAGGGCCGCCCGGTATGACACTTCCCTGTTTTCTTTTTCCAGTGTGGTTTCCGCATCGGTAAATGCCGTCTTATTTCTGATTTTCATCTTCATGGCTGTTTCCTCCGAACTTTTCCAAGCTTTCATCACAGAAAATGAAAGCGTTCCGATTTCGTTTATATGTATCATACCACAGACAGGGTAATTTTCGCACATAAATGCACAAATATCTTATCCTGATTTAGTATAAATAGCCAAAAAACTTGTATTCTTGTTAATACAAGCAAATTTCGTATTGACACAACTCTGCCTGCATGATACGATTGCATTACATCACAGATGTATTAATATTAATACAAGCATACAATTCATTCCATTCATCAACACACTGTGAAAAGGAGAAGAGAAAAATGGAAAAACAGGCAAGCTTCACAGGGAGGGGAAGAGTGAAGAAGAAAAAGAGGCTGAGCAAACGGATTGAACCGTTTCTGTACCTGGCTCCCGCGTTGATTTTTTTCGTCGGATTTACATATTATCCGTTTGCAAAAACTGTTTTCAGCAGTTTCTTCCTTGTAAATTCCATGGGGGAAATCAGGGAATTTGTCGGTCTTGAGAATTTTATCAGTGTACTCACCAACCCGGCGTTTCTTCAGTCAATCAAGAACACGCTGATCTATGTGGTTATGTCTTCTCCGATCGCGATTTTCATCGCCCTTCTGCTGGCAATGATTGCAAACAGAAAGACGAAGCTGTCGCCGGTCTACGAGATGCTGTACGCAATCACAATGGCTGTTTCCATGTCGGTTGCGGCTATGATTTTCCAGCTGATGTACAATCCGACAATCGGTATTTTAAATTACATTTTCAACACACATTTTAACTGGCTCAACGACAAAAAAATCGCGATGATCGCGCTCAGTCTGATTGCCGTCTGGCTGAATATCGGATACAATTTCCTGTTCCTTCTCTCGGCAGTCCGCGGGATCTCATCGGATCTGCTTGAGAGTGCTGACATCGACGGAGCGAATTTTTTCCAGAGAACATTCAAGATTATTGTTCCCATTATTTCGCCCACTGTGTTTTATCTGATCTGCAACTCGCTTGCAAAGAACATGATGATGTCAGGGCTGGTGCTCATACTGACGCAGGGCGCGCCCCAGGGCTCCACGGAGACGATGATCTCCTTTATGTACAAACAGTCCGTGAACAACTTGAACTACAACGATGGATACGCGGCGGCAATCATTGCCTTTATCATCACTTCCATCGCCATGGCGTTCAGCTTTTCATTTGAAAAGAAAGGGGTGCATTACAATTGACAAACGCATACAACCCAAAACATTACAAAAGAATCAAAACTGCAAAGAGTGTGGCGTTTCAGATTTTTGCGCTGCTGGTCGGACTGATTATCGTCTTCCCGATCATCTACGCACTGTGCATCTCGTTCATGCCGTCTGATCAGATTTTGAGCATGCCGCCCAGACTGATCCCGGAAACGATCACTCTCGAGCATTATAAAAAGGCGCTCGAATCCACCATGCTGGGACGGTACATGTTAAACTCCCTGATCCTGGCCGGCGTATCTTCCGTTATCCGCGTGATCACAGCAAGCATGGCTGCATTTGCCTTCTCATTCTTCGAATTCAGAGGAAAAAGTTTCCTCTTCGCATTCGTAATGGGAACCATCATGATCCCCGGGGATGTTGTTCTGATCACAAACTATCAGACGGTGGCAAACCTCGGACTGGTCAATACCTATCTCGGAATGATGATCGTGTTTATGGTTTCGGCAATGAATATTTTTATCATGAGACAGAACTTTCTGACGTTCTCAAAAGATGTAAAAGAAGCATCAGAAGTAGATGGATGCAGCAACTTCCGCTTTTTCGCAACCATTCTGCTTCCGTTAAATAAACCAGTTTTAACAACTGTCTTTATTTCCGCATTCATCAGCACATGGAATACATACCTGTGGCCGATGCTTGTGACAAACGACGATGCGATGCGCACCGTCCAGGTAGGCGTAACAATGCTGAACTTCCCGGAGGGAACAGTTTACGGTCCGATTATGGCAGCATCAATCCTTGTACTGCTGCCCGTGGCGGTAATGTTCATCATCTTCCGGAGACAGATCGTAGGCGGCCTTATGGGCGGAGCGGTAAAAGGCTGACAGGCCTGAAAAACTCTGAAAAAGCAAAAGGCAAAGGAGAAAGAAAAATGAAAATGAAAAAAGTGATCAGTCTCGGACTGGCAGCTGCAATGACGGTCTCCCTTCTGACCGCATGCGGACAGACAACAGAAGAATCAAGCACATCATCGGACGGAAATGTACAGATCGAATACTGGCACACCATGTCCGGAGTCAACGGCGAAGCCATGGAGGCGGTTGTAAACACATTTAACGAAACCGTCGGCGCTGAAAACGGAATTACAGTAAAAAGTGTATACCAGGGCGATGACGTAAGCGAAAAGCTGAAAACGCTTGCTCAGGCAAACGACACGAAGAACTTCCCGAATGTGGCTCAGATCGTAGGCGCCGGAGTTCCGTCAGCTCTGGATTACGAACAGCTGATCAAAGTAGAGGATATGTACGAGAAAGGTGAGAATATCACCGTGGCAAAAGAAGATCTGGACGAGCACTCTGTGAGAGCCTTCTCCTATCAGGATGAGCTGATCTGTATGCCGTTTAACGTATCCAGTATTCTGCTTTACTATAATAAGGATATGTTTGAAGAAGTAGGCCTGGATCCGGAGAATCCGCCGCAGACAATCGCAGAGATGGCTGAAGCATGTGAAAAACTGCTTGTCAAGGACGGAGATACTGTGACAAGATACGGTCTGAATGTAGCTGTTCGCCGCTACCAGCTTGCAAACTGGATCGGAGGACAGGGCGAGTATAACTTCTTCGGAAACAACGAAGGCGGACGTGCCGGAATGATGACAGAAGTGACCTTCGGTGAAGACGGATCACTCGACAAGTTCCTGACCGAATGGCAGAAAGTCGTTGATACAGGCGCATACAAAGAAGTAGAGGACAACATCAACGAGGAGTTCTCCATGGGTCTGTTCGGAATGGCGATTATGTCATCCGCACGTATCGGAACAATCGACAGCCTTGTAGGCGACAAGTTCGAGTGGGCGACAGCTCCGCTTCCGAAAGTAGACGCAGCAGACACAGGCGGAACAGCAGTCGGCGGATCCTGCCTTGCAATGTTTGACAAGGGCGACGAGGCACAGGTTGACGCATCCTGGATCTTTACCCAGTATCTGGCATCTCCGGAAGCACAGATCGCATTTGATACAGCGACAGGATATCTCCCGGTCAACACAAAAGTCTATGACGAAGCAGATATGCAGACTTACATGGAAGAGAACCCCAACTACACAGTTGCGGTAGACCAGATGCGCAATTCAAATGTAAATGTTCAGGAACCGTTTGACATCATCAACTGGGAGCTTGATGAGATCATCAAGAACAATATGGCGGAATTCGGCGCCGGCAACCAGGACAAAGACACGACCTGCACGAATATCGTGGAGCAGTGTAATGAAAAGCTGGCCGAATACGCGAGAGCAAATGGCTGAAAATGAAAATGTAAATGTAAACGAGGTGGCGAAGTGATCAGACTTGTAATCAGTGATATGGACGGTACGCTTATTGACAGGGACGAAATTCTTACGGATAAGGCCATAAAGATTGCTGAAGAACTGAAGAAAAAGAACATACTGTTTACGATTGCAACAGGAAGAGCGGAATGCATGGCCAGCGATTATGTAAAGAAAATGAAGATTCAGATCCCTTACATCGCGTGCAACGGGGCTACGATCATGGAAGGCGACACCGTACTTCAGCGGAAGCAGATTCCGCTGAAGGGCCTCAGGGCCCTGATGGAGAAAGCTGACTCCATGAATATGTCGCTTGTCTACACCGCTGACGGAAAAGAAAGCATATACCGCGAGACTCCGTGGATCCGCAGGCAGCAGAAGGAATTCAACCGGTATTTTCACATCCACGTCCCGACAGAATATGAATGGAAGCATCTTATGATCGACAAGCTTATGATCATGGACGAGACCCGAGAGGGAGCGATTGCCATTCTGGAAGATATGTGCCGGGAACTGCCCGACATATACGGCTTTACACGGTATACAAACAAATCTGTAGAGGTCGTCAGCCGGGACTCAACAAAGGCATCCGCCTTAAAATCCGTGGCCACTCTTCTGGATATACCGCCGGAAAGCATTCTTGCGGTCGGCGATCACCAGAACGATATCGAGATGCTCCGGTACTCCGGAATCGGCGCTGTAGTCGGCAACGCAACCGAAGACGCAAAGCACGCCGCGGATTATGTGGCGTCAGGACGGTGTATCGACGGAGTGCAGGAGATTGTAGAAAAATTCTGTGAGATCACTGTCTGAAAGATTCATAAAAAAAGTAATTCAGCCAAAGGGAGCTTATCATGAGATTATCGACTTCAACATGTATCTATTTCAACAGACCGGACGGGACAAAGGCACAGATCACAGACTCGGTGGAGCGCTGCGCGAAGGCTGGGTACCGGGTGCTGGACATGAATTTCCACGACTGCTGTGTGTTCGACACGCCGTTTAAGTCCGACAACTGGGAATCTTGGATCCGGGGAATCCGGAAGAAAGCAGACGAACTCGGAATAGAATTCTCTCAGGGACATTCCCACTTCTATAACTTCTGCGATCCGGCCGTCCCGAACAGGGATGAGCTGGACGAGTACATTAGAAGAGGGATTCTCGCCGCGTCCATTCTCGGCATCCCGTGGCTTGTGATCCACGCGGCAACTGATTTTGATTCTGCCACTCCTCTTAAGTCCTCGAAAGAAAAGACGATGGAGTATCTCAAGTCCGTGCTGGAACTTGCGGCAGAGCACAATGTGGGAATCGCCATAGAAAATCTGTGGGAGATGAATATTTCCCCGAAGAGGCGCTATACCACGACCGCGGAAGAAGTCGTTGATCTGGTGGACACCCTGTCGAAAGATTTCGATAATGTAGGTGTGTGCTGGGATGTGGAGCATTCCGGGATCATGCATCAGGATATCCGCAAATCGCTGAAACTGGTGGGAGACCGCCTGAAAGCAACGCATATTTCAGACTATATTGACATCCATGAAGACCACCTGCTGCCCTTCAGCGGCCACATAAACTGGCCGGAAGTCATGCAGGCACTCCGGGATATCCGATACCAGGGTGATTTTACCTACGAAATACACCGCTACACAATGAGGCTTCCCGATGAGCTTGTTCAGTCCGCTCTGGAGCACAGTGTAAAGGTTGGAAATTATCTGCTGAATCTTTCATTTTAGACTTTTCAAAAAGGAGTCCTGCCGATGGAAATGATCTGGAAAGAACTTGCAGTACAGGGGGAGCTTTTCCTGCGGCTCCTGGCAGCCTGTATTCTCGGATGCGCTATCGGCTTTGAACGCAAAAACCGGAACAAAGGCGCTGGTATGCGCACCCACACACTTGTCTGCCTGGGCGCTGCACTGATGATGATTATCTCAAAATATGGCTTCCAGGACGTTCCGGGCAGCGACGGTTCCCGAATGGCTTCGCAGGTCGTAAGCGGAATCGGATTCCTTGGAGCCGGAATTATTTTTGTCAGAAATAATTCCATAAGCGGTGTTACTACCGCGGCGGGAATATGGGTGGCCTCAGGAGTCGGCATGGCTGTCGGAGCCGGTCAGTATTTCATCGCAGTATCTTCTGCGCTTCTTATGATCGGTGCCCAGATCGTAATGCACCGTGTGCGCTTTCTTGCGCAGGAGCCTTACCGCTGCGGACTTCGGATCACATGTACGCACAGCTCCAGGATTATGCAGGAATTGGAAGAACTTCTGAAAAAAGAGAAAATCGAAGTCGTGTCGATGCAGGTAAAAAAGGAGAAAGGGAAAGAAACCAGGATAGAGATGGAGATTATTTATCCCGGCGGATACGACAAACTAAATCTGCTGGAAACGCTTCAGAAACAGGAAGCCATACTCTCTGTCAGAGGATAGCTGTCCCTTCGCAAAAAAGACAGGTTCTGTTTTTCAGAGCCTGTCTTTTTTGCGATTGTATCAGTACATTCATCAGATCCTCGGCATCGCCGGCTGCATGATAAATTCTCCGTTGTCCCTGGCAAGAGAAATACGGAATCTCACTCTGTCCCCAAGCCAGTAAGTATTGGAATACTCAAGCGGTCTTCCGTTGTCCAGGCGTGAGAGCCCTTTGATCAGGATCAGCGTTGAGTCATATGTGGCGTCCAGAAGTTTTATTTCATTCATCGTCGGCCTGACTGTCTCGAGAACATCATCCACATGAACGGCATTCAAATGGTAACGTTCTGTTATCGTCTTCGACAGGGAATTGTTAATCAGTCCCTCTTCTTCCAGTCCCGGAACCAGATCTGCGGGAAGCCAGGATTTTCCAATGGCGATCGGCTTCTCGTCCAGATAAAACAGTCTCTTAAAATAGACAACCGCGCTGCCCGGCTCCAGCTCCAGTGCCCATTCCACAGCCTTATACGTGTCCGGGAACTTTACAATCTCAAGGACTTCTGCGCGCATCCGCTGTTCTCCCTGCAGTTCGTAGTTACCTGTAACCAGAGAATACTTCAGTTCATGAAGAAACTGGCTCGGGTTTTCGTTTACGAAGGCGCCCTTTCCCCGGTATCGTTTTATAATTCCGTCCTTTTCCAGTTCTGCCAGGGCCTGACGAATCGTCACCCTGCTGAACTCATACTGCTGTACAAGCTCATTTTCAGATGGAATCTGCCCGTTCATTCCCCATTCCCCATGAATAATCCGACTTCTCAGATCTGCTGCCACCTGATAGTATACAGGGACTGGAGAATCCCGGTTAATACTCTTGTTTCCCATTTGCTGGATTCTCCTTTTCAATACTGGTATTAAAGTTAATACAACTATATCCTGTGTACGATAAAATGTCAATATCTCCCCGGTCTCTTCCTCCGGTCATGTGGCCCCTGCTCATAATATTCTCTCTTCATTTTGTACATCTTCTTTTCCGCAGATTTGATCATATCTCCCATCGAGGAAACATCTTTTCTGTATTCCGCCCCATATGAAATATGATATCCTTCCTTTTCCAGCAGCTCTGCCATTTCCCCGCACAGGCGCAAGACTGATTTCTCCTCCTGCTCCGGCACAAATACTACAAACTCATCCCCGCCGACCCGGTAACTGTACTTTGTTCCAAATCTGCTTTTTAACTGCTCTGCAACCGATTTAAGCATCCTGTCTCCCGCCTCATGTCCCCGGGCATTATTCAGCTCATGGAGGCCATCGGCATCCATATATATACATATCAGCGATTTCCAGAAACCTCTTCCGAGACCAGGAATATCCGCCTCGTATCTGTTTCTGTTATAAAGTCCAGTGAGTACGTCTTTCTCTCCCTGTTCACGGATTGTACTGTATGTGCTGAAGTTATGGAAAAACATCCCGAAACTGAACTCAACGCTTTTAAGAAGAGCAATGTCCAGGTGCCTCTTAGTTGTATTGAATACAGCCAGCAACGCGCATATTCTTCCGTCCATTTCCTTTACGGGTATTGCAATTATATTTTTAATTCCCGGCACCGCCAGCCCCGGAAACATCCCTCTGATCTCCTCCGGGCTGTATGCCTCAAAACTTTCATTTCCGTTTTCAAAATATCCATAAAGACTGTCTCTTTCCTCTTTATACGCGGCTCTGCTCTGTTCCGCCGCATTTTTTTTTATCTCCGTTTTTCTCCTCTCTTCTCCATATATAGGACTTTTCCGCATAAGGAAGTCCCGAAATGCTGAAAACAACTCTCTGCGCGCCTGTAATCCCGCCGATCTTTTCAAGCGCCCTGAGAAGATTTTCTTCTTTTTCGTGAGCCGAAAACAAAAGCTTTTCCACCTCATATATGTACTGAATCATATCAAGCTGTCTCTGTTTTTCATTTGTCTCCCGGCGGACATAGTGAATCATCCAGAAGAAATAAAAGAGAAAAGCCAAAGCCTCAAAACAGAGGAACCCATTTAGTATGACGCTGATTTTATCCGCATTTTCAAAAACGATATGCTCCGGTACAGATAGAGCAATCCTCCACTCGTTGACAGCAATCGGCTCATAATAGAAATACAGATTCTCTCCGATCGTCTCCGAGGCAAAAACAACGTATCCCTCACTTCCGTCTGTCACTCCCTGTTTCAGACTTTCATGGTCATATCCCGGAGCCATTTGTCTTTTCCCCAGTTCCCAGATGTTGCCGCCGGGATCATTATGCCACGTATCTACCAGGAAGTCCCCGCTGTTTCCGTCTATAATATAAATCGCGGCATCTCCGCCGTACGGCGCTGCCGTCACCTTCTCCGGAAGATTTTCCAGTTCAATAACGCCATACATCATAGCAACTGTTTCTGCTCCGCGCACAATCGGAACATAACTTCTGACGACGTATGCCTCCCTGTTCTCCAGATCCCGTTCCCTGTCACTTACGTGTGTTCCCTTCGCCTCTTCCTTCTCAAATGAAAGCAGACCTTCCGCCGTTATACTTTTTCCGTCTTTCAGCACCACATCTCCGGGAAGAAGAATTTCTATCCTTGAAATCATTCCTACCGAATCGAAAGCATTGAGCATATCCCACAACTCCTGCGACGACAGATCTTCATATCCGGAAGCAGCCGACGCCAGCACCTCAATCTGTTCCCTGTCATCCGCCACACTCTCGGAAATATCTTCCGCGATATTTCCCGCTTCCTCATGAAGACGTTCAAAAGCTTTCTCCTCTTCCATCTGTTTAATCGTTCCCGTCACTGCGGCAGAGACGGTAAACGCCAGAATAATGAGCAGTGCGGTAACCGTCATCGGTCTTTTCCACCGAGGTCTTCCCCCATTTTTCATTTTTACCCTTTCCGTGACGTTTTCATTGTTCATAGCCACTCTGAGGCTCCCGCCACTGCCACTGCCTTTGCACCGCACTTATTTGCAAAGGCCGCACACTCCCTGAGTGTTTTGCCCTCTGAAAGCGCATAGATAAATCCTGCCGCAAAGCTGTCTCCGGCACCGGTCGTGTCAATACACCGCGCACCTTCCACAGCCGGCATCCACATTCTCTCGCTGTCGCTTAAAACATAGCATCCTCTCTTTCCGCACTTGACCACCACTGTGCCGGCTCCTGCACTTTTCAGTTCCGCAGCCGCCAGTTCCGCGCTGTCCGCTCCGGTCAGAAGCATTGCCTCCTCCTCATTCGGAAGAAGATAGTCTACATATTTCAATGCGCACGCAATGTCTTTTACTGTCTCATTATTCTTTCGCTTCGTCATATCCGCGCACACAATCTTTCCCTGGGACTTTGCCCGTGAAAAAATCGTCCGAAGCTCCTCTGCGCCGATCCGGGGGAACACAAAGATACTTGCAAAACAGAATATCCGGGCGCTCTCGGGAAACGGCATATGAATATCTTCCACTGTAAGCCTGCGCAGCGTGCTCTTTGGATTCGTCAGGAAATGCCGCTCTCCGTCCGCAGTTACGAGAACAACATTGATCCCTGTGTCAATCCCCTCCCGCACACAGTCCTCCGGCAGTTCAATCCCGTGTTCTGCGCAGTGTGTTCTTATATATTCCCCCGCTCTGTCTGCTCCGATGATCGTCTCAAGTCTCACCTTTTTACCGAGTTTGGCCAGAACCGTGGCTTCATTGAGCGCATCCGCACCGACAGACATGCGGATCTCCTCCGCCGGGGATGATCCTGTCTGAAACACACCGGCATCCGCCGGGCGGACAATCACATCTATAATCGAGGCGCCTGCTATTATGATATCTGGATTCCTGTTCTGCATTTCCAACTATCCTTTTCTTTCGGAAATTGTGTCCATTTCCGTTATAAACATTTCCACACTCTCTGCCTTTATCGCAGCTCTGAACCACCGGTCCAGAATCTCAAGATTCCGTTCCCCGGAAATTCTTTCCTTTATCTCATCCGGCACAGATCCCCTGTGCTCCAGAAGCTCCAGAAGGGCTTCCGCTTTTCCCTCTGCTCTGCCTTCCGCTATGCCCTCAATTCTGCTGATTTTTCGGGCCTCCTGCACATCATATGCTTCAAAATTTTCAAACAGCATTGTAAAATTCCTCCGCTCTATCTGGTCTGTGAAAGATTCCACCTCATCTTTAGGAACATTCATTCTTAAGAGCAAAACAGAAATGATTTTTCCGATCAGCTTGAGAACGGATTCCGGTGAATTCCTGCTGATATTTTCGAAATATTCATCCGGTATCTCTTTCAGCTTCTGAAAATCCGCGGCACTGCGCAGTTTATCAATCAGCATAATCAGGGAAAGTTCATCCTTTTTATCAATCAGTTCCTCATTGGAATACTTCGATAAAGGTACTACAAGATAATTAAAATCAGGAATAAATTCCTCTAATATGTCTGAAAGATATACTCTGTTTCTGAAATTCGTATCTGCAGTCCATCTTCCGGCACCGTCATAAAATACAACCGGAAGCACAGGAGGGTAGCGAAAAGCTTTCAGCTTTGTCACACCCTTATGGAGCTTTTCCTGTTCTTCCGTGTAATCTGTAAGTATATATACGATATACCTCAGAATGCGGAAGGCCATATCGTAATCCACCTTTGACTGATGTTCGATCATTGTAATCAAATATAATGTATCTGATCCGTCGTTTCCGTTGATATGAATTTTCTTCACTGAATCAGAGTCCCTGTTTTCCTGCCACATCCACAGAAATCGTTCTGAAATGTCTTCAATATCTTCCGGCTGGATATCTTTTAAAATTTCCAGATTTGTATATCCCCTCAGAAATTGTGCACAGAGAACCGGATTGTCAAAAATCAGTTTTGCTCCGCTGTCTTTCAGCTTTGTGTTCTGAATCACATAATTTGAAGTTTCCTGTTACTTTTTTGCCTTTGTTCCATTTGCATCGTCTTTCATGTAATCTCCTTTCACATGTGAGAATACATAAGAGACAAATTACACTGTCATTGTAGCAACAGGAGACACGAAATACAAGACAGTTTGCCCCTTTAATATCCTCTGTTAACAGTTATCGCTCCATTAAAGTCTGAATTTCCCGGCCGAACGGCCATGAATTTCTTGTTCCGCCCTCCTACACTGTGGTAAGATGATATCAGGTATGAATTTTTCTGATAGCGAAGAGTATGACACCAAAAAGGGGGCATGACTATGGGAAGAGGCGGAGGTTCACATGGGGGAGGCGGCCATTTCGGAGGAAGATCCTTCGGCGGCAGAAGCGGCGGCTTTGGCGGAGGTTTCAGAGGCGGCGGCAGAGGCCCGGGCGGCCCCGGTTTCGGCGGCCCGGGATTTGGAGGCCCTCCGCCGGGCGGTCCGCACAGATGGGGCGGTCCGGTATTTCACGGCGGATGGGGCTGGAGACGTCCGGGAGGAGGCTTCGGCTGCGGAGGATGTTCAACTGTTATCGTTATTCTTGTTGTCATCCTGTTCTTTTTCAACCGTTTTCTTCCCGTCATTACCTCAGACACCGGATCTGATGTACAGCAGTCACGAACGGAGAGAACTGCCGTCACTGGCACTGTCACATACGCGGACTGGTATCTCGACGAAATGGGCTTTATCGATCACGACACCGAGCTGACAGACGGACTGAAATATTTTTACTCTCAGACCGGCATCCAGCCGTATGTCATGCTTCTCGACTACGACCCTTCCATATGGATCAACGGGGAATGGAACGAGACAGCGGCAGAGGAGTATCTGGCCCAGATATATTTCGACACATTTTCAGACAACGGGCATATGATTCTGGCATATTTCGCATGTGAGAATGATTCTGAAGATATGGACGGCACATTTTATATCTACTACGGATCGGCCGCCTATTCCATCATGGATAATGAGGCAGAAACGATCTTCTGGAGCTATTTTGACATGAATTACAACAACCTGGATCTGACAATCGGACAGTTTATCGGGGAGACATTCCGGGAGACCGCGGACAATATCATGCATATTGAAAATAGCAGCGGCAGTTCACTGATGACTGCGGCCGCGGTATTCGCTGTCATATGCGTCGCGGTAATCATTGTCGGGATTGTCGTTGCGAAAAGATCCGGCAGACGTCAGGATTCCGGACAGGAATAAGCACGGACAGGGATAGAAGAGAAAAGCATACCGCACAGGAGATATTTCAGATATTTTCCTGTGCAGTATGCCTTTTTTGTACTGTACGGCGATTCAAAATCCGGGCCCCCGGCGAACGCCGCACAGGCTTTTCATCGGATTATCTTACAAGGCACGGTTTTTTCGGATTGAATTTCCATCCGGGAATCAGATACTGCATAACAACGGAATCATCTCTTCCTCCCAGACAGTTTTCCCGGTACAGTTCATTTGCCTTTTTAATCTGTTCCATATCCGCTTCGATTCCAAGTCCCGGCTTTTTCGGAACTTCCACACAGCCGTCCCTGATCTGCAGAGGCTCCTTCGTAAGCCGCTCGATTCCCTCCTGCCAGATCCAGTGCGTATCCAGAGCGTTATATTCTCCGGGAACAGCCGCGCCAACCTGAGTAAACATGGCCAGTGAGATATCGAAGTGGTTATTGGAATGTGAGCCCCATGTGTACCCGAAGTCATGGCACATCTGCGCAACTCTTACCGAGCCGCTCATCGTCCAGAAATGCGGGTCCGCAAGGATGATATCTACCGCCTGGGACTCCAGCGAGTGCCCTACTTCCCTCCAGTCCGTTGCGATCATATTTGTCGCTGTCGGGAAACCTGTTCTTCTCCGGAATTCACTCATAATCTCCCTGCCCGAATATACGCCCTCTGCGCCGCACGGATCTTCACAATATGTAAGAATCCCCTTCATGCCTTTTACATACTCAACAGCTTCTTCAAGAAGCCAGCCTCCGTTCGGATCAAGATCAATCCTCGCATCCGGAAATTCCTTTTTCAGGGCACGGATCACATCCATCTCTTCATTTCCCGGAAGCACTCCGCCTTTGAGCTTAAAATCCTGGAATCCGTACTTCTCATGTGTCGCCTTCGCAAATGCCACGATCTTATCGGCCGTCAGCGCTTCCTCGTGCCGTATCCTGTACCACTCGCAGTCGGCGTCCGGTTCTTCATCATACGGAAGATCTGTCTTTTTCCTGTCCCCTACAAAAAAGAGATACCCAAGCATTCTTACCCGGTCACGCTGCTGCCCGTCTCCCAGAAGTTCACACACGGGAACGCCGAGCATCTTGCCGAGCAGATCGAGACACGGCGCTTCAATGGCGGTGAGCACATGAACTCCCGTTCTCAGGTCGAATGTCTGATTTCCTCTCACATCTTCCTCACCTTTTGAATCCAGGTATTTTTTCACCTTCAGCAAAGTGCTTTTATACTCCGCCAGATTCGTACCTTCCACAATCGCTTTGCACTCTTCCAGCGCATTCGTGATCTTTGTTCCTCCCGGGACCTCTCCCACGCCGGTGTCTCCGTTATCCGCATGGAGAATTACGATATTCCTTGTGAAAAACGGCGCGTGCGCACCGCTTAAATTTAATTCCATACAGTCTTTGCCCGCTACGGGATAGACCTCCATTTTCACTATTTTTCTCATCTCAGTATATTCCCTTTCTAATAATAATGCCGCACGGCTCCCCTTTTAACCTTTTTGAGACTCCCTGTTTTCCCTTGTAACATTCACTCAGGTGATAGGAGCTGGATTAAAGATACACATATCATTATGGAATCCGTACTGATCACTGTACGGTTCTTTCACACCGTTCGCGACATCCAGAATCATATCAAAAATTTCCCCGCCCACATCGGCGATCGACTTTTCTCCTGTCGCCACATCGCCCGCCGATATGTCGATAAGGTCAAACCAGTGGTCTTTCATCTCATTCCGGCTGCACACCTTAATTACCGGGCTGATATCCAGTCCGTAAGGCGTTCCCCTTCCGGTCATAAACACCTGCAGACCGATTCCGCTGGCCACCTGACACGGGCCGCACACAATATCGCTGGCCGGAGTAGCGGCATAAATCAGGCCGTGCTTCGTCGGCTTCTGAGCCGGGGAAAGCACCTCCACAATCGGGCTTGTTCCGCTCTTTGCAATGCTTCCCATTGCTTTTTCCACAATATTCGCAAGACCGCCTTTTTTATTTCCCGGCGTAGGATTCGCGTCACGGTCCACTCCGCCTTCTTCCAGATAGTTGTCGTACCAGCGCATTTCCTCGGCCAGCCTGTCGCGGGTATACGCGTCCCGGCACCGGGCCGCCAGCATATGCACGCCGTCGCGCACTTCCGTCACCTCGCTGAACATCACCGTCGCCCCGCCGCGCACAAGCATGTCAGCTGCGTATCCCGCGCTCGGATTAGCCGAAACTCCGGAAAAGGCATCGCTTCCGCCGCACTGCATACCGACGACGAGTTCACTTAAGGGAAGCTCTTTTCTTGTACGCCGGTTCAGTTTTTCCAGTTTCTTTTCCGCCATATTCATTATCGCGTCCATCATTGCGTCATGCCCCGCATAATCCTGAAGCGTCAGCACGTTTTCCGGAGTGATATCTTCCGGAGGAAGCACTCTGTCATAAGTAAGTTTCTCACATCCGAGGCCTACCACCATGATCTCACCGCCAAAATTCGGATGCCTGATCACATTGGTAATCGCGCGGATCGGGATATATGCCAGAGGCGCGTTGATTGCGACCCCGCATCCATAGGGATGTGTCACGGCCACAACGCCGTCCACATTCGGATATTTGGGAAGCAGTTCTTTTTTAATCCGTTCCACGGCCACCTTTAATACTCCTGCCGCGCACTGTACCGTTGTCACAATACCAAGAAGATTTCTCGTCCCGGCAGGCCCTGTCTCATTTGGATACCCCATCCATGTCGTGCGGGCAGGCAGCGGAAGCTGATCGTTCTCCACTATATTCGTCCCGTATTCCATATCGTCAAGCGATGGGCTTTCGGGAAGGTGGAGCATATGCTCGTTGATCCAGTCGCCTTTCCGGATCGGCTGTTTCGCGTAGCCAAGCACGACTCCGTACCGGATGACCTCTCCGTTTTCCGGGATATCGCAGAGCGCGATCTTATGTGCCTGGGGAATATCCTGGTTTGCCGTCAGACCTTCCTCCACCTGTGTACCGGCCGCGATATCCTTCACAGCAATGGCAACATTATCCTGTTCTTTTATTTTTACATAGAGCTTTTTACTCATAAGATACTCACTTTCTTCTTTCTCTGATCAGTCCTGCGGTTTTCATTTCTGTCCTGATTCTGTCAAGAACCGGCCCTTCCGGGGTCGGAAGATTCGGAGTATAGGGTACCCCGACATCCAGCCCTCTTAAATTCGCCATATCCTTTGCGGCAACCGGAAAGCTTGCCCCATCCATGGACAGCCTGACCGGATTTAATTTAAACTGGGCCTCAAGCGCTCCCGCAATATCTCCTGCCATATATTTATTGTAAATATCCGTAATCAGCTCCGGCATAAAATTCCCTGCTGTACAGACTCCGCCCACTGCTCCGTGGCAGAGAGACGCGTATAAAAGAGTATCCTTTCCTCCGAAAACCTTAAAGTCCACATCTCTTGTGCGCCGTATAAATTCCGCGGTCTGAGTCATATCTCCGCTTGTATCCTTCATACCGACAATGTTTTCCACCTCGTGAGCCAGTCTTTCCACAAGATTTCCCGACATCGTATATCCGACTCTTCCGGGATTGTTGTAAAGCAGCATCGGTGTATCCGGAACCGCCTCCGCAATCGTTTTAAAATGGAGGAACAGTTCGCTCTCCGTCGGTTTCAGGAACATGGGCTGAAGTACGGAGATTCCGCTGGCTCCATTTTCCACTGCCATTTTCGCCAGCCGGACACATTTTTTTGTACTGATAGCGCCGATACCGAAATAAACAGGAACCCGTCCCGAGGTCTGGCTGACAATGATTTTCAGCCCCCGTTCCATCTCGTCTTCTTCAACGACATAGAACTCTCCGTTGCTCCCGAAGGCGAGTATACCCGAAAGTCCTCCTTCGATGACGTAATCCACCTGCGCGCGCAGCCTTTTTTCATCAATAGATTCATTTTCATCTACAGGAGTGATAATCGGAACAATCACACCTTTTATAAAATCTGTATTCATCCGTCTTTCCTCCTATCAGTGCATTACCATCGATACTATCAGCAGCTCCACAATACCTACTCCTGCCATAATCATTGAAATTGCTGTTTTACAGCGAATCTGATCTTTGAGCTCCGGAACGCCAAACATACCATTCCATACCCAGAACCCGCTGTCGTTAAAGTAAGAGAAGGAAATTGCCCCTACGCAGCAGGATACCGCCATAAGCAGCGGACTTACCGAGATGCTTCCCATCAGAGACGCCGAAAGAGTTGCCGCTGTAGTGATCGCAACTGTCGCCGAACCCAGGGCAATGCGCATAAGCGCTGCGATGAGGAACGGGATCAGGATTGCCGGAAGCGGGAAGTTCATAACAACTTCTCCAAGGGCATCCCCGATACCGCTGACTTTAATAACATTTCCAAGCGATCCGCCTGCTCCGGTAATAAGCATGATAATTCCGGTGCTCTTAATAGAATCATCCATAATATTAAGGACTTTCTTTGTATCCGCTTTCGCCATCAGCCCGTACACGGCAATCAGCGTGCCTGCCGCAAGAGCAATGACCGGTTCCCCGATGAAGGATACAACCGGGATGTCAATTCCGAGAAGGCTTAACACTGTATTCATGAGAATCAGGATAAGCGGAACGATAATAGGCGCGATAGAAGCCCACAGCCCCGGAAGCTCTTTTTCGCCGATCAGCCTGTCCAGTTCTTCCATGGATTTAATATATTCCGGTCTGAACTCTTTTCTTTCGAATCCGCCATCCTCTGTCGGCACCTGATAAATCTTCTTTCCGATATACTGGCAGTAAAACACCGCGACAATCAGCATCGGAATTGAGATCAGCGCGCCGCAGATTATCATCTGCCCTACGTCCACGCCCAGCATACTTGCCGCAGTTGTGGGGCCGGGAGTCGGCGGTACAAGGCAGTGTGTCAGCTGCAGTCCTGCCGCCATGGCAAGAGCCAGCCCCACAAGAGATTTTCCCGTCACTCTTGACATTGCTTTACACAGCGGCGCAAAGATGACGATTGCCGAATCGGCAAATACAGGAATCGCGATAAACCACCCTGTAATCGCAAGAGCCCATTCCTCTTTTTTCTTTCCGACAGCTTTGATAAACGAATATGCCATTCTTTCCGCCGCGCCTGATTTTTCAAGGATACCGCCCATCATAACGCCAAGTCCGATAATAATTCCGGTACTCGACAGCGTATTTCCAAAGCCGTTCTCTATGGCAGTGACAAGCCCTGTAATCGTGCTTCCGTCTTCCGCGGTGGCATCAACCAGAGGCATGCCGCCGATAATTCCCGTTATGCACGCCGCCACAAGCAGCGCGATAAATGTATGTACTTTGGTCTTGGACACAAGGATGATCATGACAATGATTCCCAGAAGCAGACCAAGCATCATCTGTGTAGATTCGCTCATTCCATTACCCTCCTACCGCAGTTTTTCAACCTCTTATTCCTTTTCAACTGATACATTCGAAATTTTCTCGTAATATTTCACGATCGCACTGTGATCCTCTTTTGCGCATCCATCATTCTTCAGTGCCTGCATAATCTCCATCACCTGAGCCGTCATAGGAAGGGAAGTGTCCGTAGCATGCGCTGCGTTCAGAGCGTTTGTAAGATCCTTGATGTGAAGCTCAATACGGAATCCCGGCTTAAAATCATGTGCCATCATCATAGGAGCTTTCGCATCCAGGACTGTGGAACCCGCAAGACCTCCGCGGATTGCCTGATATACAAGCTCTGGATCTGCGCCGTTTTTCACCGCCAGGGTAAGAGCTTCGGAAACAGCGGCGATGTTCACTGCCACGATAACCTGGTTTGCCAGCTTCGCCACATTTCCGGATCCGAGAGGCCCGACATAAACGACTGAACCCGCCATTGCCATTAAAAGATCATAAAAGCGGTCAAATGTTTCCTTCGCGCCTCCCACCATCACAGAGATTGTTCCGTCGATGGCTTTAGGCTCTCCGCCGCTTACCGGAGCGTCCATCAGCTCAATCCCCTTCTTTGCAAGTTCAGCACCGATTGCCTTTGACTGTACCGGATCAATAGAACTCATATCGATCACTACGGTTCCCTCTTTTGCCCCGTCGATAATTCCGTTTTCTCCGAGACATACTTCTCTTACATGAGGAGAATTCGGGAGCATTGTTATAATCACCTGACACCTGGAAGCCACCTCTGCCGCAGTTTCCGCAGTCTCTGCGCCGCACTCTGCAAGCTCGTCCATTGCCGCGCGTTCTTTATTATTAACTACCAGCTCATATCCTGCTTTAATCAGGTTTTTGCTCATGGGTTTTCCCATAATTCCCAGTCCGATAAATCCGATCTTCATTTCACATTCCTCCATTTTCCAGTTACTCTGGTTTAGCTTGTTATTCCGCCCAAATACGTTCAGGCAGTTTGGAAAGTACGCTGTGCACTGCGTCTATAATGCTATTTTAAAAATCTGCGCTCTAAAATTCTATTGACGTAAATAACAAGCTGTATCTTTCATTTTTATACCTTCTGCACGATCTTTCAAAATATGATATTTTTATTGCAATTATAGTCAATATCATTTCATTTTCATTTTTCAATTCTATTCGGATTTGTCGTATGGAATAATTTGTAACTTTTTTGAAATGCTTCATTCATTTATTGAAATGTTTTAAATGATTGCCAAATAAGAGATTTGATTTTTAGAAAATTTAATGCTTGACACAGCAGCCTTATGAGGACGGCAGCATGACCGGCAGGAAACGCTATGAGCTGCTCCGGCGTCAGACCGCTCTGGCGCCGGTTCCTATTACAAAAAAGGAGCGTCTTTTTTACTTATCTGCTGTCATAGCTTGCTTCTATCCCGAACTTCTTCATTCTCCTCCACAAAGTCGTTGTGCTGATCCCCATCTCCTGCGCTACAAGGCTCCTGTTTCCGTTATGCTTTTTCAAAAGCGCGGAGAGGTCTGCCGCCTCCTTCGAGTTATACACTACAATCTTTTCTTCGCCTTTCACTCTCCTCACGAGCGGATACAGGCTGCCGAACAGATTCTGAATCTCTGTCTCGCTTACGCTTCGCTTTTCTGTTTCAAGGACAAGACGCTCACAAAAGGAGCGGATCTGTACAAGATTTCCTTCCCACGGAAAACTGAGCAGTCTGTCCCTCCCGCCTTTTGTCAGCTTGAGATATTTGTTGTATTTCCGGCAGTTTTCCTGAATACACTGATCGATGCACTCCTCCAGATCCTCTGCCCGCTCTCTGAGAGGCGGGATTTCCAGCGTCAGTCCCTGAAGGAAATAGAAAAGTTCCCTGTTAAACTTCTCCTCTTCCGCCAGTAATTTCAGATTTTTATGTGTACAGACAATAATTCTGACATCCAGATTTTCTACGGACAGATAATCCGTTTTTTCCATATACCCCGGCCGGAAGATTCTGTAAATCATGTACTGCACACGGGGATTCAAGTGTTCAATGCCATTGATCAGGACAGTTCCATGGCTGGCCAGGGTAAACGCCCCTTTTATGTTTATTTCAGCTTTAATTTCCCCCGGTTCCCCGCCGAACAGAGCCTCCATCTGACGGCTGTATTCCAGCCCCCGTACATTGACGCTGACAAACGGGCCTGTCCGCCGCACGCTGTTATTATGGATAGCCTCGGCAACAGCAGCATACTCTGTTCCGATCTCTCCGTATATCATCACCGGAGAATCTGAAAGCGCATATTTTCTGGCTTTGTCCAGGATCTCCTGCATCCGGCGGTTTTTTGTCCGGATATCACGGAATGTCTTCTGGGCTGTAAATCCCTGCAGATACACTTCCTGCATTTCCTTTTTTCCGCTTCTCGCAAAATCCTCCATTCTCTGGAGAGAAATAATCGCGCCGGATATCTGATCGTCATACCGGATTGAAGCCGCGAGCAGAATCCAGGACTTTCCCTGAAACTGGAGCGATGTAGAGTAATTTTCCCGTTTTCCCGAAAGTATATCCCCGAATATTTCTCCCTCAAACCACGGAAATACTTCTTTAAATTCAAGCCCTTCCACTTCCTCCGCGGTTTTTCCGATCAGGTTTTCCACCAGCCGGTTCAATGTGATAATCTTTCCCTCAGCGTCCACCTTGACAATACCATGAAACGCTGTATCAAGGACAGTCTCAAACTGAGCCTTTGTCTCTTTCTCCGTTTCCGTCGCGGAAGACATGCGCTCCGCGATCTGCAGAGCCTCAAGAACAGACTCTTCCGTCGACTCATACGGGAGAACAGGAAACCCTGCCATCTGTGCCTCACGGCAGACGATTTCACCCCCGATTATAAGCTCAGCGCCAAGCCCCTTCATCTCTTCTATTACACCCGGAACCTCATCATTTTGTTCAATGCTGCGAATATGCAGCTTTACATTAAAGAGTTCCTCCATGTGTGACATGTTGCAGAGCATATTGCTGAAAACAATAAGGCCTACAACAGGACACTCTTTCTTTAGTATCGCTTTTGCTCTTTTTAACAGCAGGCCGATTTCCTGTGCATGGAAACGCATTTCCACGAGCGGGATGTTTGTATAATCTTTAATCAGTTTTGCCTGGAAACCTCTCGCTATAATGATGCGCGCGCCGGACTTAATCGCCATCCGCGCTTCATTCACGGCATCTTCAGTTTGTATAACCTTTTTGTACTCAATATTATAGTTATGTTCTTCTATCACTTTTTCAGCGACCTGAAGTATACTTTCATAAGGAACTAAAAGAGCAATCTTTGTCATATCTGATGTTCTCCCTGTGTATATGGTTCTTTTCTTCATAACAAAGCAAACAGACGGAATCTGAATTAATTATAGAAATCCTTTCACAGAAAAGTCAAGATATTCCTCCCGCTTTGTCTCTGCCTTATGCCGCTTTGACAGTCTTATCAATTTTTTTCAGCGTTTTCTTAAACTGTACCGTAAATAGGATTGCTGTAAACGTCACAGCCAGCAGATCCGCGATCGGCTCCGCGACATAAACAGCCAAAGCCTGGTCAGATGTTATGATATGCGGCATAATATAGATCAGCGGAATTAAAAGTACAAACTTTCTCATCACGGCAACAACAATTGACTCCACCGCTTTTCCCAGCGCGTTAAACGTCATCTGGCAGGCAATCTGGATACCGAACAGGAACATAGACGCCATATAGATTCTCAGTGCGGTTCTTGTATATTCCATCAGCGCGGCGTCTGTTGTAAACATGGCTGCAAATCCACCCGGAAACAGCATGACCAGCACCCACAGGGCGATCGAGTATGTCATGCTGGCTTTGAGCAGCAGCATAAATGCCGACCTCACTCTTCCGGAGTCTCCTGCGCCGTAGCAGTAGCTGATAATCGGCTGCGCGCCCTGTCCAAGGCCCTGAAGCGGGAGCATTGCAAACTGCATGACACTTGTCAGGATCGTCATTGCTCCAACCGCAATATCACCGCCGTAATTCTGCAGAGAACTGTTAAAGCATACGGAGATCACACTCTCGCTGGCCTGCATGATAAATGTGGCAGTGCCAAGCGCAAGGCAGGGGAAGATAATCTTCGGCGCCAGTCTGAGATTCTTCTTTCTGATCTTCAGGAAAGTCTTCTTTCCGCAGAGGAATCTGACTACCCAGATGCAGGAAAGCGCCTGTGAGATGATCGTCGCCAGGGCCGCGCCCCGGACATCCATGTTAAATCCGAAAATGAAGACCGGATCCAGAATGATATTGGACACTGCCCCGATCAGCACGGAAAGCATACCGGTCTTTGCAAATCCCTGCGCAGTGATAAACGCGTTCATTCCAAGAGTAATCTCAACAAAGATCGTTCCAAGAGCGTAGATGTTCATATAGTTTACGCCATATCCGATTGTGTTCTCACTTGCTCCGAACGCCATGAGAAAATCCCGGTTCCATATCAGAAGCACAACTGTGAGAATAACAGAAATCAAAACCTGAACCACAAAACAGTTTCCCAGAATTTTTTCTGCCGTGTCCTTGTCTTTTTTTCCCATGAAAATCGACGCTCTGGGAGCTCCGCCGTACCCGACCAGCGCCGCAAACGCGGAAACAATCATAATCAGCGGCATACAGACTCCCACTCCGGTCAGAGCCGTCGCTCCGATATCCGGAATATGCCCGATATAGATTCTGTCAACAATATTGTAAAGCATGTTGATCAGCTGTGCCGCCACTGTCGGCAGCGCCAGTTTAAGAAGCAGCTTTCCGAGTGGCTCGGTTCTCAGAAACTCCTTATCGTCGCTTTCCGTTCCTGTATTGACGCCGGCATCCGCGCCGCTGCCGGTTTCAATCTGGTCTTTATCTGTCTTTTCCATCATCTTCCCCTCCTTTCAAGCTCTCTTAACGTATTGTCAAACATTCTTTGGAAAAATCTTGTATGCTCTTCCAGTTCCTCTTTCGTAAAGCCTTCCAGGACAGTATTTAAAAACTCTCTTCTTACATCGTCTATCATCTCTGTCACCGGCTTCGCCTCCGGTTTCAGTTTCAGGTGAATCCGTCTCCGGTCTTCCGTATCCGGCATCCGCTCCAGAAGTGATTTCCGGATCAGAGACTCCACAGCTTTTGATACCGCTCCTTTTGAAAGCCCTCTAAGCTCCACGATATCCGCCGCTGTGTCTTTGCCCGGATTATTCTGAAGAAAACTGATAACATCAGCCTCAATAGTCGTAAGGTCATGTTCTGTACAAACCTTTTTCAGCATCTTGTCATATAATCGGATCAGACTCCGCAGCCCCATCCACATCTCTGTACTTTTTACCATAAATATTGTCCCTCCGAACATTTTTTGTAAAATAGTTTTTATATAAACAGTTTTTATATAAACCGTTTCCATAAAAACATTATAGCGGTTCGAATCGTGAAGTCAAGAATTGTGAACAAAAATTCACAGAATTACAGATTGATTCCTGATACAATACTTGCTTTGTCAGAATCTCTCAACCGTATAGCATAAGCAAAAAGCCTTTCTTATAGTCAAAAAACTCGCCGATTTCATAACCGAGACTGTTACTGCCAAAAGATTTGTTAACAGTTTTATAAAAAGTTAATAAAAAAGAAGACTACGCTTTTAACATAATCTTCTCTAAAAGGTTTGGGGCATCAATAGCTTAACTTAATGATATGATGTCGGGGTCAAAAGCCTTAGAAATAGAATCTTGAAAATTTAATATTTTACAGTAAATGCAAGCTTTTTTGCCTTTCACGAGTTATACTAAAAATAGTTTTTGAAAGGTGGTATGCTTCATGT
>NZ_JAJEQX010000025.1 GCF_020687545.1 Ruminococcus turbiniformis | reverse complement strand
GATTGATCACTGTTCCCCGCTTGAGATCCTGAAGCTGCAGAAGAATCTGATGCGGATCGCGGAAGGAGAAGGGATCGGATTCGTTTATGGGAAAGGAAAGCATAAACCAGAAATCCAGGAGCTCTACGAGGAACTGGAAGAATGCGGGACCCGCCTGATGGAATATAAGGAATGTTTTGAGATCATGGGGAAAGACCGTAACAGCTATTCCAAAACAGACCTTGAAGCAACATTCATGCGGATGAAAGAAGACCATATGATGACCGGACAGACTATCATACGCTGATCCCAGTTTTAGAAAAGCACCGGAATGCGTTTGGAGATACATTGGAGGCGGTGACAGCAGACAGCGGCTACTGCAGTGAGAAAAACCTGCTGTATCTGAAAGAGAATGAGATCAAAAGCTTCATCAAACTTCAAGACCATGAGAAGCGGAAGACACGGGCATACAAAGAGGACATCGGGAAGTATACCAACATGACATACGCTGTCTTTGAAGATGAGCATTATTACATCTGCCATGATGGAAGGGAACTGCGCCATATCCGGACGGAAAGCAAAGAGATGGACGGCTATACCCAGACGGTGGAAGTATACGGCTGTGCGGACTGCAGCGGCTGTGAGCATAAATCCAAATGTCTTTACAGATACAATGCGGAAAAGAATCCAGACCGCAATAAAGTCATGAAGATCAACGAACGGTGGGAAGCGCTGCGGGAGGAATCCAATGCGAATATCCAGAGTGAAGAAGGGATCCTGAAACGCCAGACACGATCGATCCAGACAGAAGGGCACTTTGGAGATATCAAAGAGAACGAAAACTTCCGGCGTTTTAATTACCGTTCGGCGGAAAAAGTGTATAAAGAGTTCATGCTGTATGCAATAGGCCGGAACATCTTAAAATACCACCGGTTCTTGCATCATGAAATTGAGAAATACGAAGGGAAAAAGGAGCAGAAAGCCGCTTAACCGATGGAGCGCTCTTGCAATCCAGAACAGGGGATTTTGCGCCCTAAAATACGAGGAATAAAAAGAAAGAGACAGTCCGCCAGAGAATTCGGTTCCTAAAAAACCCCGAATTCTCTGGGATTGTCTCTTTCCTACATATCAGGGGTTAAAATTCGGTATTAACCGACTCCCCCTTTTTCGTTATGCCGTATGGAAACAACGGGGCTCGAACCCATGACCTCCCGCTAGTCAGGCGAGCGCTCTCCCAGCTGAGCTATGTTTCCAAGTGGCACTCATGGAAATCACCTCGAAGAATTACCAAAGGATTCTCGAGTTCAAATTATCCAATCATGCCGGACGTCTATCTGCGTCCGATACTGGTATTATCTCACAAAACCTAAAAAATGACAAGAGAGAAAATTCAGACTATTATTGTGATAAAAAGAAGGTAGAAAATCTCCAGCAGCCATACCAAAGGATTTTTACTCCTGAGGAAACACAAAAGATCATTATGGCTTATCAGTCTGGCAAGGCAAGCTACGAACTAGTACATCGTTCGATAATTAACTGGACTTTTTGGCCGACAATGTATCAACAATAACCTCTTCAGATACATCTATGTCATCAAGATTATATTTCCAGTGAAATATTACCGGTTCCTCGTTGATCTCATCAAAATACTTGTAGATGCGTTCTTTTAATTCTTCTTTCGTTTTAACTCGTATTCCACGAAGCATCTGCTTTGTCATTTTGCTGAAAAAACCTTCAATCATATTCAGCCATGAGCCATGTTTAGGTGTGAATACAAATTCAAACCTTCCGGGTACTGTGGAAAGATATTTTCTTGTAACCTCAGATGTGTGTACTTTCAGGTTATCAAGTACAAGTCGTATTTTGTCCCCTTTGGGATATTTGCTGTCAAGCACCTTCAAAAATTCAATAGAGTCTTTACTGTTATGAGTTTCGCTGATTAGCGGGATGGCTTCTCCAGTCTGCAGATCGATCCCTGCCAACAGGGACACTGTCCCAAGGCGTTTATATTCATAATCCCTGCTGATTGTACTGTGATTCTCATCCGGAAGAAGATCTGGAGACGTTGTGGCAGTCGCTTGTATCCCAGGCTTTTCATCATAAGAAAGCATATGGATCGCCTGTTTATCTTCCTCCCAGGGAATGAACTGGCCATTTTTATCAAACTGCATGGAAAGCTGTTTATATACTAACAATACATTATGCATCTTACTTTCAAAATCCGGGTCACGGTTTTCACAGTAATACTTGATCCGAAAGGGTTTTATTTCAGCTTCGTCCAGTATGCTGTGCACGGTGCTTTTATGGATTGTAGAAAGTCTTGTAAATCCAGCTGCTTCCGCATTTTTGTTAATGTGAGATGTGAGTTTTGCGTAAGTCCATGTTTCAGCAGCGTAACCGAAATCAATCGGTTTCTGACAGGCAATATTGATGATCCATGCTTTTTCATCATCGGTGATCTCTGCGTTACGGCCACGACCCGGTGCATCGAATAAGGCGTTTTCCACACCGCCTTCTGCATATTTGTTCAAACAGAGCATAACACTCTTGCGATTGATGCCGACTTTATCCGCAATTTCATTAATGGGGCAGCCTTCCGCTTTCAAGAGCAGGATACGGGCACGGTTTACTGTTTGAGCCTGTATGGTACGGGCACGTGTTTGTGTTTCAAGATATTCACGCTCCTCAGCACTGAGGTTGATAACGATTGATTTTCTTCCCATAGATAGGATACCTCCACCATTTGATGTATGTATTCTATCATGGCCGGAATATAAAGTCCAGTTATTTAAAAGATACTACACTAGAAGGCGGTTCCGGTACACGTATCTCTTCTTTTGGAGGAGGCAATGGCTCTATCGTGTGCAATCCGTGGCCGGAGCGTGGAATATCCGACGTAAAGATTTATCTGGGGGATGCGGGCAGACTGGACTGTGAACCGCTGACGGAGCAGTTATGTCAGATGAGGCATATCTTGCCAGCACCCGTTATTCCCTGATTAACTTCACTACTGGAGAGCTGTATACCCTGAGCAATCCTTACCGAGGTTATAGTATCCGGGAACTATATTGTCCGGTATGATTTTGAAGAGCAGGGAGACAATGAGAAGTATATAGATCTGATGGTGATTTATGCGCCGGAAAGAATGTAGAAAAACAATACCGGTCGGATATGTTTTATGGAACACGTTCGACCGGTAAATATATTTCTTTGATGATCGGTTTTAGAGCATTGAAATCAATAAAACTCGCCTGTTTTCCGTAAGTATTAATAAACGTGCGATCTTCCGATGTCAACGTTTCGAGTGGTTTCTTGCGTAAAGAATGATAACGTAGTTTCATCATCATACTATATACAAAAGTGAGCTTGTTATAGTCAATCCTTCCACGAAGATGAAAAAATTTGATCTTGTAAAACACTTCTGGAGATAACTGCTTTTGCAGGGAAACACGTATATTGTCTCGATTTTCTTGCTCATTTGGATTGGCCAGACCAACTGTGACAAGAATCAGCTTCTGGTTATCGCGCAGGTGGAAGTTCCGTAAAGTCTTTGTGAGGCCTCTAACACCTCCCGCATATAATCCTCCGATGAAAATAATAACTCGCATGTTGGAAAGAGATGGTTCATCTTTATAGCTGATTGCAGGAATTCCAGTCTGCTCGCAATCTTTCTTGTTTTTCTTAGGGTATGATGCCGCCGCCAGAGCAATAAAGGCAGCCGCAACCCCATAAAACGCAGGACTGCCTCCAGTGGCCGCACATAGGATAAATATAATTGCCACTATTGAATAAAGAATGGCACTTATTTTCATATTATCCATGCAAGTTTTTCCTCTTAAATATCTTTGAATTAGGGCTTGTATGATTATCTTATTTTACTAATGATATTCAAACGTATTCTATTTTTCTATCCTGCCATGGTGAAACCTGTGTAAAATTAGTGCAAGAAACAGCTCATTTATGTGTGTCAGGGTAAGCGTATATCTCACCATTATCTGGATTTAAATAAAGAGTAACCCATTGGCCGACTTCATAATTCTTGCTATAGACGATGGGCAGGGTGACTTCTTTTTCCTGACCGTTGACTCTGACGAGACAGAATGCGTAAACATCGCCCTCGCTGTCTTTGCGGAATCCGTGAACTTGCGCAGCGATAGGCTGAAATTCTCCCGATTCGATTTTGCGGCGGGTGCGGCGGGCTCCATAGATACGCACGACCAAGAATATAACAAGAAGCGGCGCTGCAAAAAATAACCATACTGCGCTTTCGGAAAGGACATGTTGCTCCTGCGGCAAATGAAAGAGCAGCAAACCAAACAACACTGACGGCACAAAAATAACTATGCCAATAACCAGCAGCAAAACCAGACGAGCATGCCTGATTTTTTGTTTCTCCGCCAGACTCGTGACGAGTTGGAAATCCTCCTTCTGCGGATGGTAGCGCAGTTGGAGAATATCGCCCGCTTTTGGAAGATCATATATGCGAGGGAATATCCAGCTTCGGTGCCAGTCTACACCCTGCCATTGGAATACGAGATCCAGTTTATATTTTCGCGGCTCTAAAACGCCATCTCTATCTTTCTTGTCGATTTTCTCAATACGGAGAACGCGGGCTGTTATCGGTTTCCACTTTCGCTGTTCCAGCCGCCTTATAATGCGCCACAGCAGGAAGAATACAATAATTATGGCAAAAGGGGAAATTGTCGGGAATATAATGTTCCAAAATGCCGTTGAATTGTCCACTGACTGCTCCTCCTCTCAGATGTACATATAATCATCCAAGATAATTATACCTTTGTACTTGGCAAAATTGCCACCATTTGAAAGTAAAACCCAGATAAACTTTTGGTAAACAGATATTCTCCTGGTGAGGATATGAATTTTGTGTGGACACAAGCCTTTGAAATTATAAGTTGCCAGGCTATTTCCTTTCTGGTACAATACAAGTTGTAAATGCCTATAAGGCTTAAGACATTATCAACACGCCTCAGAGGCTCCCGGGCAGATCGGAGGTAAATACAATGTACAAAACAGTGGTAATAAAGTATTCCCCCAAGGTGAAAGACATGGCCGCAAAAGTGGAAGAGGCGGCCAACAAAATGGAGCGGGAAGGGTTTGAACTGATCTCCTGCTCAATCATGCCTTCTTCTAAAGGTATTCTGGTTTTCAAGAAAACCACCGTGGTTGGATCAATAGAATAAAGTCTTTCTCAAATAGGCCGTTTTCAGGAGTACTGGGAACGGCCATTTGTTAAATTCACGCCAGATACATGTTAAATATAGGAGAAGGTCGATAATAGCTTATGTTGAAGAAACGAACGATAGCATTACTTTTGTGTTTCTGTGTTTTTTGCTGCCTGAGTATTTTGATAGCAGCACAGCCCGTCTATGCTCAGGATGGATACCAGAAAAATCCTGTTGATTACCGTGAGATTGATGACTATCTGCGATCCGCCGTAGACAATGCCCATATTCCCGGAATGTCCGTGACGATTGTAAACAAAGATGCGGTACTATTTTCCGGGAATTATGGAGACTGCGAAAGCAGCGAAACGCCCTTTTATCTGGGTTCGGTCAGTAAATCCTTTACCGCCGTCTGCATCATGCAGCTGGTTGAGCAGGGGAAAGTTGACCTGAATGCACCTGTCTCCGCATATCTGCCGGGTGCAACCGATGGTGACAGGATTTCAGTGAGTCAACTGCTGAATCATACAAGCGGTCTTGGCCAGTACCAGACCTTAGAAAATTATAAGATCGTGAACGAGCAGGGTGTGCATCATTACGCCAATGTAAATTATTCCCTGCTTGGCGAAATAATCGAGGCTGTCAGTGGTGAATCGTACAGTGATTACATAACGAAGAATCTCTTCGAGCCGCTGCAGCTTTCCCATACTGCCGCTACGCAGGACGAAAGCGAGAAAAATGGTCTGATTGATGGCTATACAAACTATTGGGGCTTCAACATCAAAACAAGCCACAAATATCCTTCCTCCAAGGATGACTGGATTACCGTCCCTGCCGGTTACATCTCATCCTCCACAGAAGACTTGGGGAAATACCTACAGATGTATCTGAATAGAGGAAGCGGCATTCTTTCAGAATCCAGCATCGATACGATGTTTTATGGGGATACCATCTATGTGGATGGCGACATCCCTTATTGGTACGGGTACGGGTGGACGCGTATCGAGGCTCCTCTTTCTGAGCCGGTTCTGCAGCACAACGGCCTTGTCGAAACCGGGAACGCCTGCATCTTTCTGCTGCCGGAAAGCAGCCTTGCGATGGCTGTTACGGCCAATGTAAACGATTATTTTGCAGCAAACGCCATGATAGATTCGCTGGGGTGGGGCGTGGCGCTCATGCTCCTGGGGGATGCGCCAAATGAAATATCGGGCAGCACGTATACCCTGAACCATCTCTGGCTCAACCTGACTATGTTGGCCGTACTGACAATAGCAATCATTCCGTTATGCCGACTTTCCAAATACCGGGAACGCGTACTGCTACTGCGCGGCAACAAATTGCCGGGAGTGTACTCTTTGATTGGCTTGCATTTTCTTTTACCCGTCTTCCTGCTGATGGCTGTTCCGGTATTTTTGAAAATTCCCCTCTGGGTCGTTCAGGCTTTTGTTCCTGACGTTTTCTTGACCATTATTGTTTCTGCTGTACTGCTTCTGGCCGTAGGCTTTCTGAAGGGAGGGATTCTATGGGCGCACAAGAAGACAATACGAACAAGAGAAGTCTCCGGAGGAGGCCATTGAGCATCAGGCTATGCGCCGGATTGTTCATCCTGATTTTTACAGTTGGTTTTATGCTCATCGGTGGGGGGATTCTCTATTCAGCCCAGCAAGAAGAAGCCAGTTATACCGACACCACAACGGGCACAGTTGTGGGATACGAAAGCAGGATGGGAGATGCTGATGATTCCTTCCGATATTTCTATGCGCCTGTCGTTCGCTATAAAACCACGAAGGGCAGCCTCTGCACAGGGATTGGGAACGTATGGACATCCAACCGCCCATTTGAAGTTGGTGAACAAATAGATATCCGATATAACCCGGCACAAACAGATGTAGTCAATGTAGAAGGCTACGGCGTTTCCGTGAGCTATAAGCTGGGCATTGTCTTTTTCCTGTTTGGCTCTGCAGTATCTGTGCTCCTGCTGATTTTCCTGATTTTGACAAAGCTCATCCGCAATCCGGATAAAAGGGAGCGGATCATGGGCAAACTAGTGGCCGCCATTATTGCGCTGTTTATTGCCGGAGTATGGTGTATGTTGACAGGGATAAAAATCACGCTGGCTGTTTTTGGGCTGCTGGGGCTATATGCCCTTTTCCAGCATTATAAAAAGAGGAGGGAACCATAAAGTTCTCTCCCCGGCTGCCGGATCTCCTGATATTTATTTTGCGATCTTCTCCAACGCCTCGCATATCTTCTGCATTCCCAGTTTCTGGTCTTTCACTTTTGCGGTTATGGTGCTATTCACCAGAGAAAGCTTGAGCTTCGTTTTTCCGCTTTTCATTTTAATAATCCGCTGGGATGGTACGAGCCCCTTTTTTATCTTCACTTCATCAAACTGATCGAAAGGAATACAGATCTTTCCATAAATGTGTGAGATATCGAATGTTTCAAGGACGGCAATGACCAGTGACTTCTCCGTCACGCCCACATAGCAGGATACATTGCTCAGGGCTCCCAATGCCAGCATCTCCGCAGTTCCCGACATAAGCGTCCCCCATGCTTCTCCCTGATAAGTTTCCCCTTCCGGGCAGATAGATTCCAGCATTTGTTTCATGTCTGTATCATTCATCAGTAGTGCCATTTTTGTTAACCTCCTTGTTTAGACATGTTGTCGCAAAAATCAACTTAATATTCTCGGTAATACTCATGGTTTTGAATCACAATACCACTCAGAAATCCGTTATAAAATGTCAGATCCAAGTGCTTTGTATATTACTCACAGAACCTGGCAACAGAAGTTAAGAAAGGTATGGGCGAAAAAATCAAGAACGGCGGTACCGTTGGCCGAGCACCTATCGGTTACAAAAATGTACGAGATATAGACGAAAAAGGGCGTGAAGCACGTACTGTTGCTATTGATCCAGAAAGAGCGCCACTGATCAAGTTGGCGTTTGAGGAGTACTCTACCGGCCAATGGACGGTGGCAGACCTAGCGGAGCATCTAGCCGCCTGTGGCCTGAACACTCGCTCCACTCCAAGAATTCCCTCGCAACCCATCACCTTAAAAACACTCCACAAGGTATTGGTAAACCCCTACTATAAGGGCGTGGTTACGTATAAAGGTGTGGAGCATCCCGGAAGTCACGAACCATTGGTCAGTGCAGAAACATGGGAAAAGGTGCAAACCATTCTCGCTTCTCGAGTCAATGGCGAGCGCAACTTTAAACACCCACACTTTTTAAAAAGCAGTATATACTGCGCTTGCTGTGGTGAGCGTATGATGGTCAGCAACGAAAAGAAAAAAGACGGAACTGTTTACCCCTACTTCGTCTGCGCTGGTCGCCATAGCAAACGGCATCCAGAATGCACCACCAAAGCCGTTCTGATCAGTGCTGTCGAAGAAGCGATTGAGCAGATTTATGTTTCCTATCAGCTACCGGTAGAAGTGAGGATAATGCTGGAAAAACAAGTGACCACGCTGGTAGAGAGCGAAAAAGAAAAATACAAAAAAGAGCTGAACGGTCTGAAAGGCCAGAAAGCTAAACTTGAGAACAAGCGACAAAAACTGCTTGAAGCCCACTATGGCAACGCTATCCCTCTGGATCTGCTTAAAACCGAACAGCAGAAAATTGCCAAAGAGCTGGCGACCATCGAGCATGAGATCCGCATCCATAATACCGCTTTTGAGGCAATCATAGACAATCTAAAAGCTGCATTGGACATCATCGAGAACTGCGGAGAAACTTACCGCTATGCCGATGACGCCATCAAACGCCTCATGAATCAAGCTATCTTTGAGCGTTTCCTTGTTAGTAACGGCCCGGAAAGCGGTCTTAAGGTAGATGCTGAATTGGCTCCGCCCTTTGCCCAATTACAGGAGCCTATCAAGGACGATCTGATAAAAATCAAGCACGCCACCCCTGAGCGCGCCAAAACTCTCATAGATACAATCAAAGCCCATCTCCGAGCCTACTTCGGGGATGGGCTTATCAGTGATGTTTTGTCAGAGAATAGTTCGAGTAAGGGCAAAAACT
This sequence comes from Ruminococcus turbiniformis, assembly GCF_020687545.1. Lineage (GTDB taxonomy): Bacteria > Bacillota > Clostridia > Lachnospirales > Lachnospiraceae > Mediterraneibacter > Mediterraneibacter turbiniformis. The sequence goes on along the minus strand of NZ_JAJEQX010000025.1, from coordinate 52,091 downwards.
TGATGGTATCCTCAAAACTCGAAAAATCCAATCGCAGCGCCATAAGTTCCACAAATTGTCAAGACGCGTGTCAAAGTAAGGATAAGAAAAAATCAGCATCGAATTTCTCAGATGCTGATCTTCCCTATAAATCCACGTTTATAAAAACTCACTCGAACCCATCAAATTTTTTTGGGTCAAATAGTTCGAGTAAGGCATTTTTGGTGGACCTGGCGGGAATCGAACCCGCGTCCAAAAACCTCTCCCATGTACTTCTACTATCATAGTCAGTTCTTTTTCATTCCCTCTGCCGCATGAAAACTGACATCCCTGCGGGTTTGGTAGCTTCATAATACGCCTGACGGCTCAAAGCTTTGCCGTCATCGTTTCTCACATGTTTGATGCCGGATTTCCGATGTGTGAGTGCACCGGAGCCGACATGCAGCGATTAGGCTGCAGCTAATTCGTAATTGTCGTTAGCGTTTAATTTTAAGTTTGCGATTTGACGCATCAGCCTGCGGATAGCTTCTCCATCTTCAAGATCCCTGTCGAAACCAGTACAAGCCCTGACTCTGGCTCGTCGCCATTATAAATGAAAGCTGTACAAAAGAGCGCAGAATAACTGCACAATATATAATATAGAGCCGCTCCGGACAAAAGTCAAGAGTGAGACTGGATTTTTCTGACGTGATATGTGATAATAGTTTACGTCGGTATGATATATATACCGGGTAAACGGACAGAAAAGAGGAGAGACTATGCCTACAACATATGCACACTACAAATTTGGAAAAGAAGTCATCAGCGCGCTTCCGCGCCCGCTTAAAAATTCCATTGAAAACAACCGCGAGCTCTTTGACGCCGGAGTACATGGCCCGGACCTTCTCTTCTACTATAAGCCTCTTATGAAAAATCCGGTCAGCGCTCAGGGGTATGACCTGCATGACAGACCGGCTGACGGATTTTTCCGTCATGCCCTGGAAATGATCAGAAAGTCAGAAGATCCGGCTGCGGCGAGAGCATACATTTACGGATTTATCTGCCATTTCGCTCTGGACAGTGAGTGTCATCCGTACATTGAAAAGATGATTGATACAAGCGGAATATCTCACTCGGAGATCGAGATGGAATTTGACCGGCTGCTGCTGAAGGAAGATTATATCAATCCGGTGCAGTACCTGGCGACGAAGCATATTCATCCGAGCCATGAGAATGCGGCGGTTATCGCTCCGTTTTTCCGCGATCTGTCAGCGGATACCGTGGAGAAGGCCATGCGCTCCATGATTCTGTGTCACAAAATCCTCCTTGCTCCGGGGATGGGCAGGCGGAGACTTCTTTTCGGCGGAATGAAGCTGACCGGAAAGTATGATTCCCTTCATGGGATGGTTATGAGCCTGGAGCCGAACCCGGCTTGCAGAGATTACTGCAGACTTTTAAAACGTCTGTATGCGGGTGCTGTCCCGATGGCAGCGGGACTCATTATCCAGTATCAGAAGTCGATTTTTGAAGATGCGGATCTGCCGGCGCGGTTTGGCCGCACGTTCGGTGCAGGCGAAGAATGGAAGGATCTTCGGTTGTAGGGAGACAGAATACAAATCAGAAAGAGGTTTACAGTCATGAAATTAAAACTAACTTCACTTGAAAAAAAGTGGATACTGTATGATGTGGGTAATTCCGCATTTACGCTGATGGTTTCCACGATTTTTCCGATCTATTTTAATTTCCTTGCGGGAAATGCGGGAATATCGGACGTGGATTATCTCGCGTACTGGGGGTACGCGACTTCCATCTGCACCCTTCTTGTGGCGCTGTTAGGCCCCACGCTCGGAGCGGTGGCAGACACGAAAAATTATAAAAAAGTGATCTTTGCGGCGGCCATGGGAATCGGCGTCCTGGGGTGTATTGTTTTGGGATTCCTTTCGTCCTGGATCTGGTTCCTTGTGATCTTTGTGATCGCGAAGACGGGGTATTCGGCGAGTCTTGTCTTCTATGATGCGATGCTCACTGACGTGACGGTGCCGGAACGGATGGATACAGTATCTTCCCACGGATATGCATGGGGGTATATCGGAAGCTGCATCCCGTTTATCGTCTGCCTTGTGATCGTGCTCGGTTCGGGCAGCATGGGTATCGGCATGCAGACGGCGATGATACTGGCGTTTGTCATCACAGCGCTCTGGTGGCTCTGCTCTTCCATTCCGCTTCTTAAGTCATACAGGCAGAAGTATTTTTCCGATTCGGGAGAACATGTGGTACGGGAAAGTTTCCGCAGGCTCGGCCATACATTTATGGAACTGAAAAAAGATAAGAGAATTCTTCTTTTTCTGCTTGCGTTCTTTTTCTATATCGACGGAGTTTACACGGTGATCGATATGGCGACCGCCTATGGACAGGCCCTCGGGCTGGACAGCACGGGACTGCTTCTTGCTCTTCTTGTGACGCAGATCGTGGCGTTCCCGTCTGTGCTGATTTTCAGCAGAATGATAAAGAAGATTGCGCCGGAAAAAGTGATTACGGTCTGTATCGCGGCGTATTTCTGTATTGCGGTCTATGCGTACTGGCTGGACAGCCAGCTTGATTTCTGGATTCTGGCGGTTGCAGTCGGCCTCTTCCAGGGGACGGTTCAGGCGCTTTCAAGATCCTATTATGCGAAGATTATTCCGGCAGAGAAGTCGGGAGAGTATTTCGGAATCTATGATATCTGCGGAAAAGGCGCGTCCGTTCTCGGAACAGCGCTTGTATCCTTTATGAGTCAGGTGACGGGAAGCATTAACATCGGCGTCAGTACACTTGCCGTCATGTTCTTTGTGGGGCTGATTCTGTTCCGCTTTGCAGTGCGGGCAGACGCACCGAAAAAAGTATGAAAATAATCTGAAATCTGGCAAATCCCTGATATTCCATGTTATAATGTATTCCAAAATGAGGCGTTGCAAAGGTAAAGTTTGCAGCGCCGGTTTGCGGGAAAATACTTGTGGGAGAATTACATATGGATGAATTTGTAAAGTTGGATGATATTACGAAGATTTACCGGATGGGCGAAGTGGAAATCCGCGCCGCAGACAGGATCAGCTTTGCAATCAGCAAAGGAGAGTTTGTAGTCATCGTAGGACCCAGCGGTGCCGGAAAGACGACAGTACTCAATATCCTCGGCGGGATGGATACGGCTACAAGCGGAAAGCTTATCGTAGACGGACAGGATGTCACCGCGTACAATGCCAGGCAGCTGACCGGGTACAGACGGGAAGATATCGGTTTTGTGTTTCAGTTTTATAACCTGGTCCCCAATCTGACTGCGCTGGAGAATGTGGAACTGGCTCTTCAGATCTGCAGAAACCCTCTGGACGCAAAGGAGGTGCTCGAAGAGGTGGGGCTGGGCGACCGGCTTGACAACTTCCCGGCACAGCTCTCAGGAGGAGAACAGCAGAGGGTATCCATTGCCAGAGCACTTGCGAAGAATCCGAAACTGCTGCTTTGCGACGAACCCACCGGCGCTCTCGACTACAATACAGGAAAGGCGATCTTAAAGCTTCTGCAGAATATGTGCAGGGAGAGAGGAATGACGGTCATTGTTATAACCCACAACCAGGCCATCGCACCGATGGCAGACCGTCTGATACATATTAAAAACGGGCGGGTATCACATATGGAGGTCAACAGACATCCGATATCGATTGACGAGATAGAATGGTAGGGGAAACAGATGAAAAAGAAGGCGTTGAGAAAAGATTTTTTTATGGAGATCCGGCGCAGTCTGGGGCGTTTCCTGTCTATCTTCTTTATCGTTGCGATCGGATGTGCGTTTTTTTCAGGAATCCGTGCCTCTGAGCCCGATATGCGTTACTCGGGGGACGCGTATTTTGATGAAAAAAATATGATGGATATCCAGGTGATCAGTACGCTGGGACTTACGGATGACGATATAGCCGCGATTAAAGAGGTGGACGGGATCAGTGACGCTGAGGGCGGATATTCGGTGGATGCGCTCTGTACGGAAGGAGAGAACCAGATTGTTGTTCATGTGATGTCTCTGCTTCCGTCGATGAACCAGGTTCAGCTGGAAGAGGGGCGACTTCCGGAGACGGAAAACGAATGCGCCATGGATGTGGACTTTCTAAATGAGAGCAGCCTTGAGATCGGAGATACGATTACGTTTTCAAGCGGGACGGGAGATGAGATCACAGACACACTTACCACAGATACATTTACGATCACAGGCGCTGTGAGCAGCCCGGCTTACATTGCGTTTCAGAGGGGAAGCACGACGATCGGAAATGGTACGGTGAGTGCTTTTGTATGTGTGCCGGAAGAGAGCTTCACTCTGGATGTATACACCGAGATCTACGCACAGGCAGAAGGCGCGAAAAACCTGACCGCGTTTACCGATGAGTACGACAACCGGGTCAGCGAAGTGATCGACAATGTGGAGGCGATCAGCGCGGACCGGGAGAAGGCAAGGTATGACGAGATTATGGCGGACGCCGAGACGGAGATCGAGGACGGACGCCAGCAGCTTGCCGACGCGCAGACAGAACTGGAAGAAGGAAAAGCCGAGGCGGAGCAGGAACTCGCCGATGCACGACAGAAACTGGAGGATGCCCAGGCGGAACTGGACAGCGGAAAAAGTGAGCTGGAATCCTCCATTACGGAACTTCAGAATTTCAGACAGCAGTTAAATGACAGTCAGGCTCAGGTGGATTCGGGGCAGGAAGAGCTCAATGCCAACATTGACAGCCTGAATGCGCAGATTGACCAGCTCAACGCTGTGAAAGAGCAGTACAACGCTCTTGCGTCCAGCGGGCAGACGGATGATGTCACGATGGCGACGTTAAGAGCGATGTATGAGGAGATCCAGAAAGGCGAGACGGCGATTGCGGATGCTCAGGCACAGATTGAGTCGGCAAAGGCAGAGCTTGAGTCCGCTCAGGCACAGATTAACAGCGGATGGGAGCAGATCACGTCCGGAGAACAGCAGATCGCGGACGCTCAGGCGGAGATTACATCCGGCGAGCAGGAGATCGCAGACGGATGGGAAGAATACTATGACGGCGAGGCGGAAGCCCAGGCAGAGATCGCGGACGGTGAGCAGCAGATTGCGGATGCTCAGGCGGATCTTGCGGACGCGGAGGCCCGGCTCGCAGATATGGAGGAGCCGGTCTGGTATGTCTATGACCGCAGTAATCTTCCGGAATATACAGGATACGGAGACAATGCAGACAGAATGAGAGCCATCGGAGAAGTGTTCCCTGTGATTTTCTTCCTCGTGGCAGCGCTCATCAGTCTGACAACGATGACGCGTATGGTGGAAGAGCAGAGAACCCAGATCGGTACGCTTAAGGCGCTTGGATATGAAAGGCATTCTATTGCGGGAAAATATCTGGGATATGCGCTTCTGGCCACTGTGGCGGGAAGTGTGATCGGGTTCCTGATCGGAGAGAAGATCTTTCCGTATATTATTATCACTGCCTACGGAATCATGTACCAGCATATGCATACGATTCAGCTGCCCTATAATTTTCAGTACGGGCTTGGCGCAGCGGCGGCGTCGCTTGTCTGTACCCTGGCGGCCACATTTATGGCATGTTCCAGCGAGCTGAAAGCGCAGGCGGCTGAACTGATGCGTCCGCCTGCGCCCAAACATGGTCAGCGGGTGCTGCTCGAGAGGATTCCGTTTGTCTGGAAACGGCTGAACTTCTCGTGGAAAGCGAGCGTACGCAATCTGGTGCGCTATAAGAAACGTCTTTTCATGACGGTGTTCGGCATCGGAGGATGTATGGCCCTGATGCTGGTCGGATTCGGAATCAAGGATTCGATCTTTGCGATTGTAGAGAGGCAGTACGATGAGATTCAGCTCTATGACGGCAATGTGATATTAAATGACAGCGCATCCCAGGAGGAGAGAGATCAGGTATTTGCCGATCTCCAGGAATATGACAATGTAACGGACTCCGCGGAAGGACTTCTCACGCAGATCTCAGTGGGAACCGGGGACGGATGGTATGATGTTTATCTGAGTGTTCCGGAAGACGTGGAACAGTTCAGCAATTTTACGGTTCTGAAAGACCGTATCACAGATGAAAGGTACGAACTGACCGATGAGGGTGCCGTGCTGACGGAGAAGATGGCGAAGGAGCTGGGCGTAAAGCCGGGTGACACGATCACCATCCGGGATGAGGATAAGGGGGATCTGAACGTACAGATCAGTGCAGTATGTGAAAACTACATGGGGCATTATCTCTACATGACGCCGGCGCTCTATGAGTCGGTTTACGGCGGAGAGCCCGAATACAATTCCGTACTTTACAAAGTGCCGGACCGCACGTCTGCGGAGGCGGAAAAAGTCGGTGAGGATATTCTGAAGCTGGAGGGTGCTTTAAGCGTCAGCTACACGACGGATCTTGTGGATCAGGTCAACGACATGTTAAGCGCTCTGGATGCGGTTATCGTAGTTCTGATTATATCGGCGGGAATGCTTGCGTTTGTGGTGCTGTACAATCTGAACAATATCAACATCACGGAGCGGCAGAGAGAACTTGCCACGCTGAAGGTGCTCGGATTCTACAACGGGGAAGTGTCCGCATACGTGTACAGGGAAAACATTGTGCTCACCCTGATCGGGGCACTGTTCGGAATGGTGCTCGGGAAGATTCTCCATCAGTTTATTATTGTGACAGTGGAGATCGATTCTGTGATGTTCGGACGAAATATCAACGCAGTCAGTTTCCTGTATGGGTTCCTTCTGACGATCCTTTTCTCCTGTCTTGTAAACGGGGCGATGTACTTCAAGCTGAAGCGGATCAATATGGTGGAATCATTAAAGAGCGTGGAATGATCTGAGAAATAAAATAATACAAAGATATGGAATAACTGAAAAAGCGGCCGTTTCGGGCCGCTTTTTCCTGTGTATGGCAACGGGCAGAAGCTCTGTAATTACGATCCCGGCGAAAACGCTCAGAGAAAGTTTTCCGCCACCAGGACAACCATCGGAAGGGTGATGACAGACAGCACAGTTGTCATCGCGAAAATTTCAGAGGAATAGGTGTAATTCTGTTTATAGCGGATTGCCATCATCGTACCGGTTGCAGAGGCAGGACACGCCGCCGCAATCAGCGTTGTAAGGGCGACGGTGCGCGGCAGAGGAAGAACTGCCAGAACCGGGATAACCAGGATTGGAACGATGATCAGCCGCGCTGCGGATGCATAGTAAAGCCGTGTTTTCCGGCACAGTGCTTTCAGATCCGCCTGGGCGACGGAAAATCCTGCGATCATCATGGCGAGCGGTGTGTTCATATCCGAAATATAGTTGATCGGATCCAGTATAAGGGATGGAATCCGGAACCGCAGGAAGAACAGTATCACAGCGATGATCGAGCAGACGAACATCGGCGAGAGAAGCCCCTGTTTTAAGTTTTTCGCGGAATATTTTTTCTCCATGAGAAGGACACCGTGCGTCCATGAAAAAAGGTTGAATATGACGATGTACGCGGTCAGATAGAAAACGCCGGTATCTCCGAGTACGCTGCGGATCAGCGGAATTCCGATAAATCCGCAGTTGGAGTAGACTGCGTTGAACCGTTCGATACCATAGTCCGGGCTGCTTCCTTTCCGGATGAACAGAGAAGAGATTATAATTGCCGCGATATGGGTTATGGCTGCTGCCAGAAAAGAGAGGAGCAGACCAGTCACAAGCGCCGGGTCATATTCGATCTGAAAGGATGCCAGCACGACACAAGGGTTGACAACGAGGAGCAGGAGATTGGAGAGCGTGCTGTTTCCCTCCTGGTTTACAAGTTTAATTTTAAAGCAGAAAACTGCGAGCAGCATAATGAAAAACATCTTCACGAGCTGCTCAAAAATCAGCATAAACATAAGCGGTGACTCCGTTTCATTTAAATTCTTGCTGTCTTTACCGGTGAATGCCGGCCTGAAGTTCGTCTGCCCAGGTCTGCAGACTGTAAGTGTGGCCGTTGAACAGTTTGAGAATAACGCCGGTGGGATTGTCCTCGTTGGCGAAAGCGTTGGCTTCGTCCGTGTCCACATGCATGGCAAGAGAATAGGACGGGCTGACGCGTACGACAACGTCCGAAAAAATCAGGGAGCGTTCGTAACTCGTCGTAATGACGAAGACAATGTCGTTGTCCTTTACATGAGCACGGATGGCATCCACAGGGGTCATGTGGATATGCCGTTTGGCAACGATGACGCCTCTGCTCAGTTCGATTTTCCCTTTCGGACCGATGAGGGTGCATCCCGGTGTGCCATCCAGATCGCCGGACTGGCGGATCACGCTTTTGATGCCGAGACGCCGCGCGTCCGTGACGGAGATCTCTACCTGTGTTTCGCTTCTGCACGGGCCGAGGATGACAACTTTTTCAAATCTGCCCTTCGGGCCCGCTACAGTGAGCCGCTCTTTGCACGCATACTGGCCCGGCTGGCTCAGTTCTTTGGCAAACGTAGGCTTTGTCCCCTGACCGAACAGAATCTCAAAATCCTCCTGTGTGATATGAATATGTCTGGCAGAAGTCTCAATCGGTATCTTAAGACTCATTTTTTCCACTCCCTTGTATACTGACGCTGTATTCCTGTATAAACTGTGTTTCACACGGTCATCTTTTAAATTTTAACAGAACAGATTCTTTATTTCAAGCAGATCAGCAGGAAGAATAAAAAGAGAGACGGAAAAGAACAGGCCGGCACACAGGTAAAAAATACGTTAAAATAATGTAAGGAAAAGTTAAAAAAACGTAAAAATACACATTGACAGTATGATCTGCAGCGTGATACTTTAAAAACAGCGTGTTCTTTTCTTTTGAGAGAAAGAATATGATTCTGAAAACCAAGAACCGGCAGTGTTTATTACAAAGGAGAAAAGGAATGGGAATAGCGGATTTACTCGCTTTGCTGGGCGGACTTGCCCTGTTTTTGTATGGAATGCAGATGATGAGCGCGGGGCTGGAGGCTGCCGCAGGAAACAAGATGAAATCAATTCTGGAAAAACTGACTTCCAACCGGATCAAGGGTGTGCTTGTCGGTGCGGGAATCACAGCTGTGATTCAGTCTTCCTCTGCGACGACGGTTATGGTGGTGGGATTTGTAAATTCCGGTCTTATGACGCTGAAGCAGGCTGTATGGATCATTATGGGTGCCAATATCGGTACAACCATCACCGGACAGCTCATCGCGCTTGACATCGGGGCGATTGCGCCTCTTTTTGCCATCCTCGGCGTCGGGGCAATGATGTTTGTGAAAAGTGAACAGGTACACCATATCAGCAGCATCCTTGCCGGGCTTGGAATTCTCTTCATGGGAATGGATATGATGGGGGCAGCGATGGAGCCGCTTCAGGAATCAGAGGCGTTTCTCAGTCTGATGACAGAGTTCAGCAATCCGTTCCTCGGTATTCTTGTAGGAGCCGTATTTACCGCGATCATTCAGTCTTCCTCCGCGTCGGTAGGCATCCTTCAGGCGCTGGCGGCAACCGGGATGATCCCGCTTTCAAGCGCGGTGTATGTTCTGTTCGGGCAGAACATCGGTACATGTATCACGGCGGTGCTTGCATCGATCGGGATGAAGGTGAACGCGAAGAGAACGACGATTATCCACCTGATGTTTAATATCATAGGAACGACGATTTTTACTACGCTGTGTATTACCGTACCGGCCTATGTGGACTGGGTAGAGTCGCTTACACCCGGAGATCCGGTGGCGCAGATCGCAAACGCGCATACGATATTCAACATTGTCACGACGCTGATTCTTCTGCCTTTTGGTTCTTATATGGCGAAGGCGGCAGAGAGAATCCTGCCTGACAGCAAGAAAGACGATGATGAAGAGCTTCGTCTGAAATATATAAGGCCGTTTGAGTCATCCTATGCCATAGGAAACAGTGCGGTCGCGCTTTCTCAGGTAAGAGAGGAGACGGAGCGGATGATCGATATGGTATCAAAAAATATCCGGGACGCTTTTGACACACTGATCAGTTATAATGAAAAGGCCAGGAAAAAAGTCGAAGAGAGAGAAGAATATATTGATTTCCTTAACAAGGGAATTACGGAGTATATCGTTTCGCTTATGGCCGGTGAGCAGAATGCCGCAGATTCCCGGAAAATAAACGGATATTATACGGTGATAAGCAATCTGGAGCGGATCGGCGATCATGCGGTGAATATTGCGGAATATGCGGATGATATGAAAAAGTGGGATCTTCGGTTCTCCGACAATGTGCTGGAAGAACTCGAGGAGATGAAAAAGCAGACTCTCGCCTCGCTGGACAACATCCGGAGTACGGAACCGGCGGAATGCGAGAAGGTGCTCAGTCAGGCGGTTGTGTATGAACAGAAGACAGACGGTATGAGAGACAAATATCTGAAAAAGCAGATGCAGCGCCTGAAAAAAGGAAAATGCAAGCCGCAGAGCGGAATCGTCTTTTCGGAGGTCCTCACGGACTTTGAGAGAATGGGAGACCATATGCTCAATATCGCGGAGCAGTACAATGAGATGAACTGAATAAAAACCTTCGTTTTACAGATACTACATTTAATGACAGAAAAAAGTGATTTGTGCAGATGTTTGTAAAACGGAGGTTTTTTATATGAAAGCGACAGGAATTGTGAGAAGAATTGACGATCTGGGGCGTGTCGTCATTCCGAAGGAAATCAGGAGAACGCTCCGTATCCGAGAGGGGGACCCGCTGGAAATTTTTACGGACCGAGAGGGAGAGATCATACTGAAAAAATATTCTCCCATCGGTGAGCTGGGAACACTGGCAAAGCTGTATGCAGAGAGCCTCTCCCAGACACTCGGGTGTACGGTGTGCATTACGGATACGGATCAGGTGATTGCGGCCTCGGGAACAGGGAAGAAAGACCTGCAGGATCAGTTTATCTGCAGGGAGCTGGAACAGCTTCTGAGGAACAGAGGCCAGGTACTTGCGGAAAGCAGTGATTCCTCCTATATAAAGATAACACCGGATATGAAGGAATATCAGGACGAAGCGATTTGTCCGATTATCTGTGAGGGAGATGTGATCGGCTCTGTCGTTCTTCTTAACCGGGATGACAGAAAAAAGTTCGGAGAGGTGGAGCAGAGGGTGGCGTACAGTGCCGCCGATTTCCTTGGACGGCAGATGGGGTGAACTGAGACGGGGAATTCCGGCGCCGGATAGTCATAAACATGCCCGGACAAACATATGCTTTATCAGACGGAAAACATCCGCCGCTTACAATCCCGGAATGTGCCTTTTGGCACTTCCGGTGATTTCAGGCGGCGGGTTCCGTGAACGGTATCAACAGACAGGTCTGAATTCGGGAGGAAAACTGATATGGCAGGAAAATCGGGCGGACGGCCGGAAGCGGAAAGACCGGGAGCCGACAGGGTGGCGCTGCGGATCGTAAAGGCGCTTCTTTGCGCTTACATTGTAACGGGGATTCTTCTCCTTGTACTGACGCTGCTTCTCTACAAGGCCGGACTGAGCGAAGAGAATGTGAATGCGGGAATCATACTGATCTATGTGATCTCTACGTTTTCCGGCGGGTTCGTGCTGGGCAAGCTGATGAAGGTGAGAAAGTTTCTGTGGGGACTTCTTGCGGGAGCGGTCTATTTTGTGCTTCTTATGCTGATCTCTCTGGGAGTGTATCATTCCCTGCAGGCGGAACCGGTCAGTCTGGCGACTTCGTTTCTTCTGTGCGCGGGAGGCGGAATGCTCGGAGGCATGGTTTCGTAAAAGCAAAAAAGGGCTTTAAAAACGTCCGTGCCTGTGATATAATGTTACGAGCAAACGAGCAAATATGAAACAGGTAGGAGGACAGCTCATGAAACACATTAAGACATTAAATACACAGACATTAAACAATACAGTGAAAAAAGGCGGATGCGGCGAGTGCCAGACTTCATGTCAGTCTGCTTGCAAGACATCATGCACAGTAGGAAATCAGACCTGCGAAAACAGAAAGTAAGAATAGAATCGCAGGCACAAGAGAACAAGGGGGAAAGGCAGCGGTCGTATAAGGCCGCTGCCTTATGCATGTTGCGTACCCGCAGACAGAGCGCCCGCTTGTGAGCAGGAAAAAGGAAAGAGAGGTACTCATGTGATACATCTGTATCAGAACAACGGATATAATATTGTTCTCGACGTGAACAGCGGTGCTGTCCATGTGGTTGATAAAGAGGCATACGATGTGATCGGAGCGCTGGAGAGACAGAATGAATTTCATACGGCGGAGACGCTGAAGGCTCCGGAAACCGCCGCATATCTCGGGAAGGAATTCGGAGAGAAATACGCGAAGGAAGATATCAGAGATATTCTGGAGGCGGTCATCACTCTGACGGAAGAGGGAAGGCTGTTTACACGGGATGTATATGAAGATTTCATCGGCGAGGTAAAACAGAGAAAGACAGTGGTCAAGGCGCTGTGCCTTCATATCGCGCATGACTGTAATCTGGCGTGCAGATACTGTTTCGCCGAGGAGGGCGAGTACCACGGCCGCAGGGCGCTGATGTCCTACGAAGTGGGAAGGAAGGCGCTGGACTTCTTGATTGCAAATTCTGGGAAGCGGCGCAACCTGGAGGTGGATTTCTTCGGGGGAGAACCGCTGATGAACTGGCAGGTTGTAAAAGACCTGGTGGCATACGGCCGGGAGCAGGAAAAGATCCATGACAAGCATTTCCGGTTTACGCTTACCACAAACGGCGTGCTTTTAAACGATGAGATTCAGGAGTTTTTAAACCGCGAAATGGATAATGTCGTGCTGAGTCTGGACGGACGAAAGGAAGTCAACGACAAAATGAGACCGTTCCGGAACGGCAAAGGCAGCTACGATCTGATCGTGCCGAAGTTCCAGAAACTTGCCGAGAGCAGAAAGCAGCAGAAATACTACATCCGCGGCACATTTACGAGAAACAACCTGGACTTTTCCAATGACGTGCTGCACTTTGCCGAGCTGGGATTCGAGCAGATTTCCATCGAACCGGTCGTGGGAGACGACACGGATCCGTATGCGATCCGAAAGGAAGACCTTCCGGCGATTTTTGAGGAGTATGACAAACTGGCGAAGATCATGGTAGACCGGGAGAGGGAAGGAAGAGGATTTACATTCTTCCACTTTATGATCGATCTGGAGGGCGGTCCCTGTGTGTCCAAGCGGCTTTCAGGCTGCGGTTCGGGAACCGAGTATCTGGCGGTGACTCCGTGGGGAGACCTGTATCCGTGCCACCAGTTCGTGGGACAGGAAGAGTTCCTCATGGGAAATGTGGACGAGGGAATCACGAAGCCGGAGCTGGCGGATGAATTCCGCGGATGCAGCGTGTATTCAAAGGAAAGCTGCAGAAAATGTTTTGCCAGATTTTACTGCAGCGGCGGCTGCATGGCAAACTCTTATAAATTCCATCACACGATCAACGATACATACGAGGTGAGCTGTGAGATGGAGCGCAAGCGTGTTGAATGCGCGATTATGATAAAAGCGGCGCTGGCTGATATGCGGGCCGCGGAATAAGAAAGGACGTTGAGTCATGAAGAAAAGCAAAGGGATATTGAGCCTGATTCTTGTGGCTGCCGTCATGGTTCTTCTGGGAGTGACTACGATTCACGGACTGGACTCTGACGGGATGGGAGCTGCCAGAAATATCAATCTGGGTCTGGACCTGGAGGGCGGTGTCAGCATCACCTATCAGGTCAAAGGAGAGACGCCTTCCCAGGAGGATATGGATGACACAGTATACAAGATGCAGAGGCGTGTGGAGCAGTACAGCACGGAAGCACAGGCGTATCAGGAAGGGGACAACCGCATCAGCATTGAGATTCCGGGTATCCAGGACGCCAATGAGATACTGAAGGATCTGGGACAGCCGGGATCTCTGTATTTTATCAAACATTACGGAAGTGATGATACAGAGAACTATGCGATCAATGCAGACGGGACAGCCTATGAGCTGACGAAGACAATCGAAGAGCTTCAGGAAGACGGCTCGATCGTACTGTCCGGTTCCGACGTGGCGAATGCCAGCGCGGGAACGTACAGCGATCAGAATACCGGCGCGGCTCAGTACGTGGTGGAACTTACCTTTAACGATGAGGGAACGGAAAAGTTTGCCGACGCCACACAGGAAGCCTACGACAACGGGGAAGACAGCATCGCCATCTATTACGACGGAGAGCTGATCAGCGTTCCGAATGTGGAGGAGCCGATCGGAAACGGACAGGCTCAGATTACGGGAATGTCCAGCTTTGAAGAGGCGGACAACCTGGCGTCCACCATCCGTGTGGGCGGACTGAACGTAGAGCTCGAGGAGATCAGCTCCAGAGTCGTAGGTGCGCAGTTGGGTGAGGAAGCCGTCAGCACGAGCCTTCTGGCAGGCGCCATCGGTCTTGTGATCGTCTGCGTGTTTATGTGCTTTGTGTATCTGCTTCCGGGTCTGGCAGCCAGCATTGCCCTTGTGTTCTACACGGGACTGATTCTGGTGCTCTTAAATGCGTTTGACATTACACTGACCCTGCCGGGTATTGCAGGTATCATCCTGGGTATTGGAATGGCCGTGGATGCCAATGTGATTATTTTTGCCCGTGTGAAGGAGGAACTTTCCGCGGGACATACGGTGAGAAGCTCTCTGAATGCCGGATTCCACAAGGCCATGTCCGCCATCATCGACGGAAATGTGACTACTCTCATTGCGGCGGCAGTACTGTGGCTCAGAGGAAGCGGCAGCGTCCGCGGATTCGCGCAGACACTTGCGCTTGGTATCGTAGTGTCCATGTTTACTGCTCTTGTGATTACAAGAGTGATCATCTATTCTATCTATGCAGTCGGCATCCGAAGTGAAAAGCTGTACGGAAGGAAAAAGGCGGCGAGAAAGCCGATCGATTTCCTCGGAAAAAGGAAAGCGTTTTTTGTTATATCAATTGTGATGTGCCTGAGCGGATTTGTGTTCATGGGAGTGAACCACGCACGGGGGATCGGCGCCATGAATTACGCCCTCGACTTTGTGGGAGGAACTTCCACTACCGTGGCGTTTGACCAGGCATACACACTGGATGAAGTCGACAGCGAGATGATTCCGGATCTGGAAGAGATCACCGGCGACAACAATATCCAGGTGCAGACAGTGGAAGCGTCGAACGAAGTTGTATTTAAGACACAGACGCTTGATCTGGAGGAACGTGAGGCATTCAGTCAGTATATGACAGAGAATTATAATGTGACAGGGGAGATTACCTATGAGAATATCAGTTCTACTGTAAGCTCTGAAATGCGCATGGACGCAGTTGTGGCAGTCGTCATCGCTACGATCTGCATGCTTCTGTATATCTGGTTCCGGTTTAAGGACATCCGGTTTGCTACCAGCGCGGTTATCGCACTTGTACATGATGTGCTTGTAGTCCTTGCGTTTTATGTGATTGCGAGAGTGTCTGTGGGAAGTACATTTATCGCATGTATGCTGACGATTGTCGGTTACTCGATCAATGCGACGATCGTCATCTTCGACCGTATTCGCGAGGAGCTGAAGGTGAAGGCCAGAGATGAGTCGCTGAAGACGCTTGTCGACCGGTGCATCACTCAGACACTGACGAGAAGCATTTACACAAACCTGACAACGTTTATCATGGTTGTGTTCCTCTATGTGCTTGGAGTAAGCTCGATCAAAGAGTTCGCGGCGCCGCTGATGGTAGGTATTGCCTGCGGAGCCTACACATCGGTGTGCATTACAGGAGCTCTGTGGTATGTGATGAAGATCCGGACAGATGCGGCTGCAAGAGAGACAGAGATGGCTCTTCTTAGCGCGGAGTCCGGAAACGGTGTTTCTGCCGGCAGCGCGGGGAACAGCGTGAAGAAAAACAGGAAAAACAAAAAGAAGAGAAAGTAATAAATAAAAAACGACATATGAGATATCCGGAAACCCGGCTCTGCCAGAAGACGCAGAAGCCGGGTTTTTGTACAGGCGACGAGCTAAAGCCCGGTCTTGCCCGGGCCATAAGTCTGGCGAAGTGAGATTTGTATGGCGGGGAAGTCTCCCGCGTGATATGATATCAGAAGTGAGACAATACGGGCCTGATGAGTCCGGAAGGGGCGTAAGGAGCAGGAAGCCCCGGGAGGTACAGAAGAGATGGAACGATGGTTTATCACCATGAAAAAAGCGGATTTTAATCAGATAGCGGAGAAGTACCACATTTCTCCGATTCTTGCGCGGCTTATCCGGAACCGGGATGTGATCGGGGAGGAGGCCATTGACCTTTATTTAAACGGCACGATCGCGGATCTCTGCGACGGAATGCTTATGCGCGATATGGACCGTGCCGTTGAGATTCTTGTCGAGAAGATCAGGGAAGAAAAGCGCATCCGTGTGATCGGAGACTATGACATAGACGGGGTGAACGCCACGTACATTCTGCAGAGAGGACTCACGGAGCTTGGCGCGGACGTGGATACGGATATTCCGGACCGGATCAGGGACGGATACGGGCTGAACATCGATCTGATCGACCGCGCTCTTGACGACGGAATCGATACGATCATTACCTGCGACAACGGAATCGCGGCGGCGGACGAGATCGCCTATGGAAAGAAGAACGGGCTTACCGTGATCGTGACGGACCATCATCAGGTTCCCTTCATAGAAGAAGACGGAGAGCGGGAGTACCTTCTTCCCCCGGCGGACGCCGTAGTAGATCCGCACCAGCCGGGATGTGACTATCCTTTTAAAGGGCTGTGCGGAGCTGCGGTGGCGTATAAGCTCATCGAGGCGCTGTGCAATGTCATGCAGAGAGATCCGGAAGACCTGGATGATCTGATGGAAAACGTGGCCATCGCCACAGTAGGCGACGTGATGGATTTAAACGGGGAGAACCGGATCTTTGTAAAGCAGGGGCTTGAGATGCTCAAAAGGACGAAAAACCCCGGATTAAAGGCGCTGATCGAGTGTACGGGAGTGGATGTGGAGCGGCTGAACGCGTATCACATCGGTTTTGTCATCGGTCCGTGCATCAATGCCAGCGGCAGGCTGGACACGGCAAAGAGAGCGCTGGAACTTCTGAACGCGAAGACGCGCAGAGAGGCAGTGATGCTGGCGGAGGACTTAAAGGCGTTAAACGACAGCCGCAAGGAGATGACAGAACGGGGCGTGGAGGAAGCGGTGCAGATGATCGAGAGTACTTCGCTTAAGGGGGATCATGTGCTTGTTGTCTATCTTCCGGACTGTCATGAGAGCATCGCCGGCATTATCGCAGGGCGGATACGGGAGCGGTATTACAGGCCGGTTTTCGTGCTGACAAAGGCAGAGGACGGCGTGAAGGGCTCGGGACGCTCCATTGAGGCCTACGACATGTACGAGAATATGACGAAATGCAGAGAGCTTTTTACAAAGTATGGCGGACATAAACTGGCTGCCGGGCTGTCTCTGAAAGAGGAGAATGTGGATCTTTTCCGGAAGAGGATCAATGAGCTGGAAAACCTGAGCGAGGAAGATCTTCAGATGAAGGTGTCCATTGACATGCGGCTGCCCTTCCCCTATATCACAGAGAATCTTGTGGAGGAACTTGAGCTTCTGGAACCTTTTGGCAAGGGAAACACGAAGCCTCTGTTCGCGGAGAGAAACTTAAGAGTCATCAGCCCGAGGATATTCGGAAAAAACCGCAATGTCTTAAAATGCCGGCTGCAGGACGAACAGGGAAACCAGATGGAGGCGGTTTATTTCGGGGATGTGCAGGCGTGCCTGCAGGCGATGGAAGAGCATCCGGTCATGTCCTTTACCTATTATCCGTCTGTCAATGAATATATGGGGCGGAGGACGCTGCAGCTTACAATCGTGAATTATTTGCCGGTTCAGCCGTAAAGCTGCCTGCCGCTATATATGCAAAGAAGCGGCAAGGATGCAGTAAGTATGTAAGTACGGTCTGGCGAATGGTGAGGGCCGAACGGATACGGAATTATCATAGCCTTGCAGAAAAATGTTTGAAAAACAGGAAAATAATGATATACTAGAATATCATGATATCAGAAAAACATAAGGCGCATCGGATGCGCGGCGCCATACAGTAAAGAAAATTCAGAGAAAAGGGGGAGATAATATGGCTGGGACGCTTGAATATGAACAGCTCAACAAGAATTTGGAAATTGTGGACGGCCATGCAGTGAAAGCACCCGAGGATTATCAGGACCCCGAAGAACTTTACCAGGCACTGGTCGCCAGAGTGAGAAAATACCACCCTTCCACAGATATCTCGATGATCGAGAAGGCATATAAGACCGGCCGCGAAGCGCACAAAGACCAGGTCAGAAAGTCCGGCGAACCGTATATCATCCATCCGCTCTGGGTGGGGATTATTCTCGCGGATCTGGAGATGGATAAAGAGACCATTGTCGCGGGTATGCTTCACGACGCGGTGGAAGATACAGATATGACGCTCGAGGATGTCACAAGAGAGTTCGGAGAGGAAGTTGCCCTCCTTGTGGACGGCGTGACAAAACTCGGCCAGCTCAGTTACGCGCAGGATAAGCTGGAAGTGCAGGCGGAGAATTTAAGAAAGATGTTCCTCGCCATGGCAAAGGACATCCGCGTCATTATCATCAAGCTGGCGGACCGGCTTCACAACATGCGTACGCTGGAGTTTATGACGCCGGCGAAGCAGCAGGAGAAAGCAAGAGAGACGATGGACATCTACGCGCCCATCGCCCAGCGGCTCGGTATATCCAAGATCAAGACAGAGCTTGACGACCTGTCGCTCAAATACTGGAAGCCGGACGTGTACTATCAGCTTGTTCACGACCTGAACGAGAGGAAGACCGAGAGGGAGGAATTTGTTCAGCAGATCGTGGCGGAAGTGTCGAAACATATGAAAAACGCACATATCAGTGCGAAGGTTTACGGCCGCGTGAAGCACTTTTTCAGCATATACAAAAAGATGGTGAATCAGAACAAGACGCTGGATCAGGTGTACGATCTGTTCGCCGTGAGGATCATCGTGGACACGGTGAAAGACTGCTACGCGGCGCTTGGCGTGATTCACGAGATGTACACCCCGATTCCGGGGCGTTTTAAAGACTATATCGCCATGCCGAAACCGAACATGTACCAGTCGCTTCACACGACGCTTATGGGGCCGTCGGGACAGCCTTTTGAGATACAGATCCGCACGGAAGAGATGCACAAAACGGCGGAATACGGTATCGCGGCCCACTGGAAATACAAGGAGGGCGCGGATGCGGCGAAGAGCATGGAGGCTCAGGAGGCGAAGCTGAACTGGCTCAGACAGATTCTGGAATGGCAGAGAGACATGTCGGATAACCGGGAGTTTTTAAGTCTGTTGAAGGGCGATCTGGATCTGTTTGCGGAGGACGTCTACTGCTTCACTCCAAACGGGGATGTGAAAAACCTGCCGAACGGTTCCACACCTGTGGATTTCGCCTATGCCATTCACAGCGCCGTCGGAAACAAGATGGTGGGCGCCCGGGTAAACGGCAAGCTTGTCAACATTGACTATAAGATACAGAACGGGGACAGAATCGAGATTCTGACGTCCCAGAACTCCAAGGGACCAAGCCGTGACTGGCTCAATATCGTCAAGAGCACGCAGGCGAAGAATAAGATCAACCAGTGGTTTAAAAAGGAGTTTAAAGAGGACAATATCATACGGGGCAAAGAGCTGATCATGTCATACTGCCGCGGAAAATCCATCAACCTGACGGATATCCTGAAACCGAAATACCAGCAGGTTGTGCAGAAGAAATACGGATTCCGCGACTGGGACGCAGTTCTTGCAGCGATCGGCCACGGCGGCTTAAAGGAAGGCCAGGTGGTGAACCGGCTTCTGGAAGAGCATGAGAAAGAACACAGAAAAGAGATTACGGATGAGAGTATTCTTGAGAAAATCTCGGAGGCCAACAGCCGGACAGTCCACATTGCCAAGTCAAAGAGCGGCATCGTGGTCAAAGGGATCAATGATATGGCGGTGCGCTTTTCCAAGTGCTGCAATCCGGTGCCGGGAGATGAGATTGTCGGCTTTGTTACACGGGGGCGCGGCATGTCCATCCACCGGACAGACTGCATCAATATGCTGCATCTCTCGGATGCGGAGAGGGAACGCCTGATCGACGCGGAGTGGGAAGATACCTCCGAGACAGAAGGCGGCGGACAGTATCTCGCGGAGCTTAAGATGTATGCGTCCGACAGGCAGGGCCTTCTGATGGATATCAGCAGGATCTTCACAGAGGCAAAGATCGATGTGAAGTCCATGAATGTCCGCACGAGCAAGAAGGGAACCGCGACGATCGATATGGGCTTTATTGTCCAGGGACGGGATGAGCTGAACAGTGTGATTGAGAAGCTCCGGCAGCTTGAGAGCGTGATCGACATCGAGAGAACGACAGGATAAGCGCGCAAAACGCGGCGAAACTTAAGGAGACAGACAGTGATGAAGATTGAGACAGTAGTGGTCGGCCCGGTGGGGACGAACTGCTATATTGTGAAGAATAAAGAGAAAAAGGAATGCTTCCTTGTAGATCCGGGCGCGTGGCGGACGGATCTGAAGGAGCGTATTGAAGACGGCGGATATACTCCGCAGGCCGTGCTTCTGACCCACGGACATTTTGACCATATCATGGGGCTTAATGAAGTGAAGAGAGAATACGGCGTTCCGGTGTATGCGCTGGAGAAAGAACTGCCGATGCTTGCGGACGCAGGACTTAACTCTTCGGGCTCCCTGCTCAGACGGCCTTTTACATTTGAAGACGCGCAGGGGCTTCGGGACGGGCAGGAGATTGAGATTGCCGGTCTGAAAATCCGCGTGCTTGCAACGCCGGGGCATACCTCCGGCGGGTGCTGCTATTATCTCCCGGAGGAGAAGGTGCTCTTTTCCGGAGACACGCTGTTTCACGCGTCAGTGGGACGGACAGATCTTCCGACAGGCAGCATGAGCGAACTGGTGCGCTCCGTAAAGGAAACGCTCTTTGCTCTTCCGGATGAGACAAAAGTATATCCGGGACATATGGACGAGACGAGTATCGGATATGAGAAAAAGTACAACCCCTTTCTGTGATGCGCGGGAGTGTGTTATTGCAGAAGCGGCGCGGCTCTCTCCTGTCCTGCAGCCACAGGGAGACCCGCACAGTCAGGAAAAAGAAAGCATGGGACATAAGCGATGATTGAGACGTCGTGCAGAAAAAACAAATACACATATAACGTATATCATATTGTAAAATCATTCTTTCCGGGGGAAGAGATCATACAGCATGTGGACGAAAAGCAGGAACCTCTCGTGGCAGTAAAGATGCCGGGAGGGTCTTGCTTTTCCATTGCGTCTGCGGATGTGGAGAGGACATTTGAGCAGAGCTTTGCCACAGAGGAGGAAAAGGAGCAGGCTGTAAAGCGGGAAGTGACAAGGCAGCTGTATCAGTTCCTCTGTGAGAGTACGGGCCAGGAGCTTGCCTGGGGGACGCTCACCGGCGTGCGGCCTACGAAGATTCCGATGGAGCAGCTGGAGATGGGCGCCACAGAGGAGGAAGCCGCCCGTCATATGAGGGAGAAATATCTTGTCAGTGAGAGTAAGGCGAAGCTTGCCTCCGAGGTGGCGGCGCGGGAGATGAACCTTCTCTCCCGCCTTGACTGCGAGAAGGGATTCAGTCTTTACGCGGGAATCCCGTTCTGCCCAAGCGTGTGTTCCTACTGTTCGTTCAGTTCCTCGCCCATCGGGCAGTGGAAAGACCGGGTGGACAGATATATGGACGCGCTTGTGAAAGAGCTTGCGGCGATGGGGAAGAGCGCCCGCCTGTCCGGAAGACGGCCGGATACGGTCTACATTGGCGGCGGGACGCCGACCACGCTTGAGCCGGAGCAGCTGGAATGGCTGCTGGGGGCAATCGCGGAGAACTTTGACCTGTCCGGAGTGCTGGAGTTTACTGTGGAGGCGGGAAGGCCGGACAGTATCACGAGGGAGAAACTCGATGTAATCCGGAAGTATCCTGTCACGAGGATCTCCGTCAACCCGCAGACGATGCAGCAGAAGACGCTGGATCTGGTGGGGCGCAGGCACACGGCTGCGCAGACGGAGGAAGCTTTCTATCTGGCGAGAGAACGCGGGTTTGACAATATCAATATGGATCTGATCGCCGGACTTCCCGGGGAGACTGTGGACGACATGAAGAATACGCTGAGCCGGATTCATAAGATGCGGCCGGACAGCCTTACTGTCCATGCGCTTGCCATCAAGCGGGCGGCAAGGTTCGGTCAGGAGGGACGCACGGCGGATCTCCAAGCGGAGATTACGGCTATGGTGGATGAGGCATATGCGTGTGCCCGCCAGATGGGACTTGTGCCCTATTACCTGTACCGGCAGAAAAATATTGCCGGGAATTTTGAAAATGTGGGATACGCAGAACTTGACAAAGCCGGAATATACAATATACTGATTATGGAAGAAAAACAGACGATCCTCGCGGCGGGGGCCGGGGCATCAACAAAGATACTGCTTGATGAACCGATCCGGCTTGAGGGCGGAAAAGAAGTCAATCTGGTCCGGGCGGAAAACGTGAAAAATATCAGTGAGTACATCAGCCGGATTGACGAGATGATAGAGAGAAAGCACCGCTGGGGCGTGGCATGATTCCGCAGCACCGCAGGAAGAGTGCTGCGGCGGATGAAGAAAGGAGTAAGAGTATGGCGCTGAAAAAGAAGCCGGTTACAGGCATGAAGGACATGATGCCTTCTGAGATGGAGGTCAGAGATTATGTCATCAGCCTGATCAAGGACACATATAAGACATTCGGGTTCTCGTCGATTGAGACGCCCTGTGTGGAGCACATTGAGAACCTTTGCAGCAAGCAGGGCGGAGATAATGAGAAACTGATTTTCAAAATACTCAAGAGAGGCGAGAAGCTGAAAATCGATGAGGCGAAAGAGGAGGCGGATCTTGTGGATGGAGGTCTGCGCTACGATCTGACGGTTCCCCTTTCCCGTTATTATTCCAACCACGCAAACGAGCTGCCGTCTCCGTTTAAGGCGCTCCAGATGGGAAATGTGTGGAGAGCGGACCGGCCCCAGAGAGGGCGTTTCCGTCAGTTTATGCAGTGCGATATCGACATTCTCGGCGAGCCTACGAATCTGGCGGAGATCGAGCTGATTCTGGCTACGACGACACTGCTTGGCAAGCTGGATTTCCACAACTTCACGATCCGCATCAATGACCGACGTTTCTTAAAGGCCATGGCGGCATACAGCGGATTCGAGGAGAAGGACTATGACAGCGTGTTCATTACACTCGACAAGATGGACAAGATCGGTCTGGACGGCGTTGCGGCAGAGTTAAAGGAGAACGGATATGCGCAGGAGTCGGTGGAAAAGTATCTTAAGCTTTTTGAAGAGATTACGGACGATGTGGAAGGCGTCCGTGCTTGTAAAGAGAAATTACAGGGCTATCTTGCGCCTGAAGCGGCGGATGCACTGGAAATGATCATCACTGTTGTGGAGCAGGAGAAAGAGGCGGATTTCCGTATGAAGTTTGATCCTACTCTTGTGCGCGGCATGTCCTACTATACGGGGACGATCTTCGAGATCTCCATGGACGAGTTCGGCGGCAGCGTGGGCGGCGGCGGACGCTACGACGAGATGATCGGAAAATTTACCGGACAGGATACGCCGGCAGTCGGATTTTCCATCGGATTTGAGCGTATCGTCATGCTGCTTTTGGAGCGCGGATACCAGGTGCCGACAAGCAGACCAAAGAAAGCATATCTTCTGGAGAAGAAGCTCTCTTCCGAGAAGCTTCTGGAAGTGCTCTCCCAGGCAAAGGCGGAGCGCGCTGCCGGAAATCAGGTAATGATTGTGAATATGAAGAAGAACAAGAAGTTCCAGAAGGAACAGCTTGCAGAACAGGGATATACAGAGATTACGGAGGTGTACAATGGCTGAATCAATGCAGGGACTTAAGAGAACCCACCGCTGCGGTGAGCTTTCCGCCGCAAATGCAGGCGAGAAAGTAACGGTTATGGGATGGGTGCAGAAAAACAGAAATAAGGGCGGACTTGTGTTCGTGGATGTCCGCGACCGTTCCGGCATCATCCAGGTTGTGTTTGAAGAGGGAAAGACGGACGCGGCGCTTCTTGAAAAGGCAGCGTCTCTGCGCTCGGAATATGTGGTTGCGGTTGCCGGGGAAGTGGCGATGCGCTCCGGAGCGGTCAATGACAAGATCGCGACAGGAGAGATCGAGGTGATCCCGAGTGAACTGCGCATTCTTTCCGAATCGCTGACTCCGCCGTTCCAGATCGAAGAAAACTCAAAGACAAAGGAAGAAGTCCGTTTAAAGTACCGCTATCTTGACCTCAGAAGACCGGATCTGCAGAGAAATATGGTGATGAAGAGCCAGGTTATGACATTCACGCGCCAGTTCTTTTCCGGGGAAGGATTCCTTGAAATAGAGACGCCCATGCTCGGAAAGACAACGCCGGAAGGCGCGCGGGATTACCTTGTGCCGAGCCGTATCCATCCGGGATGCTTCTATGGACTGCCCCAGTCTCCGCAGCTTTACAAACAGCTTCTGATGTGCTCCGGGTTTGACCGCTATATTCAGATCGCGAGATGCTTCCGCGACGAGGATCTGCGCGCGGACCGTCAGCCGGAGTTTACCCAGATCGATATGGAGCTCTCCTTTGTGGACGTGGACGACGTGATCGATGTAAATGAGAGATATCTGGCGAAACTGTTCAAGGAAGTGCTGAACGTGGATGTGCCGCTTCCGATCCAGAGAATGACATGGCAGGAGGCGATGGACCGCTTTGGTTCTGACAAGCCGGATCTGCGTTTCGGTATGGAGCTTGTTGATGTGACCGATACCGTGAAGGGATGCGGTTTCGGCGTCTTCACCGGCGCTATCGAAAACGGCGGAAGTGTGCGCGGCATCAATGCAAAAGGACAGGGGGCGATGCCGAGAAAGAAGATCGACAAGCTGACTGCCTTTGTGAAAGATTACGGCGCAAAAGGACTCGCCTATGCGGCGGTTCAGGAGGACGGTACGGTGAAATCCTCCTTCGCGAAATTCATGAGCGATGATGAGATGCAGAACCTGATTCGGGCCATGAATGCAGAGCCGGGCGACCTGCTTCTCTTCGCGGCGGACAGGAACAAAGTTGTGTGGGATTCGCTTGGAGCGCTTCGTGTGGAGCTGGCAAAGCAGCTTGATCTTCTGGACAAAAACGAGTACCGTTTCGTGTGGATTACCGAGTTCCCGCAGTTTGAGTGGAGCGATGAGCAGGGACGTTTCCTTGCCATGCACCATCCGTTTACAATGCCGATGGAAGAGGACCTGCCGCTTCTTGAGCAGGGCGAGCTCGGAAAAGTGCGCGCGAAAGCGTACGATATCGTGCTCAACGGAAACGAGATCGGAGGAGGAAGCGTCAGAATCCACCAGAACGACATTCAGGAGAAGATGTTCGAGGCGCTTGGATTTACGAAGGAGCAGGCGTACAGCCAGTTCGGTTTCCTGTTAGATGCATTCAAGTACGGAGTACCGCCGCACGCGGGACTGGCATACGGCCTTGACCGTCTCGTTATGCTGATGGCAAAACAGGACAGCATCCGCGATGTGATCGCATTCCCGAAGATCAAAGACGCATCCTGCCTTATGACTGAAGCTCCCACGCCGGCTGATGAAAAACAGCTGGAAGAGCTGGGACTTGAAGTAGCGGCAGAAGAAGAGAATCAGGAAGAACGTTAAGAATAGAATTAAGAAGAGTATTAATGAAAAGGCGTTCTATCAGACGGAAAAACAAAAGTCTGACAGGACGCCTTTTTAAGTTGTTTTCCGGTAATGGTTCCGGAGGTTATTCCATTGATTATTTTATGATTTATTCCATCTTCAGAACCTTGCAGTTCTTCTCCAGATCGTAATCCTTATGGATTCCGTCATCGTCGTAGAGCGTATATTCTGCACCTTCAAATCCGATCATGTTCAGGCGGGTACTGTCTACGTCAGCCACACACTCGGCTGCATCCGCCACAGGGATGCATTTCCCGGAGCGGACAAAGAGCGGGACTTCATTGAGTGCCACGTCAATGCGGTGGACTCCACGGCTGCGCATCTCTTCCGAGATGGTGCCGTCCGGAAGGAATTTTATAAATTTCATATCCTCCGGAAGATAGACGTAGCGGCCGTCTGCGTTCTGCTCATAGACAGGGGCGATCATGATCTCATTTCCGATCACGAGCTGGTCTTCGATGCGCCGCGCTGTCCGGTCATCCGGCCAGACGAAGGAGAGCGGCTTGAAATACATGTCGTCGGTGAGCGCCGCTTTCATGTACTCGCTGTACAGGTAAGGCAGCAGCCGGTATCTTACGCCGAGCACATGGCGGAAATCTTCCGTGTGCTCAAAGCGGTAGCACTCCTGCTCTCTTGTGCCCGCAGCCGCGTGGTCGCGCATCAGCGGAGTGAATACGCCAAGTGCCAGGAAGCGCAGCAGAAGATCTCTTGTCGTGTTATCCCCGAATCCGCCGAGATCTGCTCCGGCATAGAGGAAGCCGCACATATTAAGCGACGGCATCATCTTCAGATTGAGGAGAATGTGGGACCACCAGGATTTGTTGTCTCCGGTCCACACGCCGCCGTACCGGTGCATTCCGACGTAGGAGGAGCGGGAGAACATGAGGAAACGTTTTTCAGGATCGATGCGGTCAAATGCCTCCGAGGCAGCTCTTGTCATATTGAATCCGAACAGGTTGTGAACTTTGTCGTGGCGGACTTTTTTGTCTCCGATTCTGTGGAAGAACCGTCTGTAGTCTTCCTCGCTGTTGGCGATGGAAGCGAGCTTGTTCCCCATCTCCCACACGCCGGCTTCTCCGCCTGATTCTTCCGAAAAGCTGCGCGCCAGCTCTTTCGCCTCAGCAAGACCTTCTTTTGAGTAAAAGATGGCGGGTTCGTTCATATCGTTCCAGAACCCTTCGATTCCCTGATCTGTGAGAAAACGATATTTGTCCCCGAACCATTTCCGCGCCTCCGGGTTAAGCACATCCGGCAGGTGGGTATCACCTGGCCATACTGCCGCCACGAAATCGCTGCCGTCCTCTCTCTGGCAGAAATAGCGGTTTTTCACGCCCTCCTCGTATACGCTGTACCCGTCCTCGATCTTGACGCCTGCGTCGATGATCGGGATCAGCCGGATATTCCGGTCTTTCATTTCCTGTACAAATTCCGGAAAATCACGGAAATCATCGTTCAGAGTAAAGTCCTTGTAGGAATCCATGTAGTCGATATCCATATAGATCATATCCAGGGGGAGGTGTCGGTTGCGGTAGTTATCCGCCACTTCTCTGAAGTCATCCGGCGTTTTGTACCCCCACCGGCTCTGCCCGAAACCAAAGGCAAATTTCGGCGGAATATAGCTTCTGCCGATGATGCGGCGGAACTGTTTTACGATGTCGTATGGATCCGTGCCGTCTATAACGTACAGAGCGAGATCAGCCGAGTCGCAGAACACATCCAGAGTATCTGACTTGGTATAGCCGATATCAAAGGTGATTTTCCCCGGATAGTCAAAAAACAGGCCGAACGTCTGCGTGCCCGATACGATGAGAAAATTATGCGCGCCGTAAAGTGAATGTTTGTCCTCTGTGTGGTTCGGATCATCCGTGCACCAGCTTGTGTAGCAGTAGCCCCGTTTGTTGATGCCCCTGTTTGCTTCGCCCAGCCCGTATATAATATCGTCGTCTTCCATAATATAGCGGAAGCCAAACCCGTTTTCCGTGCAGAGTTCCCCGTATGCGGGAGAACCGTTTTCCACAGGAATATCGGCGGTGACTGCTTCCGTCTCAAATGGTGTTCCGTAAATAAATTTTCGTACCATGATGCTTCCTCCTTGTGAATCTGTGCATGCTGTTTTACGTGTAAAGCCCCTCCAGGAGTGCTTTTGCGGGGAGGGGCTGCGCTGTACACTGTATGAATTGTATTATAATGCTTTTTCAAAAGGAGGACTTGCATAATACTGCAAAAATATTGCAGAATCCTGCTATATTCCTTTCTTGAAAAGCCAGAAGGAATATCCGGCCGGAATCAGACAGCAGATAATTGCGATCGCAACCATGACGAGGAACACGGCGCTGTCCCCGGCAAATGTGCTGATGAAACCACTGACGGCAATGATAATGCCGCCCAGGACAAACATCTTGCCTGCCAGCCGGTGGGTGCGGTTCCAGTTTTCCTCGCTGTTGAGCGTCCAGGGAACTTTGATCCCCACGGTATAATTCTGCTGAAGCTTCGGCATGTAGTTGCCCAGCAGGATAAAGACGATTCCGATTACAAGGCAGAGGAAAACGCTCATATTAAGATCCGCGCCCAGGGCAATGACATAAGTGCTGCCGTTGGTAATGAGTGAGATGACGGGCACGATCCAGAGTGTCAGCATCATCGGTTTTCTGTGTATATTTTTCCTCTTCGGATCGGCAAGGACAACTGCGGCTGCGATCAGATGGATCACTGCCAGCATACACGGCAGGAAAAAGACGGCGTGCGCCTTGTCAGACCAGCCGTTGGCCTCCCCGTCTGCGCCCCAGTGGGTGGCGATGGTATCCGGCAGCCGGTCCCAGAGTATCAGGCCGATCACAATTGGAAGCAGAGTGATCAGCGTAGTGATAATAACAGTCTTTCCGTATGTTTTCACGTTTTTCATATTCAGGCATCTCCTTTCAGTTCTGACAGCCACACCATGAGCTCTTCCACAACTGTCAGATTCAGTTCGTAAAAAATGAAATTCTTTTCCCTGCTTTCGCGAACAAGATCCGCTTTCCTGAGAATTTTCAGGTGATAGGAGACCGTCGCCTGTGTCATGTCAAAGTGGCTGGCGATCTCTCCGGCAGACAGGCGTCCGTTTTTTAAAAGCTCAAGAATCTGCCTCCTTGCGGGATCGGAAAGCGCTTTGAATGTCTCTGCAAAACTCAATGAATCACTCCTTTGATCAGTATTTAGAAAAGTTTCTAAATACTGTATAGCACCAGTGGAGGCCGAAGTCAAGAGCTATTTAGAAAAAGATCTAAATAGTCAGACTGCAGACTGTGACAGACTGCGGTCTGACATGCTCCTTGTCTGAACGATTATGTGGATTTTGTGTGAAATAAAGGAAAATATTGAGTTTTTCTGTGAAGTGACGTATAATTAAGAATATTATTAACAATGGGGGGATTATATGCATGTGTATAAACAATAACATATTGGATGCCCTCATAACCGCCGGTCTCTCGGAGAACTGTGAGATAACAGAACAGACAGAGACTATGCTTGCAACTATGACTGAAAAGGACTGGACTGAATTGTGGCGTTGTGCAGAACTGCATCAGATATGGGGAGTCGTGTCAGCCGGTCTTGATAAATTCGGCGTGAAGGACATTCCGCGGGAGATTAGAGAAAAGTTTCAGAATGCAAAAATTCAGCTTTCGCTTCAATACTATACTCTGCTTTCATTTACTACATATGTACTTTCCCTTCTGAAGAATGCTGGTATCAGTGCATATGTCCTAAAGGGTATTTCACTAAATTCCCTGTATCCCTCGGAAGAAATGAGAAAACTTGCTGATGCGGATATCTATATTCCGGACAGAAAAGCGTTTGGACGGGCAGAATGCATATTAAGAGAGAAGGGATTTGAATCGGAAAAGGGACTGGCGGAGTTCCACAGCGGGTGGACGAAAAAAATGGGGAACAAGATATGCCTTCTTGAACTTCACTGGAGACCATGTGACTTCCTATCCGATTCAGCATCAGAAAAGGCCATAAGGGATATCTATTCGGAACTTTCATACAGACCGGACTGCTATCTGGCGGCCGGACAGAAGATTCCGGTCCTCCCACCTGCAGAAAATGCGCTTCAGCTGCTTCTTCATATGGCACAGCACTTTGTAAATGCAGGCTTTGGGTTGAGAATGCTGTGTGATTGGAGTGTATTCTGGAGAAAAAAAACCGGAGACGTTGAAACAGAGGTGTTCCTCAGATATCTTGAGGATACAGGGCTTACAGGGTTCGCATGGACGGTGACACAGCTGTGCGTCAGACATATGGGGCTTCCGTATAAATGCGTTCCATGGTTGGAAGAAATCAATGGAGAGGAATATAAAGGCAGCGAAGAGAAGCTGTACCGGGATATAATAGAAGGCGGAGAGTTCGGCAGGGGAGTAAACTCCCGAGTGGTAATTCTTAAAGGCAGTTCCAATATCCTGAAGTCTTATGTATATGAGGTGCACAGAGTGATGCGCAAGAGATTTCCGCGTCTCAGAAAACTTGTGATAGTCTGGCCGGTTCTCTGGACTGTGACGATCGCAATTTTTCTCCGGAATAACCGGGGGCTTGGAAGAGGAAAAACTTCGGATGTGATTAAAAGTGCAAAGCAGCGAAATGCTTTGATGAAACAGATGAAAATGTTTGAATAAAAGGAAGATTGCACAAGTGAATGTATTAATCGTTGGGGGCTACGGTATATTTACCAGTCAGTTGATCGAAAAATTCAATAAAGAAGGATGGGAAGTCTATCTGCTTACGGGCAGTAAAAATCCGACAAGACGGCATCCATATGTTTTTGAGCAGTATGACTTTACATATGATACGGACAGTATTAAGGAGATTATAGACAGTGCAGCTCCTGATATTATCCTTTTTACGGGTGCATATGACAGCAATTTGAGCAGCGGAAAGACAAGAAGAGAGTCTATGTACTATATGTCAAGCCTTGTTAACGTACTTATGGCTGCACAGATGCTCGGCGTTCCAAGATTTGTGTATATTTCTTCTCATGAGGTATATGAGGAGAGCTATGCGTCTCCGGTAGCTGAGGGACAGTCCACCTCACCGGTATCGACAAAAGGAATGCTGGTAACACAGGGGGAGAATCTTGTGATCAGATATGGCGAGACGACAAATATGGATACGGTTGTTTTGAGGCTTGATCATATGTACTGGCTTCCGCGAAACCGCAAAGAGGTGACTGAGGTACATGCACAGCTCTGCTTAAGTGCTTTGAGAAACCGTAAGATTCCCGCTTCAGAGAAGCATATTTTCTCATCTGTGTATATTGCAGATGCTGTTTATGCAATTTTTGAGATTATTAAGAAGGGAGAGCACCGACACAGCGTTTATCAGATCACGACTTCTGAAGAAGAAAATGAAATTGAAATTGCACGTATTATTAAAGAAACATCGTCCAGAAAAGTGACGGTCAAAGACAATACAATCGGTCTCACACAGAAAAATATTATGTCCGGAGAGCGAGTAAAAGAAGAATTTGGAATTGAGACCCGCTTCAGCTACGGCGAGAGAGTCCGCAGGATGATGGAATATATGGACAAAAACAGAAATGATTTTCTGAGGCGTGAAGAGCGGGAAGGAAATTGGTTCCAACGGCTGTTCCGCCGGTTTGAGAAAACATTTTTTGCGGTTCTGCCGTTTATAGAAAACTTTGTATGTTTTATCATTGTATTTCTTATCAATAACCGTACGGCGGACAGTGAATATTTTCGGCGTATTGATATCTTTTTGCTGTATGTTGTTTTGTTTGCCGTGTTTTTTGGAAAAAGGCAGGCGATTGTATCAGCGTTTTTCAGTACACTAGGATTTATTTACCGGCAGGCATATTACAGAACAGCAATTGAAGTTCTGGTGGATTATAACATCTATATATGGACGGCTCAGCTCTTTATCGTCGGAATGGCGGTCGGCCATCTCCGGGATACATTGAAGATTATAACGGATGACAAGGACGAGGAGATTGCATTTCTGTCCGGTCAGCTGGATGATATTTATGATATCAACAGCAGTAATCTGAAAGTCAAGAATATACTGGAGGACCATATTGTATCCTATGACGACAGCCTCGGTGTTCTGCAAAATCTGACGGCAAGTCTGGAACAGCTGAATCCAGGAGAGGCAATGTATCAGGCTGCAGGAGTGCTCTGCCAGGTGCTTGAGACAGAAGATGCAGCAATTTACAAAGTGTCAAATGCAGATTTCTGCCGTCTCCTTGTGGCTACCACAGAGGATGCAAGACAGCTCGGCAAATCTCTTAAATATTCCGAACAGACAGAGCTGTCAGAGAGTCTTGCCAGAAATGAAGTTTACGTCAACCGTTCGCTTAAGAAGGAAATGCCGGTTCTGGCCTATGGCCTGCGGCACGGGGATGAACTGGAATATATCCTGATGGTGTGGAATCTCCCGTTTGAAAAGATATCTCTTCATCAGATGAATCTTTTAAAGGTTGTTGGATATATGATCCAGAATGCTATTACACGTTCAGATGTTTATATGGAGGCTCTCAGTGATAAACGATATCTGCCGGAAACAAGTATTCTGAATGAAGAGGCGTTTGAGGAAGAAGTAAAGATGAGCATGGAAATCAGTAAACATGATTATGCAGAGTCTGCACTGATTTGTATCCAGTCTGCAGGAACAGTTGATGTGCTGCAGAAGAATGAAAAGGAATTGAAACACTACAATGAGATTCTGCTAAAGAACCTTCGCGAAACGGACAGTATCGGAGTGGGGAAAGACGGGTACATCTATATTCTTCTTGCCAACTCCAATGCGCAGGAGGCACATATTGTTATACGCCGTTTCGCTTCGCAGGGAGTTGTATGCAGTCTGAAAGAGAGTATGTGATATGCAGCTTGCACTACTGATTATTATTCTGATTATCAATCTGATTATTGCCATTGTCTATCTGCTGTGGGGAATTCTTCATCTGAAGAATAAGGAGAAAGATAGAGGACATAGGGCAAAGTATTTTATGGCGGCATTTGTGATGATTGTATGCCCTGTAATAGGTCCGTTGTTTATGGGATTTTCTCATATTCTGTACATCATTTTTGCAAAGAGGGATGTGGATATGTCGGATGTTTCATTCAGCAGAGCAAAGATGAAGAACTATACCCCCGCAGATATAGAGCGGGATATTAATATAGCGCCCATGCAGGAGACGCTGCTGGTCAGTGATGTCAGAAGAAGGAGAAAACTTCTTCTGGATGTGCTGAAGAAAGATATCAGGAGATCTCTTGGGGCGATTGCAATTGCGCTTGACAATCCTGATTCAGAGACGTCCCACTATGCCGCATCTGTGATCATGGATGTGCTGTCAGAGTTCAGAGGAAATGTACAGAATATGCATTCAAAGCTTAAGGCGGATCCGGAAGACTTTGATCTGGGAAGTCTGCTGCTTGAATATATCCACGAAGTGCTCTGTCAGAATATTCTCACGGGCGATGAAAAACGGGCCTATATCTACATGGAAGATGAGATCGGAGATATCCTTTTCCGATATCATCCGGAACGTGTGGAGGGACAGCAGTACAGATGGCTTATGGAAGATCTGATTGATATCGAAGAATATCCTGTGGCGGAAAAATGGTCCCGCCGGGGAATGAAAAACAGAGATTACCAGCTGGATACTTATATAGGAAGCCTGAAGTATTATTTTTCATACAATGACAGAGAGGGTTTTTTCAGATGTATGGAACAGCTTAAAAAGTCGGGTATCGTCGTCAATAAGGAAACGATGGAGCTGATCAGACTGTTCCAGGGATAAAAACAGCAATAAAGCAGGACAATACAGGAGGCAGAAAAAAGATGTCGTTTAATTTTGTAACTACTGTTTGGATTGCAAAAATATTTATAATCTACACACTGATGGTGGTTGTGCTGCCTTATTTTGTCATGCGAAAATTTCTTCAGGGCAGGAGTATTACTCAGAAGTTTGTATTTTCCATAGTTGCTGGAAACTTTTTTTACATAATGATAGTGCTTCTGTGGGGACTTGTTCATATTACGAACAGATACGTCCTGATTGCGACGACTTTTGCCATACCGGTTGGCATGGCTGTCAAGGGAAGAAAAAAACTATGGGAAGGGCACGTGAGACAGACGTGGATTCACCTGAGAAGATTTATTAAGCGCGAAAATAGTTTTAGATACAGTATGCGGATCTTTTTCCGCTGGCTGGGACGGGAAATAAAGTCTGCATTGAGGCGTCTCGGCATCTTTCTGAGAAAAAATATTTTTGAGCTTATCCTGTTTTTGGGATGCAGCGCATTTGTGATGTGGTATTTCAGTATCACAAATCACTTTGGACCGAGAGCATCGGATCTGGTTGTGCATATGTACTGGATTAACGGGGTGGACGATGGAATACTGTACCGTGCCGGAATCTATCCGTTTGGCATGCATGCCCTCCTGTATTATTTCCATGCGGTATTTGATATACCTACAGTAAGGCTTGTGCTTTTGTTCGGCACGGTTCAGGCATTTTACATTTTCACGATGTTCCTTGCTTTTTTAAAAGAAATCTGCCGTTATCGCTATACGCCCTATCTGACATACGTCGCGTTCGCTGTGGGAAGTTATCTGGTAAGCGGAAGATACGCTCGCTATTATGCAACGCTTCCTCAGGAATTTGGAATGGTGTTTATCCTTCCCTGCGTGATAGCGCTGATCCGATTTTTCCGGGCGGTTCGTGATGAAAATGCCGAATATAAAAGAATGAAAGAGCAGAAGCTTCTGTATACGAGGATTGACGGAAAGAGAAGATGGAGGGAATCCACAATTCAGCTCTGGCTTCTCATTATCAGTTTCGGTCTTACTCTCTCTGCTCATTTTTACAGTACGATTATCGCCGGAGTGCTTGTGCTTGCCGCTGCTGTTGCATACATCCGGTTTATATTTAATCCAAAGACATTTCGAAGACTTGTATGTGCAGCGGTGATTGCCATAATGATACCGGTTTTTCCAATGGCAGTGGCTTTTGCGGGAGGAACTCCGCTTGAAGGCTCGCTGTACTGGGCGCTGGAAGTAATGGGAGTCAGCCGGAGTGATGAGACAGAACAGTCTGAGGACGCTTCTTCAGAAAATACATCTGAAGAAAATGGAAATACGGCAGTTGATTCATCAGGTGAGAATACGAAGGTGTCGGCGCAGGGGGATAACTCGGGAGAAACGGCCTCATCTGAACCTGCACAACCGGAATTGTCTTTACAGGAGAAAATATCACAATTTGTGGAAAATGCAAAAAGCACAGCTGTTGCCATGCTAACGATGCTGATTTTCAGTTCAGAAGGCGTTTTGCAGGCCTGGGTATGGTGTGTGCCTGTGTTGCTTGTTGAGATTCCCCTTATGTGGCTTCTTCGTGAGTGGGAGTACAGCAGATATATTATCATGATACTGCTTGCCTCAATATTTCTGATCATTCTCTGTATACCGGATACTTTCGGGCTTCCATCACTGCTTGACCAGAGCAGGGCTTCGATCTACTGTGCATATTTTATTTTGACAGGGCTCAGTCTTGCTGCTGATGGAGTACTGGTAGTGCTGGGACGGATAATCAGGGTCAGGGCTTTGTGGCAGTTCGCTTCCCTTGCAATGGCTGCGGCATTTGTTTTTTATACAGCTGAAGGAGGGTATATCAGGGTAAAGACAGTGAACTCTTCAAGCCTTGAGCGAGATGGAGCGCAGCTTTGCGTTTATGATATAATGGAAAAATATCCGGATGAAAAATGGACGATTGTATCCTGTAATGAGGAGCGCAATATGGTATCACCTGTAGCGTGGCATTATGAGGTATGCGACTTTTTGGAGGAGATGGAAAATTACAGTGACGATGATGAGATGTATATTCCGACACAGTATGTATTTTTCTTCATAGAAAAGAGAAGCATGGATTATTCGTATGGTGAATTTACAGATGTAGATGCAGAGGTAAGCGAATACTGGGCGTCTCAGGAACTGCCGCCGACAAGTGGGCTTTCTCAGTATTCCGGTACAAACAGGATCATAACAAATTCCCGTCTCTATTACTGGGCGCAGGAGTATCAGAAAAGATTCCCGAATGAAATGAAGGTATACTACGAAGACGATGATTTTGTCTGCTACTATATTGAACAGAATGAGTATTACCTGAATAACTTTGCAATCGATTATGGGTATAACAGCAGGGATTATACGGCATCGGAGGTGGAAACGTATGATTAGTAGAGCCAATTATGTCGCAATCACACTGATTATGTTTGTTGTACTGCTGATGTTCCAGCTTACGGGTATTTCGGAGAATGTCTTGATGGATACAGGAGAAAATATTTATGCTTCTGAGGCTGTTTCTGAGGAGTTGGCTCAGAATGAAAAGGACAGATATGAGCAACAGGCAGAGGAGTTATATTCAGAAAATGGAACGACAGATACCGTAGGACTTGTGGGAAGCGAATCCGATGAGTGTCTTACAGTCGGACTGCAGTGGTGCATTTCACAAAAGAAAGAATACTGCTATTATAGTGACCTTAGCGAAGCGGCAAAGGACGAGTCCGGTGCGGGATTCCTGATTGTGAGTGGTTCTTCATTGGAATCGGATGAGGATACAGAAGCACTAAAAGATCTGGCTGAACAGGGACGCAATGTGGTCGTTTCCGGGCTCCCTGACACGGAGATCCTGAAAGAAAACGATGACCTGAGACACAGTCTTGGAATTCTTGAGATTGAGGAAGACGAAATTACAGTGGAAGGCTTTCGGCTTTTTGCCGGACTTGTAATCGGCGGTGAGACGATCTATGAGGATTATGAACAGGAGATGCCTTACGCCAGACTTGATGATTCTGTGACCGCATATGCGGTGGCACAGTCTGAGGAGGCGTGGATTCAGGATCTGGATAATGAAGATCTCCCCGCGATCATCTGGAGATATGCTCCGGACGAAGGCAAAGTGTATGTCGTGAACGGAGATTATCTTACCGGCCAGATGGGGGCGGGAATCCTTACAGGATTCGCGGCAGATACAGAGGAAGTCTATGTGTATCCTGTGGTGAACGCTCAGGTGTCCGTTGTGGAAAACTACCCGGTTATGGCAGATGAAAATCCGGAAGTCATGGAAAGGGAGTACGGACAGAATTCATCGATCGTATTTCGGGATATTCTCTGGCCGTCTATTGTGGCGATTTTCTATGATACAGACGATGCGATGACAGTCACCAGTTCACCGAGGCTGAACTATGAGCAGGGCGATGAGCTGGATGAGTCTCTCCTTCAGTTTTACTATGAACAGGTAACGAAGGAGTCGGGAGAGATCGGCCTTTCCGGATATCAGGTGTCGGATGTTCCGCTTGAGGAGAAACTTACGCAGGATCTGCAGTTGTTTGACGAGGTTCTTCCGGATTATGAAATACTTACATTCCAGGCGGGAGATCTTGACAAGAAAGAGTATGAGGGGCTTGTCGGACAGGGCAATCTTCTCTCTGATGTGAATACGGTACTGAAAGATTACGACGAGACAGATGACGGTACATTTTTCAGCTATCTGGATAACGGAGTCCTTCAGATGCCAATCTATATGGACAGCAGAGTTATGGAAGACTCCGATGATTTCCGTTCCAGATGTCTCCAGACAGCATACGGATATTATGGGACAGCAGTGGATACCTCGAAAGTGCTCTATCCGGACTCTGAGAATGACAGCTGGAATATCATCAGCAATGACTGGTCAAAAAATTACCGGCCGTTCAGGACGCCGTTTGAGTGTTTCGAGAAGACGACAGCATCGGAGGCAGACCGCAGGGTGCGGAGCTATATGGCGCTGAACTATGATACACAGTTTGACGGCGAGACTCTGCGGATTGAAGCTGATTCGGCGGATGGAGACTGCTATTTTGTCATGAGGCTTCATGGAAATGAGATCACAGACATGACAGGCGGAACGTATGAGGAAATTGAATCTGGGTGGTATATGGTGACAGTTACGGAAGAAACCGCGGAGATTACGCTCTCCCAGACGAACCACGCAGATTACTATATCGAGTGACAGCGGAAAGGAGACTCTTTATGAAAGTATGCATTGTGGCCGAGGGATGTTATCCCTATGTTGTCGGCGGTGTGTCAAGCTGGGTGCACAGTCTGATCCAGCAGTTTCCGAATATTGAGTTTACGGTTGCTGCCATTGTGGCGGACAGAAGCATCAGCGGCAAATTTGCATACACGCTTCCTGACAATCTGACGGAAGTAAGAGAGATCTATTTAAATGACAGCCAGTGGCTTCGAGGAGGAAAACGCAACCGAAAGGCGAGAGTCTCCTTGAAGACAGATGAATATGAAGCTCTGAGGGCGCTGGTTCTGGGGGAGAAGGTCAATTGGCATGTTGTTTTTCAGATGTTTCAGGAAAAGCACATGTCTGTCGATCAGCTTCTTATGGGAAAGGACTTTCTTAATATTGCGAAGGAAGTCTATGAGCTTCGATATACAAATATCGTATTTTCAGATTTTCTCTGGACTCTGCGTTCCATATACCTGCCGCTTGGATTTGCACTGCAGTTTCGCCCGGAAAAGGCAGATCTTTACCACTGTGTGGCAACCGGATATTCCGGAGTGATCGGAAGCATGGCGAAAGATATGTACGGGAGCAGGCTCCTTGTCTCGGAACACGGGATTTATACAAGAGAGAGGGAAGAGGAGATTATCAAGGCAAGGTGGGTGCAGGGAGTATATAAGGATTTCTGGATTGAACAGTTCAGAAAACTGTCCCTCTGCGCATATGACCATGCCGATATGGTGACATCGCTTTTTGAAAATGCCCGCTCGCTTCAGCTTGAGCTTGGCTGTCAGGAAGAAAAGACCAGGGTGACGCCAAATGGAATCGAAGTAGAGGATTTTGAAGAGATTCCGGGGAAAGAGCCGGGGGATGAGATGATTAATGTGGGAGCAATCCTTCGTGTGGCACCGATTAAAGATGTGAAGACGATGATCAATGCGTTTTACTATGCGAAGAAGCGGGAACCCAAACTGAAACTTTGGATTATGGGACCGTGGGATGAGGATGAAGAGTATGCGCAGGAGTGTTTTGAACTTGTGGAGAATCTGCAGGTAAAAGATATTGTTTTTACTGGGAGGATCGATACAAAAGAATACATAGGGAAAATGGATATGCTGATTTTGACGAGCATAAGTGAGGGGCAGCCCCTTACAGTTCTGGAAGGATTCGCGGCGAAAAAGCCGATGATAGCGACAAATGTGGGTAACTGTGAGGGACTGATCTACGGCGAGTCGGACGATCTCGGTGATGCGGGAATTGTCCTTCCGGTTATGAACATCGGAAAAATATCAGACGCCATTGTTGAACTGGCGTCTGACGAAGACAGGCGCAGAAGAATGGGAGAGATAGGATATCAGAGAGTCTGCGGAAAATACAGAATTGAATATATGCGCAGAACTTATGAGGAAATTTACCGCCAGATGGCCGCTGACAATGGTGTCCCGTGGCCGGAGGAGACGTTCGATATAGAAAAGCAGGAAGGAGCAGATTAATGGCTGGAATCGGAATCAGGTTAAACCGAATATTTAAAAGACATACGCTTGTCTTCACTCTGTACGGGTCCGGATACAGCATGCTCGCGACGGTTACCCCGATGCTTGTCGTGATCGGAACCATGCTGCTTATGTATATCTGTCTCGGATTTGAGAGTGTGAGATACTATGACAGAGAGCTTTTTTCCTGTACAATTCTGTATGTTTTTATCTTTTCGCTTCTGACCGCGTCACCATTTAATTCTGTGCTTTCAAAATACGTGGGAGACCGGATTTTTGAAGAGAGATACGAAGATATTCTTCCGTGTATTTATGTCGGGATGGCGCTCAATATGGGGCTCGCGGCTCTGATCGGGATACCGTTTCATATCTGGGCATATGTGGTTGGGGAGATTCCTCTGTATTGGATATGTACTTCGTTCTGTGCGTTTATCGGACTTGGTCTGTGTTTTTACCAGATGCTTTATCTGTCAATTGTGAAAGCATATAAGAAAATTTCCTTCTTTTTTGCAATTGGGATGGTAATCTGTTTTATTCTTTCGCTGCTTTTCAGATTTGTCATCGGAATGACGATTACCTACAGTATGCTGCTTTCAATGACGATCGGCTTTTTCCTGATCGCCTGTCTGGAATATGGATATACAAAGACGTATTTCCACGAGAACAGCCATCACTATCGGGAAGTGCTCGGATATTTCAGAATTTATTGGAAATTGATATTCACGAATTTCTTCTATATATTGGGGCTTTTTATTCACAACTTCGTGTTTTGGACGAAGGAAGATATGCGTATGGTGCTTGCCAACACATATGTATGTAATCAGCCTTATGACATGGCAAGCTGTATTGCCATGTTTACGAATCTGTCCGCAAGCGTAATTTTCATTGCCTATGTGGAGATGCACTTCCATGAGCGCTACCAGGAATATACGGAGTCTGTACTCGGAGGAAGACTGAAAGATATCGAAAAGGCGAAAGCAAGAATGTTCCGCTTGATGGGAGATCAGCTTATGAGGGTGACACAGCTTCAGTATATTATATCGGTTGTACTGTTTCTGTTGTGCATTATTCTTCTGCCGCGAATCGGAATGACAGGACTTGTCATGTCCATATATCCATGCCTGGCAGCCGGATATTTCGTCTTGTTTTTGCTATATACGATTATCCTTTTCCTCCAGTATTTTAATGATCTGACGGGAAGTGCGCTTACCAGTCTGATTTTTGTGGTTATTACAGGAATAGTGAGTGTGTTTGCCAAAGGCTTTCAGGATTACTGGTATGGGATCGGAGTGTTTGTGGGAAGTATCGTAGCGTGGAGCTTTGCATATATGCGGATGCGCTGGTTGGAAAACCACCTTGATGAGCATATTTTCTGCAGGGGAACTCTTCTGGACAGGAAGAATGAGCCGATGCCTGACGCAAAAGTATATGATCTCCGGGAAAAACGAAGAGCACAGCAGGAGAAGAAGGGAGAAGCTCATGCATAGAAAAAGCATTCTTTTCGTCATGAATACAATGGGAAGAGCCGGAGCGGAAAGAGCGCTGATTGAGCTGCTGCGTATTTTGAATCCGGAGCAGTATAAAGTTTATCTTTATGTGCTTATCCCGAGAGGCGAGCTGTTTTCGGAGGTACCCGAATATGTAAAGATCCTGAACCGCAGAACAGACAGCAGGTCTGTGCTCTCGGCAGGAGGTAAATTTTTTGTTGGCGTGCGGCTTGCTCAGGCAACTGTGAGGAAAGGCAGCCTGAAAAAAGCGCTTGTGCGTATGCGCGGCAGAAGGAATACTGGAGACAGGACGAAGGATGCACAGCAGACAGAGAAAATCATGCGGAGGATGCTTGCTGATGGAAGTTGTGCACTTCCGGGGAAATTTGATCTTGCTGTTGCTTATCTGGAAGGGCCTGCTACATGGTATGTGGCGGAAAAAGTCAAGGCGCAGAGAAAGGCCGCATTCCTTCATACGGATGTTGTGCATGCGGGGTATTCCCGGGAACTTGACGGAGGATGTTATGAGGTTTGTGACCGGATTTTTGCCGTTTCGTCGGATGTAAGGAAAAGTTTTCTGAAAATATATCCTGAGTATACAGGCAAAACGAAACTGTTTTTCAATATAATTAACAGAGAACACATCCGGGAACGTGCCCTGGAGCCGGGAGGATTTACGGATACATACGATGGAATACGTCTGCTTACTGTCGGAAGGCTGTATTTTATGAAAGGATTTGACATTGCGGTAAAGGCAGCGGATATCCTGGTGAAACGAGGATGCAGATTCCGGTGGTATATACTTGGTGAGGGAGAGGAAAAGAAAAAGC
Source organism: Ruminococcus turbiniformis (assembly GCF_020687545.1). Lineage (GTDB taxonomy): Bacteria > Bacillota > Clostridia > Lachnospirales > Lachnospiraceae > Mediterraneibacter > Mediterraneibacter turbiniformis. The sequence continues at coordinate 10,527 of NZ_JAJEQX010000025.1, read as the reverse complement.
TGCAGAGACAGATCAGAGAGGCAGGACTTGGGGCGGTCGTTTATCTTCTCGGCGCTATGGAAAATCCGTATCCATACTTCAGTCAGACGGATATCTATGTGTGTGCATCCCGCTTTGAAGGAAAAAGCATTGTGATCGAGGAAGCGCAGGCATTGGGAAAACCCGTAGTGGCGACAGCCTGTACAGGAATCGAAGAACAGATCGATTCGGGAACAGACGGACTGGTGGTCGGGATGGAGCCGGAGTCGCTGGCAGATGGAATCGAAAAGCTGATTAACGACAAAGGACTCCGGAACAAATACGGACAGGCTGCTTATGAAAGAAAGTCAGCATATCAGAACGGACTTGACGAGTTTTTGAATCTGCTTGGGGAGCGAGCGTAAATTGAAGAGAAAAACCGGCGCAACAATTATAATTCTTGGAGCTGTAATTATTATGGGGCTCGTAATTTTTGGTGTTTCCCGATGGAAATTAAACTGGGAAGCAGAAAAATATGTGGAAACGAATAAATTTCTTGCAAACAGTGAACGTGGATTCTATAATATTAAGGGTGTTACTATCAGTGATATATCTCCGACTGCAGAAGACACGTATGAACTCATTCGCAATGAGAAGACGGATGAGACACTTGAGCTGCTTCAGATTCACATAGGAGAGTATGCAGATCGTGAAATCAGCGATACAGGCCTTGAGCAGATCAGTAAGACATTTGAAGCGTATGCTGAAAAAGAAAAGAGCGTTTCTCTGATTGTCCGTCCTCTGTATGACTGGGATGGAAAGGGAATGGAGAGCGATCCCCGGTCTCTGGACATTGTTCTACGCCATATGGAGCAGATCGGTGAGGTTATGGAGGAATATGAGGGTCAGATCTATATTATTCAGGGTGTGTTTGTAGGAAGCTGGGCCGAGATGCACAGCTCAAGGTACCTGACAAACGATACCTATCAGATCCTTATACAGAAGATGCATGAGTCGATGCCAAAATCCGCATTTCTTGCAGTCCGGACTCCTGCATATTGGCGGATGGCAGCACGGACCGTGGAACCGCTCAGTGAATCTGAGGCATGGGATATGTCTGTGCTGAAGTCCAGACTGTCTTTGTTTAATGACGGGATTATGGGAAATTCCCTGGATTGCGGCACGTATGGTGATCTGACAAAAGAAAAGTCGGAACTGTTAAGCGATCATTGGATCAGGGAAGACGAGCTGGACTTTCAGAATGAGCTCAATCTCTATGTGCCAAACGGCGGAGAAGCTGTTCTGGACAATGAGCTGAACGATCTTTATAATGCGGATGAGACGCTGAATACAATGCATGTATCATATCTGAATAAGGCACATGATACAGAAGTAATCGATAAATGGAAAAATACCGTGTTTCGGGAAGAAAATTCTGTTTTTGACGGAATGTCCGGATATGATTATATAGAAAGACATCTTGGCTACCGGTTTGTAATCCGAGATACATCGCTGAAAGAAGCCGGATGGAAGTGGCAGAAAAGCAGCATAACTGTCGAGGTGGAAAACACAGGTTACGCTTCGCGGTACACGCCGTGTACTGTGGAGGTGATTGTAAAGGATACGGAAAGCGGCACAGTAAAACGGATCAAAGCTGATACGGACGTCAGAATGTGGCAGCCGGGAAAGGTAAGCAGTTTTTCAGCAGAGCTGGATCTGGAGGAAGGTAGAGAATACGAGATCAGGCTTCAGGTTACAGGGGAGAAAGACAAAGAGACAGTTCTGTTTGCAAATGAAAACACAGTGGGGGATGACGGAAGCTGCCTTCTGGGCAGAGTTAAGAAAGGGGTGTGACAGAATATGAGAGAACCGTTGTTAAGCATTATTATCGTATCTTATGAAAATTCCTCTCTTATTCTGCGGCGTGCGATACAAAGTGTTCTTGAACAGAGCTATCAGAATTACGAGATTATCCTTATTGATGCGAACGAGAGTGGCAGCGCATACAGTTTGGGACTTCGCGAAGATATGGAGAAATATCCGGATATTCCGGTGATTGTGTGTCCGAGTAAAAAAGGGGAGTTTGCTGCGGCAAAGAATGAAGGAGCCGCGCAGGCCAATGGAACATATCTTGCGTTTCTGATGGCAAAGGATGCCTGGAATCAGGAGTGCGCCGCCACGCAGGTAGAGGTACTGGAAGAAAATCCGGATGTTGCTCTTGTTTTCTGCCACAGCTGGATGCAGGAGGAAGATGCTCTTTCCATACAGTATAAGATGGCGCCGGAGGTGGGCGGAAATTCCGGAAATACAGCGGGACTTCTCTCACAGGACTCGATCCATTCGGTTTCCCAGGTAATGTTCAGACGGACGGCGTTTGAGGATATGCTCGGGTTCGACACACACATACACAGGCAGGACGACTACGATATGTGGATTCGGCTGGCTGAAAAGCACAGAATTGCTTCCATAGACCAGAATCTCGTCTGCAGTTATGTGGAGAAAAGTACTCTGAAAAAATCACATAAACTGATTGATGTAGTTGGATATCTTCAGCTGTACAGCAAGCACAGAGACATGTACAGAAAGAACCGGGAGGCAAGATATGAGCTTTTCCAGAGGATTGCAGCCTGCTATAAAGACGAAAAATATTACTTTACATGGTTTAAATATGCAGTGAGGATAAAGGTGTTGGAAATGAGATTAGGAAAAAAGAAAGAAAAACCGAAAGCACTGCCGCAGGAGGCAAGAGAAGCAGTGCCCTCATATGATCTGATGCCGCAGCAGGATAAAGAATTTATTGCAGTGGTGAAGCATACGGATGGCGGAGAGGGAAATGTCGCGCTTCCCGAGGCGGGCGCAGAATTTCAGCTTTATCTTAAGAGTGCAGGCAGCTATGAAAGTGCGAAGGCCAACGAACGCGATACGCTGGTATGCGACGAAGACGGATATGCCAGGTCGAAAGCATTGTCGCAGGGGACGTATATTGTACATCAGACCAATGGCAGAAGCGGTGTGGAGATGGCGGAAGACTTTGAAGTTACGCTGGATCGGACAGGAAAGACTCATACGGTTTCTGTGAGAAGCTCTGAACAGAGATTTTTCGTCAAAGTAGTGCAGAAAGATGCGGAGACAGGAAATGTGATCCCCCTTGCAGGCGGAACATATATGATATCTGACAGTGCGGGGAAAATGGTCACTATGATGGTTACATATCCGGAGCCGATGTTGCTTGAAACTTTTTCAGCCGGTGCAAACGGGTATTTTATTACACCGGATAAACTGAAAAACGGCATGTACCAGATGACGGTGAAGGAAGCGCCTTACGGGTATGTGAAAAGAGCACAGCCTGTATCGTTTGAAATTTCCGAAACGGGCGCTGCTGTGGAAAATGGCATTGCAATTGTAACAGTTTCGGCAGAAAACGTTGCTCAGAAAGGAAGAATTACTCTTCATAAGAGCGGACCGGTGCTCTCTAAAGTGGATATTTCTGATAATACAATAAGAGGCACGGGTGGCTATTCTGTAGGCGGCGAATCTGTTTATACGCCGCGCTTTGAAGAAAGCAGTGTTGCCGGTGCCGTATATGAAATTATTGCAGATGAAGATATTGTAACTCCGGACGGTACGCTCAGAATGTCAAAAGATACAGTGGCAGAGACCGTTGTAACGGACGAAGGTGGAAATGCCGTAAGCGGGGAGCTGTATCTCGGAAAGTACAGGGTAGAAGAAAAGAAAGCGCCTTATGGACTTTTGAGAAATACGGAAATTAAGAAGGCAGAGCTTTTATATGCAGACGGCGAAGCGACGGGAACAGAGACATTTCTTGAGTTTGAAGGGGAGCGTCAGAATGTTTTCATCCATCTCGAGAAAACATTGGGAGAGGATCAGATATTCGGTATTGGAGACAAGGGCGAAATCAAAGACTTCGCGTTCGGACTGTTTGCCGCGGAGAACATAATGCTGTCTGACGGGACTGAGATTCCAAAGGATGGACTGATTGACATCAGGCATTGTGATGAAGCGGGAAAAATCTGTTTTGCTTTGGATATACCATATGGCAGCTATTATGTCAGAGAACTTCTGACGAACAGCCATTACAGGTGTTCAGATACACGCTACGAGGTACGTTTTGCATATCAGGATCAGAATACAAAAGAAATCCATCTGTATGTAAATGATGGAAACCAGATTCCGAGCGAGATGATCCGCGGTACGATCCGGGGTGTGAAGACAGATCAGCATAATCATCCCCTTGCCATGGCCGAGATTGGCCTGTTTACAGTAGAGACAACAGAGTTCTCAAAGGACAGCTCTGTGCTCGTGTCAATTACAGACTGGAACGGAATGTTCTACTTCAAGGACATTCCATGCGGCGATTATATTGTGAGGGAGATTAATGCTCCGCAGGGCTATATGCTCAACGAAGCAATGTACTATATTTCGCTGACATTTGATGAACAGCGGATTGACCTGAAGCTGATTAATCATCGTATGGAATAAGGAGAGGCAGTTGGGCAGAGATGAAAATTAAGAGTGGTTTTATTTTGAGACAGATAGCGGATTCGTGGGTGGCTGTGCCGATTGGCAGTATGGCAGGAAAGGTACAGGGACTGATTTCACTCAATGATACGGCAGCGGAAATCTGGAAGATTCTTGAGGAGGATCATACGGAAGAAGAAGTGGTTGAACTTCTTGCCCGCAGCTATGACGAGAAACCGGAAACGCTTGTCCGGAGTGTAAGAGAGTTTACAGAAGAACTGGCACGCCAGGATATACTGGAAAAATGAGTGTGCGGACAGTAAATGCGGAGGAAATGAGGGAACTGATGGAGCGGGAGTTCCCTGCCGGACGCAGTATTGTGCTGACTGTTACAGGGCATAGTATGAGTCCGACACTCAGCCATCTGCGGGATCAGGTGTACCTGACATCTCCGCAGAGGCGGAAGCCGCGGCGCGGTGAGATTGTATTCTTTCAGAGAAAAGACGGAACATGCATTCTTCACCGGATTATAAAGGAAGAGGGGAACCAGTTCGTCATAAACGGAGATTCTCAGACGTGGACAGAAGTGATTTCTCGTGATCAGGTACTTGGAGTCGCAGAGGGAATCGTGCGCAACGGACGGTATATTTCATGTAACAGCCCGGTATACCGGGCTTATGTTTTTCTGTGGAGAATGATGAAGCCGGTTCGTGGATTGATAGTAAAAACAGTTGCTTTTGTGAAGAAATGCAGAAATCAGAAGAGGGCCGGAAAAGGATGACGGAGAGATATTACCGCATTGCGGGAAAAGTGGTAAAAATCAGCAGGGAGAAAGATTTCCCATTAAGCATGTTTGAAAAATTTGAATGCCAGGAGAGTGTTCCCGAGGTGACGGTGGAGCTCTGGGAGGATCAGAGAACGTTTCACAGGTGGTACGGTGTGGATTATTATCAGATGGAAGAGGTGCATCCTCATCTGTTTGTCAGCAGAAAATTTCCCAGAGTGAGGCTTGCAGCAGATTCGGAGTGGAGACGTTTTGTGATTGAGGGGGCGCAGTACGGGGAGGATGGAGTGATGGAAGTCTTTCTCTGTGCGTTCTACTCGTATCTTTCCGGAAAAGGAGGCGTTCTTGTACATGCATCCTGCATCAGCTGGAGGGGAGAAGGGGTGATTTTCACCGCGTCCTCAGGTACAGGGAAAACGACACAGGCAGAACTGTGGGAAAAATATAAGAATGCGGAAATACTCAATGGAGATAAGGCGGTTCTTGACTGCAGTGAAACAGGATGCATGCTGTGGGGAACACCGTGGAAAGGCTCTTCGTCTTATGCGGTAAATGAGAAGGTTCCGCTTAAAGCAATTGTTGTACTGGCGCAGGGCAGTAAAAATGAAATACGCCGATTAGAGGGGGACGAAGCAGTATCCGCATTTTTTTCACATGTTTTTTTCCCGTCATGGAACAGGCTGTGTGTGACGGAGGTAATGAATTCGCTTGACGTACTTGTAAGACAGGTTCCGGTATATTTTCTGTCCTGCCTTCCGGATAAGGAGGCGGTAGAGCTTGCCTGTCGGACTGTTTGGGGAGAAGGAATAAGGTGAGAAATTATATACGCCATTTGAAAAAGCGGCTCAAAGAGGGAATGCTCTTTGAAATCATGGGTGAAGTAAAATGGATATACGGGTACAGTGTGAAGTATAAAGGGGCGATTCTCCTTTATATATGTCTCGGGATATTCAGTACTGTTATGGGACTTGGAACAGGCGTTGTTTCCAAATATATTATCGATGCAGTTACAGGTTATGACAGTAGCGCTCTTCTGCCGGCGGCTGTCGGATATGTGGCTATGATGCTTCTTAATGTCGGGGTAAATGCGTGGTCCAGCCGTGTGACGGCTAAAAACAGAATTATGGTAAGCCAGGAGATTCGTGCTGAAGTTTTCAGTAAGGTGCTTTCGGCTGACTGGGAATCCCTTTCGGAATATCATTCGGGGGATCTTCTGAACCGGTTAAATTCGGATGTAAATACAGTGGCGGCAAGTGTGCTCGGATGGATTCCCACATTTGTGACAGGAATCGTACAGTTTCTGGCAACGCTGGGACTGATCTTATACTATGATCCGGTTATGGCGCTTCTGGCGCTCGCCAGCGCTCCCGTTACCCTTGCAATGTCAAGGATCCTTATGAGAAAGATGCGCATCTACAACAAAAAAATGCTCCAGGTGAACTCGGAAATGATGGCCTTCAATGAGGAGGCCTTTCAGAACCTTCAGTATATTAAGGCGTTTGGCCTGATGAAAAAGTATGACGGGCTGTTTCAGGACAAACAGGAATACTACAGAGATGTACAGCTTGATTATAATAAGTTTACAATTATGACGTCTTCCATGATGTCGATTGTGGGGATGGGAGTTACTGCCGCCTGTTTCGGATGGGGGGTATACCGGTTATGGACCGGAGTGATTACCTATGGAACAATGACCCTTTTTCTTCAGCAGGCAGGAAATCTTTCCTCGGCGTTCTCAAGCCTTGTGAATATGGTTCCGACGGCGGTGGGAGCAGCGACTTCTGCCGGGCGCATTATGGCGGTAATTGATATCCCGGCGGAGGAAAAGGCGGATATTGAAGCGGTGGATTCGTTCAAGGAATATGCACGGAGCGCCGGTGGTGTTACAATACAGGCACGAAATATCGATTTCTGGTATCATAACGGGAATAAAGTGCTGGAGAGAGCCTCTTTTTATGTGAAGCCCCGGGAGGCGGTGGCGCTTGTCGGACCGTCAGGCGAGGGGAAAACAACGATGCTTCGCATTCTGCTGGGGCTTGTGGAAGCAAAGGGCGGCAGCGTGTGGGCGCAGACCGGGGACAGAACGCTTGCAATTACACCGGCGGCAAGAAAACTGTTTGCTTATGTGCCGCAGGGAAATACGATGATGTCCGGGACGATACGTGAGAACTTAAGCCTTTTGAACTCGGACGCTACCGACCAAGAGATATGGACTGTCCTCGAGGATGTATGTGCGGATGAATTTGTGAAAAAGCTGCCCGAGGGGCTGGATACATATCTGCAGGAGCGAGGCGGAGGCCTTTCAGAAGGCCAGCTTCAGCGTCTGTCTATTGCACGTGCAATGCTGTGTGATGCACCGGTCATGCTTCTGGACGAGGCAACCTCAGCGCTTGATGTTGCGACGGAAAGACGGCTTCTGCGAAATATTATGGAGTCAGCGAGAAATAAAACGTGTATTGTCACAACACACCGACCGAGCGTTCTGACGATGTGCACAAGGGTATACCGTATCAGTGAGCAGGAGATCACGCAGCTGGATGAAGAGGGGATCCGGCAGATTATGCTTGAATTTTAGATGTGGGGTTCAGAGATGAAAAAAGCTGTATTTATTATTAATTCACTGCAGAATGGGGGCGCAGAAAGGGTCGTGGTGACCCAGGCAAATTATTTGCAGAAAAAGGGCGTGGCAGTTACGATTATCTGTATTCACAGAGGAATACAGTATGAACTGCATCCGGAGATAAGCGTTGTGTATCTGTGCGATGACACAGAGATTTCAGGGCTGTCGTATTTTACGCGGGCTGTCGGACTGGTCAGAAAACTGAACCGTGAGCTTGGGAGGATCATGAAAGACGGAGACGTCAGCCTTCTGACTTCTAATCTGCTTTTTACAGATTTGATTGTAAGGCTGTCCGGATATTCGGATAAAGCGCTGTATGTTCTGCATGCGCACCAGGACATTGTCCCGTTTTCTCACAGCTTTTTATACAAAATGTTTATCAGGTGGCTGTATGGGAAAAGACAGGTGATTGGTGTCAGTACTTCCGTTGCCGATGAGATGATCAATGTATATCATTTGAAGCCGGACACTGTAAAAACCGTCTTGAATCCGATTAATTTTGAAGAAGCTGACCGGCTTAAAACAGAAAAGCCCGGCTTTACCGAACCGTATATTTTGTTTTGTGGAAGACTGACCGGGGTCAAGCATCCAGAACGAGTGATACAGGCTTTCTGTGCAGGAAGTTTTCAGGAAAAGTATTCTCTTGTGATTTTGGGAATAGGAGAATTGGAAAACGAATTAAAAACGATGGCAGTCAGTTATGGTGTCGGGGGAAAAGTGTATTTTAGAGGATGGGAGAAAAACGTATATAAATGGATGGCAAATGCAGATCTTCTCCTTTTGACATCGGATACGGAAGGGTTGTCCATGGTAGTGATCGAAGCTCTCTACTGTAAATGCCCGGTCGTATCGGTCAGAAACAGCGGAACAGAAAAGGTTATGCGCGGAGAACTGAAAAAATATTTATGCGATTCGTCGGTCGAGGGCATTGTGGAGAAGATGAAAGAGGGTCTGAGAAATTATCCTGAGATACTGCCCAATTATACAGAGCCGTATTCTGTTGACCGGAACGTGAAAAGTTACTTTGAGCTGTATAAGGAATGGAATGATTCTTCGGTATGAATATTTTGAAAAACTTTGTATATAACGTCGGCTATCAGGTTCTGATCATTATTGTTCCGCTGATTCTGGCACCATATATTTCCCGTGTAGTTGGACCGGAAGGGGTGGGAACGTATTCGTATACATATTCCATTGTTTCTTTATTTGGCCTGTTTGCTAATCTGGGGATTTCAAAATATGGAAACAGAGAAATCTCGAAATGCGGAAATGACAGAGAAAAGAGAAGCCGGGTTTTTTCGGAGCTTATCTCAATAAAAATCAGCTGTTCGATTGTCGTCCTGGCCGTCTACTTATGCTATGTAAATGTATTTGGTGGGGAATACTCCATGGCGCTTTTGCTGCAGGTGTTCAATCTTCTCTCCTTTATGTTTGACATATCCTGGTTTTTCTGGGGGATGCAGGAGTTCCGGGTTACCACGACAGTCTGTGCAATATTTAATATTCTGTCTGTATTCTTTGTGTTCGGATTTGTGAGAACGGAAGCGGATACAGGAATTTATATATTTATTCAGGCGTTCAGAGTTTTTCTGATTCAGGCCTGTACGTGGCTATTTCTGCCAAAGTATATCGACGTGCGGATATCCTGGAGATATATCACAAAAAGGCACTGGAAAAGTCTTCTTCTGCTTTTCTTCCCTGTTTTTGCCAAATATCTGTACAGTATGATGGACAGGATCATGATTGGAAATATTGTCGGCATAACCGAAGTGGGATATTACGAAAACGTCCAGAGTATTACGCTGACAGCTGTAACAGTGCTGACGGCGATAGGCGATGTGGTGATGCCGAGAATGACGCTCCTGTATGAACAGAACAACAGAAAAGGCGTAGACCGGCTTTTTCAGGCTGTTTTTCATCTTGTCTCTTTTATTGCGGTGGGGATGACCTTTGGTTTTATCGGCGTGGCAGATGATTTTATTCCGCTGTATTATGGAAGCAAGTTTGCAACGTGTGTACTACTTCTGCAGATGATTGCCCCGGTAGTTATTCTGTCCGGATATTCGGATTTGATCAGAAATGTATATCTGCTTCCAAGATATATGGATCGGGAATACGTGATGGCTCTTATGTCGGGAGCAGCGGTGAATTTTGTGATTAATTTTATGCTGATCGGACGTTTGGGAAGCGCGGGAGCCATCATCGGAACAGTGGCGTCAGAGTGTGTGGTGATGGTGATTCAGCTCTGGTTTGTCAGAAGTGAACTGCAGGTAAAGTACTTTTTCAAACATATGGTTATATACTGTCTGTTGGGAAGTCTGATTCTTGTGCCATGCAGTCTGCTTGATTGCCTAAAAATGAATCCTTTGCTGAATATTGTGGTTGATATACTGGCCGGAGGAGGTGTTTATGCAGCAGGTGCTTTTGTGTATCTGTATTTTGGCGAGAGAAAAGTACTTGATTCCATAAAAGACATTAGGACACGAAAAAATTAAAAAAACTGCTAAAAAAACAAAAAGAAGAAAAAGTTGCAATAATTAAAAGATAATGATATTATTATAAACCTGAATTATTCATGATAATTCACTTCACTGCGGTCAATGCTGCATAGTTGCTGATATTTTTGATATTTCCTACTTTCACTTAACAGATGAAGAAATTTTTATAGAAAAAGAACTTCAGCTTT
>NZ_JAJEQX010000024.1 GCF_020687545.1 Ruminococcus turbiniformis | reverse complement strand
TCCAGTCTGCCGCCTTGCTCGCACAGCCTCCGCTGTTCGAAAAATTTTCTCTTCAAAGAAATTTTCAAGGGTTGTTGTCTATTGTTCAGTTATCAAGGTTCCTGTCGTTCTTTTCAAGCGACAGCTTATTTATTATATCAAAGCTGTTTTCGTTTGTCAAGAACTTTTTTATTTTTCTTTGTTTTTTGCTGCCTCGCACGAGTCAGCTTAGATATAATACCATTTGCGCTTTCAATTGTCAACCTTTTTTTACAAGTTTTTCAACTTTTTCCTGAAAGCACCACATCTGGTATTTTTACATGATATTATCCACAATTTGACATATAATATACAAAAACTACTGGATATCCCAGTAGTTTTGCGAATAATATCAAACGGAGAAAGAGGGATTTGAACCCTCGCGCCGGTTTCCCGACCTACACCCTTAGCAGGGGCGCCTCTTCAGCCTCTTGAGTATTTCTCCAGATTCTGAATGCGACCGCGCATTATAAACGCAGCAATTATTCAGTTCTGCACTAATAGTGCGAAATTTATTATACTAAACACACCCCATAATGTCAACGGAAAATTTTAAAAAAACAAAAAGAAATTAGAATATTTTTTATATGTTTTCATTTATCATCGTCTGTATCCGTTCCTGCACCAGCTCCGCAATCTCCGTTGTCTTCATATCTTTATAATCTTCATATAAAAGCGGCTTCAGAAAATGCACCTGTACCGTCACCGGAGCTGCCGAATTCATATCAAACGGCTTAAACGAATCCACAAGGGCAACCGGTACGATCGGGCATTTCGATTTTGTTGCGCATTTAAAACTGCCTCCTTTAAACGTCCCGACACGGTTTCCGTTCTTCGATCTGGTCCCCTCTGCAAAGATCAGATAGTTTCTGCCCTTTTTCACCTCTTTGGTTACATTGATAATCACTTCCATCGCCTGACGGACGTCTTCCCGGTCAAGCATAAACGCCTTCATGCATGCAAAAATCTGTTTCAGAAAAGGAATATTGGCAATTTCCTTTTTAGCCACAACCGAAAACGGACGCGGGGATGCCTCTATCACAGCCAGCACGTCATAAAGCCCCTGATGATTCGGAAAGAACACGAATCCGTTCTGCTCCGGAATATTTTCAACCCCGTGTGCGTCTATATGCACGTTGCCGCCTTTGTTCGCATGCAGGTCAATCCAGCGAAGGAATTCATACATATCCTCCTCTGTATATTTATTAACGTGCGCTGCCCTGTAGCAAAGCCTGCACCACGCATAAGGAACGAGAAATATATTTCTGAACACCATTAGTAAAATCCGCTTCATTTTTCAGCATCCTCCATGCAGCAGTATTCTTTTGCGGCAGTTTCATACAGATTATTTCCTCTGCTGTCCGTCACGACGATCACCGGGAAGTTTTCAACAGTCAGTCTGCGGATAGCCTCTGTGCCGAGATCTTCATATGCCACTACTTCTGATGATGTGATGCATTTTGAGAGAAGCGCCCCCGCTCCCCCGACCGCAGCAAAATAAACCGCGCCGTTTCTCACAATCGCCTCTGTCACTTCAGCCGTCCGTTTACCCTTCCCAATCATAGCACGCATTCCAAGATCCAGCAGGCGCGGCGTGTACTTGTCCATTCTGCTCGAAGTCGTCGGCCCTGCCGAACCGATCGTCCTTCCTTCCCTGGCCGGGGAAGGACCCATATAGTAAATCACCTGCCCCTTCAGATCAACAGGAAGTTTCCCTCCCTTCTGAAGGATCTCATCCATTCTTTTATGCGCCGCATCTCTCGCCGTATAGATTGTCCCCGAGATGTAGACATAGTCTCCGGCGCTCAGCGATTGCGCAGTCTCCTTATCGATCGGTGCAGTAATGTGTCTGTCCATAACCTGTTTCCTTTCCAAATACTCAGCAGTAACCTGACAGCGAGCTGCCTGTACTGATTCAGATTGTTCTCACAATGTGCCGGTTCACATGACAGCAGATATTTACCGCCACCGGCAGGCCCGCAATATGCGTTGGATATGAATTAACATTTACTGCCAGCGCTGTCGTTGTGCCGCCCAGTCCGGCCGGGCCGATTCCCAGCATATTGATTTTCCGGAGAAGCTCTTCCTCCATTTCTTTTATATGAGGAACCGGAGAATGACTTCCTGCCTCTCTTAAAAGCGCCTCTTTCGCCATAAGCGCGCACTTTTCAAACGTACCCCCGATTCCGACACCGACGACAACCGGCGGACACGCATTCGGTCCCGCTTCTTTTACAGCTGTGATTACAGCATTTTTTACACCCTCTTCCCCTTCCGCGGGCTTGAGCATAAATACACGGCTCATATTTTCACTTCCGAACCCCTTCGGAGCCACCGTAATTTTCACCCTGTCTCCCGCAACAATCTTTTCATGAATCACCGCGGGGGTATTGTCCTTTGTATTCTCTCTGATCAGAGGATCCTTCACCACTGATTTTCTCAGATAGCCTTCCGTATATCCTCTGCGCACGCCCTCATTTACCGCTTCTTCCAGGCTTCCGCCCTCAAAATGGACATCCTGTCCGATCTCAAGAAACACAACTGCCATTCCCGTATCCTGGCAGATCGGGATCATCTCTTCCGCAGCGATAGACAGATTCTCTTCCAGCTGTTCGAGAATCTGTCTTCCAAGGGGAGATTTTTCATTTTTCTCAGCACATTTCATTGCCCCGCGCATATCTTCCGGCAGGAAATGCGCTGCTTTGATGCACATATCTTTTATATTTTCCGTAATTTCTTCTACCTGAACTGTCCGTATCATAATTCAATCTCTATCTTTCTGTTCGACCGATGGTACTGATGATATCTCACGCCGGCCGCATCCATCATCCTTTTGGACGCTTTCACACTGGGGGTGTCCGCATACTTGTCGCAGTCGTAGATCACTTCTCTGATCCCCGACTGTATAATTGCCTTCGCGCACTCGTTGCACGGAAAAAGCGAAACATAAAGCTTTGCACCGGCAAGGCTGCCTCCACTGTAATTCAGTATCGCATTCAGCTCACTGTGCGTTGAATATACATACTTCGTCTCCAGCGGGTCTTCTCCATCCCGCGCCCAGGGAAATTCATCATCGGAACAGCCGATCGGAAAACCGTTGTATCCCATCGACAGAATCTTATTATCCTGACTCACTATGCAGCAGCCCACCTGGGTATTCGGATCCTTCGATCTCATCCCCGAAAGCATTGCCACTCCCATAAAATATTCATCCCAGGACAGGTAATCCGTTCTTTTCTCCGACATCGGCCTCAGCTCCTTTATCCTTATATATTATATTTTCCCCGATTCCTGACATAATCCTGTCTCAGTCAGGAATCCGGATCATCCTATTTTGTACCAAATATACGGTCGCCCGCATCTCCGAGTCCCGGCACAATATAGCCGTGATCGTTCAGCTTCTCATCCAGAGCACCAATATAGATATCTACGTCCGGATGCTCCTCCTGCATGCGCTTCACACCCTCCGGTGCCGCAATAATACATAAGAAACGGATATGTTTCACGCCTTTTTCTTTCAACATTCTGATCGCTGCCACGCTGGATCCTCCTGTCGCCAGCATCGGATCCACAACAAACACTTCTCTGTCGCCGCAGTCTGCCGGGAGTTTGCAGTAATATTCTATCGGTTCGAGAGTCTCCGGATCCCGGTAAAGCCCGATATGTCCCACCTTGGCCGCCGGAATGAGAGACAGCATTCCGTCTACCATACCGAGTCCCGCCCTGAGAATCGGAACAATCGCAAGTTTCTTTCCGTCAAGCGTCTTCCCTGTCATCTCCGCAATCGGCGTCTGAATCCGCACATCACGCGTCTTCAGATCTCTCGTGGCTTCATAACACATAAGCTGCGCAATCTCGCCGATCACTTCCCGGAACTCTTTCGTGCCTACGTTCTCCTGTCTGATGTAGCTGATCTTATGTGCGATCAGCGGGTGGTCCATCACTGTAATTTTCCCTGTCATTTTTCCTCCTCCGCAAGTGAATCAAGTTTTTCTGCGAGCCTGGCAATCAGCCGGCTCAGTACCTCAAAACATTCTCCGTACGCAGACAGCGGTCCGCCGTACGGATTGGGAATCTCTCTCTCATCTCCGATAAATTCATTCAGAGTGTACACATTTCCTTCCCCGCCATACTCACCGAGAATTTTTTCTTTCTGAGCCGTATCCAGCGTGAGAATCAGCGCATCTTCCTGCATATTATCCGCTTCAAACTGGCGGGACACATGCCCTTCCAGCGTCATCTGTGCGCTCTTCATAATCGCCTCTACTTTCTGGTTGACAGGTTCCGGGAACAGAACGACCATACCTCTCGAGTGGATCACGTACTCCTGTTTCAGATCATAATGCCTTAACAGTTCCGCAGCCATGGGCCCTCTGGCAGCATCCGTACCGCTCACGAAAATGATACTCCGGTATTTCTGCTGCTTCACCACCGCCGACGCCGGAATCCGAAGATGGCCCGCGGCTTTCTCCAGACGGTTCATAATCGCTTTTCCAATTCCCTGCGCGGCAAACGATTCGCTGTATATCTCCTCTACGTCTTCATCGTCAAACTCACGCAGCACCCGGTACAGACCGTGCGCTATCGTCTTCTCGTTCTCCCGGGTTCCCACATTTTTTACTGTACCGTATTTATAGAAGGGAACCGTCTCGTTTGTCGCAATAATCCCGACTTTTTTCCCTTCCCTGTGCGCAGCATAGGCAAGCTGACGGATCGCCAGGATCTCCTCGCGGATATCCCCTTCTACAATCATCAGTTTCGCCTTCGGTGCGTAATGTCTGTACTTCATTCCCGGAGCTTTCGGCGCCTTGTCGCTCTCATCCCCGAGAAGCGTCTCATCCACGCTCACCGGCCCGATGACCTCCTCGAACATTTCCGAAGTGATTGCTCCCGGCCTCAGTATCATCGGAGGACTGACTGTCATATCAAGAATCGTAGATTCCAGACCGATATCTACGGTTCCGCCGTCAAGAATCATATCAATCCTGCCGTCAAGATCCTCTCTCACATGCTCTGCCGTCGTCGGACTCGGACGCCCCGATGTATTGGCACTGGGCGCCGACACGAAACCGCCCGCAGCACGGATCAGCGCCTGCGCAATCGGATCCACCGGCATCCGCACCGCCACTGTGTCGAGCCCTCCTGTTGTCCCGTATGGAACGATATCACTCTTCTCAAAAATCATCGTCAGAGGGCCCGGCCAGAAATGAGAGGCCAGAATATCTGTTTCCGCGGGAATATTTACCGCTATCTTTCTCAGGTCTTCATAATCCGCAATGTGTACAATCAGCGGATTGTCAGACGGACGCCCCTTTGCCTCATAAGTCTTTCTTGCCGCTTCCTCCTGCAGCGCATCGGCGCCGAGGCCATAGACAGTCTCTGTCGGGAATGCCACAAGGCACCCGTCCCGCAGAAGTTTCCCTGCTTCCTCTATTATGTTTTGATCTATTTTGTTTTTATCTATCTTTTTTATTTTTGTCTCCATGAATTTCATTATACCATTATTTAATGTAAAAAAAAACTCCTATTTACCGTTCAGCCAGAGCACCACTCCCGAGGCCACTGCCTCGGCCACTGTCCGCTGGTATTCTTCTTCAGCAAGCAGTTCTGCTTCCTCCGGGTTGCTTAAGAATCCGCACTCCGCGATAATCACCGGAACATCCGCATTTTTCAGTATATAATATGTGCTGTTTGCCTTCACTTCCCGCGCCTTCTTCGGGTCAATCTGATTGAGTTTCTCCTGTACTGCCCCGGCAGCTTCCTCCCCGGCTTCTGAACCTTCATAATAAAACACCTGCGCTCCCTTTACGCCCGCATCACTGTAACTGTTCTGATGAATACTGACCGCAAGATCCGGTTTTAGCGTATTCATGATGCTGACGCGTTCTTCCAGATCCGCCCGCTGTGTATCTGCAAGCCGGTCATCATCTTCCCTCGTGAGAACAACGTCAATATTTTCCTTTTTAAGAATCTCTTTTATTTGCAACGAAATTTTTAAATTTACTTCTTTTTCTTCAATTCCGTTCACTCCCTGCTTTCCGCAGTCCATGCCGCCGTGGCCCGGGTCCAGAACAACGAGCTGATCCGACATGCGCCCCGCTCTTCCCGACGTCTCGCTGGTCTTTTTCACTCCTTCCAAAAGCCGCTGCCCCGCGCTGTGGCATATCAGCATGACTGCTGCCAGAACTGCCATAAGCAGTATAACCCCCGCCTTCTTTTTCATAAGAAATCCTCCTTCCGCACATACAAAAATATATGCGAAAAGAGGATGTCCCTTTCATGATATTCACGGTTTAAAAATTATCACGGGGCGCTAATTCACATACTGAAGAATCAGATCCCACACGCTGGAATCTTCCATTCCAAGACTCCACTCAGCCACACCGGCAAGACCGTTCTCGCGGATCACCTTCAGCTTTTCTTCCAGAGACTGGTTATCTTCAAGCCAGATCTTATAGGTGCCTCCGTCCGCCTCCCATTCGGCGTAATTCTGTTTTGTCGTCTCGTCCCATTGTGCCTCGACTCCGGCGCTGCTCAGAACTTCCGCAGCGTCACTCATTCCATAAGCCCAGCTCTCGACGTTGTTCGGGTAAGACGCCGCTTCCGTCCCCGCCTCTTCTGCCAGCTCGGTCTCTGTTTTCGGCGTCTCAAGCCAGAGTCTCGTGAAGAACGGAATACCTCCGATCAGTTTCTCCGCCGGAACCGACTCCAGTGCCGTTGCAATACCGTCTTCCAGATATCCGATCGACGCCACAGACCCGGCTTCATAGGAACCGTCCGTATGCTCATCGTATCCCATAAGCACTACATAGTCCGCGACTTCACCCTGCTCCTGAATGTCATAGTGACTGTTGTAGGGCTGCGGCATATAATTATCCACAGAGAACACAAGTCCGTTCTGCCTGCATCTGACAGACAGCTCCCGTACAAACTGGATGTAGTGTTCACCGCACTCCTCGGAAATCAGCTCAAAGTCCAGATTGATTCCATCAATACCAGCCTGAAGGGCTTCCGCAATCACCTGGTTGATAACCCGGGTTCTCTTGGACGTATAGCTGAGCACTTCATATGTCTCATCGTAAGAGTTGATCCCCCCGTGGAAATCCCGCAGCACTGCCCACACTTCCAGATTGGACTGGTGTGCATAGTTGACATAATCCGCATCCGCCAGGGAACTGATATTTCCTTCAGTATCCGCGAGACTGAACCATGTGGGCGCAAGAGTTGTCAGCCCCTTTGTTCCTGCAATTGTCTCGAGAATATAGCTGTTGGCAGTCTCGTTTGTCACGTTATGCCATGCCATGTTGATCGTATAGTTTTTGGAAATGTTCGTGTACACCGGCTCCTCGAACTCCCTGGAAGTGGTCTCCACATTGATATCTCCAAGCGTGCTTGTCCGGACATAGCCGACGTATCCATCCTCCGTAGCAACCTGCATCCAGTCATCTTCATCCGCCAGGATGGTGACTTTGTCAGATTTTTCGACATCTGTAAGGATGGGGCTCTTCACACCTCCCAGATATCTGACTTCCGTATCTCTCTTAAGCTCGGCAGTCTGCTTTTCTCCCCACTCGGAAGTAATCACGGCCCGCGACGGATCATCGTACACCGTAAACTCCATGTTCGTATACTCCTGGATGAACGGAAGGGCTATATACGCTGTACTGCCTTCGGTTTTCAGTATCACATAATCCGCGCTCTTTGTCTCTGTTATGTCTGTATATTCACTGCTCCCCACTTCCACCGAAACATTTCCTTCCGGCAGAGTGTACAGCAGCAGATTCTCATTTGAATCCCAGTAAAATCGTTTGTTGATGTGGTCACGGACAACCGAATACTCAATATAGTACTGCCCGTCATATATCTTGCCCGGCGCAGGACTGTTCTGAGCCTCCGCCTGATCTGACGTATACGATACAGCATCAGACCTTCTGATAACTTCATTATCAATAATCACAGCAAGGTCATTGTCTTCTTCCAGCTCATAATATTGTTCCAGATCGGCTCTCTCATCAGACGGACCGTATCTCTGCCAGATCAGAAAACCTCCGACCGCCGCCATGATCAATATGATAAATATCAGCCAGCGTATCACTGTATTGCGCCGTCTTCTCCTTGCTCTGCTGCTTCTTTTCACCGGTCCTTGTCGGTACCGGCCCGAACTGCTTTCCGGTCTCTGGGCGTTTCTGTCCGGGCGTCTTCTGCGTGTACCATTTGACCCGGTCCGCGGCGAAGTCATGCCCTTTCTTCTTCTTTCGTCCATGCCGCACCTCCTATCCGGAATTATTATAACATATTTTCATTTTTCGTCATTAATAATTTCTCTTATTTGGAGGTTTTTAAACGATTCTCTGTCATACAGCCGCTTTTCAGCCAATTTTCATCCGGCAGTCAAGGGGTTGTTTCTGCCCGGCTGTATTCATTGATCTCTGTAAATCTGAGCGCTTCTATGTTGCCTTCCCGATTCATAACGTAATCGCGCATATAAGTTCCTTCCTCTTTTGTCATACAGGCTGTCACGATCTGCAGCGGACTGACCCGGTATCCGTTCAGGGAAATATCGATTCCCTTCCTCTCATAATCTTCGAGTTCCGCAAACATTTCCATGTACCCTGTTTCATCCATTTTCATCTTTCGTATACTCCTTTCTCTGCAGATTGCGATAAACAGTGCGTCCGCCCGTAGCCAAAGGAGATTCTCGTGACATACCATCGGACCGGCGGCGGAACAAAAGACAGCAGCATCTGCAGCGGGTTCCTATTCATCCTTTCCTGTATAGCGGGTAATCTGCCGGGAGCTCCGGCATCTGATCCAGAAATAACAGAAATGCAGCCTTCTTTCCTCCTTTCGCAGAAATTTATTTATCGGGAATACCATCTTTTGTAACTGCCATTATATGGGCGTCCGGTTCTGATTTCAATGTGTTTATTGTGCGTAACATAAGGGAATTTGTTGATAAGTGTTTCCGGTTTATCTTTACATCTTTCCTCTTTTTGTTTATACTAATGTTGAGAATATGTATCTAATTGTAATTGGTGTGCATATTATCTTATATATATAAGGATGTGATTTTATGAAAATAGAGAAACTTAATGAAAATCAGATTCGCTGTACACTGACCCACGCCGATCTGGCAGCGCGGCATCTAAAGCTCAGCGAACTGGCATATGGCACAGAAAAGGCAAAGTCCCTGTTCCGGGATATGATGCAGCAGGCTTCGTTTGACTTTGGTTTTGAGGCGGAAAATATTCCTCTCATGATCGAGGCCATTCCCGCTTCTTCTGATTCCATTGTTCTTATCATAACAAAAGTGGAAGATCCGGAAGAACTTGACACGCGCTTCTCAAAGTTTACCCCGTCCGCAGATCCGGAACCGTTCAGCACGGAGGCGCTGGAAAAACTCCAGGGCGCCGACGAGTTTCTGAATCTTCTGAACAAGGTAAAAGAAGCGGCAGCTGACACGAGAGTGCCTGAGACGACCAGCGGGACCGTTCCGTTTTCAGTCCGTCTTTTCTCATTTGAGACGCTGGACGATGTGATCCGGGCATCCCGTCTCGCAGCCGTTATATACAGCGGCGCCAACACGCTTTACAAGGACAGTGCAGGCGGAATGTTTCTGCTGGCTCTTGCCCCGTCGGAGCACTCTGATAATGAATTTAATAAGATCTGCAACATGCTCTCCGAATACGGATCACCGGAAAAGGCAGATGCCTCTGTACTTGCATTCCTCGAAGAGCACTGTGAGATTATTATATCTGCGGACGCAGTGCAGAAGTTATCCTCTCTGTAAACTGCAAAAGTCCGGCAAAAATTCCAAAGGACAGCAAAAAACCCCGGGATCCCGGGGTTTTTGCTTTTTCATACCTGCTTTCGTTCTATTTGCCTGCTGCCTTCATTGCAGCATTGATCTTCTCCACAAGAAGCGCGCTGTCGATCCCATGAACCATAGCAGCTTCCTCAAGAGTCTCCATCTGGGAAGCCGGGCATCCGAGGCAGTGCATTCCGATTTCCATCAGAATAGGCGCTGACTCCGGAAAGATGTTCAGAAGTTCGCCGATTTTTGTATCTTTAGAAACCTGTGCCATTTCTATTTCCTCCTTAATATATTGATATTTCTCAGTGGATTATATTATAATCCCTTGCAATTAAATTATCAACCGTGTTTTTCATTTTATACAGCTGGAAAGGAACTGTTTTTTCTGAATTTTCTGACACAGGATAGCCGTTCTTATGCTTTTTTGAATACTTAAAAGTCAATAACAAATCCGATTTTTTTCGACAATTTTACATTTTCATAACAACTCACCAAAACGTCCGTTCTTTTTTTCTTCCTGAGTAATTCACCAAAAACATATGTTTTCGTGTGGATAATGTGGATAACTCTGAAGAAAGGCTCACTTTTTCCACGTTTTTCGTTGATCTCAGTGTGGATAAGTTGAAAACTTCCTGATTTTCATTTTCGACGTTTTTTTACAAATCTAAACATTTTTGTGCATTTTGCTTATTTTCATGATTTTTATGTCGAAAGAACGGGAATCCTGGTTTCGTTTTGAAATCCGTTCTTCCCGTTCTCTGATGAATGACTTTTTCAGTTATAAAACTCGTCTTACTGCAATGATATTTGCGTATGTCGCACTGCAAATTCCGATTCCGTCAGCCTCGTTCATGGCGTTTACTATATTGCCGTCTCCCATGTACAAACCTACATGGCCATCGTAAAGAATCAGATCCCCCGGGGCCGCCTCCTCATAGCTCACGGCATAACCCGAATTCACCATATCATAGGTAGTTCTGGGAAGGCTGATCCCAAAATGCGCATACACTGACTGGACAAATCCGGAACAGTCAGCCCCGTCTGTCAGGCTTGTACCGCCCCACACGTAAGGATTTCCGATAAACTGGCAGGCATAATCAATCACGGCCTGTCCGCTTAAGGATGTACCGGCGGCAGACGTCTGTGACGCTTCTCCCTGTGTTCCGCCGCCCTCCGGCATATTCTGCGAACTCTGCTCCTTCTGTGCATTTTCTTCCGCAATTCTCTGCTCTTCCTCCTCTTTTGTCTCCCCATAAGAGTAGGAAGTTTCTTCTGTTACATAACTGCCGGATACCCATCCGTCCGTCTCCCCGACTTTAATCGGATACCACCCGTTTACCGGATCGCCTGTAACTTCATACTGACCGCCCTGGGTAACCTGCGTCAGTATATCAGACTGGGTCCCCTGGCCGTCTCTTACATTGAGCACGTCAGCCGTAACAGTGACTGTGTTCGTCTCATATTC
This sequence comes from Ruminococcus turbiniformis, assembly GCF_020687545.1. Lineage (GTDB taxonomy): Bacteria > Bacillota > Clostridia > Lachnospirales > Lachnospiraceae > Mediterraneibacter > Mediterraneibacter turbiniformis. The sequence continues at coordinate 55,503 of NZ_JAJEQX010000024.1, read as the reverse complement.
TTCCGCTCTGGCCTCCGCCTCCGCACCTGTAATCAGTGTATCGGCAGGAACATAACCCTCAGCTGATCCTGACCGGATTTTTGTCCAGCCATCCAGATACTCCAGCACCTGAGCCGCCGAATCTCCGTAAAGTTTCCCGACCCAGCCGCTGTTCTCATCCGGGGCACTTCTGATATAAGTAAAATCTCCCGTATCAGAAAATGCCATATTCAAATACTCTCCCTCTTCTGTTGGCACCAGATAGAGATTAATATTGCTTTTTACATCTGTCTCATAGCACTGCTCCAGTACCGACTCAATCCCTGCTGCCTGCACAAACGGCTGTTCCTCTGCCTCCTCTGCAGCCGATGCGCGAAGCGCACTCCCCGGGATTATGATCAATCCTGCCACAGCAGAAATGATCATCTTTTGGCTTATGTGTGTTTTAATCATATAAAACCTCCCTGCTGTTGTTGTGTTTATCTTTTGTAGGAAGTTCTAAATGTTACACATTTGTTAATTTTGTTACGCTGATATTATATCAATACAGCTATGCTGTGTCAACTCATTTTCCCTTGTTTTCATTGACACTCATCGACATGCAATATCTTTTTACCGTGAATTTTTAATTATTTTGTAACATTTTAGAAGAATTATTCTTTCATATTTAATTGTTTATAAAAAGGTTATAATTAAATGAACAGTTTTTTTAAATACCTGTTGACAAACGCGGGATAATGTATTATATTCTAATTACAGTAATCATTATTATTATTATTTTAATAACGGTTCTCATTTAGAAATGAAAGGGGAGATTCCCATTGACAGCTTTAAAGTACAGTCGGCAACGAGAATCCATCAAACATTACCTGATGACAACCGATAAGCACCCTACCGCTGATCAAGTTTATATGCATGTGAAGCAGGAATTTCCCAATATCAGTCTCGGCACTGTGTACAGAAACCTGAATCTTCTCACAGATATCGGAGAGGCGGTTAAAATCTCCACTCCCGACGGAGGGGACAGATTTGATGGAAGGCTCGAACCGCACAATCATTTTCTCTGCACAAAGTGCGGACGATTACTGGATCTGGAGCTGGATATGAAAAGCATCGAGGAAGTCAACCGTCTCGCGGCGGAAAACTTCGACGGGCGCATCACATCAAGTTCTACACTGTTTTATGGTGAATGCAGTGACTGCATTAAAAAGTCATAACAATATTATTCAAAAAAAGGAGACAGGCATTATGAAAAAATGGATTTGTACAGTATGTGGTTATGTTTATGAAGGAGACGCTGCACCGGCTGAATGTCCGGTATGCCATGCACCGGCTGAGAAATTCCAGGAGCAGGCAGGCGACAGAACATGGGCTGCTGAGCACGTTGTAGGTGTTGCTCAGGGCGTAAGCGAGGACATCCTTGCTGACTTAAGAGCAAACTTTGAAGGCGAGTGCACTGAGGTTGGTATGTATCTTGCAATGGCAAGAGTTGCTCACAGAGAGGGATATCCGGAGATCGGCCTGTACTGGGAGAAAGCAGCTTACGAAGAGGCAGAGCACGCAGCAAAATTCGCTGAACTGCTCGGCGAGGTTGTTACAGACAGCACAAAGAAAAACCTTGAGATGCGTGTAGAGGCTGAGAACGGCGCTACAGCAGGCAAGTTCGATCTGGCAAAACGTGCGAAAGCAGCTAACCTTGACGCTATCCACGATACAGTTCATGAGATGGCAAGAGACGAGGCTCGTCACGGAAAAGCTTTCGAGGGTCTTCTGAAGAGATACTTCGGCTAATCAGATCCACTTTGTGTAAATCTTAATATTGACCAGGAAACAAAATGTCGTCTTTAAGAATTTAATAAGATTCATCGAAGGCGACATTTTTCAAATAAAAAATACGGAGGAAGAATCATGTCCAAATATGCAGGCACAAAAACAGAACAGAACCTGATCGAGGCATTTTCAGGCGAATCACAGGCACGCAACAAATATACATACTACGCATCTGCCGCAAGAAAGGCAGGATTTGTACAGATGGCCAACATCTTTGAGGAAACTGCAAATCAGGAGAAAGAGCACGCGAAAATGTGGTTCAAAGAATTCCATGGTATCGGAACCGTAGAAGAGAACCTGGCAGACGCAGCTGCAGGCGAAAACTACGAGTGGACCGATATGTACAAACGCATGGCTGAGGAAGCCGAGGCTGAGGGATTCCCGGAGCTCGCGGCAAAATTCCGCGGCGTAGGAAAAGTTGAAGCCGCTCACGAAAAACGCTACCAGAGACTTCTCGATCACTACCGCGAGGGCAAGACCTTCAAGGACGAGGCTCCTCTCGGATGGAAATGCGGAAACTGCGGATACATCTACGAAGGAGAAGAAGCGCCGGAAGTATGCCCGGTATGCGCGCATCCGAAGGCTTACTTTGAGAGAAAAGCCGAGAATTACTAAAAACTGAAAATCACCGTGAATTATCAGGTATACGAAAAGCTGTCTCTTTGCGAGGCAGCTTTTTATTGGCTTTGGCGGCCGCTTACAGTCCCGGAATGTTCCCCCGGATACTTCCTGTGAGTTCATCCCCGATTATTTTCAGTTTCTCCGCACGGTTCATATGTTTAATCTCCCACTCCCGGCGCATGGCTTCCTCTTTTGTGCGAAATTCTTCATAATATGCCAGAACTACCGGGCGGCGTGATTTTGTATATTTTGCTCCCCTTCCCTCGTTGTGGGCTCTGACTCTCTTTTCCAGATCATTTGTCCAGCCGGTATAGAGGGAACCGTCGCTGCATCTGAGAATATATGTATAATTCATGGGCACTCCTTTTCATCTGCATGTATTGTAATCCATTCCGTCCGTTTTTTCAACAAAAGCCGCCTGTCCGGGGCCGCATAGACCGCAAAAAAGCCTTTTTAAAAAGCCTCTTTGCCCTGCAAGCCGGCGCCCGCAGTTCAAAAAGGCTTTTCCCGTCGTCTGAAGCTGGCTACTCCATAAACCACTCCATAAACTATTCCATAAAATTCATCGGATCAACCGGCTCTCCGTCTTTGAGCACCTGGAAGTAGAGGTTGGTCCCTTCGACGCTGTAATACTTTGTCGGTTCACTTAGTGTTCCAAGACTCTCTCCGGCGCCGACATAGTCGCCGACCGCCACCGGAACATCCGCAAGCTGTCCGTAAACCGCGCTGTATCCGTTCCCCATATCGAGGGTTACCGTCATTCCGGTCTGCGCCGTCTCCTCGATATTCGTCACGATTCCCGCAGCAGACGCGCCGATTGTCTCACCGGCTTCCCCGGCGATAATCATGGCAGGATTATAGCTGTACTGCTCAAGTGTCTGGAAGAATACGGTCTCATCCATACTGTATCCCATAATAACCGCCCCGCTGGCCGGCCATGTGAGCGTACTTTCCTCGCTGAACCACACACCCGATGTATCTTCTGCCGAGGCTGCGGAACCGTCTTCCGCCCCCTCCCCACCTGCATACGCATTCTCCTGTGTTTCCTCCTCTGTACTCTGTGCCGTCATGTCCTGCTGCCCATCCGATGTATCTTCATCCCCTGCGGTCTCCCCGCTGAGTCCTTCTTCGGACTCCGGAAGGAGAATATCGTCTGTCGTAGTCTCTTCTGATTCATCCTCTGTAAGCATTTCTTCCTGCTCATCGGCTTTTGCAAGCTGTGCATCAAGATCTGCCTGATAATTGCTGAATGTGTATATACCCGCCAGAGCGATTACAGCCACAAAACAGATCACGATTCCCACTGCAGCACCTTTCTTTTTCAGCGAGGAAGTTCTTTCATCCTTATTCATTATCATCACCTCTGGCTATATTTTTGCCAGGAAATGACCGTATTATTCTGTGCGCACTCAAATTTCCTTTCAAAACAGACCTGTTTCCTGAATATCCGTTCGCATTTCGGTTCCCTCAAAAAAGAAGGCAAGAATTTCCTCAAATGCCGATCCCTCCTCTGCCATCTTTTCAGCAGTCCACAAACTCATTCCGAGACCATGTCCGTTTCCGGTTGTCGTAACTGTCACTGTTCCTGTGTCTTCTGCAGCGGCACTGACAGAAAACGCACTGGACGGGAGGGAAAGCGCATCCCGGAACTGGTCTCCCGTACATGTCGTATTTCCGATTTTCAATTCACTTACATACCCTGCACTGTCGCAGGATACAATCTCAAAATCATCCGGCGTATAGCCCTGCTGCGCCTCCTCGCCGCTGTCTTCCGCCACAAGGAAATCCCTGCACAGCTTTTGGATCTCTTTGCAGGTAAACTCGAATACCTGAATCTCATTCTCCGCCTCCTTGTCAAGCGGACACTCTCTGACAGCAATATACGGATATTCTTCCGTCCCCATGACTTCCGCCGCGCTTCTCGTCATACCGCAGCTTGACTGGTGAAACGGCGTCCATGCATAACTATCCTGATACATGAGAACCGTATCGTCTGTCTGTTCCACTGCCCGGATATATTTCTCATAGTTTTCCTTAAACCTGTCCGAATTCCACTGTTCCTGAAGCTCAGACTGGGAAAGGTAATCTTCTGTCAGAACAGAATCTCCGGACTCTGCTGCGCTCCTGTAAATCTGAGTACGGACAAGAACTGCCTGGGCCTTCATCGCCTCCAGCTCATAATCCGGTGGAATTTCCCTTGCAAGAATCCCGGCGAGATATTCCGTCCATTCCACCTCCCGGATTCCGTCCGCTTCCTCTTCCTCCGGAACTTTCACCCTGACATAAAAAGGATCCCCGCTCTCTTTTCCCGCGGGATCCACTCCGTTTACAAATACTGACACAATATAGGGAAGAAGAATCAGAATAATCAGAAACGCTGAAAATGATTTTAATTTCTGTTCAATTGCATACCGGTTCATAAAAAAACAGCCCTCCATATTTCAGTATATGAAGGGCTGCTGTATGTCAGACCTGCGCGCTGTCAGGACTCATTCTCTTCCGTGGTCTGTGCCGTTGTTTCCGCAGAAGGTTCTGCTTCTCTGAGCGACGGCTCTGCCGGCGCCTGTACCGGTGTCTCCTCAGCCCGCTCTGCTGCCGGATGTACCGGTGATACCGGAGGAACCGGAGAAACCGGCGGAGCGCCTGTGATACAAGGCTCCATCCCGGGATTAAACGGCTTGTTCCTCATCACAAACAGGCAGATCGCCTCATATAAAGGCACAACAGAGGAAAGCACCGCATGCACAATCGCCATATTTCTTGTAGTAAACCGTTCAAAAATCTGAATGTCCACCATAATCTGAAGCACCGTGTATCCCGCCATGTATATTATGCTTATCAGAGTCAGAGCAATACACAGGACAATTAAAATCATAACTCCCGAAATCACGCCTCCCACTCTTCCAACCGCAATCATGATACTTACCGCCAGAATCATAATTACGGCAAAGATTCCCGTAACCGCAGCATACACAATCGGCAGAACAAGCTTCCAGATCCCCGGGCGGCGGATTCTTTTGCTCTTTAATGCAATCACTCCGGCAAGCTCGCCGTGAAAATAGTCCCGGGCAAACGGAATGAACGCAAGCCACGGATGTTCTTTTCCCATCCGTTTTCCGATCGTATAAAGAGCGACTGACGAAACAGCGTAGCTTACCAGCGCAAAAAGAATTGCTATCGTCAGCACAAGCAGATAGATCGGTACAATCACATCAAGAACCGGGTCATCATGATAATAGTAGGATGACGGATAGTCATATTCGTAACTGTAATTATAAACAAAATCCATAAGAAACTGCCTCCTATTCGTCCTCTCCGGACGGGACCTCTACTTTCTCAAGCTTCCATATATCATTTACATATTCTTCGATCGTTCTGTCGGAAGAGAACTTGCCGCTGCACGCAGTCTGCATCATCGCCATTCTCGACCATCTCTGCTGGTCTCTGTATGCCTCCTCCACTCTCTTCTGAGCGTCCGCATAGGAACGGAAATCTTTCAATATGAAATACATATCCGCCCTGTCCGTACTCTGCGTGTTAAGCAGGGAGTTATAGAGGTTTTTGTACATATTATGGTCGCCATGCGAGTAAGTGCCGTCCATAAGCTGGTCAACCACGCGCTTTAACTCCCAGTCATTGAAGTAGATATCCTGAGGATGGTATCCTCCGTTCTTTTCGTAATTAATAACTTCCTCTGAACTCAGTCCGAAGATAAACGCGTTCTCCGCGCCCACTTCCTGTACGATCTCCACGTTCGCGCCGTCCATTGTTCCAAGTGTCGGAGCTCCGTTTAACATGAACTTCATGTTTCCCGTGCCTGATGCCTCTTTGGACGCTGTGGAAATCTGCTCGCTGACATCTGCGGCCGCGAAAATGATCTCCGCATTTGACACGCGGTAATCCTCGATGAAGACAACTTTCAGTTTGCCGTTGATGCTTCTGTCGTTGTTCACCACATCTGCCACAGAGTTGATCAGCTTGATCGTCTCCTTTGCTCTGAGATACCCTGCTGCCGCCTTTGCTCCGAAGATAAATGTCCGCGGATAGAATGTCATCTCCGGGTGTTCCTTGATCTGGTTGTACAGATACATGATATGCAGGATGTTGAGGAACTGACGCTTGTACTCGTGCAGACGTTTTACCTGAACATCAAAGATCGATCTCGGATCAACATCGATTCCGTTATGCTCTTTAATATATTTTGCAAGGCGGACCTTGTTTTTATACTTGATCTCCATAAACTCGCGGCGCGCGTTCTCGTCTTCCACAAAGGGTTTAAGCTTCGCAATCTGGGAAAGATCCGTGATCCACCCGTCGCCGATCTTGTCTGTGATCCAGTCTGCAAGGAGCGGGTTGCCGTGAGCGAGGAATCTTCTCTGTGTGATACCGTTTGTCTTGTTGTTGAATTTCTCCGGCATCATCTCGTAAAAATCCTTAAGTTCCTGATGCTTCAGGATCTCTGTATGGAGCTTCGCCACGCCGTTCACGGAAAATCCGGCAATAATCGCCATGTTCGCCATGCGCACCTGGCCGTCCATGAGGATCGCCATCTTCTTGACTTTCTCCTCATTGCCCGGGTACATCTCACGTACTTTGATGACAAATCTTCTGTCAATCTCCTGCACGATCTGGTAAATACGCGGAAGGAGGCGGGAGAACAGGTCAATCGGCCATTTCTCAAGTGCTTCCGCCATGATTGTGTGGTTTGTGTACGCACATGTCTTCGTAGTCACATCCCACGCCTCTTCCCAGTTTAATCCTTCCTCATCGATAAGAAGACGCATCAGCTCCGGCACGGCAACTGTCGGGTGCGTATCGTTCATCTGGATTACAACTTTTTCATACAGCTTGCGCACATCGCTGTGTTTCTTCTTATACTTCGCGATCAGTGCCTGAAGGCTTGCGGAAATGAAGAAATACTGCTGTTTCAGACGGAGTTCTTTTCCGGAATAGTGGTTGTCATTCGGATAGAGCACATCTACGATCAGCTTCGCCAGGTTTTCCTGCTCCACTGCCTTGTGGTAGTTTCCTCTGTCGAACTCATCCAGCTTAAAGTCTGTGATCGCCTTTGCATCCCATACACGCAGCGTATTTACCACGTGGTTTCCATAGCCGACGATCGGCATGTCATACGGAATCGCAAGAACGGACTCATAGTTTTCCTGGATAAATTTGTCTTTTCCCGTCACCGGATCTTTCTCAAAACGGATATTTCCGCCGAAACGCACTTCCTTTGCGTACTCTTCCCTGCGAAGCTCAAACGGGTTGCCCTCTTTGAGCCAGTTGTCCGGCACTTCAACCTGATAGCCGTCCCGGATCTCCTGCTTGAACATTCCGTAGCGGTAGCGGATTCCGCATCCGTACGCCGGATAATTGAGCGTAGCCAGTGAATCGAGGAAACATGCTGCCAGACGTCCCAGACCGCCGTTTCCAAGAGCCGCATCCGGCTCCTGGTCTTCGATCACGTTCAGGTCAATGCCCATCTCATCCAGGGCTTCCTTCACGTCTTTATATACTGTCATATTGATCAGGTTGTTTCCGAGAGCACGGCCCATGAGAAACTCCATTGACATATAGTACACTGTCTTTGCGTCCGCTTCGTCATACGCCTTCTGTGTTGCAAACCAGTCGTCAAAAATAACATCTTTCACTGCGTAGGACACTGCCTGAAAAAGCTGCTGAGGATTCGCCTCTTCGATCGTCTTTCTGTACAGGTTTCTGATATTGTCCTTTACTGTCTGCTTAAACGTCTCTTTCTCAAATCTTTTGCTGAACATAACTTACTTCCCTTCTTTTTCCACACCCATTGTAACAGCTTCCCCGTTAATCTTCCACTCTTTCACGTATCCGGCGGGTTCTGCCTTTACAACTTCATCTGCAAGCACTTCTCCGGCAATCTGAGCGCCAAATCTCTCAAAGACCGCCTCCGCTTTTCCGCTTCCGGTATAGGTAACTCTGATGCGGTCCATAACCTCAAAGTCCGCCTCTTTTCTCATCGTCTGTACTTTACTGATAATCTCGCGTACAAATCCCTCATCCAGAAGCTCCGGCGTAAGGTTCGTATCGAGAACAACTGTGATACCGCCGTCATTCTCCGATACATATCCTTCGATCTGGGCAGTCTCGATCAGCAGATCCTCGCGGAAAAGTGTGATCTCCTGGCCGTTTACGTCAAGCCTGAGAGCTCCTGTCTCATTGACTTCGTCCATAGCCGAATTTCCGTCCACGCTGTCAAGAGCCGCCTTAATCCCACCTAACATTTTACCATATTTCGGGCCGACTGTCTTTAACTGCGGTTTAAAAGTATATGAAGTAAAGTCTCTTACATCATCCGTAAACTTAACATTTTTCACGTTCAGCTCATCGGCGACAATCTCCTGATAAAACTCGGGAAGTTCAAATCCCGCTTTCACAAACATCTGTCCGATCGGCTGGCGGTTCTTGATATTGGACGCGTTTCTGCACGCACGTCCCATAACGACAAGCTTGAGCACGCTGTCCATGTTTTTCTCAAGCTCCGCGTCAATCTGCTCCCCGTTCACTTCCGGGAACATGCACAGATGGATACTCTCCGGCGCTTCCCTGTCAATGCTGCGCACAAGATTCTGGTAAATCTCCTCTGCCATAAACGGAATCATCGGAGCGGCAGCTTTAGACACAGTCACAAGCGCCGTATACAGTGTCATGTATGCATTGATCTTGTCCTGCTCCATGCCTTTCGCCCAGAAACGTTCACGGCTTCTTCTCACGTACCAGTTGCTCATATCGTCAACAAACTCCTGGAGTGCGCGCGCAGCCTCCGGAATACGGTAGTTCGCCAGATTATCATCCACCGTTTTTACCATCGTGTTCATCTTGGATAAGAGCCATTTATCCATTACAGTGAGCTTGTCATACTCCAGTGTATATTTTGTCGCGTCAAAGTCATCGATATTCGCATAAAGCACAAAGAACGCATAGGTATTCCACAGTGTTCCCATGAACTTTCTCTGTCCTTCTGTCACTGCCTTGCCGTGGAAACGGTTCGGAAGCCACGGAGCGCTGTTGATGTAGAAGTACCAGCGGATCGCGTCTGCGCCGTATTTCTCAAGCGCCTCAAACGGGTCAACCGCGTTGCCCTTTGACTTGCTCATCTTCTGGCCGTTCTCATCCTGCACATGCCCCAGAACGATAACGTTCTTATACGGAGCCTTGTTAAAGAGAAGTGTGGAGATCGCCAGCAGGGAGTAGAACCATCCTCTTGTCTGGTCTACCGCCTCGGAGATAAAGTCTGCCGGAAACTGCTTCTCAAAGAGGTCCTGATTCTCAAACGGATAATGATGCTGTGCAAACGGCATGGAACCGCTGTCAAACCAGCAGTCGATCACTTCCGGCACACGGTGCATCTCTCTGCCGCACTTCGGGCATTTGATCGTCACCGCGTCGATGTACGGACGGTGAAGCTCGATATCATCCGGACAGTTTTCCGACATTTCCTTAAGCTCTGCAATGCTTCCGATGGAATGCATATGTCCGCACTCGCACTCCCAGATGTTGAGCGGTGTTCCCCAGTAGCGGTTACGGCTGATACCCCAGTCCTGAACATTCTCAATCCAGTCTCCGAAACGGCCTTTTCCGATGCTCTCGGGAATCCAGTTGATTGTATTGTTGTTCGCGATCAGGTCATCTCTGACTGCTGTCATCTTGATAAACCAGGACTCGCGCGCATAGTAGATCAGCGGCGTGTCACATCTCCAGCAGTGAGGATAGCTGTGCTCGAATTTCGGCGCGTCGAAAAGCAGTCCTCTCGCGTCCAGATCTTTTAACACTTCCGGGTCAGCCTTCTTCACAAACAGTCCCGCAAACGGCGTGGACTCCGCCATATTTCCTTTTTCATCCACAAGCTGTACGAACGGAAGCTCATACTTTCTTCCCACGTTGGCGTCGTCCTCACCGAACGCCGGAGCGATGTGTACGACTCCGGTACCGTCTGTCAGCGTGACATAGGTATCGCATGTCACATAGAACGCCTTCTTGTTCTGCTTTGCCGCAGCGTCCGCCGCGCACTGATAAAGCGGCTCGTACTCTTTTCCTTCCAGGTCGGTTCCCTTGTACGTTTCAAGCACTTCGTAAGCCGGTTTTCCGTCCTCCGCAAGTTTTCCGAGCACGGTGTCGAGCAGCGCGCATGCCATGTAGTAGGTGAAGCCGTCTGCTGCTTTTACCTTTGCGTAATCCTCATTGGGGTTCACACAGAGCGCCAGGTTGGACGGCAGCGTCCAGGGCGTCGTTGTCCATGCGAGAATATATGCGTCCTCGTCCTTTACTTTAAAACGCACTACCGCGGAGCGCTCTTTGACGTCTTTGTATCCCTGCGCCACTTCCTGAGCTGAAAGCGGCGTACCGCAGCGCGGGCAGTAGGGAACAATCTTGAACCCTTTATAGAGCAGTCCCTTGTCCCAGATCTGCTTTAACGCCCACCACTCAGACTCGATAAATGTATTGTGATAAGTAACATAGGGGTGCTCCATATCCGCCCAGAAACCGACTGTGGATGAGAAATCCTCCCACATGCCCTTATATTTCCAGACGCTTTCCTTACATTTGTCAATGAACGGCTCCAGTCCGTACTCCTCGATCTGGTCTTTTCCGTCAAGTCCTAACGACTTTTCTACTTCCAGTTCGACCGGAAGGCCGTGGGTATCCCATCCCGCTTTTCTCGGCACCATATAGCCTTTCATTGTGCGGTATCTCGGGATCATGTCCTTGATAACACGGGTCAGCACATGGCCGATGTGGGGCTTTCCGTTTGCAGTCGGAGGCCCGTCATAAAAAATGTAGTCCGGGCATCCCTCACGCTCTTCGATACTCTTCTCAAAGATGTGGTTCTCTTCCCAGAACTTTTCAACTTCTTTTTCTCTGCCGACAAAATTCATGTCGGTGGGGACTTTCTTGTACATTTCTTTCTTCCTTTCTCGAATGCCCGGCGCAGCCATATATCGATTGCGGGCACGCTCTCGCTCGGGACGGAACGCAGCGGTCACATAAGGCCGCAAAATACGCGGCCCAAGTGCCGGCGTTCCTTTACGGCCCTTAATCGACACATGGCTGCGTCGGGCCTGTCCGGAACGGAACTCAAATTCAAAACGGTAGGAGCAGGGGTGGGGTGCCGGCGGAAAAGAGGTTTTCTTTTCTGTCATCAGCTTTAAGGCAGCCTTTTTATCTTCCGAAGGGGAAACGCAGCGGGTTTGTCGGGTTCGGAGACCGGCATGTCCATTAAGGACCGTAAAACAGCGCCGGCACTTGGGCTGCGTATTTTGCAGCCTTACGTGTCCGCTGCGCTGTGTCCCGAGCGAAAGCGTGTCCGCAAGGGATATGACGGCCTCCGAACCTGGCAAGACTCTCCAGTTTTCATTTCTTCAAAGATAAAAAGGCTTCCGTCCTGCAATAGGACGAAAGCCTGCTCTCCCGTTTTAACCACCTGTTACAACATACTTGAACTTCTCTTCCCGTATATACGCTGTATTATCCTGCCACAGAGTCAATCAGTTCGCATATGGTATCCTTTAACGCGGGATCCGCGTCAGCCCTTACTGTGTAGACATAAATAACTTAAGAAGATCACTCTTATGTTGGGGGCTGAGGCTCTGGAGTGATATTCGATGACCTGCTACTTGTACCGGGCTTACACCCTCCCCGGCTCGCTGTGACGTTTGAAAGTCTCTACTGTCTCCGTCATGGCCTTTGCTTTTGAAATTCATACAATGGTAATTATAATAGAGAATACCGGGATTCGTCAAGATTTTATTTCCGCGACGCCAGCCCTTCTGCGATCCTGCGTACCGTGGCCTCATCCGTCTCCAGCGCCTCCGCAATCTCCTCAATCGTTCTGCCTTTGTTCAGCTTCTTTTCTATCTGCTCTTTCAGAAGCTGTTCCCGGCCTATAGCTCTTCCATTCTTGTCCGCCTCTTTAAGCTCTTCCGCAAATAATTCATTTAATGCATCACACATTTTCTTTTCCACCTCCATCTGTTCCCAGTTCGCCCTCGCAATCAGATTCATCACCGCTGCGTGGTCTTTCGATTTTCTGTGTTTCTCGTAATTGGCCATCAGATTCCTTATTTCTCCCCCTGCTTTCAGGTCGGTTCTCAGATTCTGAAGCCAGTAGTTTTCTTTTTTCGACAGTTCCGGAGTAATCATCAGCTGCATGGGAATCGGATCTCCCTTCAGATAATATATTCCTTCCCCATGCCGTTCCACGTGGATCCCCCGGACTTTTTTCAGATGATCCAGCATCTGCCGCGGATAATGACTACAGACAAATGTAAGCGTTATCTGTTCCGGATCAATCTCTTTCACCCTGTCCGTATTCGACTGATAGATACAGGCATAGCCGTATACTTTGTAAAAATCATTGATACTTAAATAATCTTCCGGCGATTTATACTCGATAATATTGTGCTGCCGGAATATTTTCCCGACTGCCTTTTCTATTCTGATATCTGCCTTCTTCCTGACAATAAGGACATCGACCTGCAGAGGTTTTTTGTTCAGCAGATATTCCTCGTGCATTTCCAGATACGGCATTTCATCCTGAAGAGTAATCCGGAATGCAGCGCCAAAACCCGAATGCCACTGTAATTTGGTTTTCTCCATCTTATCTCCTTTAGTATAATACATTCTGTTTATCCGTCGCAACTTTAACGTCCGTGTACAAGGGGAAATTACGCTGTTTTCTGATCCGTATCAGCCCCCTTAACGCATTCCTGTCAATGGCATCACCTCCGGCTGTCTTTTTTGCATCCCTGTGAAATTCGCCCGGAAACCGGGCAAGAACAAAAATGAAATATCCCTCATATGGTCCGGCTGAAAACCATATTTCAAAAGAAATGTTCTCTTGATATGAGTTACTTTAGCATATCTGCCCCGAAAAATAAACTCTGTTTTTCTTTCGTAAAAAATCTCCCAACATGCCCCAGTGTCTGATCAAATGACACCGGCTGCACCCGGGAGATTTTTTATATTTATTCCTGTATTGATTTTCAGGTTTATATGCTTCTTACAGATTCTTCACAAACAGCGCCCGTATCGCGTTGAGCACCGCAATAATCATCACTCCCACATCCGCGAAGATGGCAAGCCACATATTTGCAATACCGACCGCGCCGAGCACAAGGCAGATGAGCTTGATACCGATCGCAAACCAGATGTTCTCATACACGATGCGGATGCATTTTTTTGAAATCCGGATCGCCTTGGCGATCTTCAGCGGGTCATCGTCCATGAGTACAATGTCCGCTGCCTCGATGGCGGCGTCCGATCCCATGGCTCCCATGGCGATGCCGATGTCCGCCCGGGAAAGCACCGGCGCGTCATTGATGCCGTCACCCACAAAGGCAAGCTTTGCTTTCTGAGGCTTCTTTGCGAGCAGCTTTTCCACCTCCTCCACCTTGTCAGCGGGGAGAAGTTCTGCATGAACCTCGTCGATTCCCAGGTCGGCTGCCACATGCTCTGCCACCTTCCGGGAGTCTCCTGTGAGCATGACAAGTTTCTCGATGCCTGCTGCCCGAAGCGCCTTCACCGCCTCCTTCGCGTGGGGCTTCTCGATATCAGAGATCACGATGTGTCCGGCGTACTCTCCGTCCACTGCCATATGGATGATTGTCCCCGCGTGGTGGCAGTCAATCCACGGAATCCCCAGTCTGTCCATCAGTTTGGAGTTTCCCGCTGCCACGGCAATTCCGTCCACAAGGGCAGTCACGCCGTTTCCGCTGATCTCCTGTATATCGCTCACCCGGCTTCTGTCGATTTCCTGTCCGTACGCCTTCTGAATACTTCTGCTGATCGGATGGGAGGACGCGCTCTCCGCCAGAGCCGCATACTCGAGAAGCTTTTTCTGATCCATTTTATTGTGATGGACCGCGTTCACCTCAAAGACACCCTGCGTCAGCGTTCCGGTCTTGTCAAATACGACACATTTCGTCTGTGACAGTGTTTCCATATAGTTGGAGCCTTTCACAAGCACGCCCGCATTGCTTGCCCCGCCGAGACCTGCAAAGAAGCTCAGCGGAATGCTGATGACAAGGGCGCACGGACAGCTGATGACAAGGAAGGTAAGCGCACGGTAAATCCATGTTCCCCACTCCGCAGCCGCGCCCATTCCTATCATGCGCACAAGCGGCGGCAGAACCGCCAGTGCAATGGCGCTGTATACAACCGCGGGAGTATAAATCCTTGCGAACTTTGTGATAAACTCTTCTGATTTTGATTTTCTGGAGCTTGCGTTTTCCACCAGATCCAGTATTTTTGAAACGGTCGATTCGCCGAACTCTTTCGTTGTACGGATTTTCAGCACTCCGGTCATATTGATGCATCCGCTTATAATCTCGTCGCCTTCCGCCGCGTCTCTCGGAAGACTCTCGCCGGTCAGGGCACTTGTATTCAGTGTGGAGCTTCCCTCCGTGATAATGCCGTCGATCGGCACCTTCTCTCCCGGCTGTACAACGATCTCTGTTCCGATCTCCACCTCATCCGGATCAACCTGCTCCAGTTTTCCGTCAATTTCCACATTGGCATAATCCGGGCGGATATCCATCAGGTCGCTGATATTTCTCCTGCTCTTTCCGACCGCATAACTCTGGAACCACTCGCCCACCTGATAAAAAAGCATTACTGCGATCGCCTCTGTATAGTCTCCGTCCTCATATACGGCGATAGCCATTGCTCCGATCGTCGCGACCGCCATCAGAAGACATTCGTCAAACGGCTGCCGGTTTTTGATTCCCTTTGCGGCCTTGATCAGGATGTCATAGCCGATAACCAGATACGGAATCAGATAGAGCACAAATCTCACATATCCGGAAAAAGGCAGAAAATGAAACCCGATCATCAAAGCTGCCGCAATCAGAATCCTTGCCAGCATCTTTTTCTGTTTTTTTGTCATAAAAACCCCTTCCTCCAGTTCCTTTTTCTCAGTTGTTTTATAATTAAATATATGCTTAATTGTTTATATGAATGTCATTTTTTTCCCCGGCATCCGGATCGGAATACTTACCGGATGCCGGGAGACTGATTTCAGACACCGCTTCAACGGAATGCATCTCCTGACATATGCTGTTTTCCGTCGAAAACCGTCTTCTCAATCTGTCTCGTCCTACAGAAAGATCTCGCAGTCATCCTCCACCTTTTTACAGTTCTTTCTCACTTCCTGCATCACAGCTTTTGCGTCATGTCCTTCCTCAAACTCCACATTCATCTTAAGAGTCATGAAATTGACAACCGCATCTTTCACTCCTGCTGTCGCTTTCGCGGCCTGCTCCATCTTGTTCGCACAGTTTGCACAGTCAACATCGATCTTATAAGTCTTTTTCATCGCAATTGTCTCCTTTATTAAATCATTATAATTAAACAATTATTTAATCGTTGACTATAATGTACTTCCAATTGTATAATAAGTCAAGAGCCGGACGGAATGTATTCCCGTTTGGGCGAAAAATATTTCCGATTGGAGCAATTGACTATGAACGAGAATCATTTACCGCACGACCATGGTCACGACGAAGACAGAATCCGGGAGTATCTCCCCGGCGAGAGTGAGATTGCAGGGGTATCCGAAGCGATGAAGCAGCTCGGAGATCCAAGCCGCCTGCGCATTTTCTGGCTTCTCTGCCACTGCGAGGAGTGCGTGCTTAATATCGCCGCGATTGTAAACATGACAAGTCCCGCTGTCTCCCATCACCTCCGGCTTCTGAAGAGCAGCGGCCTGATTGTAAGCCGCCGGGAAGGAAAAGAGATGTATTACCGGACGGCGGACACCGAGCTTGCTCAGGTGCTTCACCATATGATAGAAAAACTGGGTAAAATCACATGTCCGCAGGAAGCGGAAAACGACCGCTGATTCCGGGACAGACTGGGAGAAAATCTATGGAAAAAGAATTCGACGCCGGACTTTTAGACCGGCTTAGCGACGTCCCTGCCGGCAAATATCTGACTATTTGCCGTCCTCTCGGATGTTCTGAGGAGCGCAGGGAATTTTCGGATCTTCATTATGACTGCAGCACAAAACTGAAAACAGTAACTTACGAGCTCTATCCCGGCATCTCACTTTCCTTCCACTGTTATATCGGTGACAGATTTCCGTGCCGCCACGCCCACGGCGCGTCGGTGCTCTCTGTGGACCACTGCCGCAGGGGACGGATCGGCTGGGAAATGAAAGGCGGGCTGAGCCTGTACTTCGGGAGCGGCGATCTGTCGTTTCACTATACGGACAAATGCTCCGAATCTGAGATTGCCCTGCCCCTCGGCTATTATGAGGGAAGCACCCTCTCCCTCAACACGGCGCTGTTATGCCGTTCTCTGCCCTCTCCCGCATGCGAAGCCGGAGTAAATATCCATACTCTCTGCGACAAATTCTGCAAAGAGAGAGAGTCTGTATCCATGCCCGCAGACAGATGGTCAGAGCAGATCTTTTCCGATATCTATGATCTGGCAGAAGAGGAAAATCAGGCGGCCGCAAATCTTCCTCTTCTGAAGCTGAAATGTCAGGAGCTTCTCCTCGCACTCGACCGGGCGGAACCGTCCTGCCTCCACAGTCCGGATCCCCACTACTCCCGCCAGACAGAGATTATCCGGAACGTGCACGACACGCTGACCGCTCACCCGGAACAGCGGATCACCATCGAGGAGCTCTCCCGGCAGTATCTGATCAACACTGCCGCGCTCAAACGGGTCTTCAAGGATGTGTACGGAATGCCCGTGGCCGCTTATATGAAACAGTTCCGCATCAAAAAAGCCGCCCAGATGCTCCGGACAGGCGACGCGAGCATTGCGGATGTGGCACGCTCGGTCGGCTATGAAAGCCAGAGCAAATTTACGGCGGCTTTTAAAGATGTCATGAAAATACTGCCGACGGATTACCGACGGCAGTATTAAGGCTTAGCGGTACCTTCCGTCCCGGTCTCTGTGTTCTGACCTGTACTGACGCGGCCTTGTCCTCTCCGGCGACGGCCTCCTTCCCTCCTGCATATACGGTCTGGACGGATGGACGTTCGCGCGGGAGGCGGCGGCTCTTCTCCTTGCAGCCTGTCTGCGTCTTCTTCTGCGTTTGACCGCCTGATAGCGGATCAGTATCAGCGCTGCCGCAAAGAGGACTGCGATCACCGCTGCTGTTCCGAGAAGCAGTCCGACCGGGAAGGAAGCGACACTGGCCTCAGCTTCCCCGCTGCCTCCTTCACCTGAGATCTTCGGGTCCGCGCTGTATCCGGTCATCTCCTCCACATACCCGGCTGTGAGCGTCACATCCGCACTTCCCACATTCTGTCCCTCATAGTAATACGTGACTGTGCCTGCTGCGCTCTTCTCATTACTGATCGTAATCTCCTGATCCAGAGAGGAAAATTCCACTCCGGAAGGAAGGAGAACGTAAGCATCTTCCGACGCGTAGGATTTCACTCCCTCCGGTTTTTCCTGGTCACTTAAAAGTGTCTTTGAAAAGTTACCGAATGCGTAGTCAAACATGGATCTCGTGTCCACGTAAACATCCCCGTCATCCTGAAGGATCACCGCGACGAGCCGGAGCCCATTGTTTTCTGCGGTCGTGACAAGGGTTGTCCTGGACTGGTCTGTATATCCGGTTTTTCCTCCGGTGCAATATTCGTAGTAATAATAGTTGTCCGGCCAGAGCATCTTGTGATTCTGCTGAAATGTTCTGGATTCATTTACAAGATTTGTCGGCCCGATTGTATAGTTTAATGTCTGGGTGACTGTTTTATATTCTTCATACTCGTAAAGCGCCGATGTGATCAGCGCCATGTCCCGCGCCGTCGTATAATGCTGTTCATCATGAAGCCCGTTCGGGTTCACCCAGTGGGATCCCGTGCATCCGAGTTCTGCCGAGCGGTCGTTCATCTCCTGGATAAACGTATCATATCCGCCTCCCATAAGCGTTCCGACACTCTCTGCAATAGCGTAGGATACTTCGTTTGCGGAGGCAAGCAGCATCCCGTACATGGCGTCATTCAGACTCAGGATCTCCCCCGGCGTCATTCCTATGCTGGCGTCCCCGTATTCCAGAAAGTCCACACTGGCCTGTGAAAAGTTTATTTCCGCATCCAGTTCTGCATTTTCCAGAGCCACAAGGGCTGTCATAATCTTTGTGATGCTTGCGGGATAATGCTGGTCATCCGCCGCCTTTTCATACAGCACGGCTCCGCTGTCCATGTCCATGACAATTCCCGAGTGACCATATATCTGCGGTCCCTGCGGCCAGCCTTCTATCTCATTTGTATCCGGAATCACGTCGTAGGACGCCTGACGCTGTTCCTCGAACGTGAGCTCTTCTGTATCTGCCTGTGCCTCCCCGGCATTTTCACCTTCCGCATGCGCGCTGCATACAGGCACAAAAGCAAGTACGGCCGCTGCCACAGCCGCAGTCACACGCGATCCAAACTTATTCATCTCAATCCTCCACCTGATAAAGACTGCTCTAAACTTACTTTATTATAGTAGATCAGTGCATCGGATGCAAGAAAAAAGCGCCGGTTCCCCATTCCAGAGTCCCCGGCGCACAGCCGTGCCGTCCATTGCATTTGCCGTGATGTCTATTTTATATTCTCTGTTATCTCATAAATCACTGCGTCAGCGCCATCTGCCTCGATCCGGATTCCGGCGCGCTTCGGATAATATCTCGTGCTGAACACATACTGCCCGCCGTTTACGAAGACTTCAACCGACGATACATCTGCCAGGATTCTTACGGAATCAACCTTCTCCACTTCCGCATACCGGATACCGCGCCCTGCCGACGCAGATGCTCTGTCCCGGTCAGAGAACTTCATCACAAATCTGCCATCCCTGTATTCAAGAACCAGCTCATCTCCAAGCACTGCCCTGAACCGGCTGTCCCTGATTCCGGTGATCTCCGCATCATATACGGAAACCTCTTTTGCCGCGAGAGTCCCCTTTCCTCTGACTGCCGCGCCTCTGTACTCATTCAGCTCTCTTATAGGCCACTGTTTTACGACTCCGTCCGCGGCATACACCTCTCTCGGAAATGTAAAACAGTGCTGCCAGCCGTCCTCGATCGTCAGATTTGTATACTCCTCACAGTCCGGCATTCCCATCCAGGCAATCTGGATCCTTCTGCCTTCCTCCGTCTCAAAGCTCTGAGGCGCATAATAGTCAAATCCGTAATCCCACAGATGATAGTCTGACAGGCTGTATTCGCCGGTGATATCTCCTTCCAAAGTAAAATATCCGGACTGATAGACATTTCTGTCCTTCCACGCTTCCCCCGTAAGCCCCTGAACGGATGCTGAGAGGATCTTCACGCCGTCCGTCTCATAGTAATCCGGGCACTCCCACATATACCCGAACGGTTCTTCTGTACGGACTGTACTGTGATAGTTCCATGAGACAAGATCATCTGACCTGAAGAGAATCGCTTCCCCTACATCGTCTTTTCTTCTGGCGCCCTGAATCATATACCAGACTCCGCCCTGTTTCCACACTTTCGGATCTCTCACATGAAGCGTCAGATCCGCGGGATAATCCGTATTTTTCATGAGGAGCCGCTTGTTTCCAAAGTGCTCCCCGTCGCGGCTTGAGACGAGCACTGTGTTCGCCTCCCTGCCGCTGTTCACATAGTCATAGTCGTCTCTGTCTTCCAGCTTCACATTTCCGGTATAAAACAAATGCATCTCCCCGTCTTCGATCAGTGCGCATCCCGAGTACACACCGCTGCAGTCGAACGGTTGATCCGGATAGAGCGTAACTCCTCTGTACTCCCAGCGGATCATATCAGAACTCGTGCAGTGCCCCCACATCTTCACACCGCCCTCGGGATTAAAAGGCGAGTACTGAAAGAACGAGTGGAAGACTCCCTGAAACTGGCAGAGTCCGTTCGGATCATTGAGCCAGCCCACAGGCGGCATGAGATGGATTTTCTGCCGGTAGCGGTCATTTCCGCCGGCACATCTCTCCTTCTCCTCCGTCAGTTTCTTCAGATCTCGTGTCAGAGCATTCATAATCCGTCCCCCTGTTTTCTAAATGGTTTTCACAATAAACTTTTTCAGCATACCTGTCTCTGTTATATCTGTCACTATTTTTCCAGTTTCATAATCTCAGTATCCGCATCTGCTGTTCCGGGTTCCGCCTTCTCGACGCGCGCATAATCATCCGCATTTGTCAGAATGATCATCGTCGTAGCCGGGCAGCCCTCCCCGCGGATCACGTCCAGATCCGCCTCAATAAGCACGTCTCCCGCATGGATTTTATCCCCGTCGGCAACTCTCTTTGTAAATCCCTTGCCGTCAAGTTTCACTGTATCGATTCCGATATGGATCAGGATCTCTCCGCCGGTCTCTGTCGCAAGGCATACGGCGTGTCCTGTGTCAAACACATTGATGACTTCGCCGCCGCACGGCGCCTTGATCACACCTTCTGAAGGTTCTACCGCGACGGTTGTTCCAAGCATCTCGGAGGCAAACGTCTCATCTTTTACTTCTGAAAGCGGAAGAATCCTGCCTTTTACCGGACTTACGAGAATTTCCCCGGTTTTTCCACTGCCGTCTGCCGCATTCTGCGCCGCCCCGTTTCCGGACTGGTCCGCGAGCGCCGCGCTGCCTGCTGCCGCAGCCTCCGGCTTCGCATCTTTATAGAGTACAAATGATACTGCGAACGCAACGCCGACCGCGATCACCATCTCGATCAGGTACTGTACCGGCTGTTCCAGACACAGAAGGATGCCGAAGATTCCTGTCACGCCGGTTCCCTTTGCGCCGAGGTGGACGATGGAAGCGTACAGAGCTCCGCATCCGCCGCCGATACACCCTGCGATAAACGGTTTGAAGAATCTTAAGTTCACACCGAAAATCGCCGGTTCTGTAATTCCCATGAATGCACTCAGAGAGGACGGAAGCGCCAGCGATTTGATTTTTCTGTCCTTTGACTTCAGTGCCACTGCCAGAGCTGCCGCTCCCTGCGCCACGTTAGCCGCGCTCGCCAGAGGCAGCCAGTATGTGACGCCGTACTGAGCGATCTGCCCGATATCGATCGCCGTATACATCTGATGAATACCGGTCACAACCGTCGGCGCGTACAGCGCACCCATGACAAGGCTTCCAAGTCCCAGCGGAAGTGTGAGAAGCCACTGGATCGCACCCAGAACCGCGTTCTCCGCCCAGACGAAGACAGGCCCTATAACAGCAAGGGTAAGATACCCTGTCACAAATACGCTGACCAGAGGAGTTACAAAGAGATCAAGCACCTCCGGCACGATTTTGTGAAGCCGTTTCTCAATCACCGAGAGCAGCCATACAGCGATGACAACAGGAATTACATGCCCCTGATAGCCGACCATATCGATCTCATAGAGTCCGAAGAACACAGGCTGCGTCTGAAGCACACCGTTTGTAGCCACGTCATACGCATTCTGCAGAGACGGGTTAATCATAATCATGCCGATAACCGCCCCCAGATACGGATTGGCGCCAAACGCCTTTGCCGCGGAAAACGCGATCAGAATCTGCAGAAACGTGTACGCCGTGTTGCTGAACAGGTTCGCAAATACATAGATGGAACTTCCTGTGTCCATGTTGATGAACCCGTTGCTGATCATAAAATCAAGCGAGTTCATAATTCCCATAAGGAAACCACTCGCCACGATAGCGGGAATAATCGGAACGAAGATATCTCCAAGAAGCTTGATCGCCCTCATAAACACATTCTGCTTCTGCGCCGCAGCCTCTTTCGCCTCAGCCTTTGAGCTCGCGGTAATCCCCGCGATGGAGATAAACTCATCGAACACTTTGTTCACTGTTCCTGTTCCGAGAATAATCTGAAGCTGTCCCGAAGCCTCAAACACTCCCTTTACCCCATCCACATTTTCGATGGCTGTCTTGTCTGCCCTGCTGTTGTCCGCAATGACAAGACGAAGCCTCGTAGCACAGTGTGCCGCGGAGACGATATTCTTGCTGCCGCCGACATGATCAAGAATTTCCTGTGCGGTCTTTCTGTAATCCATAGTAACTCTCCTTCCTAAAACCTGTAATCGATTTCATATCTTTATATAAATAATATCGGTAAAACCGTCGTTTGTAAATATGGCAGTTTTACCGATATTTCAATTTCTTTTTTGTATATATTGCAAAATATATATGTAATCGATATCTTATTTTTCTTTCTTTTTGTTCTTCACATACTCGTCCATGGTTGTCTCGCCCTTTTCGTCAGTCTTCAGAAGCCCTCTCTCGTTCACTTTGAGCTCTTTATCCCGGTTTACAAGCCGGTCCTGAGGTCCCTGAGAGATTGATATGATAATGCTGTCCGCCGGAACAAGATGCGCCGTCTCCTCATGACGGATCAGTTTCCCGTCTTCCGTCCACTCCACATCGCAGATCACAGCTCCCTCGTCCGTAATCTCAATCGCCGTCTGAAGCACTTCAAACTGAACGCCGTCGATCTTCGCGTACTCCACCTCCTTCGGCGAAGCGGCGGGAACCTCCGTGATCGAATACACCGTCACATACCTGGAGCCTTTCCTCACCGCGGTTCTCGCCACATCCATCGCCGCATTGCCAGCGCCGATTACAATCACCCGGTCTCCAAGATCATACACATCCGGATTGTTCAGATAGTTGATGCCGTACTGAACATTGCCCAGAGTCTCTCCCGGAATATTCAGACGGTACGGTCTCCATGTTCCCGTCCCGATAAACACCGCGTCATAGCCGTCCTGCCGCATCCGCACCGTTTCGACATAAAAATCCGGAATTGTACCGAAACAAAAACAAACCCCGGCACCGTTTTGGCATAACACTGATTTTATTTTAACATACCATTCTGAAACCGAGCTTCATCTCAACGGGAATTTTTTCTCCCCGCTCAATCACATCCAGAAGGAGCTCTGCTCCCCGTATTCCGCTTGTCTTATAGCCGAAATGCACCGTGGGGATTCCTCCCGTCACTGCCTTTAAAAACTGGTTGTCTCCGAATCCGGTCACCCGTACCGCGGAGCTGTCCAGAATATACTGCATCCTTGTCCCCGAATCCTTCGCCGCCTGCGGCACCCTGTTTTTGCTGTACGCCAGAAGCGCCTCGATCGCCCCCGCCGCGATCGTATCCGTGGCACAGGAGATCACCGCAATGTCCTGCTTTTCCCCGAGCAGGTCCAGCGCGGCCTGATACCCGGATTCCATGGTAAATTCCGCCTGTCTTATGTATCCTTCCTCAAGTTCGGCTCCGCCGGACTTTAGTCCGGCGCGGAAGCCGTCCTCCCTGGATACACCGACCGCCTTATCTTCCTTTGTCACACCGATATAAGCGGCTTTCCCTGCTCTGTGCCCGGCCCTGTTTCCGCTCTCATCACTGCCGCCGCCCCGGGCCAGCTCAGCGGCCACATATTTTCCCATCGCCTTTCCTGCCCCGTAATCATCGTGATAGATGCAGTTCGCGTACTTTGTGTACTGCCCGACCACAACAACCGGGACTTTTGAATTTTTGAGAAATTTCCTGTGTTCGGCCGTAATAACCGTACCGATCAGCACGATTCCATCCACCGGGTAGTTTTCAAACAGCTTCAGATAAGTAATTTCCTTTTCCGGTTCATTGTCCGTACTGGCAAGAAGCATCTGATAGCCGCGTCTTGAAAGAACCTCTTCGATTCCCGCGGTTACGCGGCTGATGGATTCCGAGTTGATCTTCGGAACGACCACGCCCACAAGGCAGGCGCGTTTCGTCCGGAGCATCCTTGCCTGTGCGGAGGGCTGGTAACCGGTCTCTTCGATCACCTTCCTGATCTGCTCCTTTTTCTCATCGCTGATATAACCGCCGTTTAAATATCTTGATACGGCTGCGCTCGATACGCCTGCCAGCTGTGCAATTTCCTTGATTGTCATGTACGAATTTCCTCCTGAAGAAGCTGCCTGTTTTTCTGACCGCGCCGTTCATCCGCTGTCCGCCGCAGTACCGCGGTCATATCATATTACGCGTGTGGAATATCCGTGTATTCACTGATTTCCCTGCTTACTGTACAGAGATCATCTACCGAAAGATCGTGAAGATTCTTATGTCCTGTGATCCTCGCGAACATCTTCAGCTCCTGCAGAGAAACATTCAGATAGTTTGCCACTCTCGCGGCCGCGGCGTCGCCGTGAAGCCTCTGCCTTAAATCCTCATCCTGAGTGGCAATCCCCATAGGGCACATCCCTGTTCCGCATATTTTATACTGCTGGCAGGCCATGGCAATCAGAGCGCCCGATGCCACCGCAACCGCGTCTGCCCCCATCGCGATTGCCTTTGCAAAATCTGAAGAAACTCTCAGTCCTCCTGTAATAACAAGGCTGATGTCCGATCCCACACTGTCCAGATATTTTCTTGCCCGGTAAAGCGCGTAGATCGTCGGTACGCTGGCCGAATCTCTTAAAAGCTTCGGAGATGATCCGGTCGCCCCTCCCCTTCCGTCTATTGTGATAAAGTCCGGTTCGGCAAAAACACAGAAAGCCAGATCTCTTTCAATCCTTCCCGCTGCAATCTTCACTCCGATGGGGCGTCCCTCAGACGCATATCTGAGCTGGGTAATCAGATTTTTCAAGTCTTCTTTTGTCTCAATTCCCGGGAATCTGGACGGCGCGATCACATCTTTTCCCATTGGCTTATTTCTGATCTCACTGATTTTTTTCGTAACCTTCTCTCCCGGAAGATGTCCGCCCATGCCCGGTTTTGTTCCCTGGCCGATCTTAATCTCAATAGCATCTGCATTCCGCAGATTTTCAGGCGTAACACTGTACAGATTTCCCACATACTCAAATATGTATTTATCCGCGGCTTCCATCTCCTGGGGAAGAATCCCTCCCTCTCCGGAACACATGGCGCTGTGCGCCATCGCAGACCCCCGCGCAAGCGACACCTTAGCTTCCTCTGAAAGCGCTCCGAAAGACATGTGGGAAATATATACCGGATTATCCAGCACAAGCGGTTTTGCCGCGTGTTTCCCGATTACTGTTGTCGTATCAACATCTGCGTGTTCATCAAGCGGCATCGGATCAAGCTGGGCACCCAGAATCAAAATATCATCCCATGACGGCATCGGAAGCTCTGTCCCCATTGCCGCGGAGATACTTTTTCCGGACACAGCCATCTCGTGTATCTCTTTCATGTATCTGCAGGAATCATCACGACGCACAAATTCCTTCGGATAGTCCAGTTTAAGTTCCTTTTTTGCCGGCGTCTGTACGCTGTGTTCCTCTTCATATACTGTAAACCGGTCTGTCGGCTGATGGCATACCGGACATTCCTTCAGGCTGGAAAACGGAGCGCCTTCCTGCTCTTCATCATAAATATAACCGCATACACTGCATCTGTATTTTGCCATTGTTTCCTCCTTTTCGGCTCTGAGAGCCCCGGGCAGGTTAAAAGGTTTCTCTGCGGATCTGAAATCTCATTTCTTATTCTTCCGGTGCCGCCGGATATTCGAAACAAAGCAGACGGTACGGCTCCTCGTCTTCCTCGATCTCCGGGAAACGTCCCACATTCTCATAAAATCTGTTGTCCGTGTTGTCGTCGTTGCACATGGACACTTCTCCGATCAGCACGTCTCCTGTCCCTTCCAGCACGTCAAAATCATGGTACTGGTGCGGCCAGATCGTAATACTCTCCCCCGGTTCAAGACGCACGCCGGTTCCCGCCGGAACATAGTAGGACCGCCCGTCCGAATTGACAAGTACATCCGTATCATCCAGCTCTCCGTCCCGGTCATTGTACATATGAATAATCATTGTTCCGCCGCCCCGGTTAATAATATCCTCGGATTTCTTCCAGTGGAAATGCATGGGTGAATGCTGCCCTTCCTTGAGCATCAGGAGCTTCTCTGCGTAAACTTTCTTATATTTCGGATTGTTCTGGTTGCCGTTTCGGATCGTCACAAGCGCGAATCCTACTTTTTCCCAGTTTCCCTGACCGTAATCTGTGATATCCCATCCGAGCATATTGTCGCGTATCTCATCATATTCATGTCCTTTTGTTTTCCACTCTTCCGGAGTCCAGTTACAGAACGGCGGAAGATGAAAACCGTTCTCCTTTGCAAGCCTCTCCATGTAGCGGATAATCTCATTAATTTCTGATCGTTTCATAATTGTGTTTCTCCCTTCGTGAGCTCTTTCGGCGCATCGGAAATTACCGGCGCTATATCTGAATTATACTCCATGGCCGCGGCAAATAAAAGAGAGGAAATCTTTCTTTGACACAGAATTTCAGAGGGGACGTCACCGGACGTTCCGCCCTTACGCCATAATCGGTGCAAGTGCCTCTGCCAGTTTATCTTTCTCAGCCTGAGCTTCTGCCAGATCCTTTCCAAGCGTTGTGTAATAGATCTTGATCTTCGGCTCTGTTCCGGACGGACGCACGATCACAGTCGCGCCGTTATCCAGCCTGTAGATCAGTACATTTGCCGACGGAAGGCCTGTCTCCTCCGGTTTCGTGTAGTCTGTCACGCTCACAACTTTGTATCCGGCAACCTCTGTCAGCGGGTTCTCACGCAGGTTCTGCATGATTCCTGCCATCTTGTCCATTCCGCTGAGTCCCGGGAACTCGAAGCTGTCCACCTTGTTGAGGTAGCGTCCGTACTGCGCATAGATTTCTTCCATTCTCTGTTTTAAGGAGCTTCCGATGCTTCTGTAGTAGGCAGCCATCTCGCAGATCAGCATGGAGCCGATGACAGCGTCTTTGTCACGCACATACGGTCCTGCAAGGTATCCGTAGCTCTCCTCAAATCCGAAAATAAAACGGTCAACCTCGCCCGCCTCTTCAAGCTGAGCGATCTGATCTCCGATCCATTTGAATCCTGTAAGTACGCTTCTGAGTTCCACGCCATAGTGCTCTGCCACAGCGTCAGCCAACGGTGTGGAAACGATGGATTTCACTGCCACCGCTTTCTCCGGCATGGTTCCTTTCTCGATTCGACCTGCGCAGATGTAGTCAAGGAGAAGAACTCCCACTTCATTTCCGCTTACAAGTTCATAAGAACCGTCCGGGCACTTCATGGCAATGCCGACACGGTCCGCATCCGGATCTGTCGCAAGCATCAGGTCAGCGCCTGTCTCCTCCGCAAGTTTAAGCCCCTGCTCCAGAGCAGCGAAAATCTCCGGGTTCGGGTAGCTGCATGTTGTAAAATATCCGTTCGGATATTCCTGATCCGGAACGATTGTAATGTCTGTGATTCCGATATCTTTTAACACCTGTGTCACAGGGATCAGTCCTGAGCCGTTCAGCGGGCTGTACACCAGTTTCAGTCCTGCTGTCCTGCACAGACCCGGACGAACCTGCCTGGACTCGATCGCGTCATAGAGCGCTCTCTTGCAGTCGTCTCCCACGAAGCGGATCAGACCTTTCTCAACGCCCTCCGCAAAAGACATATATTTTGCTCCAGTAAGAACGTCCGTCTTCTGAATCTCATCATAAACGATTGCCGCGGCGTCATCTGTCATCTGGCATCCGTCCGGTCCATATGCCTTATATCCGTTATATTTTGCCGGATTGTGGGAAGCCGTCACCATGACTCCCGCGTTGCAGTTATAGTATCGTGTCGCAAAAGAAAGTGCCGGCACCGGCATCAGCGCGTCGTAAATGCGGACATTGATTCCGTTTGCCGCCAGTACGCCCGCCGCATTCTTCGCGAAGATATCACTCTTGATACGGCTGTCATAACTGATTGCAACTGTCTGAGTTCCGCCCTGCGTCTTAACCCAGTTTGCAAGTCCCTGCGTCGCCTGACGTACCACATAGATATTCATGCGGTTGGTTCCCGCGCCGAGCACGCCTCTGAGCCCTGCTGTACCGAATTTGAGCGCAACTGCAAAACGCTCTTTGATTTCATCGTCATTTCCCTCGATCTTTGCCAGTTCAGGGTTCAGATCCGGGTCTTCCAGATCAGCTTCCATCCAACGCTTGTAATCTTCCTGATACATTTTTCTCTCTCCTACTACATTTTTATTAATTTTTTTGTGTAAATGTTACAACACTTATTAATAATATACCATGTTTGAGAGCGGACGGCAATCACTAAAACAGCATCACAGCTCCTTATATACGGCCCGTCCTCCTTTTAAATCCGACTTCATAAGCGCTGCTTTTTTCACTGTCATATCTGCTTTCGGCAAACGAATCTGGTACGGCTTCTTTGCCGACATTTTCCGGATCAGAGTAATGTGTGGGACAAACTTCCCGTGATCGAAGGGAATCCCGTTTTCATCGAGAGCAGCTCTTAAGTCCTTCACATACGTCTTAAGTTTCTGGTTTCCTTTCACTCCCACCCAGAAAATGTTTCCGAAATTCCCCGTCTCAGACAGGCTCAGGCGAAATTCCGGGAACGGCACTTTTCCGATTATTTCCCTTACCCTGGTGGGATCATCGTATTCCCCGATAAACGCAAGTGTCATATGAAGATTCTGCGCTGGTACAAAACTTCCTTCCACACCCTGTTTTTTCAGATCATGCATAAAACCGATAAGGCTTTTCTTCATTTCTTCTGAGAGATTTACCGCTATAAATAATCTCATGCCGGACCTCCTTTTCATTTTTTATTCATGCTTTCACATCTGTTTTAAATTCTGCTCATCCTGACCGCACATTCAAATGCCAGCGCCATATATTTCTCCGCGCCCATGGCTATCACTTCTTCGAGTCCCGACACACAGGCCGGGGCGCCGACTCTGGACATATACAATGCGATTGGAGCCCTATTTCCTCCGCCTGTTTCATAGAAGCAAATTTATTTATAATGTTTTCCGAAAATGTCGATACACACACTTTCGGAAAATCCGGTCTTCTCTCTGTCGTATCGGCGGGATTTATAAACGCTCTTTGTTCTTTTGGAAATTTACGGAATACTGTATTCATAATCCACCTCCCTAAACAAACAACATGACTTTTTTATAAAAGCCGGTGAATCTGCAGACTTACACGCTCACAGATTCATCGGCTTTGGATTTGCACTTCCCTTTTATTTCTCTGCTTCATCTACCGCGTTCATTGCGCGTTCTCTTAAAGACTTTCCGGTAACCGGCGGTGAAAACACACACAGAACACGGAGAACCTCATCTCCTGTGTTAATAATCTTATGTGTGATTCCCGGCGGGGCAACGATCATTGTGTCAGGTCTGAACTCATGCTCCTCACCGTTTACAATCGCAATCCCCTTTCCCGACATAAGATACATTGCTTCCATTCCATCCGGGTGGGAATGCTCGTCGATCGTACATCCCGGCGCCCATTCCGTTAAATGGATCGAGAAGTTCGTCTCCGCAATCTTGTCATCATCCCCCATAAAAACCGGCGTGATGTCTCTCTTGTAGGGAGCCGGGATATGGATGGAATTTTCTTTCTTATACTCGTAGTACATTTCTGTCTCCTTTCCCATGTACATCGTCCGGCAGATTCTTCTGCCCCTGCTGCACTTCGATGTACTTGACTGAATTTTCCTCTTCCCCTATTATCATTTCAAAAATCAGATTTGTCAATTCCCGGCCGTTCATACTGTCCGGCTATCTTTCTGATCTCCTCCCTCATCTGCTCTGTCACCTCATCCGGTGAGAGAATCTTCACCCCTCCCCCAAGAGAGAACACCCATCCGAAAAACTGGCTGCTGACGCGCACATCCACATTGACCGTAAAGTGGTCCTCATCTGATGGAATAAACATCACGTCTTTTCCGAACCGGTCAATAATCACTCCCGCAAACCTGTCTTCCACAAGCAGCTTCACCTTCTGCTCTTTTCCGCCGAACATACCGAAACTCTTCCTCGTATAGTCCGCCATATCCAGCTTTTTAAAATACTCCCGCCCCTCCCGGCTGTCATCTGACATCTGAATGTGGAGCATCTTATCGACGCGGTAATGCCTGACCTGTCCCGCATCTGAATCATACCCGATCAGATAATAATTTTCCGCATCCCAGGAAAGCCCCCACGGGCTGATATGATAATAAGCCCCGCCGCGGCGAAGCTCCATCTCCTTTTTTACATTCCACTGGAAATACTGGAATCGGATCTTTCTGTTCTCCGAGATCGCATTGTGAATCGCATCCACAGTATAGTAGATACTCTCGTTCATCGTCTTGATTCTGCCCGACACATAGACCTGGCGCTGCAGCTTCATCGCGTCGTACCTGCTCACCAGTTTTTCAAGCTTTTTAATCAGTGCGTTTGATTTTCTCTCGGTGATGAACTTTGACGACTGTATCGCATCCACGAGAAGTTTCAGCTCGGGCAGCTCAAAAGGACGGTTCACCACATGATAGTGATACCGGTTTCCCACAGGCTCGCCCTCCACCTCGATCCCAAGCACCTCCAGATCGTGCAGATCATTGTAAATGCTCTTGCGCTCCGCCGTAATCTCATACTCTCCGAGAGCAGACATAATCTCCGGCATTGTAATATAGTGGTCGTCATCCGTTCGCTCAAGCATGATCTGCGCGAGACGGTACAGTTTGAATTTCTGATTCGTTCCCTTTGGCATATTATCTCCTTCTGCCCCTTCTCCTCTTTCTTTGGAAAAAGTTTCTCTTCTCCGCCTGTTCCATCATCAGCTCCGCCTGCCTCGCCGGATCGGATTCCAGATCCAGTTTCTTCTGAATCTCCCCCTTCCGGTACTCGGCAAGTATCCGGGGAGCTTCATTGTAATCTCTCTCGAACAGAAGCCCGCTTATCTGTCTTCTCAGAACGTCTTCCGGTATCTTTTCCGGTATTCTCTCCGCAATCTTCCCACTCACAAAATGTTTGCTTTTGTCCTTGTATTTCGGCATGCCGTTCCATTCCTGAATCTGAGCAAGTTCCGGACGCCAGAGGATCTCCAGCTTCTTCTCCCAGCTCATCTTCGGATTGTACCGGGGCTTCCGCAGAAAATAAAAATCCACTTCACCCTCCACAAGCTCTGCCGTGATGACTCCCCAGTAATCCGGAACATGTTCACATATATGCATTCCGTGAGTCGCGCCGGCCACCGCGATATTAAAATCATAATACCGGTCGTAATCCCTGACCTGTCCCGCCAGTCTCGCATACGTGTCCGCGTCGCTTTTGATCTCGATTCCGCAGAGTGCGTCCGGCAGCACCATGACAAGATCCGCGCGGGATTTTCCCATATTTTTTTCTTCCAGAATTCTTATCTTCCCGTATGTTTCCTCAAGAAAATCAAACAGCGGTTCACGGATATCCTTATCCCGCAGTACCATATCCTCACCTCATGTCTCCGGTTAAGCGGACAAAAGTCCGTACAGCCAGTATATCACAGATGAGATTCTTATCGTACATCTTTTTCTTAATCTTCCAGCCACTCCATATAATCGGCCTCGCTTGCGAAGAGTCTGTACTCGCCGTCAACATATCCCATATAACCGTTCTCCGTATTGTATCCTTTCACAGCTCATCTCTCCTCTGCATTTCATTTGATATACAGAGAATAGACTTTAAGCTGTCCTATATAAATACCACCTGTAACGAAAAAGCAGCGAAAGCATCGGAGGAACCAATGCATTCGCTGCTTTTTTTGATCTCTCAGACCGAAGTTAAATATTCATCGCCGTCTCAGCTCCCAGAATGCCACCGCTGAGGCGGCAGCCACATTCAGAGAATCAACACCGTGAGACATGGGAATCTTGATCGTATAGTCAGCCATATGTATCGTTTTGTCCGAGAGGCCGTCTCCTTCCGTCCCGAGAATCACAGCCAGCTTCTCTTCTTCCCTGAGCCTTCGGTCGTCAATATCCACCGACTCATCGTGAAGGGCCATTGCCGCCGTGCGGTATCCAAGAGACTTCAGATATTCCATCCCCTTTTCCGGCCACACTCCCGCTTCCTCCTCCGCAAGGAACGTCCACGGTATCTGAAATACAGTACCCATACTGACCCGGATCGCCCTCCGGTACAGCGGATTGCTGCAGCCCGGGGTGAAAAGAACCGCATCCATGTTCAGAGCCGCCGCAGAGCGGATGATCGCCCCAACATTTGTCGGATTCATCACATTCTCCAGAACAGCAATGCGGCGGGCTCCTCTGCACAGCCCGCTCACTTTCGGAAGTCTTTTCCGGCGCATGACGCAGAGCAGACCTCTTGTCAGCTTATATCCGGTAAGCTGCGTCAGCACATCAAACGGTGCGGTATAGACAGGGATATCCGGATATCTCCTTATAATCTCCTCCGCTTCTCTCTCTGCGCATCTGTCCTCAGCGAGCACTGAGACCGGCTCGTATCCCGCATCCAGCGCCCGCAGAATCACTTTCGGGCTCTCCGCGATAAAAAGACCATCTTCCGGTCTGTCTTTGTTCAGAAGCTGTGCCTCTGTCAGTCTGGCATAGATATCCAGCTCTTTCGCGTCAAAGTCTCTGATTTCAATTATATTTCCCATTCCCGATTCTTTCCTCACCGCTTCTGAATTATTTTCCTCATTATATCATATTGAAATCTATTCAGTCCTCCAGAATTATCTTTCTGCTGATAAAGTTATACACGGAAGTTTGACAGTTGAATAATTAAAAAAATACTTGCAGGCCGCATAAAACCTGCTTTTTTTGTGTCAATTTTTTAGTTTTTATATATGTTATTTTATGTTATTGTATTGTATAATAAGGGGAAGGAGGGATTATCTGTGAATCTTCACATATCAAAATCCAAAAATGCAGAGTCATTTTATATCTGTAGATCTTATGTAAAAGCTAATGGCAGCACTTCTTCCATGATCGTCCGCAAGCTGGGAACTTTAGAACAGCTTTTAGTTGAGCATGGTCCGACAAGAGATGATGTCCTTGCATGGGCAAAAAATGAAGTGAAAATAGAAACCGAAAAATATAAAAAAGAAAAAGAAACCAAAACCGTTTTGATCCCATTCCACGCAGACAGGCAGTTAGATTATGATAAGCAGTTTTTTTACCGGGGAGGCTACCTTTTCCTTCAATCGATCTATTATCAGATGCAGATGAATAAGATCTGTCGGAAATTGAAACAAAGATATAAATTTAAATATGACATCAACGCGATCCTTTCCGACTTGATCTATGCAAGGATACTGGAGCCCTGCAGCAAGCGTTCTTCCTATAAGGCTGCATCGGAGTTTCTGGAAAAACCTTCCTATGAACTCCATGATGTATACCGTGCATTGGATGTTCTCGGCGCTGAATGCGACCTGATCCAGGCAGAAGTCTATAAAAACAGCCATTTCATGGGTCAAAGGAATGATAAGATCCTCTATTATGACTGTTCCAATTATTACTTTGAGATCGAACAGGAAGACGGCAGTAAAAAATACGGGAAGAGTAAAGAGCACAGGCCAAACCCAATTATTCAAATGGGGCTGTTCATGGATGGAGACGGGATTCCCCTTGCCTTCTCCCTCTTCCCGGGAAACGCAAACGAGCAGACATCGCTGAAGCCGCTGGAAAAGAAAGTCCTTGGGGATTTCGGATGCCAGAAATTTATTTACTGCAGTGACGCCGGTCTGGGTTCGGAATCCATCCGTGAATACAACCACATGGGAGAGCGGGCTTATATCGTAACCCAGTCGATCAAAAAGCTGAAGAAAGAAGAAAAAGAGTGGGCGCTGAACCCGCAGGAATTTAAACGGGTCTCTGATGACAAGCTTGTCGACATCACGAAACTGCCGGAAGATGACAAAGGGCTTTATTACAAGGACGAACCGTATACCACAAAAAAACTGCACCAACGCCTGATCATAACTTATTCCCCAAAGTATGCCCTGTATCAGAAATCCACCCGTGACAAACAGGTGGAGCGGGCACAAAAGATGCTGGATTCAGGGAAGACAAAAAAGAACCGGAAGAGCCCAAATGCCCCGGCACGTTTCATTGGAAAGATGGCTGTTACAAAAGAGGGAGAAACCGCGGATATCAAACAGTATCTGGATGAGGATAAGATTGCAGAAGAGGTGCAGTATGACGGGCTTTATGCAGTATGCACGGATCTTTTGGATGATGAGGTCGGTGATATTTTAAAAGTAAGTGAAGGCAGATGGCAGATCGAGGAATACTTCCGAATCATGAAGACAGATTTTTCTGCAAGGCCGGTTTATTTACGGGAAGAGAACCGGATCAAGGCACATTTCCTGATCTGTTTCCTTGCATTGACCATCTACCGTTACCTTGAGAAAAAACTGGATTCAAAATATACCTGTGAGGAATTGCTGGATACATTGAAAGCAATGAATTTCGCCGGGATACACGAGCAGGGATTCATCCCACTATACAAGCGGGAAAAGATTACGGATGCTCTTCACGAAACCTGCGGTTTCCGGACGGACTATCAATTCATAACCAAGAGTAAAATGCGAACAATCCAGAAAAAAAGCAAAGGGAAGGAATAAATTACTATAGTTCGAAACAACGATAAAAATCGCTGCAGCCCAGTAAATATAAGGGTTTCAGGCATTGTGCGCTGGCGTCCCTGGTGCGATTCGAACGCGCGGCCTTTCGCTTAGGAGAAGTGTGGTTTGCTATCACGCTGCTCCCTCGTAGTGTTATCTAATCCCCGTATTTACTGGCTTTTCACTGATTACAGATGTTATCTTGTACCTGTGTATTATCGCTGATTTTATATGATTTTAACACCTTTGTTTTGCAGATGATTAGCAATCAGCCCATTATCAGGGAAATGGTAAGGTGTCAAATTTATTCCTCCATTTCCAGTTCCAATCTCTGCAATATATCCTTAATTATCCCTGCATCTTGGATAAGGTTGATTCCAAAACATTTCTTTCCTGCGTCTTTCAGGGATGCCCCCACATGGTAGGCTGTTTCTCGGTCAAGAATTAAGAAACGGTCATGGAATACCTTCGTATATTTCACTTCTAACATCAGCAATCTGAAACCGGGCCGTGAAAGATATACAACCATGCTAAATGAGAATGGAGAAATTATCGACGATGTTGTTATATTCCGTATGGATGAAAATAGATTTTGGGTTTCCACTCTTTTCGTCCATTATCTGAAAAATTGGTTTGACCAGCACAAAGGTTCCTATCATGTAACGTATCAGGATATTACTTCCACCCTCAGTATGTATGCGGTACAAGGGCCAAAATCCAAAGACATGGTCAATGCTCTTGTTAAGGAACCCGTAGATGCTATGAAATTCTTCAGCTTTGCCCAAAATGAAATTGAGGGAATACCGGTAATGGTTAATCGTGCAGGATATACCGGTGAAAAATTAGGCTATGAAATCTATTGTTCCGCTGAAAATTCTGATCTGCTGGAAGAAAAAATCCGGGAAACAGGAAAAACCTTTCATGCTGTAGAAGTAACGGAATTCCAGATTATGGCATGGACATTGCCCTGCGAAGCAGGCTTTATGTATATGAGAGATCTGCGTCATACCAATCCCCTTGAAGTGGGCCTGGACCGTGGAATTAATTATGAAAAAGAGTTTATCGGAAAAGACGCCCTACTTCATATCCGGGAAAACGGTGCATCCAGAGAATTAATCGGATTTACTGTGGATGAGCCGGATGTTTTCATCAGAAGCAAACACCTTGGGGGGCCTGGGGAACCCGTCATTGTTAATGGAGAAGAAATCGGCCGGGTATCTAAATTGGTATACAGCTATGTGCTGGATAAAAATATCGGCTATCTGCTTGTAAAAAAAGGCTGTGTAAAGCCTGGTGACAAAGTCCTTCTTCATGGATATGAGGCAGAAATTCATACATTACCATTTATTTGATTTATTTTTTATCTGAAAGGAGTTTTCTTATGAATAATTTTGATCCAAAAGCCGTTGGAAAGGCTATTATGAACAGTTACATCACAGACACACTTCCCCTTGAAGATATGCTTTACGTGAAAGGCCAGGTTACAATTGTCACTGGCGGTACTTCAGGACTTGGTTTTTGCGTAGCCCAAAGACTTTGTCAGGGCGGCGCAAAAGTTGTCATTGCAAGTTCAAATGAAGAAAGAGGGGGCGATGCACTCGCACTTCTGAAATCAAAAGGTTATGAAGTTTCTTACTGCAGAACAGACGTCAGAAGTGAAGAGGATGTAAAAAATCTGGTGGCATTTACAGCAGATACTTATGGCTCCGTTGACATTCTTGTTACATCAGGCGGCTCATGGAGTTTTGCGCATATCTATGATCTTCCGGAAGAAGAATTTCAGCGTGTAATTGATGTTAATCTTACTGGAGCATATCGCTGTGCGAAATACGTCAGCAAATACATGATTGAACATGATATAAAAGGGAAAATGGTACTTGTTTCTTCTAATTCTGCCTTCCTGTCGCAGCCAATTTTTGGCGGCTATGCTCATTATGTAGCATCCAAAGGTGGTATCGTAGCAATGACACAGGAACTTGCAAAAGAATTAAAACGTTTTGGAATCATGGTAAACACAGTTGCCCCAGGGGGAATGAAAACGCCAGGCGCTGTTTCCACCGGTCCGGTTCACACTCTTCCACCGGAAAAACAGATGGAAATCGTTCAGGAACTGAAAGTTGCACCAATTGATGGAGTACCTACTGCAGACAGTGTTGCAATTGTGGTATACGGCATGTGCACAAAGATGGCAGATGGTGTTACCGGGGAATGTATAGTTGCTGACAGCGGTATGATGAGAAACATTGTGTCTTTTCAGGCTCCGTGCCAGCAGTACCCTCCCAAAACAAATAAATAAGACAATAATAATTATGAAAGAACAAGGTGATCATATAAAAGTTTGAAAAAGTAGGTTATCGGGTAGCGTAAAATTGTGGAGTTGTTGACAAACTAACGAGAAATGACTTTCTGTAAGATATACTGATTATATCAATTGCAGAAGGTCATTTTTTATGATGGGAAAACAACGCAGATAACTCCAAATAGTCCATCTTGATATAGATTCTATTATTCCCATGTCGGCAGAAAATTTATTGATTCCGGTGTCCTGATAAAAATACTGTTAATTGACTATCTTTATAGGACCAGATCAAGAGTACGGTTATATCCATTTCTATTTCAGTTTCTCCTCTGTCTGAGAGGAGAATCCTCGTTTTATTTCGTCATTAATGATGAAAATTCTTCTTCTTTTTATAAAAGAATGCCATATCTTATCCTCTGACAAATTGTTAATATTTTTACAATAATAGTAACAAAAATATACAGAAGGGAGAAATAACAATGAACAAATATCCTTATCTTGGTAGCCCTCTTACGATCCGGGGCATTTATTACCGAAACCGGATTTTTTCCACCCCTACAGGGCTGACCTGGCCGGATGAATACAGCGGAGCTCCGGATTTCAGAACTGTAATGCTTTATGAAAAAAAAGCAAGAGGCGGAGCTGCCAGCGTCAATTATGGTGAAACACCCGTCAATGCTGTGGACGCTGTTCGCAGACCAAATGTAGACGAAATCCGTCCCGATTTCAAACGAATGGTTCTTCCTGCCAAGGACTGGATTAAATACACGGATGCCATCACAAGACACGGGGCCAATCCATGTATCCAGCTGGCTCATGCCGGTCTGTTTGCCGAACCCTTTTTCAACAGAGATTCCAACGGTACCGTTGTAGGTCCGGTGGACATGAGCAAGGAATCAGGAACCCATGTCAAGGCAATGGACCAGGCAGACATGGACCGTATCGCAAACGATTTTGCAGAAGCTGCTTTCTGTGCTGTACAGGCAGGCTTTAATCAGATTATGATCCAATGCTGTCACGGCTGGCTCCTGGCACAGTTCCTGTCTCCTGCCTGGAATACACGTACAGATGAATTTGGCGGTTCCATTGAAAACCGTGCAAAATTTCCTCTGCAGGTCTTTAAGGCAGTTCGGGAAAAAGTGGGCCCAAAGGTTGTGATCCAGACAAGAATCAGCGGGGACGAACACCAGAACAACGGATGGTCTTTAGATGACTGTGTTGCTTTCTGTAAAATGATAGATAAATATGTAGACATCATAGAAATATCCAGCGGCGACTACCATAATTCTGAACATTACTGCTGGGTCAATCCCCTGATGGATCATTTTATCAATATCCCTATTGCAAGAGAGCTGAAAAAAAGAGGTGTAACCTCCTATATCTCGGCAGTGGGAGGACATAACGATCCGAAAAAGATGGATGACT
This sequence comes from Ruminococcus turbiniformis, assembly GCF_020687545.1. Classification (GTDB taxonomy): domain Bacteria; phylum Bacillota; class Clostridia; order Lachnospirales; family Lachnospiraceae; genus Mediterraneibacter; species Mediterraneibacter turbiniformis. Next base: position 17,012 of record NZ_JAJEQX010000024.1, on the reverse strand, counting down.
TGATTCGGGAAGGAGTCATTGACTTTTTCTCCATCGGAAGAGGCATTCTGGCTGATTCGGATCTGCCAAAAAAATGGCTGACCGGAAAAGAAGAAGACGTAAAACCATGCATTCGTTGTTCCGATTGTATGGCCGGATTATACAACGGGTTCTATCAGTGCAATATCAATCCGACCGTAGGTCAGGAAGCTTACCTGCTAAACACCCCCAGTCCGCAGTCTTCTAAACGTGTACTGATTGTAGGAGGCGGCGTAGGTGGTATGCAGGCAGCCATTACAGCCTGTGACCGTGGGCATCAGGTTACTCTGGTTGAGAAAAACGATTGTCTTGGAGGAACACTATTGTTTACGGATTACGGACATAAAGACGATCTTAAGCAACTGAAGGATTATTATATCCGCCAGGTAAACAAACGTGGAATTCACGTTTTATATGATACAGAGGCAAATCTTACCTTGTTGGATCGGCTCCGTCCTACAGACATTATCGTAGCTTCCGGTTCTTCACCGAGAATTCCTGATATTCCGGGAATCGAATACGCAAAACATGCTACAGCCGGTTACTATCAAGCGGACACCATTGGTCAGAAAGTCGTTTTAATCGGAGGAGGTCTGATTAACTGCGAACTGGCAGTAAAATTTGCGGAAGAAGGAAAGGATATTACCATTCTGGAATTAACGGATATTATTCTCCGGGATGCTAATATGTTTATCAAACCCACAATAGAAGAGATCTTCAGGAAATATGCTTCCTCCGTACATGTCGTGAAAAACGCATCCACAAAATCCATTTCCGCAGATGCAGTCACCTATGAAGATACCGAATGCGTTGAGCACATACTGCCCGCCGACACCGTGCTCTATGCCATTGGAAGCATTGGAAACAACAAAGTGGTAGAAGAGCTTCGTTCATGGCCGTATTGGGAATCCTTCCGCGCAGTAGGTGACTGTACGGGAGCCGGTATTGTTAAAAAAGCAATCCATCAGGGCTATTTCGCAGCTATGGATATTCTTTAAATTTTTTATCCTGACGCTTCTATGCGTCAGGATATTTTTTTGATATAATGATCCTATGAAAATAAATCTTCCAATCCTTTATGATCAATTGTATAAAAAATATGCAGACCGCTACGCCTTCTTTTTAACCGACTGCAATTTTTATGATTTTCCTCTTCAGATGGTCTGTCTTTATAACAGCCGTCTGGCCTTATCACATGAGTTTGTCTATATCCTGAGCGGGAAAGAATATGACCGGGATCCAAAACGGTTTCAGGATAGTTCTGTCATACTAATCGGGATGGTTAAACAAAAACCGGTAAGAAATGCCATTTTGATCGACGATCCCATTGATATGATAGAGTTATTTCAGGAGACTGTATCCATTTTTCTCTCTTTTGAACAGTGGAATCAGGAAATATGGACTTCTATTGTTTCCAAAACCAAACTAGAACGCCTATCAAAACTCATCGGCGGGAAATTAAAGAATCCCGCTTGTGTTCTGGATCTGTCTTTTCATCTGAGAAGCATTGTGGGAGAGCTTCCCAGTGACCGGCCTCTTCCAAGTGAATGGACAGATTTACTGAAACACCGGGAAAGTCCTGTGGAAACCTTTGATATTCCTCAAAATGATATCTATTTTTTTACAAAACACGAACGGGAAATTTATAAACCTATAGGCTCTCCCTACGGCAATGATGAAATATTTCTCAACATTTATGTCCATGACAGCTTATTTGCAATACTTGCTAACACAACTTTAAACGACTCCTTTACATCTGGAGAATATGCGATTATGGTGCTGGCTAGAAATTATCTGGAACAATACTTTACTTCTACCTTTAGTGCCACTGGGAATGATACTGCGATTCAGTATTATATGAACCTTCTGCTAGAAGGGCAGGAAGTAAATAGGGAGTCTTTAAAATATCATTTATCCAGGATAGGATGGACGCAAAACGCTTCTTACTATGTGTGTTGTTTCAGCTTTCCCAGAATTCAAGAACCACAAAAGGGGCAGGCAGAGCATGCCCTCGCAAGGCTCGCTAAAAATATGCCTCGTGATATTATATTTATATACTTTCATCATGTTGTGCTTTTATCCCGCAAAATCGATATGGAAGCACTGGCAGTCTGCGCTAGAAAACTCGACGCCATTTGTGGCGTCAGTTTTCTCCAGCAGGACCTTTCGAACATTTACGATGGATACAACCAGGCACTGCTGGCTACAGAATACGCAAGGAAAGCAAGTCAGGAAACATCTGTCTTTTCATATGAGGATTACTATGCTGTCCATTTAAGAAATGCTCTGTCGGAGAATATCAACATAAATCAGTTTATCCCATCCTCCGTCAGAAATCTCCTCCAATTTGATATCCTGAATCATACAGATTATGTCCGGTTATTAAAAACCTATCTTATATGCGGATCCAATTCCAAAAAGGCCGGGGAACTCCTATATATGCATCGAAATACGCTTATTTACCGAATAAAAAAAATTGAGAATATTATGAGCTGTTCTCTGGATAATTTATCTATATCCCAGATAGAAAATATTCTTTTGGCCATTTGGCTGATAGAAAACCCATAATCTGGAACAAACAGCTGACCAAAGAAGGACAAAAAAAGAGTGAAAACGAAGATTACTTTCAACCGTTTCCACTCTTTGACTCATACCGTTTTGCATTATTTTGCCCTCAATGGTAACCTTTTTCCCAATCCCTGCGATCATTACGATCATATCAATTCTCTCCATTAGAATAACATAGGCCATCGTATGACCAAGAGACAGCATTTTCCAAACGGAACGCCATGAACATCTCTGCAATTTTTCGGATGAAGCTCTTTTCCTGCGTGAAATACATATTTTTGGCAAGCTGCTGGGTGATTGTACTTCCACCCTCTCTCAAGCTCCATGAAATCAGATTATTCCATGCAGCTCGTCCTATTGCAATCAGGTCAATCCCCCAATGCTGTTCAAAGCGATGATCCTCCACAGCTACAACAGCATCCAAATATAAGGGATATATGCCTTTATATAAAAGACAGACCGCCATCAACGGAAACACCTTAATGGTAAAGGCTCGGGAAATATCCTACCTTGAACGCATGTTGAAATTCCTCTCAACGGATAACCGCCAGGAAGAAGAAAAGGATATCTGGGAGCTTGATAAGCTCGGCATCGAGTTCAGAGCCAATCCGATCAAGAGAGTCCGAACCTTAAACTTCACAAAGATATCGCAGGACGGTATCCGGCAGGAAGTGAAAAAAGGCATCTACCTCAACCTGCAAAGCGAAGCCATCGCCTGCGTGATAAAAGAACTGACAGCAGTGCGGAGGTTGTCACGGTATCTTGAAGAACGGCAGCCAGACATCCAGTCCTGCAAGGACATCAGCCGCAAGGTGGTTGAAGAATATCTTACCTACCTCAAAACAGAGGCAACGGAAACCAAACATTTCCATGCAGACCTAAACCGCCTGCGCTGCCTGCTGGAAAGCATCGGTCAGATGTGTGATTATCCGAATTTAATCGGGCTGTTTCTTACAAGAGATATTCCGCAGACGCCGAAAGCAGCCTTCAAAACTTATTCGGACGAAGAACTCAAGCGCCTCAACCGGGAGATTGTCAAGCTGGATGAGCAGACTGCAAGGCTGATGATTATCCATCAAATGCTCGGCACACGAATCTCTGATACACTGACGCTCGCTCCCGACTGCCTGTCGGAAAAAAACGGTGAAATCATTATCCGAATCCGGCAAATGAAAACAAAGCCTTATGAAAAACCAATCAGTGCAGAGCTTGCAGCTTTAATCCAAATGGCAATTGATTATACCAAAGAAAAATACGGGGATACCCCTTACATCTTCGTGGATGATAAAGATACAGCACACGCTATGCCATATACCAAAGTGCAATATCGAGTCACGGCGATGATTTACGACAAGGACTTAAGGGATGACAACGGTGAGCTCTTCGGATTCAGCACACATATCTACCGGCATTATTACGGCGTAAAGCTGACAGAAATGCATCTGGATGATTGGACTATCGCCAAGTTGCTGGGACACAGCAGTGTCCGGAATGTAAAATACTATCGCAAGATGAGCAATCAACTACTTGCCGATGAAACCCGAAAGGCACGGCAGAAGCTCTCGGCGATAATATTAAACAACTTAGACGGATGGGAGGATGAATATGAGCAAATACGAAAAGATGGTCGCCTGTAACCGAAAGAGCAGTGCGGACAAGATTGAACTTGCTAAAAAGACAATCTTTAAAATGCTGGATGAGGGAGAAAAAATAACGATTCCGAAGCTGATTGCTAAGACAGGATTGTCGAGAGGATTTTTTTACAAGAACCCCATTGTACGAAGCACACTGGACAAGGCACTTGAACAGCAGGTCGGAATGACTGATCCCCGAAAGAACATTCTCGATATGGCGATGGACAACGAAATCGTTGTATCATTCTTCATATTATGTCCGTAAATCACAGTATGCCGGTCTGAAAAATCTGCGCTGTTGCGGTAGTCCATAAAAATGGTCCCTGCCGTGTTCCAAGAGCCGTCCAGCAGGCGACGAAGGTAGTAGCTGTTATCCTCGCTCTGCGCCACCGGATAGTTTATCTTGGTATCGGGGCAGTGCAGCCATGCGATGATGTCCTTGTTTTCTGTCTGTAAAACCTCAAAATCTACTATGATCGGCGCAGTTTCCTGTACAGATTCTTGTTCCGACTGGTTGCTTTCAGCGTCCTGTGGAAGTTTCATTACTGCTTCCTTCGTAAGTGAATCGTTCAAATTTTGGCTTTCCAGCATTTCCAGCAAATACCCTGAAATTTTATAAATAGATAAAGCCGCAATTATCAGGCATACCGCCACAATTATAATTTTTTTCATTGTTAATAGTTCCATCGCTTAAATTAGCACAAAAAAGACGGTGGCGGTTTTTAAGCCGTCACCGCCTGTAACTGATGTTGTCAATGAGATGAAATCTCAATCATCTGTTATTTAGCATGCAGTTTTTTTCTTTTGCTGTAAACCGCCATACCTATAACACCGCCGCAGGAGGCCAACATTAGACCAATCCACAGCATCATATTGCTGCTGTCTCCGGTCTGGGGGCTTTCTGTTTTCTCAGAAGGCTTGTCAGGCTGTTCGGGCTTGGCTGGGTCAGTCGGGTCTGTAGGGTCTGTAGGAGTAGTGGGGTCGGTGGGCTTTTCGCTGGTTTCAAACGGTGTGTTGGAGCCAAGGATAGCATACTGGCTCAGATGGGTAGTCTCAAACACCAGGAAGTCACCTTCCACCACTGCATCAAAGCGTTCCAGCGGGTCACCCAGATATACCGCCTGGTAGTATTTGTAGCCCTTCAGGTGGTCGTTCATCGGGATTTTGACCGTCATGGGGTTATCCTTGATTTCCAGAGCTTTACCGTCTTTTCTAACGCTGATCTCGTAAATGGACAGCAGGCCCGGCAGTTCCTCTTTCAGTTCCGGACGGCTTCCCAGCACGCTTTCCTGCGCAATGGTGTCGGCATAAAGCTCCGCACCCTCTGGCACGCCGTCGGTCAGGGAGATGGAAACGCCGGTTTCGGAAGCAGTCAGATCTTTGACGCCAGTATCCTCACCAGGTTTTGTTCCAGGATCAGTGCCCGGATCGGTAGAAGTCCCGGACGGGGATACTTTGATCACATCATTGGTGCAGTAGTAGCTATACATGCCGGTCTTTACCACGTTGGTGGTATAGCCTGCCGGAATATCTTCTTCGGTCGCACCGCTGACGCCTTCTCCAGCCACAGGCACTACAATTTTTGTCAGGATTGTCTGACCCCAATCCTCCGCAGTTACGTCATCAACGGCGGTCTGATAGACCAACCACTGGGATTGATTCGGGTCTGCTCCCCAATAAAATCTCTGCCCGTCCTTGATCAGCACTGTCATAGAGCTGATATCGCCTATTTTGGCGCTGATGGTTTCCCCTGAGTCGGTATATCCCTCAGGCAGAGCGTCCTTTTCAAGTCCGTCAACGGTAGCAATTTGAACGGCAAGATATTCTTTTTGGCTAGGAAGTCCTTCCACCTTCACCAGCTCGTGGATATAGCCCACAGGCTTGCCGTTTGTTAAATCGCTGCCGGTGTAGATTGTTCCGTAACTAACGCCGTATTTCTTTCCGTCCTCGCCCTTGGTGAGAACCTTCCAGTCTTGAGCAACATAATTACTTTCATATATGACATTTTCCCATTCGGTGGTCTCCCCCTCGATGCCGGAATTGGCGGTCAGGGCAAGCTCTGTTTCCAGATTACCTGTGAAGGGAAGGGTTGAGGATGTTGTCGATACAAAGGCCGCAGAATAAGTGTTTTCACCTGCGCTCTTATACGCTGTCACAGAAGCGTTTGAGCCGACCTTGAGCAGACCCTGTGTTCCCTCGGCCATAAAGCGGATCGCCGCAGTCTGAGACGTTTTGTTTTCATTGATGGTCAGGGAGCCGTCTCCGGTAATTTCCAGATTGCCGCCCCAGCCGAAGCCCCATACAATCAGTTCGGCGATATGATTGTCACCCACCAGATGAAGCTTCAAATCGTCGCCCATCTCGTTGGTGGCAAGGGTCATTTCCGGGTGGTTGTAGTTTGTCAGGGTGATGGTGTTGGTAGCCTTGTCATAGACAGCGCCCTCCACCGTGTCAGCCTCGCCGCCGTTGCTATAAAGTACATAGCCATCGGGTTCTTCTACACTGCTATCATACAGCTGCACCCATGCAGCGCTCATGTCCCCGGACGAGGGGCCGTTCGCCGCAAACGCCGGCACAGCCATTCCAACAGCCATACAAAGCGTCAGCAGTCCTGCAAGAAGTTTGCGCTTTAGTTTCATAACTGATTTTTCTCCTTTCAAGATAACATTCATGTGAATAAACGGTTTGATAATTCTCTTTGGGGTATCACCGCCTTTTTTTCTGTATTTCTATGCCATCCGTTCCCCGGCGCGCCGGTTCAGGCAGCCAGGGCGGAACGAATAACCTTCTTTAAGCCTTATTTCCCGGCCGCTGTTTTTTTCCGTTTGTAGAACAGCATTCCCAGCACGCCGCCGCAGGAGGCCAGCATCAGGCTGATCCACAGCGCCATATCGCTGCTGTCCCCGGTCTGTGGGCTTTCTGTTTGCCCAGAAGGCTTGCCCTGCTGTTCGGGTTTGGCTGGGTCGGTTGGGTCAGCCGGGTCAGCGGGGTCTGTCGGGGTGGTCGGGTCAGTCGGCCCAGCCGGATCGGTGGGATCTGTTGGAGTAGTGGGGTCAGTTGGGTCGGTGGGGTTAGAACCAAGGATTGCGTACTGGCTCAAATGGTCGGTTTCAAACACGAGGAAGTCTCCTTCCACCACCGCGTCAAAGCGTTCCAATGGGTCGCCCAGATACACCGCCTGATAGTATTTGTAGCCTTTCAGGTGGTCGTTCAGCGGGATTTTCACCGTCATGGGATTGTCCTTGATTTCAAGGGTTTCCCCATTCTGGCGGACGCTGATGTCGTAAATGGACAGCAGGCCCGGCAGCTCCTCTTTCAGCTCCGGACGGCTTTCCAGTACGCTTTCCTGCGCGATAGTATCAGCGGAAAGGGTCGCGTCCTCCGGCACACCGTCGGTCAGGGAGATGGAAACGTTGGTGTCGGAGTTGGTCAGTTCGGTAACATTTTTCTCCCACACAGCATAAAGCTGTATGTCATAGATACTGGTGGAAGCGGGGTTTTCACCGTATTGTAAGCTGCGGTAATAGCTTTCCCAATCGGCAAACCAGTCAGAATTTGCGGTGTTTGCAATTATGCTGTTACGTTCGCCAGACGGCGAGAAAGACCAGCCTGCAAAGGTGTAACCCTCACGCACGGGGATAACCCCTCCGATGTCGAAAAACTGTCCGTTTTCCACGCTCTTGAGGTCAATTTCACGGATAGCTTTTTCCCCGTCCTTCAATGCTCCGCCGTTGGGATTGAAAGTAACCGTACAGCCACTTGTAAAGATTGGCGCCAAGTTTTTGTCCCCTGCCCCGTTTTTTAAACCGTTTTCAAAATCAAAGGTTATAAAGGTTTTACCGTCTTTTACCGTTATTGTTTCACCATAACCAATAATTATATCATACCCTGATTCTCTCCAGTTTTTAAAATGATAGCCGGGCCGAACAGGATTTGGCAGAACAATCTGCTGCTCTTCCCGCTGGGTATAATAGCGGTCAGGCAAATCCGCCAATTCTTCCTCGGTAAAATAGTTTTCCACGCCTTCATAGTTTATATTGTAATAAGGCTCATAAAAGGTAACATAGAACTGAGAGAAACCTCCGCCATACATCGATCGTACAGCCCCATGACCGACGTGTCCGCAGCCTTCTGTGCCCACTTCCTCGCCTTCGGGTTTTTTACCGCCGGCATAACAAGCTCTTAAAAGCATGGGTAAACCAGTATTGTTAACATATCCTGCATTGAAAGTATGCCCCGGAAGTTCGCATGCCGCTTCCAAAGCGGACTGTAAATTACTATATTCTTCTTCCCCATAGGCTGATGGGTCGATCTCTAATAACTTGTTTTCATAGGCAATCTTTATCGCATTGTCATAATATTTTGTTATGGGTTCCAGCTTTGACAAATCCGGCGTGCTGGTTGTTAAATAGCCATCACTTACATACCTCGGTTCATGAGCACTGTAATTAGGAATATTAACATATCCCAAATACAGGTCTGCATTCATGAATTGAACCGTAGTTACATACTTCCAATACTGATAGTCCGCCGTGATACACGCGCAATTGCCCTTGTGAATGTCAATGTTGGGCTGTGCGGTGAAACTCTCGCCGGGCATAACCAGTATATCCATGTTGGTACTAGGCGTATCCTCATTCAAAACGTGGTCTACGTGTGTGTATTGCGGTCCCTCCGCGCCCTGCTCCTGTTCAGCAGGCGTAGTGGCTGCGGCTGCCGGTACGGCCATTCCCGCCGCCATGCAAAGCGTCAGCAAACCTGCAAGTATTTTTCGCTTCATGATTGTTTCCTCCTTGTCAAATAAGATTGTTTATCCTTTGGTGTAAGCAAAGGATAGAAGGGGCGCCCCTTCTAAAAATTTTTCCTGCCGGCTGCCTGGGACAGGTTTTGCATGAAGCCCCGCCTGCAGGCGCTTTTGCCGGTTTTGTTTTATCTCTCAGCCTTATTCCTCGACCACCACCTTTTTCCGCCTGCAGTCCAGTATTCCCAGTACGCCGCAGGAGACCAGCAGAACGATATAGACGGCGTTTTGCCCTTTATCGCACTGGAGCGCTCTGCGGGAGAGCGGCGCCCTGCATTTCGGACAGAATTTCACGCTTGGGGCCGGCCGCTGTTCCTTACACAGCATAATGCCGATCCTGCACGAAACAGCGGCGGTTGATCATCAGCTCGTTCTCAAGGTACTGGGCGACCATATCGGCTACGGCGGTCACCGCCCGTTCCTCTCCCTTGGCCGACAGGCCGGGACAGGGATCACTTACGGAAACCGTCAGTCCGGTTCCCGTGTCGCATATCTCCGCCGAAAGGCTGAAGGTGCTGACGTTCCCGTAAACCGAAAGCCGGGCGACCACCGCGCCGCTTTCATTCTTCCAGTATTCCGCCCCCTCCGCGTCCAGCACATCGTAAACAGCCATCTGCACATACCGCCGGACATAGGGAAGGAGCCTTTTCACCTGACGCATTCCGTTTCCCTCCTTTCGTTTTAATCGCCATACAGAGCGGAGAACTTCTCCTGCACATCACCGCAGTGCCGACCCATCAGTCACACGGCAAGATTCCGAAAAGCAGTATCATTTTGCTTTGGCATTCCATCGCAGGGGCGGCGCAGTGAAATCGTCAGTTCAGTTCCAAACGCTTTTTCCTCCGCCGTTATGGAAAGGGAGACGTCTGTTCCGTCTGCTCTGCATTCGGCAATAATCTTTCCCGGCGCTTCCTCCCCAAAAGCAATCCCTTCTTTGGGGAATCGTGGCGGACGCCGGGAAGAAGTAGATTCCCAAGTCCTCATTTTAGGTGAAAAGAGGCCGGATTGTCTATGCGTAAACCCCGCCAATCGTATCAAAACAGGTGGCGGTGAACCGCCATTTTTCAAAAAACCGATGGCGGTCAACCGCCACTTGTGCATATTATATAAATCAAAGCAACTATTTTGAGGCTTTATATATGCATAACTTCTAATCGTTCCAAGTAGGGGATGAGGTGTGCTTTTCTTTCCTGATTTTTCCTTTCGCGGATGCCGAATGGCGTAAATTTCATTTTTCAGATGGGGAAAACGATATTTTTCATCAGGACAATTCGTTACCGCACACAAAAACACCCTGCCTCTCCGGAGAGAAAGCAGGGTGTCAGCCAGTATGTTAATCGTTGCGGTAAAGCAGGTACATAGTGATGCGGGATTTTGCGCCTGTCTTTTCGTACAGGGCGGAGATATGCCGTTCCACCGTCCGCTTGGAAAGGAACAGGCAGTCGGCTATCTCCTGGGCGCTGCTGTCCGAGGAAATCATCTGGGAAAATACATCCCATTCCCGTTCGGTCAGCCCGTATTTTGCGATGAACGCCTCCCTGCGCTCTTCGTCCGACTTTTGGGAAGCAGGCGGCTCCTTGGGTTCTTTGACGGCGTTCATGCGGGCGGTATACACAGCCATAACAACGCTGACCGCCACGAACAGCACCAGGGCGATGGCAATGGCGGCCAGGCTGTTGCCGGTGGACAGCAGCGCCACCGATCCGCTGGCGATCAGGGCGGCGCTCACGTTATTCATGGCGCGGCCCATGCCCGCCCACAGCGACGGCAGGCGCATATGCCGGGAAAGCTCCATAAAGCCCGCTGTGAAAAAGACAACGAAAAAGCCCGAGGACAGGTAAAAGACCACCAGTCCAATCAGGAACGGAGCGCCCAGGTTCAGTACCACAATGGACAGAACCGACATCATCATCACGCAGTACATAATAAGCCCCATATACTTCCGCTTACGGATATCGAAGACAAAGCCTGCGGCGAGGCCGCTGAATGCCAGCAGCAGGCGGGGCCACTGCCCGATATCCGTCCCGCCCGCATGGCGGAGGGTCACGGCATTGTCCAGTGTGCTGAACACGCAGGCCATCAGCACTACCAGCAGCGCCAGCATAATGCCCGCCGTCCGTTTTTTCCGGGTGAGGGAAATGTCTGTTTCTGATTTTGAGGACAAAGCCGCAGTCTCCGTCATTTCGATGCGGCTTTGGCCGGCCTGTCTCGTTCGGATGACCAGCAGGCTCAGAGCCGCCAGGAATACCGAAAGAAACGCCGCCTCCGCAACCTCCAGGTTGACAAGGTTGTTGTTTGCATACTGGAGCAGAATTCCCAGAGCGTAGGCGATCCCCGCCAGCCGTGCCAATGCATTGTCGCCGTCTATGGTGACGGAAGCCAGATAGTGGACGGCGCTGCCGAAAACGCCCAGCAGCAGAAACAGCACCATCCCTGCTGTCATAGTCGCCGCATAGGAGATATGCTGCTGGACAATGAAGGTACAGATAATCGCACCCAGCGCCAGGATAAAGGTCAGTCCGCTTTTATAGCGCCTTCCAACCCAGCGTTCCATGGCCGGATACAGGAAAAAGCCGACGGCGCTGGCGCCCAGCGCATAGTTCTGGGCAATGACGGTTTTCCCTTCCGTCACCGACAGGGAGATCATATTGACAAACAGATATTCCGCACCTAAAAAGACAAAAGTGAAAATGCCGACCAAAAGGATAAAGTGAATCGCCGGCTTGTTAAAAACAAAATGATGTTTCATATGTTTTCACCCCCGTCCTCGGGTTCTTTTACGATCTCAACCACATCGCCGATGTCGCAATCCAGAGTCAGGCAGATCCGTTCCAGTACGGAAAGAGCCACATATTCACCCCTGTCCATCTTCGCCATAGTAGAGGGGGCAATCCCTGTCATTTTCGACAAAGCAGAAGGCTTTATCTTTTTATCTATCAGCAGCTTCCAAAGCTTATTGTACTGAACCGCCATTTTGTTCACCTCATAAACAGAATATATTTATTATAGCAGAAACAATTTGATAAGTCGAGCTTTAATTTGACTTGTCAAAATATTTTATGAGAAAAACATTAACAGAGGAGTAACAGCAAATAGTCTGTGTTTTCTCTTTCTGCTGTATTCTCTCTTAAAGTGGGTACTTCAAGGCGGGTCAAAATGAACCGCCCCTCAGTCCACTGTTTAGGCATAGTTCTCCCTTGACGGCTCGTTTAACAGTGGAACGGGAGAGTGAGAGGTGGGAGGCGATAGTGTTTAGCCCCGGCCACGCCTTTCGCTCCTTATCCATGCGGTCATGGAGATAGATATACACGAGCTTTGCCCGATGCGGCACATCGGTTTTGTATAGCTTATCAAGTCTGCCCATTGGCACTCACCTCCGGCTTTGGTTCTTGAGGCGGAGTCCTGCGAGCTCTTGGGGAAGTCTGCAGATTTGATCCGCCTGTTTTCTTCTTATCCCTTGTCTGCTGTTTTTTCGTCTGTGGTTGGCTGCTTTCGTCCTTCGCCTGATCCTGACCGCCGGATGCATTGCCTTCGTCTGCAGGTTCGGGCGGCGCTAACAGGTCAAGACGGTATTTCTTCACGATGCCGTCCATAATGTCCTTCTTCGAGGCATACTCCACCTTGCGGTTTCCCTGATCGGCAACGGCGTAGGGATTCTTCTCATCAAACTGAATGCCCCATTTGAAGAACAGTTTCAGCTTTACCTTCATCGGGTAGAAGCCTGTTTTCATCACCACAAACTGCCCTTTGGGCATACTCTTTAATTCATCCGGCGTCATCAGCGGCCGTTCTATCATCTGCAGCGATTCGGACGGATCGTTCTTGCTTCTTGATACCGAACCGGACATGACAGTTCGGCTGCCCAAGGCTTTGGACAGGGTTTCCGCAGAAGTGCTTTGAGGAGCAAAGCCGCCGAAGATGGTGAGCTGGGTATTGTCTATGATAATTTCCGCACCTTCCTTGCCGTAGTTCTTTTCAAGCTGAGAAAAGGACTGGATGATCGGCACGATCTGCAATCGCCTTGAACGGGAGGCGGAGAACATCATTTCTGCTGGGCATCCACCTTTGTGGTCTGTACGCTGCCCACAATAAAGCGGTTTTCAATCTCAATCTCTACGATTTCTTCGTTTTCAGAGATGGTCACCGGGTAGGTCGTTTCGTTCAATACAAATGCCGGGGCAGCTTTTAGTTCACGGATTATCCAATTTCCAAACGGTACATTTTCAAATCCGAACACGCCGATTTCATTGGACTCGGCGGTAAGAATAGCGGTATCCTCAGTAAATTCCGTTTCGTCTGCCTTAAACAATCCGAAGATGGCGCCGCAGATGGCAAAGCCGTCCTCGTCAATCTTCTTGCCGATGACTGAGCCTCTGATAAGCTTGTTCTCCATCGGCTGACCGTCATTTACGGAGATATTCACGACTGCCGTTTCCTGTCCTGCATAGGCAAATTCCACAGGATAGATTTCATCGCTGATGAGGTAATGCTCGTCTGTGCTGTATTCCTTCACATAGAGCTTTGCACCCACCGGGAGATCTGTTGCAAAAACAGCTTTTCCGTTTTCATCGCAGGAAGCAATTTCAATGAGACCGTCCTTCGGGATAGCCATGCCGTCTGCCGCTGTGATATCCTCGGCTGCATACAAGCCGAACTGTACCGAGAGGATTTCGCCGTTCTGTCCGATACCGAACTTCTCGTCCTGTTCCAATACTTTGGAAAGGTCAATCTGCACACGCTGGCGCTCGTTATAGAATGCGGAGGAGACGGATGTGATTTCCACTTCCTGTCCGGCGTAGACAAGTTCCACGGTCTGCGGTTCGGGATTGAGCGCCATGCCGTGCGGCGCTTTGGTTTCTTTGATTTCAAATTTGCCGAGGTACAACGGTTCGCCTGTAGCAGTGCCGTCTGTACCTGTGGTGATTGTCGCTACCACCTCTCCGGCAGAGTAGCGGAGCGTTCCGTCCAAAGTATAAACATCTTCGATTGCAGTGATTTCATAAACTGCACGCCGGACATAATTCCGACATATTCCAAAGACTCACGGACTGTAAGGTTCGGGTACAGACCAAACTCTTGCGGTAAATATCCAATTTGTTTTTTGATGGTTTCAAAGTTTTTCGGTTCAACAGTAAGTCCGTTTATTTCTGCTGTTCCAGAAGTGGGAGTAAGCAGTGTTACTAAAATTTTCATCAATGTAGTTTTTCCGGCCCCATTTTCTCCTAAAAGACCATATATCCCGTGATCAATATTCAAATTTACATGATCCAGGCTTTTTACACCTTTCTTATATTCCATTACTAAATTACTTACCTTTATTCCCATGTTTACACCATCCTTTCTTGTTGTAATCTGGCTGCTTATTTACCAGATATAAGTTCAGAAACAAAAGTCCAATAGCAACCACAGCATACAATATTCTGCTAGGCCAATAAGGAGTTAAAGAACCATCTTGAACAACTTCTCCTGATAATTTGAACAGCTGTAATAATTGCGGCAGTATGCGAGTGATTGATGATGTTAAAAACAACCATGCGACACTTCCTAAAGAGGAACACAAGCAACGTGATATTTGGACGGTTGAAACGCTTTTTAAGGCGTTGGAGCTATGCGATGATGATATGCTTGCGTTGGCGTTAAACCTTGCATTCTCCTGCTCACTTCGTATGGGAGAAATGCTTGGCTTGACTTGGGATTGTATTGATATATCGGAGAACAGCATTAAGAATGGAAAAGCTAATATTTTCGTTAATAAAGAACTCCAGAGAGTAAACCGTGACGCTTTGGAAAAACTGAACGGGAAAGGCGTAGTGTTCAAATTTCCGCCTGCTTTATCAAGCACCCACACCGCATTGGTACTGAAAGAACCGAAAACCAAGACGAGCGTGAGGAAGGTGTTCCTGCCGAAAACGGTTGCAGAGATGCTTCAGAAACGATTTGAGGAAATTGAAAATCTCAAAGAACTGTTTGGAGAGGAATATACAGACTATAATCTGGTATTTGCTTCTTCCTGCGGCAGACCGATAGAAGGACAGGTTATCAATCGGGCATTAAAAAAACTGATTGACGATAATGACCTGCCGCCCGTTGTGTTCCACAGCTTCCGCCATTCCAGTATTACCTATAAGTTGAAATTGAATGGCGGTGATATGAAATCTGTGCAGGGCGACTCTGGACATGCACAGGTCAAGATGGTGGCAGATGTATATTCGCATATCATAGACGATGACAGACGACTCAATGCACAGCGTTTTGAGGAACAGTTTTATCAGGGCAAAGGTCAGACGCCGACAGAGAAAGTGCAGGCGGAAACCGTACCCGAAGCGTCACAATCCGACAAAGAGATGCTTTTAAAGCTGCTTGCCAATCCAGAGATGGCGGCGTTATTAAAATCACTAGCAAAGAATTTATAATTGAGAAGGGCAGTCAAAAGATTGCCCTTCTTCCTTACGGATTTGTGTGGTAAAAACCCTGCTACATGGTATAATGGATCTATCGGGAAAAGGCGTTTGAGGTCAAAGGTTGTTACCTCAAAGCAGATAGTACATAGAACTTAGTATCGCAGTTGATGATTTCAAGTTTGTCATTATTTTGAGGTGCCAAATTGGCACCTCAAAAAATAAAGGAGAATGACTATGGCAGAAGTAGAAAAGACAGATTTGGCAGATGCAAAAAATGATTTATCTGTATCGAATATTGAGAGTACAGGATATGATCTAAAAGGCATGATTTATGTCGTGCGTAATCAGCAAGTTATGATAGATAGTGATTTGGCTATGCTATATCAGGTTGAAACAAAGGCGTTAAACCGTGCTGTAAAAAGAAATATAAACCGCTTTCCAGAAGATTTTTGCTTTCAGCTTACAAAAGAGGAAGATAAAATTTTGAAGTGCCAGATTGGTACTTCAAAAATATTAGATGCGGAAAGAACAGATGGGCGTGGTGGACGACGTACTTTACCTTATGTTTTTACCGAACAGGGAATATCCATGCTTGCAAGTGTCCTCCACAGTGAAGTTGCCGTAAATGTAAGTATCGGTATTATGAGAGCCTTTGTAGAGATGCGGCGTTTTATCGCCAATAATGCTCTGCTCTTTGAGCGTATCAGCAATGTGGAGTTGAAGCAGTTGGAATACCAGAAACAGACCGATGAGAAACTGGAGCAAATATTTGAGTACATATCCGAGCATGAAGAAGCAAGTCAAAAGGTATTTTTTGACGGTCAGATTTATGATGCATTTAGCCTGATTGTCAGCCTGATACAAAAGGCAGAAAAGGAAATCACACTGATAGACGGATATGTGGATGTGGGAACATTGAATTTACTTTCCAAGAAAAATGAAAATGTGTCTGTGACAATCTACACGCAGAAACGGACAAGGCTCACGAAAACGGATACAGAAAATTTCAATGCACAGTATCCGACCTTAGAAGTGAAATATACGAAGGTATTCCATGACCGTTTCTTAATTCTTGACCGAGAAACAGCCTATCATGTGGGGGCATCCTTGAAAGACGCAGGCAAAAAATGTTTTGGTATTAACCTTATTCAAGATGCGGGGATAATTAAGGATATATTGCAGCGCTTAGAGTTGGAAACAGAGGAATAATGTTTAGAATTGGATGGTAGTAAAATGGAGATTGGACAAAACACATATAAACTGATACTTTTAGATACAAACGTATTAAGGGAAATAGTAAGAAATACTAATTTAGCGGGAAAAGGATTTTTACAAAAATTTTTTAGTGGCAAAGATAAGTACGCACCATGTTTTTCTATTTATAATGCACTTGAACTAATGCCTTATGAAGATATTTTTGAAGATTTCTTGGAATTCTTTTCGAGTATTCCATGTTTAATGACTGTATATTACGATGAAAATGTACCCCTGTTCCGGAGGAACGGATACCGTAAGTCCGGGACTATGATACTGCGAGTCCGGAGCAGGGATACCGCACTTAAGTGACTACTACTTGCGAGTTTACTCGCT
>NZ_JAJEQX010000023.1 GCF_020687545.1 Ruminococcus turbiniformis | reverse complement strand
ACAGGTGAAGTCTGCCCTTTTTTAAGTCTTTACCGATAGGCAGAAAGAGCAAATGTGGTTATTGTAACTACTGCGGCAATTTCTTCGATTCATTCATGAGTGATTACATTGCCGTGAATAATTCAGGATAAATATTAGTATCAATGTGTCCTTTGTTTAATTTTCACAGGAGTTTTATTATGAAAGCATGGACAACACCGGAAGTAAAAGTTTTCAGCGTAAAGATGGATGAGAATATTGCGGCAAGCGGAGATGAAAGAATGCAGGTTTATTTTAATCCGGGAGGAAATATTTGGGTTTATGTGAATGGTCAGATTATTATTGATACGTCGTATGGATGGTATATGAATGGAGGTACAGCGACAGCGAGTTCCGCTTATCAACAGAATACAGGTAGCACCGGATCATGGATTCTGGACGGAAGCAGCTGCCGCGCATAAGACATAAGATACTTTACAGTAATAAATAACAGAAAAACAGGAGGTGAAAGGGCTGTGCATAAAAATAGTGCAAAAGCCCTTTCCTTCTGTAATAAACTATAATCAGGGGCAACATAGTTCACTGCTTCTGCATGGGATGGTCAACTTGAAAAAGAAACATAAGATAAGCCCTTTACTGATCATAGTACCGGCTTACAATGAAGAAAAAAATATTGAATATGTAATGGAAGATATCAGCAGACATTGTTCACGGTATGACTATCTGATTATTAATGACGGCAGTACAGACCGCACTTTGTCGTTCTGTCTGGAGAAGGGATACAATGTACTGGATCTTCCGATCAATCTGGGACTTGCTGGCGGATTTCAGGCGGGAGTCCGCTATGCGTTAAAAAACGGCTATGATTATGTTGTACAGTTCGATGCGGACGGACAGCACCGGGCAGAATACATACAGCCTATGTACGAATATGCCAAAGAGAAAAATTGTGACATTGTGATTGCTTCTCGCTATATAAGCGGCAGAAGAGGGACAACTTTGAGAGAGATTGGGAGCAGACTGATCAGTCTGTGCATCTTCCTGACAACGGGAAAGCATATCAAAGATCCGACATCAGGAATGAGACTTTACAGCAGAAGTGTTATGAAAAAGATTGTTACACAGATGAATTATGATCCGGAGCCGGATACTCTTGCGGCGCTGATCAAGAGCGGCGCCTCTGTCCGGGAGATTCCGGCGGTGATGGATGAACGCCTGTCCGGAGCAAGTTATCTGAATGTGACAAATTCGATCAAATACATGTTTTATACATGTACATCCATACTTATAGTCCACTGGCTGCGTTAAGGAGATAGATATGTCAGCAGTATTTCGTATTATATTGGTTTTGGCATCTCTTGCCACACTGATTTATATTTCAAGAAAACTGAAGAAAGCGCAGGTTGATACCCACGATACCATTTTCTGGCTGGTGTTTTGTTTCCTTTTGATTTTACTCAGCATATTTCCGGATATTGCCAATGTGGTTTCAAATATCCTCGGAATTTATTCCACAGTAAATACAGTGTTCCTGATTATTATTTTTGCCCTGCTGATCCGAGTGTTTCTGCTCACGATCAAAATATCTCAAATGGAACATAAGATCAGAGTGCTGGTGGAGGAACTGGCCATCAGGGAGAAGAAAGAAGCAGGAGAACTGACGAAACTGGAAAAGTCGACTCGGAGAAAATCGGAAAAGGAGTAAGCAGCGATGTCTGAATGTGAATTCTGGGAGTATGGGCTGGACGAGTTTATGCAGCATTTAAAAGATGAGGCATATAAAAACAGAATCCCGTTAAAAGGGGGATTTGAGCTTACGCCGAGATGCAATTTCAACTGCAATATGTGTTACGTGCATTTAAAGCCGGACGAGATTCCCGCTGTGGGACGGGAACTGACGACACAGGAGTGGATCGGACTTGCCCGGGAGGCGCAGCAGGCAGGGACGCTTGAACTCACGCTGACAGGGGGAGAACCGTTTGTACGTCCGGATTTCAGGGAGATCTACGAGACGCTGCACGATATGGGGTTCCTGATTCAGATTTTTTCAAACGGGTATCTTATCAATGAGGATACAGTGGCATGGCTGAAAGCGCGGCCGCCAAAATCGGTGAGGTTTACCCTTTACGGGGCGAGTGATGCAGGCTATGAGAAGGTGTGCGGGATAAGCGGTGGGTTTACGAGAGTAAAACAATCGGTGAAACTGCTAAAAGAAGCCGGCATTCCGCTTTATCTGGTGGCTACTGTCACAAAAGAAAATGTGCACGAGATTGACAGTATGTACCGTTTTGCCGCAGAAAACAACCTTCCGATGATCCATACGACGAGCCTGATCAATCCGGTCCGCGGCGCTTCGGCGAAAGCGAAAGAACATCAGATTGAACCTGCACTTCCGCCAGTGGAAGAGATCCGGAGAATCAGGGAACAGTCAGGCGGAAAATTCCCGAGAAAGCCCTGTACAGATTTTATGAAGGTATGCAAAAGCTACCGCTGCGGCTACTGGATTACATGGGACGGAAGTATGCAGCTTTGTACTTTTTTATCCGATCCGGCGGTTCCTTTTGTGCCGGGAAAATTTGTGGAGAGATGGCATACTTTGCTTGAGAAGCTGGAACAGCTCAGACAGCCGGAAAAATGTTCTTCCTGCATATACGAGCAGTACTGTGAGCGCTGCCCGGGACTCCTTTATGCAGAGGCGGGGGAAAACGGGAAAATATCAGATGAATTTTGCAGGAAAGCGGAACGCACGTATTTTGTTTACGGAAAACCGCTCGATGAAATAGCGCCTAAGTGAAGTGTTTTTTGTGTCTTGCCATAAGAATCTGCAGCACGCGGATGATGGATTTTATTGACAGTGAGAAAAGATGCGCATACAATAGTTGTACATACAACTGTTGTGTACGCATCTTTTTTGAGCCGCTTTTGGCTCCTGGTATTTTGAGCAGGTATTCAGCCGGGAATATTCTGCATGTGTACAGAAGCGGCAGCACGGCAGATGAAAAGACAGGGGGGATCCGGGTGATATGATAAGACGTATTTTTTCCTATTCACGGCAGTACAGAAAATATATGGCGCTTGCTGCCGTGTGCATTACGGCGGAATGCTTTTTTGAACTGGTTATTCCGCTTCTCATGGCGGATATCGTGGATATCGGTGTGGCGTCCGGCGACAGGGCGTATATATTCCGGCAGGGCGGGATTATGATTGTGTGCGCGCTGATTGCCCTTGGCTTGGGAATCGGAAGCGCAAAGTTCGCCGCTCTGGCGGGCCAGGGGCTTGGGGCCAATTTAAGAGAGGCTGAGTACGCGAAGTTCCAGCAGTTTTCCTTTGCCAATGTGGATCATTTTCAGATCTCCTCGCTCGTCACCCGCATGACAAGCGATGTGACTAATATTCAGAATTCCATCTCAAGCGGACTGAGGCCTGCGTGCAGGGGGCCGGTTATGCTGCTTACTGCGACTGTCATGGCTTTTACCATCAATGCAGAACTGGCGCTGGTTTTCCTCGTGGCAGCTCCTGTGCTGGCAGTTTGCCTCTGGCTCATTATCAAAAACGTGCGTCCGCTCTACACGAAGATGCAGGGCGCCATTGATCTTGTGAACCGGATTATACAGGAGAATCTGACGGCTGTCCGCGTGGTGAAAGCGTATGTGCGGGGCGAGTATGAGATCGAAAAGTTCAATGAAGTAAACACGAATCTCCAGACGCAGTCAGAACGTGCGTTCAAGCTGGCCATGACCAATATGGCGGCGATGCAGTATGTTATGTACGGGACGATTATCAGCATCCTCTGGTTCGGGGGCAGCATGATCAATACGGGCGGCATGAAGGTAGGAGAACTGACCGGATTTTTGAGCTATGTACTCCAGCTTCTCAATTCGCTGATGATGATCTCCAATATCTTTCTGCTTCTGACCCGGTCACTGGCGTCGGGCAGAAGAATTATGGAAGTCATAGATGAAGAGATCGATATACGGGAGGATGATGCGGAAGATATCCGGGTGACAAAAGGTGAGATCGAATTTCAGCATGTGTATTTCAAATACAGCAAAGACGCGGCGGAATATGTTCTCTCGGATATCAGTCTTCATATCAGGCCGGGGGAGACCGTGGGAATCGTAGGCCAGACAGGATCGGCGAAGTCAACCCTTGTACAGCTTATCCCGAGGCTGTATGACATTACGGAGGGGAGCCTTCTGATCGACGGAAAACCGGTACAGAGATATCCGTTGAGACACCTGCGGGATTCCATTGGCATGGTGCTTCAGAAGAACACATTGTTTTCCGGTACGCTGAAAGAGAATCTTCTCTGGGGTGATAAGGATGCCTCGGATGAAGAGATCGAAGAGGCATGCAGGATCGCCTGCGCGGATGAGTTCATCGACCGGCTTGCGGAAGGGTATGATACGGAGATGGGACAGGGCGGCGTGAATGTGTCGGGCGGACAGAAACAGCGTATCTGTATCGCGCGGGCGATTTTAAAGAAGCCGAAGGTTTTGATTCTGGACGATTCCACAAGTGCGGTTGACACGGCCACGGAATCGAAAATCCGGAAGATGCTCGATGAGAAGCTTCCGGATATGACGAAGATTATCATCGCACAGCGCATCTCATCGGTGCGCCATGCGGACCAGATCATTGTGCTGGATGACGGAAAGATCGCGGGAACCGGCACGCACGAGGAGCTGCTTGCGGGGAACAGGATCTATCAGGAAATCTATGAATCTCAGAAGGAAGGAGCGGATCTGTAATGGCAAAATATACCGGGTACAAAAGACCGGAAAATACGAAAAAGGCGCTCCTTGAGCTGTTCCGGTACATGGGATACCACAAATGGCTGCTTCTGATTGTGGCAGTGCTTGTACTTATCAGCACCGGCGCCAGTGTGATGGGGACGTACCTTTTAAAGCCGGTGATCAACAGGTTTATCCTTCCCGGCGACATCCGGGGGCTTGTTTATGCACTGCTTGGAATGGGAATCATGTATTTCTGCGGGGCATCCGCCACATTCGGGTACAACCGCCTGATGGCGAAGACTTCTCAGAAGGTAGTGGGCGATATCCGCCGGGATCTTTTCGCTCATGTGCAGAAACTTCCTCTCAGATATTTTGACGCCCATACCCACGGGGAGCTCATGAGCCGTTTTACAAATGATGTGGACACGATTCAGGAGGCGTTAAACAACAGCTTTACACTTGTGATACAGAGTTCCCTGACACTGGTCGGTACGGTTGTCATGCTGCTGGTGCTCAATGTTCATATGGCGCTGATCGTGATTGTATTTCTCTGCATTATGTTTTGCTTTATCCGCTGGAATGGAAAGAGAAGCAAGGAATACTATGACCGGCAGCAGGCCTATCTGGCCGCGGTGAACGGATTCGCGGAAGAGATGGTGGCGGGGCAGAAGGTAGAGAAGATCTTTAACCATGAGGAGGAAGATATGAAGGTCTTCCGAGAGAAAAACGAGGATCTGCGGGCTGCCTCCACAAAGGCGCTGGCTTATTCCTCCATGATGATTCCGAGTATCGTAAGCCTCTCCTACGCGTGCTACGCCATATCCGCGTGCACCGGAGGACTTCTCGCGATTGCGGGGATGATGGATCTGGGAAGCCTGGCCGCATATCTTGTCTATGTCCGCCAGAGCGCGCTCCCCTTAAATCAGTTTACACAGCAGGTCAACTTCATCCTTTCCGCACTGGCAGGCGCGGAACGGATTTTCGATATGATGCACGAGAAGCCGGAAGAAGACAGCGGTACAGTCACCCTTGTGTATACAGAAAAGGGTCCCGCCTGGAAAGAGGAGGACGGAAGGCTCATTCCGCTCCGGGGCGATGTGCGCTTTGAAAATGTGGTGTTCGGCTATGTGCCGGAGAAGAAGGTGCTCTCAGGGATCAGTCTGTACGCGAAGCCGGGGCAGAAGATCGCCTTTGTCGGATCGACGGGCGCGGGAAAGACGACGATTATCAATCTGGTCAACCGCTTTTATGAGATACAGGAAGGGCGCATCCTGTACGACGGGATCGACATCCGCAGAATCCGCTTGGACGATCTGCGAAGATCTCTTGCCATGGTGATTCAGGACACCCATCTCTTTACCGGGACGATCGCGGACAATATCCGTTACGGGCGTCTGGATGCTACGGATGAGGAAGTGAGAGAGGCAGCCCGGCTTGCCAATGCAGACTCCTTTATCCGCAGGCTTCCTGAAGGATATGATACTGTGCTGTACAGTGACGGAAGCAATCTTTCCCAGGGACAGAGGCAGCTGCTGGCGATCGCCCGGGCTGCGGTGGCATACCCGCCGGTGCTGATTCTCGACGAGGCGACATCCTCCATCGACACGAGGACTGAACGGCTGATTGAGAAGGGAATGGATGCGATCATGGAAGGGCGGACGGTGTTCGTCATCGCCCACAGGCTGTCCACGGTGCGCAACTCGGAGGCGATCCTTGTGCTGGAAAAGGGCCAGGTGATCGAGCGAGGCAGCCATGAGGAGCTTCTGGAGCAGAAAGGCCGCTACTATCAGCTCTACACGGGAATGTATGAACTGGACTGAAACGTATGAACTGGACTGAGCAGATAAGGCGGGCGAAAATAAACTGATTTGTTCCGGAAAACAGAAAAGAAAAAGCAGGAGATGGAAGAAATGACAGAAAAGCAGAGATTCCGAGAGATCCTTTTTGAGATTGAACTGAGAAAGAGAAAGGAAGTGCAGAAGCTTCTCACCGAAAACGGACTTACCCCCGGACAGGGACAGGCGAGAATCCTTAAGTATCTTGAGGAACACGACGGAGTGACGCAGCGGGAGGTGGCGGACGGCTGTCTTCTCGATGTTACGACAATGTCGAGAGTGCTGGATAAGCTGGAGAAAATGGGATTGATTCAAAGAAGAAGAGATCTGGAAAACCGGCGCTCCTACCGAATCTGTCTGACGGAGGCCGGCAGACAGAAGTCAGAACAGATTCAGGAGGGATTCCGGAATCTGGAGGAGAGGATGTGCAGAGGGATTCCGGATGAAGAGACGAAAAAGCTCTGTGCCGGACTGGAAAAAGTGCTCGGCAATCTTCGTTTACAGGATTCGGAAAGCGTTATATAATTGCTTTTATAAAAGACGGAAAACGGAGGGACACGATGAAACGATATTCCGGAAAGGGAACAGAGCCGAAACTCAGCAACAGAATCAGGATTGCCAGATTTATCTCACGCAGCGGGAGTACGTCAAAGACGGAGATCGCCTCATGTCTTAACTTAAGCATGCCGACCACTCTTCAGAATGTCAGGGAGCTGACGGAGGCAGGGCTTGTGGAGGAAGAAGGCGAGTATGAGTCCACCGGAGGGCGCAGGGCGAAGGCGCTCTCCATCCGCAGAGATGCGGGGTATGCGGTGGGAGTCGATCTTACAAGCAATCACATCACGATGGTGATGGCGAATGCGAGGAAGGAGATTATGGCGTCCGAGAGAGTGAGAACTCCCTTTGAGGACAGTACTTCCTATTATGAATGTCTCTCAGAACAGGTATCCGGTTTTATCAGCCGCGCGGGAGTGGAGAGGGAGAAGATCGCAGGCGTCGGATTTTCCCTGCCGGGGATTGTTGACAGAGACCAGAAGCTTCTTCTGTATTCCCATGTTCTTCGCGTGAGAAACGTAACATTCCGTCAGGCGGGCGACCGGCTGGGAGTTCCGTATGATGTGATCAATGATGCCAGCAGTGCGGCTTTCGCGGAACTGGGGAGCATCGTTCAGAAAGAGAGAACAGGAAACGGGGAAGAGGAAAATCAGAATGCGGTTTACCTGTCCTTAAGCAATACTGTAGGCGGTGCCATCTGTTACGGAGGAAGGATGTACGAGGGCGAGAATTTTAAAAGCGCCGAGTTCGGTCATATGGTGATTGCAAAAGACGGAAAGAGATGTTACTGCGGAAAGAAGGGCTGTATGGATGCATACTGTTCGGCGCTTGTCCTGCAGAATGACGCGGGCAGCAGCCTGGAGGAGTTTTTTGACAGAGTCAGGCAGGGGGAGGACAGCGCGCGGAAAGTGTGGGACCGGTACCTTGACGATCTTGCTGTATCGGTCACGAATCTGCGGATGATTTTTGACTGCCGCATTGTGCTGGGCGGATATGTGGGCGGTTATCTTGATGAATTTATGCCGGATCTTTCGAGAAAAATTATGAAATACAATAACTACGACGTGGATACTTCCTATTTGTATACGGGGAGATATAAGTACAATGCATCAGCATACGGGGCAGCGCTTTTATTTACGGATTCCATATTGACAAAATATCTTCCCGGTGCAATAATCTAATTACATTTATAAAATATTTAATAAAAGTAATTAGAAAAGGAGACGCGAAATGGACGGAAAGATGAAGACAGCTGTTATGCTCGGCATCGGGAAGATGGGATTTGAGGAGAGAGAGATTCCGGTCCCGAAGGAGAACGAAGTGCTTGTGAAGCTTGAGTACGTCGGAATCTGCGGAAGTGATCTTCACTACTATGAGACCGGAGCGATTGGAGATTATGTGGTGGAGCCGCCTTTTGTCCTGGGGCATGAGCCGGGCGGTACAGTCGTGGAAGTCGGCAAAGGTGTAAAGCATCTGAAAGTGGGCGACAGAGTGGCCCTTGAACCGGGAAAGACATGCGGACACTGCGAGTTCTGCAGAACGGGGCGGTATAATCTCTGCCCGGACGTGGTCTTTTTTGCGACACCGCCTGTGGACGGAGTGTTTCAGGAGTATGTGGCTCACGAGGCGGATCTGTGTTTTAAGCTGCCGGACAATGTAAGCACGCTGGAAGGAGCGCTGATCGAGCCTCTGGCTGTCGGATTTCACGCGGCCATTCAGGGAGACGCTCATCTCGGTCAGAAGGCGGTCGTTATGGGCGCGGGATGTATCGGGCTTGTATCCATGATGGCGTTGAAGGCGAGAGGCGTTTCGGAAGTCTACGTGGTTGATCTTATGGAGAAACGCCTTGCGAAGGCGATGGAACTGGGCGCGACAGGAGTCATCAACGGAGGAACCGAAGATGTTGAGGCGAGAATCCGGGAGCTTACAAAGGGAAGCGGGGCGGATCTTGTGATCGAGACGGCAGGATCGGAAGCCACCGCACGGCAGGCGGTACACATCGCGAAGAAAGGCTCCACGATCGTTCTTGTCGGATACAGCAAGAGCGGGGATATGAACCTTCCGACAAGCATGATACTTGACAAAGAGATTACGCTGAAATCGGTATTCCGCTACAGGCACATTTATCCGATGGCGATCGACGCGGTTGCGTCCGGCAAGGTGAACCTGAAAGGGATCGTGACGGATATCTTCGATCTGGACGACGTGCAGGAGGCGATGGACCAGAGCGTCAGCAGAAAGGCGGATATTGTGAAGGCGGTCATCAGGATAAATGGGAACTGAAAAGGGGAAAATGCATGAAAAAGCATGCAAAACTTCAAAAACAAGGACGCGAATGGAAAAAATCCCCGCTTTTTCGATAAAAAATGCAGGAAAGCATTGACGAACCATCAAGAATTATATACAATAGCATTCAGCGACAAAAAAATCAGAGAAAGAGTGGAGGATTCCTGCAATGACTGCGTATAAAGATTTGAGCAGAGAAGAATTATTGGAACTGAAAAGCGGCCTGGAGGCCCGTTTTGAAGAGGTGAAAGCAAAAGGCCTCAAGCTTGACATGTCCCGCGGAAAACCGTCTGCAGAGCAGCTGAACCTTTCCATGGGGATGATGGACGTACTGCACAGCGGCGTTGACCTTATATGCGAGGACGGTGTGGACTGCAGAAACTACGGCGGCCTTGACGGAATCGCAGAGGCAAAACAGCTTCTGGCGGATATGATGGAAGTGCCGAAGGACAACGTGGTCATTTTCGGAAACTCCAGTCTGAATGTGATGTATGATACTGTGGCGCGTTCGATGACGCACGGCGTACTCGGCAGCACTCCGTGGTGCAAGCTGGACAAAGTGAAATTTCTCTGTCCGGTTCCGGGATATGACAGACACTTTGCGATTACAGAACATTTCGGAATCGAGATGATTAATGTTCCCATGACTCCCACAGGTCCGGACATGGACATGGTGGAGAAGCTTGTCAGCGAAGACGCGTCCGTCAAGGGAATCTGGTGTGTGCCGAAATATTCCAATCCGCAGGGGATTACTTACTCCGATGAAACAGTATACCGCTTTGCAAATTTAAAGCCGGCGGCGGAAGACTTCCGTATCTACTGGGATAACGCATACTGCGTTCACCATCTGTATGAGGATAAGCAGGATTATCTGATCGAGATTCTGTCCGAGTGCAAGAAAGCGGGCAATCCGGATATGGTATACAAGTTTTCCTCCACATCCAAGATCAGCTTCCCGGGATCCGGAATCGCGGCGCTGGCAGCTTCGGAGGCGAACCTCAATGAGATCCGCGGCATGATGAAAGTGCAGACGATCGGACATGATAAGGTAAACCAGCTCCGTCATGTGCGTTTCTTTAAGGATGTGCATGGAATCGTGGAGCATATGAAGAAACATGCAGATATCATGCGCCCGAAATTTGAGGCGGTTATCGATGTGCTTGAGAAAGAACTGGGCGGTCTGGAGATCGGTTCCTGGATCAAACCGCTGGGCGGATACTTTATCTCCTTTGACGCCATGGACGGCTGCGCAAAGGCGATTGTGGCGAAGGCAAAAGAGGCAGGGCTTGTTATGACCGGTGCCGGAGCGACGTTCCCATATGGGAAAGACCCGCACGACAGCAACATCCGTATCGCTCCGTCCTATCCGACTCCGGAGGAGCTGGCGGTTGCGACAGATATTTTCGTGCTCAGTGTGAAGCTTGTGAGCATTGACAAACTGCTTGGCAATCTGTAGAGCACAGCGGTATCAGGCAGGATATAGCAGGATTCAATATAACTGAAATCAATTACAGAAAAACAGCAGAGCCATACCTGAAAAACGGTCTGGCTCTGCTGTTTTTTTACCATATTCCCAGTATATGCTGCATCCCGAGACTGACAAGGGAGATTCCCAGCCAGCAGCAGAATCCGGTGAAGATCGGTTTTCCGCCTGTGCGGATGAGCTTGACGATATTTGTGTTCAGGCCGATGGCTGCCATGGCCATGACAATGAGGAATTTGCTCAGTGTCTTGAACGGATCTGTCACAGCGTCCGGGAGCTGGAACACAGTCGTCACAACAGATGCAAGGACAAAGAACAGGACAAAGAACGGGAATGACTTCTTCAGGCTGAAGTCGCCGCCCTGCGATTTGTCTGCTTTCTTTCCCCGGTAAATGGCAAGGACCAGTGTGATCGGAATGATCGCAAGTGTTCTTGTCATTTTTACGATAGCAGCGGATTCCAGCGTATTGCTTCCGTGAATGCCGTCCCAGGCTGTGGCGGCCGCGGTTACAGACGAGGTGTCATTGATCGCGGTTCCCGCGAAAAGTCCGAACCCTTCATTGCTTAAGCCGAGCATTCCGCCGAGTGTGGGGAAGATCAGCGCGGCCAGTACATTGAAAAGAAAGATGACAGATATGGACTGCGCTACCTCCTCATCGGACGCTTTGATTACCGGTGCTGTCGCGGCGATGGCGCTTCCGCCGCAGATGGACGACCCCACGCCGACGAGAATCGCATTGTTTGTCCGAAGCTTTAACGCCTTAAAAAGGATATAGGCGATGATCAGCGATGTCGCGATTGTCGAAATGATAATGGGAAGAGACTGCTTTCCCTTTGCCAGTATCTCGGTCAGATTCATTCCGAATCCGAGAAATACGACGGCTGCCTGCAGTATCTTTTTCGATGTATAGTTGATGCCGGCTGTAAACGGCTCTTTTTTTGTGAGCGCCAGAGTGACGATCATACCGATCAGGATGGCGAACACAGGCCCACCGATGACAGGCACAGCCTGACCGAGCAGCCAGGACGGCACAGCAATGGCCAGGCAGAGAAGAAGACCGGCTCCGTTGTTCTTGATAAAATTCATGATAGTTTCCCTCCGTTTTGAACTCTTCCAGTGATTTCCTTCGGGATATAAGATATCATAAAAAATACATAAAATAAAATTATTAATATTTATTTTATGATAAATATATGTTATGATTGAGCTCAGGGAGTAGTTAAGTAATAGATTTGGGCGGAGATTTCATATGAGACTCCGCCCGGGATCAGACAGTGGAAAACGAGTGTGTCGTCGTGATAAGGGGAGAGGAACATGCTTGATTTCAGAATGGAGACATTTCTTGCAGTATGTCAGTGCATGAATTTCACAAGAGCGTCTGAAAAACTGAATATTACACAGCCTGCGGTGTCGCAGCATATCCGTTTCCTGGAAAAGCATTACAATACGAAGCTTTTCCGGTATGAGGGAAAGAAGTTAAAGCTCACCGGGGCGGGGGAGATTCTGCGGAATGCGTCGCTGACGATGATGCACGACGAACTTTCCATGCAGAATGAGATGCAGAATGCCGAGGAAGAGTCGGAGATCCGTTTCGGCGCGACGAAAACGATAGGGGATGTGCTGATGGGGAAGATACTGAGAAAGTATCTGTCGGACTATCCGGACACGGGCATTCACATGATTGTGGACAACACGCAGGAACTTCTGAAACGGCTGGACGAAGGCGCGATTGATTTTGCCTTTGTGGAGGGCTTTTTTAAGAAGAACGAATATGATTATCAGAAATATTCGGATGAGAATTATATTGCAGTGTGCAGCGCGGACTATACATTTGAGAAAGAACCGCGGCGGATCGAGGATCTCTTTGGGGAGCGTCTGCTTCTGAGGGAGGAAGGATCCGGTACGAGAGAGGTGCTGGAGAGGTATCTGGATGCGAATAATCTGAGTATCGGTGATTTCGGAAAAACGATGGAAGTGGGGAGTCTCCAGGCGATCCGGGAGTTGACAAAAGCGGGCTGCGGTATTACATTTTTATATGAAGCTGCTGTGCGGGAAGACCTGGAAAACGGAGTGTTAAAGAAGATCTTGCTGCAGGATTTTGCGGTGTCGCATGAGTTCGCCTTTATCTGGAGACGGGGGAGTATTTATGCAGACAGATACCGGGAGATCTTCCGGAGATTTTCCGCGTGAAGGCAGATGCATTTTGAAGTGCAGAATTATATTACAAACAGAAGGAAGTGAAAGACCGGGATGTTACAGGTAGAGCATTTATCATATGATGTGGTAGAAGAGGGAAAACAGTCAGAGATTTTGTCTGATGTGAGTTTTGCAGTAAATGACGGTGAGATGCTTGTGATCACGGGCCCGAATGGAGGAGGCAAGTCCACGCTTGCCAAGCTTCTGATGGGGATCAACAGGGCGACGGGCGGGCGCATTGTGCTTGACGGCCAGGATATTACAGAAAGTACGATCGATGAGCGGGCGAAGGCAGGAATCGGCTTCGCTTTTCAGCAGCCGCCGCGTTTTAAAGGAATGACAGTGAGACGGCTTCTCTCTCTTGCGGCAGGAGAACCGCTTGACGAGAAGACATGCTGCAATCTGTTAAGCAGCGTAGGGCTCTGCGCCATGGAGTATATTGACAGAGAGGCGGACGCTACGCTGTCCGGCGGCGAGATGAAGAGGATCGAGATCGCCACAGTTCTGGCAAAGCAGCATAAACTTTGTATCTTCGATGAGCCGGAGGCGGGAATTGACCTGTGGAGTTTCTCCATGCTGATCAAGCGTTTTGAGCAGATTCACAGGGAGAAAAAGGAGAGCCTGATCCTGATCTCGCATCAGGAGAGAATCATCCAGATGGCGGACCGCATCATGGTGATCTCAGGAGGAAAGGTTGAATCCATCGGGGCTGCATCGGAGATTATGCCGACACTGTTCGGACAGGAACTGGATTCCTGTGAATGCAGGAGACAAAAGGGAGGTGAACTCTATGGAGCTTAAAGCGGATCTTGACAAGGTGACAGAAGATGTGCTGAAAGTGATTGACTCCTACGGTTTTAAGCAGGAGGGAGCATACAACTTAAGGCTCAACGGCATGGCAGTGTGCCGCGGGGACAGCCGTCATATTCATATTGTGCCGAAGGAGGACAAGCCGGGAATCGATATCCATATCAGCGGCGAGGCGAAGGACGAACAGGTGCATATTCCTGTTGTTATGTCCCAGGAAGGCGTTGACGTTGTGTATAATGACTTCTACATCGAGGACGGTGCAGATGTGACGATCATTGCGGGCTGCGGCATCCACGGCGAGGGCTGTTCTGAGACCCGCCACGACGGCATTCATTCCTTCCATGTGGGGAAGGACTGCAATGTCAAATATGTGGAGAACCATTACGCAGAAGGAAACGGAACCGGACAGAAAGTGCTCAATCCTGTGACGAAGATCTATGTTGGAGAAAACTCGGTATTTACGCTTGAGACGACGCAGATCAAAGGTGTAGATCATACAGAGAGAGAAAACTATATCGAGCTTGCCGATAATGCGAAGCTCTTTGTGACGGAAAAGCTGATGACAGACGACGCCCAGACTGCGGTGTCCAACATGGATGTGGAATTAAACGGAGAGAACAGTTCCGCGAGAATTGTGTCCCGCTCTGTCGGAAAAGGAACGTCGAGACAGGTCTTCCACCCGAAGGCGATCGGAAGCAATCTCTGCCATGCGCACGTGCAGTGTGATTCCATCATCATGGGAAATGCGGAGATCAGCTCCATTCCGGAGATCGACGCAAAGCATGTGGACGCTCAGATCATTCACGAGGCGGCCATCGGCAGAATCAATGACGAACAGCTTGTGAAGCTGCGCACCTTCGGACTGAACGAGGAAGAGGCGGAATCGGTTATCATTGAGAGCTTCCTGAAGTAAGAAATAAAATAAAAAGAACAGAAAGCGAAAAAGAACAGAAAGCCTGCACAGACGGCGGGAACAGATGCACCGGATTTATCCAGTGTATGTGGGGTACCCCGTCTGTGCGGGTCTTTTCATAATTACTTATCTTAATCTTCTTCTTTCGCCCAGCCGAATGCATACCGGACGGCCCGGTTCCAGCCCCGGATTCGTTTTGCCCTGTCTTCCTCCGTGATCGCGGGAGTGAATGTCTTATCGATCGCCCAGTTCTGGATTACGTCCTCTTTGCTTTTCCAGTAGCCGACAGAAAGCCCGGCCAGGTAAGCCGCGCCCATGGCGGTCGTCTCCACGCAGACCGGCCGGTTGACCGGAGCGCCGATAATATCCGCCTGTGTCTGCATGAGAAAGTCATTGGCGCTGGCGCCTCCGTCTACCTTAAGCGAAGCCAGCCGGATTCCCGAATCTGCCTCCATTGCGCCAAGAACATCGTTTGCCTGATAGGCGATGGACTCCAGAGTCGCCCGGATGATATGGTATTTGTTCACGCCGCGGGTGATTCCCACGATGGTGCCCCGGGCGTACTGATCCCAGTGAGGAGCTCCCAGTCCGGTGAACGCAGGGACGACGTAGCAGCCGTTCGTATCTTTGACTTTTGATGCCATGTATTCGGAGTCGGCGGCGGAGTCGATGAGCCGCATCTCATCCCGCAGCCACTGTACTGCGGCGCCTGCGACAAAGATGGAACCTTCCAGTGCGTAGGTCACTTTCCCGTCCAGTCCCCATGCGATCGTGGTGACAAGACCATTTTTTGAAAAAACGGGTTTCTCCCCGGTGTTCATAAGGAGAAAGCATCCTGTACCGTAAGTATTTTTGGCCTCCCCCGGAGTGAAGCATGTCTGTCCGAACAGCGCGGCCTGCTGATCCCCGGCGGCTCCGGCGATGGGGATTGCTCCGCCGAAGAACGACGGGTCCGTCTCTCCGTATACGCATCCCGACGGTTTCGGCTCCGGGAGCATGGATTTCGGAATGTCAAGTTCAGAGAGAATCTCATCATCCCACTGAAGCGTATTGATGTTGAACAGCATCGTACGGGAGGCGTTGGAATAGTCTGTCACGTGGACTTTTCCTTTCGTCATTTTCCAGATGAGCCATGTCTCCACTGTGCCGAAGAGAAGTTCTCCCTTTTCCGCCCGTTCTCTTACCCCTGCTACATTGTCAAGGATCCACTTTACCTTTGTGCCGGAAAAATACGCGTCGATGACAAGGCCGGTTTTCTCCCGGAATTTTTCGGTCAGTCCCCGCTCTTTCAGAGAGTCGCAGTACTCCGATGTCCTTCTGCACTGCCAGACGATGGCGTGGTACACCGGTTCCCCTGTGTTTCTGTCCCAGACAATGGCGGTCTCCCTCTGGTTTGTAATACCGATTGCCGCGATGTCCTCTGCGGAAGCGCCGATCTTGTTCATGGCCTCCACAGCGACGCCCAGCTGGCTGGCCCATATTTCATCGGCGTCGTGCTCCACCCATCCGGGCTTTGGAAAATACTGGGTAAATTCCCTCTGTGCCACACTGCGCATTTCCCCTTTTTCATTAAAGAGAATACAGCGGTTGCTGGTCGTCCCTGCGTCCAGCGCCATAACATATTTTGCCATATGAAAAACTCCTTTCCTGAAATGTCCTGTTTATTCCCTCTATTTGCATACATCGATCCATTCCCTTGCCCCGGAATATTCCATCAGCTCATCGCAGGAAAGCTCTACTGCGGAATTACTGCTTCCGGCGGCGGGAAATACCGTGTCAAACCGTTTCAGTGATACATCCAGATACACAGCGGTATGCTCCGGATTGCCGAAAGGACACACGCCTCCGATGGCATGTCCGGTGAGAGGCTCCACATCCTCAGGGGATAACATTTTCGCCTTCATGCCGAAGACATGTTTGAATTTGCTGTTGTCGATCTTCATATCTCCGGCGGTTACGATCAGGACTGCCCCGTCTTTCTCCTTTGTATAGAAAGAGAGTGTTTTGGCGATCCGGGCAGGCTCTGTGCCGACTGCCTGCGCGGCAAGCTCCACGGTTGCGCTGGAGACGGGAAACTCGAGGATTTCCCGGTCGATTTTGTTTTCGTGAAAATAATTTCTGACTGTTTCAACAGACATGATGAATCCTTCCTTTACTTTGATTATGAGACAATTATAGCAGGTGCGGGGCGGTCTGTGTGGGAGATTTTAAATTCAACCACAGGTTTGGTTACTTTTCTGCCGGACTGCGGTATAATCACAACAGATACAGGCGGCCCCGGAAGAAGACAGGACGGGACAGAATGCGAAAACAGACAGAAGAAAGGGCGGATACAGTACAATGGATCAGCAGAAGACAGGAAAATTTATTGCAGAGAGAAGAAAGAAACTGCATCTTACACAGAGGGAGCTGGCCGGGCGTCTCGGGATTACGGACCGGGCGGTGTCAAAGTGGGAGAATGGACGTTGTATGCCGGAATTGTCGCTGCTTGAACCTCTTGCGAAAGAACTGGGGGTCGGGATTAACGATCTCCTGAGCGGAGAAATTGTATCAGAAAAGGAAATAAAAGAGCAGTCGGAAAGAAATCTGGCAAATCTATCCCGAATCCAGTATCTGGAAGGATTCCGTTGCGGTTCGATCGGTCTTTTCTTTCTTTTTGCAGCGCTCATTATTTACTGTGTGGCGAAAGATCTTGAGACAGCAGGATTTGTTGCTCTGACCTGTGTTTACGACGCGGCGCTCTATTTTTACCGCTGGCGTCAGACGAAAAACAGGAATACGCTCGCGATCGGCCTGCTGTGGAGTGCGGCAGGGGTAATCAATATCATTGCATTTCTCGTCAGAACGTGGTAATATTAACGGCGGATAAAAAGACGGGAGGCTGACAGAAATATGAAAAGTGTCAACGTGAGAAAACTTGCCCTTGCAGGCATTTTGGTGGCGGTGGGAATCGTGTGTTCGCCGCTGTCTATTCCGGTCGGGGCGTCAAAATGTGCTCCCGTCCAGCACTTTATCAATATACTCGGCGGCGTGTTTTTAGGGCCCGGCTATGCCGTGGGAATGGCCTTTGTCACAAGCCTTCTGAGAAATCTTATGGGTACGGGCACGCTGCTTGCATTCCCGGGCTCCATGTGCGGAGCGCTGCTGTGCGGACTTCTTTATAAATACGGGAAGCACCGCCTCCCGCTGGCATATTTCGGCGAGCTGTTCGGAACGTCGGTGATCGGAGGTGTTTTAAGCTATCCGGTTGCGACTTTGCTTATGGGAAGTGAGAGCGCGCTGTTTGGCTTTGTGATTCCATTCTTTGTGTCAAGCTTCGGGGGAACAGTGATTGCTGTCGTCCTTGTGACTGCTATGAAGAAGATGAAAGTGTTTGACATCTATCTGGGAAATCTGGATACGAGTGAGAAGAAGGTATAAGAAGACCGGAAGAAAAGAAAGTAAAAAATCCGGTTTTCAATGCAGTTTCAGATAAATATGAGAAAACGGGGAGCTTGCGGGAGAAGCAGGCTGAGAGTAAGCTGTAATGCTTTGACCCGCGACCTGATATGGGTAATGCCAGCGGAGGGAGATATACGATTGGTTGAAAGCGGGCAGACCTTTTGGGGACTGCCCGCTTTTGTACAGGCAACGCTCATAAGTCCGGGCTTGCCCGGTACCCGGGCGGCCTCTTACAAGCATTGTAAACGATGATGAAACAGGAAGAAAACGAGGATTTAACGAGGGTAAATAAATGAGAGAATATCTTGAAAATGTGAGGGCGAAAGCGCCTCTTGTCCACAACATCACAAACTATGTGACCGTCAACGATGTGGCCAATATTCTTCTTGCCTGCGGCGGGAGTCCGATCATGTCCGATGAGGCGGAGGATGTGGAAGATATCACTTCTGTATGCGGAGGGCTGAATCTCAATATCGGCACACTCCACAAGAGCAGCATAGAGGGAATGCTCCGCGCCGGTCGAAAGGCGAATGAACTGGGACATCCGGTACTCCTCGACCCGGTGGGGGCAGGAGCGAGTTCTTTCAGAACCGGTACGGCGCTCCTGCTGATGAGGGAGCTGAAGCTTACCGCGATCCGGGGAAATATGTCCGAGATCCGTGCGCTTGCCCTCGGCATCGGAAACACGAAAGGAGTGGACGCCGACAAGGCGGATGCAGTCACAGAGGAAAATCTGGACGCAGCGGTCTCATTTGTGAAAAGGTTCGCAGAGCAGACAGGCTCCGTCATTGCGGTGACCGGGGCAATTGATCTCGTCTCGGACGGGAAAAGGTGCTGGGTGATCCGAAACGGCCGGACGGAGATGGAGAGAGTCACCGGAACCGGATGCCAGCTCTCCGGCATGATGACAGCCTATCTGACGGCAAATCCGGATCATCATGCGGAGGCTGCCGCAGCCGCTGTCTGCGCGATGGGGCTTGCCGGGGAGACTGGATGGAGCCGGATGCAGGAAGGCGACGGAAACGCCACATACCGGAACAGAATTATTGATGCCGTTTACAATATGACGGGCGATATGCTCGAGAAGGGGGCAGACTATGAAGTGCGATAAGAAAGATCTTCTGCTTTATGCGGTGACAGACAGGGCGTGGCTTAACGGCCGGACACTCCGTGAGCAGGTGGAAAGTGCGTTAAAGGGCGGGGTGACTTTTGTCCAGCTCCGGGAAAAAACATTAAACGAAGAACAGTTTCTCGCAGAGGCAAAGGAGATTCAGAAGCTGTGCGCTCAGTATCATGTGCCGTTTATCATCAATGACAATGTGGATATTGCCGCAGAGATAGGCGCGGACGGGGTACATGTGGGCCAGAGTGACATGGAAGCGGGAGAAGTGAGAAAAAAGCTGGGATCGGACAAAATTATCGGCGTGTCTGCCCGCACGGTGGAACAGGCGATTGCGGCAGAGAGAAACGGAGCAGACTATCTCGGGGCGGGAGCGGTGTTTTCCACAGGAACAAAATCCGACGCCCGGGAACTGGATCATGCGACACTGAAGGAGATCTGTGCTGCGGTTCATATTCCGGTTGTTGCGATCGGCGGCATCACAGCGGAAAACGTGACCGAATTAAAAGGCACAGGTATCTGCGGAGCTGCCGTGGTCAGTGCGGTCTTTGCTCAGGATGACATCGAAGCTGCGGCCAGAATGCTGAAAGGCCGCATCGAGGAGACGGTCAGAGGTGATTGTTAAATGATAAAAGGAGTTGTGTTTGACGTAGACGGAGTGCTTTTAAACTCGATGCCGGTGTGGGAAAATCTGGGGGAACTTTACCTGGAAAGACTCGGCGTAGAGGCGGAAAAAGACCTCGGAGAGACGCTGTTTGCCATGACGCTGGAAGAAGGTGCGCAGTATCTGATCAGCCGATACGGTCTGGACAAGACGCCGGAGGAGATTATCAAAGGGCTGAACCGAGAGGTGAAAGATTTCTATGTCAGCAAAGTGCCCTTAAAAGAAGGGGTGCGCCAGTATTTATATGAATTCCGGGAACGGAATATCCCGATGGTGATCGCCACGACAGGGGATAGGGAGAACGCGCAGGCAGCCCTTAAAAGGCTGAAAGTTTACTCTTATTTTCGGGGGATCTTCACCTGCTCGGAGATCGGAAGCGGGAAGAACCAGCCGGATATTTACTATGCGGCGGCTCTCCAGCTGGATACAGACCCCAAAGAGACGCTTGTGTTTGAAGACGCGCTCCACGCGATCCAGACGGCGAAGCGCGCCGGGTTTAAGACCGTCGGCGTCTATGACAGGGCAAACGACAGAAATCTGGCGCAGATATGGAACACGGCGGATATATATCTGCCGGAGTTTAAAGATTTTGATTTATTCTGGAAAAGGGCATCCGGAGAATAGAAAAATCCGAATCCCGCAGGGAGCGGGCGTTCGGGCCGGATACTTTTCAGCGGCAGGCCGGGGGCACCACTTTCTGCCGCTATATAAAATTAATGCTGTGAGAAGGGCGGGCAGTGCGAAAAATATTCTGCCGCGGATCTCAAAACGAAAGAAGAAAGGAATGATAGTATGAGAACAGCATTAACAATCGCTGGAAGCGACTCCAGCGGAGGCGCCGGAATTCAGGCAGATATCAAGACAATGACCGCAAACGGCGTTTTCGCCATGAGCGCGGTCACAGCGCTTACTGCACAGAATACAACCGGCGTAACAGGGATTATGGAGGTATCTCCTGAATTTTTGAAGGAACAGATTGACTGCGTATTTACGGATATCCGTCCTGATGCGGTGAAAATCGGAATGGTATCATCTTCGGGCCTGATCTGTGCTATCGCGGACAAACTGGCCGGGTATCAGGCAAAGAACATTGTTGTCGATCCGGTCATGGTGGCCACAAGCGGATCAAAACTGATCAGCGACGACGCCATCGACACGCTGAAAGAGCGTCTGCTTCCCATGGCGGATATCCTTACGCCCAATATTCCGGAGGCGGAAGTTCTCGCGGAAATGTCTGTGAAGACAGAGGACGACATGATAAAAGCGGCGGAGAAGATCAGCCGCACATACCGGTGTGCCGTGCTTCTCAAAGGAGGTCATCAGCTCAACGATGCAAACGACCTTCTGTACAGGGAGGGAGGATACCGCTGGTTCTACGGCAGACGCATTGACAATCCGAATACACACGGAACCGGATGTACGCTGTCCAGCGCCATTGCGTCAAACCTGGCGAAGGGATTTGACATGGACACATCCGTGGAGCGCGCGAAAATGTATATTTCAGGAGCGCTTGCCGCCATGCTTGATCTCGGAAAAGGCAGCGGCCCGATGAACCATGCCTTTGACATTGCGGGCGAGTATGCGAAAGAAGCGGACGGGATGAACCCGGACAATGCCGAAACGGCAGAGAAGGAGGGCTGCTGATATGGAGACAAAGCGTACCTCTGTGTTTGAAAACGGACTGATCTGGTTCGGAGCCGGCGTCTCCATCGCGGAGATCCTGACCGGAACCTATCTTGCACCGCTTGGATTTGAGCGGGGACTTGCCGCGATTCTGATCGGTCATCTGATCGGATGCCTGATGATGTTCTGCGCAGGAATGATCGGCGGTAAAATGCGCAAAAGCGCTATGGAGACTGTGAAAATGAGCTTCGGACAGAAAGGCGGGCTGCTCTTTGCCTTCCTCAATGTGCTTCAGCTAGTGGGCTGGACGGCAATTATGATCTATGACGGAGCGCTTGCCGCAGATGGAACCTTCGCAGTGGGCGCGTGGGTATGGTGCCTCGTGATCGGAGCACTGATTATCCTCTGGATTGCGGTAGGTGTTACGAATCTCGGAAAAATCAACACGGTTGCGATGGCAGCACTCTTTATTCTCACGATTCTGCTGTGCAGAGTGATCTTCTTCGGAGGAGCAGGCGCAGAGAGCGTGAGCGGCGACGCAATGAGTTTCGGCGCGGCCGTAGAACTGTCTGTGGCGATGCCCCTGTCCTGGCTTCCGGTGATCAGCGACTATACCCGTGAGGCTGAGAAACCGGTTAAAGCAACGGCTGCCAGCGTCATCGTGTACGGACTTGTGAGCTGCTGGATGTATGTGATCGGAATGGGAGCGGCTATCTACACCGGAGAGACGGACATTGCCGTGATTATGGTAAAGGCCGGACTCGGAATTGCGGCCCTTCTGATTGTGATCTTCTCGACAGTTACAACCACTTTCCTGGACGCCTACTCGGCAGGAGTATCCGCGGAGTCCATCTTCCCGAAACTGAAAGGAAGCCATGTAGGCATTGCCGCAACCGTGATCGGAACCATTGCCGCGATCCTTTTCCCGATGGACGATATCACGGACTTCCTCTATCTGATCGGATCCGTGTTTGCGCCCATGATTGCCGTACAGATCGCCGATGTATTTATCCTGAAAAGGAACCGCAGGGCTGCGGACTTTGACTGGATGAACCTGGTTATCTGGCTGATCGGTTTCGTTGTTTACCGGTGGCTTATGACCGTTGACACACCGGTGGGAAACACACTGCCGGATATGGTAATTATCGTGATTCTCTGCCTGATCGCAAATGCGGTTTTCGGCAAAAAGGAGAACGCCTGATTTCAGTCGGCGGCAAACGGATAAGCCGGAGCGCTGCGGATAAACTGTTTTGGCGTCATTTTATATTTCTTCTTAAACTCCCGGTAAAAATACGAGAGGTTTAAGAAGCCGCACGACATGGATATATCGAGAACAGACTGGCTGCCCTGCGCGAGACGTGAGGCAGCCTTTTCCAGTCTCAGGTTTTTGATATATTCAAGGCAGGACGTGCCGGTGTATTTTTTAAAAAAGCGCATAAAATGATATTCGCTGAAATAGCACAGCTTTGCCAGATCTCTGACAGAGAGTTCTTCCGCATAATGTCCGTCGATGTAGTCCAGCACCATCTTGAGTTTTGCCGTGTGCTCATCCTCCAGCCGGGTGCGCGGGTGCGCCGCCTCCTGATAGGGAATCAGAGATGCGACCGCGGACAGAAGCAGTGACTTGAGAAACAGCTCATACCCCGGAAGCGGTGCATCAGGCGGAAGCGGTGCAATGTCCGGGAGCGATTGCTCTGCGGAAGAATCGGACTGTGTGCAGCCGGCAGCAGTTCCGGACTCGTACAGGCGGTTCATGTCCCGGAAGATCCGGGAGATTTTGCCGTAGGCCGGGTGATCCTTCCGTATGATATACGGAAGAAGGAGCGTGTGCCGTGCAATCGGAGCAAGATACCGGACCGAACAGATATCGGCGGCATTTGCCCCGAGAAAATCCATATGAAAGACAAAGGTGTCGGATTTCATGTTTTCGTCTGGTTCTGTGCTGATCGAGTGGAGCTCCGCGGGCGGGATAAACAGAATATCCCCTTTTGCCGCCTTGTATGAATCCAGATGAATATGGTAGGTACATTGCCCTTCCGTGATCATGGTAAGCTCCGCCTCGTCGTGCCAGTGTGGGGCAACGGAAGGATAGACCTGTGAGAGCATTGTGACATAGCGTTTCAGCGGAAACAGAGGCTCTCCGTGGGTTGCCTGTTCTTTCTGAGAGGGGAGAAGTTCGGAAAACTGCGGCATGAAAATCACTCCTTTCGCAGTATTATAAAAAAAGAAAATCTTCTTGTCAATTCGGCAGACTTCCTATACAATGTAAAACAGTGTGCGGAAGCACTGTTATGAAGCAAAAAAACGGGGAGTAAACAGGAATGGAGAGATAAAAATGGACAGTTCGGTTTTTATAGGAACATGGTGGTCGCTCGTGCCGCCGCTCCTTGCGATTATACTCGCGCTTGTCACAAAAGAAGTGTACAGTTCCCTTTTTCTCGGCGTTGCGGTTGGGGCGCTGCTTTACAGCGGCTTTCATCCGTGGGAGACATTTGTGAACTTCTTTGATATTCTCAAAGAGAATATGAACATGAATATTCTGATTTTTGACGTGCTGCTTGGCATGATCATTGTGCTTATGTCAAAGTCCGGAGGGTCGGCCGCCTACGGGAAATGGGCCGGGAAGAAGATCCGGTCGAAGAAAAGCGCGCTGCTGGCTACAACAGGGCTTGGCATTCTGATCTTTGTGGACGACTATTTTAACTGCCTTACAGTGGGATCGGTTATGCGGCCGGTGACGGACAGGCAGAAGGTCTCAAGGGCAAAGCTTGCGTATATCATTGATTCCACCGCGGCTCCGGTCTGCATCATTGCGCCGATCTCAAGCTGGGCGGCAGCGGTCAATTCCTACGTGCCGGCTGACGCGGGGATCAGCGGATTCCAGCTTTTCCTCCGTACGATACCGTACAATCTGTACGCGATTCTGACTCTGTTTATGGTGTTTTTCATCACGATCGTCGGATTCGACTTCGGCCTGATGAAAAAGCATGAGGAAAATGCGGCGAAAGGCGACCTATTTACAAGCGGCGCCGGTGAATTTGAACAGATTTCCGAGGAGGAGATCAACCCGAATGGAAAAGTGATGGATCTTGTTCTTCCGGTGGCGGTGCTGATCGTGTCGGCGATCGGGGCGATGATTTACACCGGATTTCAGGGCGGCGCGACGAATGTCGTGTCAGCGTTCGCAGGATGCGACGCGGAGACAAGCCTTGTATTTTCGACCATGGTTACGATCTTTTTCATGGTTGTTCTCTATCTTCCGAGAAAGGTAGTGACGTTCAAAGGGTTCATGGACAGTCTGTCAGAAGGGTTTAAGCTTATGGTGCCGGCGGTCACGATCCTGATCTTCGCGTGGTCGCTCAAAGGCGTGGGCGATGCACTCGGCCTTGCGGAATTTGTCGGAGGCATCGTGGGAAGCCATACGTCTGCAGGAGCGTTTATCCCGGTGATCCTTTTCGCCGCGGCAGTGTTCCTCTCTTTTTCGACAGGGACTTCCTGGGGAACGTTTGCGATTCTCGTGCCGATTGCGACCGGTCTGTTTTCATCGGGAGCCGGCCTTGAGATGATGATTATCTCGGTGGCGGCCGTCCTTGCGGGGGCTGTGTGCGGGGATCATATCTCACCGATCTCGGATACGACAGTCATGTCATCGGCGGGAGCGCAATGCAACCATATCAACCATGTTTCCACGCAGATGCAGTATGTGGCCGTTGTGGCTTCGGTCTGCCTGATTGGTTATATCATTGCGGGCTTCGTACATGTCTGGTGGATTGTGCTCGGGATCAGCGCGGCTCTGCTTGCAGGCGCACTGACAGTGATACGGATTCTGTCGGAAAGAAAAACAGTTTCATGAAAAAAGATTCTGAACAAAAAAACGGCCTCTGATCAGGAGGCTGTTTTTTTGTTCAGAAGTTCGTGCATTATGATCATCAGTACGAGGATTACTGCCATATAGAGCGGAAACAGTGCTGCGGAAATATGGTTCGCGATCAGTCCGAACAGGGAGGGCATCAGAAGCGTCCCCACATATGCGCTTGCCATCTGGACTCCGATGAGCGCCTGGGAGCGTTCTGCTCCGAAATGATCCGGAGTGGAGTGGATGATGCACGGATAGATCGGCGCGCATCCGAGACCGATCAGGATCAGACCTGCCAGAGAAACTGACTGAGGACCGGGAATAAGCATGACGAGGATTCCCGCAGCGATAATTCCCTGTCCGAGACGGATCATCTGTACATCATTCAGTTTCATCGTGATAAATCCGCTGAAGGCGCGTCCTATGGTGATTCCGATATAAAACATGCTGGCAAATCGCGCGGCGGTTCCGGCAGGAACATCCCGGATCAGCGTAAGATAACTGCTGGCCCACAGCCCGGCGGTTCCCTCGACTGCGCAGTAGCAGAAAAAGCAGAGCATTACTTCCTTTGCGCCGGGAATCTTCACGATTTCCTTCAGGGAAAGCGGCCGGTTATCGGAAGCAGGGCCGTCTGTGCCGCCTGCATTTCGTCCTTTCCAGAGAGGAAGACTTAAGAAAAGGACAAATGTCAGCACAGCCTGGATCACAGAGACATAGAAGTACCCTGAGTTCCATCCGTTTCCGCTGCTCAGTGCGTAGCTCATGATATACGGTCCTGCGGTGGCGCCCACGCCCCACATGCAGTGAAGCCAGCTCATGTGATGGCTTTTGTAGTGAAGAGCCACATAGTTGTTCAGAGAGGCGTCTACACTGCCTGCCCCCAGCCCGTAGGGAACCGCCCACAGGCAGAGAAGCCAGAATGAGTGGGTGATAGAGAAGCCGAAAAGGGCGATCGCGGTCACTGCAACGCTGACGGCGGTTACTTTCCCGGTTCCGAACCGGCGTGTCACACGGTCGCTCTGAAGGCTCGATACGATCGTTCCGGCGGAAATAATCATGGATATGATTCCCGCATAGGAGACAGGAACGTCAAATTCTGTATACATGGTCGGCCATGCCGAGCCCAGAAGGGCGTCAGGGAGACCAAGACTGATAAATGCAAGATAAATAATTGCGAGAAGCAGATGTACCATATTGAATTCCTCCTTGTATGCGGATATAATTATAACAGCGTACAGACGCGATATGTATAATAAAAACAGCAATATCATATGATAAAAACGGCATAGGAGAAATGAAATGGCATTGTCTGACTGCCGTCCGGGCGTTGACCGGATGGGGAGGGAGCTGGTTCACCACGGAACGACTCTGTTTCCGATCGCCTGTTATGAGGACGATCTGAAAAATTATTCCGTTCCGTGGCACTGGCACGATGAATTTGAGGCGATTCTTCCGAGAAAAGGAGAGCTGGAAGTGAGAGTGGAGAACGACCGGATTGAGATTGGACCGGGACAGGGGATTTTTATCAATTCGGGCGTGCTTCATGCGGCGGAAAAGGAGCCGGGAACAGAAGGAGAATTCCGCTCGCTTGTCTTTCACGCGCGTCTTGTCGGAGGAAGTGTGGACAGTGTGTTCTGGCAGGAACTGATCCGCCCGGTTGCGGGAAACTCCGCCCTGCGGTATCTGCATTTGGAGGACAGCGCAAAGAGACAGGGAGAAATTATTGCATGGCTGAACAGGGCGTGGGAGACGGTGGCACAGGAGAGGGAAGATTATGAAAATGAGACGCGGTATGAGCTGACCAAAGCGTTTGGCCTCCTCAGAAACTGTGTTCCGTCAGCCGTGAGGAAGTTTTCCGCGCAGGAGCGGATTGCGGGAGAAAGAATGAAACACATGCTTCAGTATATTGAGGAACACTATACGGAAGAACTGACCGTCTCTA
The DNA here is from genome assembly GCF_020687545.1 of Ruminococcus turbiniformis. Lineage (GTDB taxonomy): Bacteria > Bacillota > Clostridia > Lachnospirales > Lachnospiraceae > Mediterraneibacter > Mediterraneibacter turbiniformis. The sequence goes on along the minus strand of NZ_JAJEQX010000023.1, from coordinate 41,310 downwards.
TGATTGCGGACAGCGTGTCCGTCAGCGAGAGCGCCTGCCAGAGGTGCTTCCGTCAGATGACGGGGACAACCCCGATACGTTACGTGAGACAGTTCCGCATTCAGAAAGCGCAGGAGCTTCTTCTCGACACAGAGATGCATTCAAACGAAGTGGGAAGCGAATGCGGGTTTTCTGATTTCAGCTATTTTACAAAGAGTTTCCGGGAGCAGACCGGATATACTCCCGCAGAATACAGAAAGGCATTCAGACCATAAAAATCTGAATGCCCTTTCTTTGTATGGGCGACGAGCCAAAGCCCGGCCTGTTTTGCCTGTGCAAATGCCGCGGTTACAGAAGCGCAATGCCGTGGGAACGGGCTTCTTCTGTGATATCTTCCGGCCAGAGTGATGACTGTACCTCGCCGATATGGGCTTTTCTCAGATAGTACATGCAGATGCGCGACTGTCCGATTCCGCCGCCGACGGTGTACGGCAGTTCGCCGTTCAATAGAGACTTCTGGAACGGAAGCTCCGCGCGCTCCTCGCAGCCGGCAGATTTAAGCTGGCTTCTCAAAGAGTCTTCATCCACGCGGATTCCCATGGAGGAAAGCTCAAGCCCTATATCCAGGACAGGGTAATATACAATGATATCCCCGTTTAATTCCCAGTCGTCATAGTCCGGAGCGCGTCCGTCGTGTCTCTCTCCGGAAGCGAGCGTTTTGCCGATCTGGGAGATGAATACGGCGCCTTTCTCCTTTGCGATGCGGTGCTCTCTCTCCTTCGGCGTACATTCCGGATACAGATCCTCCAGCTCCTGGGATGTGACAAAGAAAATGTCGTCGGGGAGAAGAGGCTCGATATAGTTGTATCTCCTGGATATGTAATCTTCCGTATCCTTAAGCGCGGAATACACCTTGCGCACAGTATACTGAAGTGTTTCCGTGTTGCGCTCCTCCTTTGAGATGATCTTCTCCCAGTCCCACTGATCTACATAGAGGGAGTGGATGTTGTCTGTGATTTCATCTCTGCGGATTGCGCTCATGTCGGTGTAGAGTCCTTCTCCTGAGTGAAAGCCGTACTTTTTCAGTGCGTAGCGCTTCCATTTTGCCAGGGAGTGTACGATCTCGGCAGCGGCCTCATCCTGCTCTTTGATTCCGAATGAAACCGGGCGCTCGACGCCGTTTAAGTTGTCGTTCATGCCGGATTCCGGACGTACGAAAAGCGGAGCGGAGACCCTTGTGAGATGAAGGGATTTCGCCAGCGCACGCTCGAAATGATCTTTTACTTCTTTGATGGCTACTTCTGTTTCCCGTATTGTAAGAGGGGAAGAATAGCCTTCCGGTATTGTTAAATGTTCCATTATAATGTCTCCTTTAAACTAATCATATTCTATTCTAATTGGAGGTGGGTTATAAGTCAACCTGTAAGATAGATAAGAAATTAACAGATAATTAAAAAGAAAAATCAAAAATAACAAAATATTTATTGACAGACAGAAAAGAGAGTGTTATTATAATTACAACAAATAAAACTTATTGAAAGTTTTAACACCCAAAAGATAGCGGGAAAAGATCATGGGTGATCAGATATAGAGAAAGATCATAATGACGAGAAAGTTATGAGAGAAGTAAAATCTATATCAGAGGAAGATCACCGGAGATCTGATATCAAAGGGAATCCAAGTAAAGGAGGTACGGACCACCGGGAACATAAGTTGAATCTATCAGAGATAAAAAAAGATAGAAAGAGGAAAAAAGAATGACAGAAATATCAAATTGAAGGTGGATGTTGATCGAGCAAGAGTTGATTGGCATCCATCTTCATTTGTCTTGCCAGCGAAAAGAAAAGTTGGTAGAATATATTCGGAACAGGCGGCGCGGTCTGAGATCACCGGCGTCTGTTCCCGGAATCGGGGAAAAGCGGGAGAAGAATATTAATAAGAGGTAAAGGGTGATGAATATGAATGTGAATGAAATAATCGACAGGATTCTGCAGCTCGATCCGGCTGTTCTGCTGCCGGGAAACTCAGGGGAGATACAGGCTCTGACGCAGAATGCGGCGACGCTTCTGATTATTGAGGCGGTGTTTGGTGTTCTGCTCTGCCTGTTTGGCCTGAAGGTTGTGCGTTTCTGGGCGGCGCTTTTCGGACTGGCGGCAGGATTTGAAGTGGGATTTTATGTTTCGCTGATGCTCGGCCTGGAAGGATATGCGGTATTAATCATCGGCGCAGTTGCGGGTATCCTGCTTGCAGCAGCCGCGGCGCGTCTGTACCGGGCGGGAATCTTCCTTATTGTATTTGCAGCGGTCAGCTCTTTTGGACTTGGGCTTATTGACCGGCAGAACTGGATTTTTGTGACCGTATGTCTTGTGATCGGACTTGTGGCCGCGATCCTCTCCATATGGGCGGCGCCGATTGTGACGATTATCGCCACATCGCTGTACGGTGCGTGTCTCGCGGGCTTTGCAGCCGCAGAGCTTCTTGCTGTGGACAGCAATGTGATTCGTATCGTAATCTGTGCGGCGGTCTGCGTCGTCGGCATTCTTGTTCAGCTTATGTTTGAATCACGCAGACAGAACAAAAAGAGTCTGAAGAAAGCGGCGGAGATCCGTGAACAGGAATCTACCGCGAAGGAAGTGGAGAGAGCGAGAGCCATGATGTACGACATGGACGGCCAGTCTTCCGGCGATGAGACAGACGAAGAAAAGTAAGTCCGTTTTATGACACACCTTATCTGATATGATGCGTTTATCAAAAAAGGATTATATCAGAGAAAGGTGTGTTTTGTTATGTATATCAAAAAGTCTGTGCTCGGAACGATGGTTGCTTTGGCGGGAGGAGCGGTCCTGACTGCTCTGTGCATTTTATTCAGCTTTACGGAAGTGGCGATTCCTGTCCCGGTCTATGCGGCGGCGTGGTTTTCCTGCCTGGGCGGAATGCTTGCTCTGACTTCCAGAATTTTCAGATAGGCGGTCTGCGAAAAGTCCGTGTTTTCGGTTGTCACAAACTGTATATTTGAGGTATAATACTCACAGAAACAGTTAGCATTATCATGTTTTCTGCACTGTCTTATCAACGGCCGGACAGGCTGGAAAAAGGAGGAATGCGTATGAAGATAGATATGCACTGCCATGTGAAAGAAGGATCGATTGACAGTAAGGTCGGCCTCGAAGAATATATCACGATACTCAAAAAGCACGGTTTTCAGGGAATGGTCATAACAGACCATGACACGTATAACGGCTACCGGTACTGGAAAGAGAACATCAAGGGAAAGAAACATACAGATTTTGTTGTGCTTAAGGGCATTGAATACGATACGCGCGATGCGGGACATATTCTTGTGATCATGCCGGAGGGCGTCAAGATGAGGCTCCTTGAGATGCGAGGAATGCCTCTGGCGCTTCTGATCGATCTGGTGCACCGCAACGGAGGCGTGCTCGGACCGGCTCACCCGTGCGGGGAGAAATATATGAGTTTTACAAATGCGCGGCGGTTTTACCAGTCACCTGAGATTGTGAAGCGGTTTGATTTTGTAGAAGCGTTTAACAGCTGCGAATCTGTGCAGTCGAACAGCGGAGCGGAAAAGCTTGCGAAAAAATATGGAAAGGTCACGACCGGGGGAAGTGATTCCCACAAACCGGACTGCGTGGGGCGTGGGTATACGATCCTCCCTGAGCCGGTGACATGCGAAACGGAGCTGATTTCGCTGATTCACAGGAAAACGCCGTTTGTCGCCGGGGGTACGCTCTATGAAAAGACGACGAAGGAAAAGATCGGAAAGATCAACAAGCTGCTCGTTTACTCATTCTGGGTGTATAACAAGAGCGGGGAGCTGATTAAGCGTCGCGGCAGAAACAAAAAGATGGAGGAAGAAAATCCGTTTGATCCGATTGATCCGATTGAACTGTATTATCATTCCTGACAGATCAGATCCAAGCTGATCTGAATCTGTGCGGCAGGGGAAGAAGAGCTGTTCGGCGGTTATTTGCAGTAACGGCCGGACGGCTTATTTTTTTCGTGCCATAACCGGGGAAATGTGATACACTTCTAATGGATTATGTCTGTCCATTGACAAAAATACCGGAGACGGGAGGAGTGTGCGTTGGAGGCGTATACAAGTTTTGCATCAGTTTACGACAGGTTCATGGACAATGTTCCGTATAAGGACTGGGGAGAATATATCAGGGAAACGCTCTGCCGATACGGGGCAGAAGAGGGAATCGTCCTGGATCTTGGCTGCGGAACCGGTGCGATGACAGAGATTCTTGCCGGATACGGCTATGATATGATCGGTGTGGACAATTCGGAGGATATGCTGGAGATCGCGATGGAAAAGCGGATGGAATCCGGCCATGACATCCTCTATCTTCTTCAGGATATGCGGGAGTTTGAACTGTACGGCACAGTGCGCGCCGTGGTGAGCGTCTGTGATTCAGTCAACTATATGACGGAACCGGAAGAACTTGAACGGGTATTCAGACTGGTCAACAATTATCTGGACCCGGGCGGCGTCTTTGTGTTTGACTTCAATACAGACTATAAGTACCGGGAAGTTATGGGAGACTGTACGATCGCGGAAGACCGGGGCGAGTGCAGCTTTATCTGGGACAACTGTTATTATGAAGAAGAGCGGATCAACGAGTATGATCTGACGCTTTTTATCCGGGATGAGCGCTCTGCAGACGATGGGGCGGAACTTTTCCGGAAGTACAGAGAAACCCACTTTCAGCGGGGGTATACGCTGGACGAGATAAAAAGCCTGATCGGGAAAGCCGGTATGGTATTTCTGGCGGCTTATGATATGGATACGAAGGCGGAGCCCGTGGAGACAAGTGAGAGAATCTTTGTGATCGCACGGGAATCCGGGAAGGGAGAGAAAAAGGATGAGTGATTATATTGTGAGAGCGTCGGCTGCAAATACGCAGATCCGCGCGTTTGCGGCGGTGACGACAGAGCTTGTGGAGGAGGCGAGAAGGCGCCATGAGACAAGCCCCGTGGCAACGGCGGCACTCGGAAGGCTGCTGACAGGCAGCGTGATGATGGGGAGCATGATGAAAAATCCGACGGACATGCTGACGGTTCAGATCAAGTGTTCCGGCCCCATCGGGGGACTGACTGTAACTGCGGACAGCCTTGGAAATGTGAAGGGATATGTGTTTGAACCCGGCGTTATGCTTCCGCCTAAAAACGGGAAACTGGACGTGGGCGGAGCGCTCGGCCAGGGCGTAATGACCGTGATCAAAGATATGGGACTCAAAGAGCCGTACTCCGGCCAGACGATTCTCCAGACCGGGGAGATCGCGGAAGATCTCACCTATTATTTCGCAACGTCCGAACAGGTGCCGTCCTCGGTGGGACTGGGTGTCCTCATGGAAGGGGACAACACGGTCCGCTGCGCGGGAGGCTTTATCGTACAGGTTATGCCCTTTATCGAGGATGAGGTTCTGAACCGCCTTGAGGAGAATATCAAAAATATCCGTCCGGTGACGGCGATGCTGGACAACGGGCACACACCGGAGGAGATGCTCTCCCAGGTGCTTGATGGGCTGGATCTTGAGATCACAGATACGATGCCCGCGAAATTTTACTGCAACTGCTCAAAAGAGCGGATCGAGAAAGCGATTATCAGCATCGGAGAAAAAGAGATACAGGCGATGATAGGTGACGGCAGGGATATTGAAGTAAAATGTCATTTCTGTAATACAGCTTATAACTATACAGTGGATGAGCTGAAAGTACTTCTTGATAAGAGCAGGAAAAAAGGGGGAAGATGAGATGAAAGACGGCTTTGTCAGAGTGGCAGCCGCGACGCCGGATATCCGGGTGGCGGATGTGGAATACAATACAGGGAAGATCTGTGAAGCGATCGGAGAAGCCTGTGATCACGGAGCAAAGATTATCGCGTTTCCGGAGCTGTGCGTGACAGGATATACGTGCGGAGATCTTTTTACGCAGGATATTCTCCTGCGCGAAGCAAAGAAAGCGCTGCTCCAGATCGCGGAATACACGAAAGACAGGGATATTCTCGTGTTTGTGGGAGTGCCGCTCAGTGTGTACGGAAAGCTGTACAATGCGGCGGCGGCGCTGAACCGGGGCAGTGTGATCGGACTTACGACGAAGACATTCCTTCCAAACTACGGTGAGTTTTACGAGATGCGCCAGTTCACACCGGGACCGGATCAGGCACGGTATCTTATTTTTGAGGGACAGCAGGTGCCTTTTGGTCCTCAGATCCTTTTCGCTGACACGGATATGGAAGAACTGGTTGTATCGGCGGAGATCTGCGAGGATGTGTGGTCTCCGGTGCCGCCCAGCATTCAGGCGGCGCTTGAAGGTGCGACTGTGATCGTAAACTGTTCGGCCAGCGATGAAACGATCGGAAAGGATACCTACAGAAGAGAACTGATCGCGGGCCAGTCGGCGCGGCTGATCGCGGGATATGTGTACGCCAATGCGGGCGAGGGCGAGTCGACTACGGATGTGGTGTTCGGCGGACACAATATCATCGCTGAAAACGGCGCAGTTCTCGCTCAGTCCAGACGGTATCACAACGGGATTATCTATTCCGAGTTTGATCTGCAGAGAATCATAAGTGAGCGGAGAAAGAACACGACATTTAAGGCGGCGCAGGAGAGAAGGCTGATCCGGGTGCCGTTCTCCGTGGAAAAAGAAGAGACGGAACTGTCAAGAACATTTCCGAAGAAGCCGTTCGTTCCTTCGGACGAGAGAGTCCGGGAGGAACGCTGCGAGGAGATTCTTACGATTCAGGCCATGGGCCTTAAAAAGCGGCTGGCCCATACCCACGCCCGGACTGCGGTGGTGGGAATCTCCGGCGGTCTTGACTCCACGCTTGCCCTGCTCGTGACTGCGCGGGCGTTTGACATGCTCGGGAGAGACAAGAAAGATATCATCGCTGTTACGATGCCGTGTTTCGGTACAACGGACCGGACATACAGAAATGCCTGCGACATGGCGCGGAAAACCGGGGCAACATTAAAAGAAGTGCCCATCGCGGACGCGGTGAATATTCATTTCCGGGACATCGGACAGGATCCGGAAAATCATGATGTTACTTATGAAAACGCGCAGGCGAGAGAACGGACGCAGGTTCTGATGGACATTGCGAACCGGACCGGCGGCATGGTGATCGGAACCGGGGATATGTCGGAACTGGCGCTTGGGTGGGCGACCTACAACGGAGATCATATGTCCATGTACGGCGTGAACGCTTCTGTGCCGAAGACGCTTGTGCGCCATCTTGTCAAATACGCGGCGGATGAGACCGAAGATGAAAAGCTTAAGAACGTGCTCTACGATGTGCTCGACACGCCGGTGAGTCCGGAGCTGCTTCCGCCGAAGGACGGCGATATCGCGCAGAAGACAGAAGATCTGGTAGGGCCTTATGAGCTGCACGACTTCTTCCTGTACTATATGATCCGTTTCGGCTACAGCCCGGCGAAAATCTTCCGTCTGGCACTGGCGACATTTGACGGGGAATATGACAGGGAAACGATACTAAAATGGCTGAAGACATTCTGCAGGAGGTTTTTCTCCCAGCAGTTTAAGCGTTCCTGTCTTCCGGACGGGCCGAAGATCGGAACGGTGGCGCTCTCGCCGCGGGGGGACTGGAGAATGCCGAGCGATGCATGTGCGGATATTTGGATGAAGGAACTGGAGGAGATAAAATGAAACTGATCAGAACAGAAGATGCGGCAGGCAGCGTGCTTTGCCATGATATTACGCAGATTATCCCGGGTGTGGTGAAAGACGCGGTGTTCCGTAAAGGACATGTGGTGACGGAGGAAGATATTCCGGTGCTTCTTTCGGTTGGAAAAGAGCATCTCTATGTGTGGGAGAAAGAAGAAGGGATGCTTCATGAGAATGAGGCGGCAGAGATCTTAAGACAGGTGTGCCAGGGAGAGTATATGAAAGCTTCCGAGCCGAAAGAGGGAAAGATCGAGCTGACTGCCGAAACGGACGGACTGCTGAAAATCGACCGGGAGAAGCTCAATGCGGTAAACGCGATGGGACAGATGGTGCTCGCTTCAAGACATGGCAATTTCCCGGTGAAGAAGGACGACAAGATCGTGGGGATGCGTGTGGTGCCCCTCGTTATCGAGGAGGAGAAGATGAACCGCGTCAAGGAGATCTGCGGGGATGAGCCGGTATTCAAGATTCTGCCCTTCCGCGCGCTGAAAGCTGGAATCGTGACAACGGGAAGTGAAGTGTTCCACGGAAGGATCAAGGACAGCTTCACCCCTGTTGTGAAAGGGAAACTGGAAGAGCTCGGTGTGGAAGTAATGGGAAATACGGTCTGCGACGACAAGCCGGAGATGGTGACTGAAGCGATCCGTGAGTGGATTGACAGAGGAGCGCAGATGATCGTCTGTACCGGAGGCATGAGCGTGGACCCGGATGACCGGACACCGCTTGCCATCCGGAACGCAACGGACACGGTTGTGACCTACGGGGCGCCGGTTCTGCCGGGGGCCATGTTCATGCTGGCGTATGCGGGAGAGATCCCGGTTATGGGACTGCCGGGGTGCGTTATGTACGCAAAGCGCACGATCTTCGATCTTGTTCTGCCAAGAGTTGTGGCAGGAGAGAGGCTGAGCGAGAACGACTTTCACGTACTCGGCGAAGGCGGCCTGTGCCTGAACTGTGACGTATGCACATATCCGAACTGCGGATTCGGGAAATAAGAGCGAATCCTGATTATTGAAAATCGCGTGAATCCGGTGCGTATGCGGTATAGGTTTATGCGGAAAAGGGGCGCTTCCTTCGCACTCCCGGCGCCTGTCCGTACTTCCGTTTGAACATCCGGTTAAAGTAGGAGAGGTTGTCAAACCCGCTTGCCTGGGCGACTTCCAGGACAGGGGCGTCGGAGGACATAAGCATCCGTTCTGCCATGGTCAGCCGGTAGTCGTTGAGATAGTCGATAAATCCGGTTCCCATGTGGGACTTAAAGAACTTCATAAAATGCGATTTGCTGTAGCATGTGATTTCAGCCATATCGTCGATGGTGACATGGTCGGCGTAGTGCTCCTCCACATATTTCAGAATCGTTTTCATCTTTTCGAGAGATCTCGTCTGCGCTGCGGAAGAGGTCTCTTTTTCCTTTTCCCGGCGGTTAGTGATGAGCAGGAAAAAGAACTGAAATAAAAGCCCTTTCACTGCAAGCTGATATCCCTCGGGCTGCGTGCCGCAGAGAAGGTCGATCTGACGGATGTATTCCGCGGCTTCCCTGTAGAAAGAGAGTGCGGGAGTAAGGAAAGTTTCAGAGGGGATGGCGCCTTCCATGAGCGGATTGATAAACCGGACCGCGCACAGGTCATTCTCCCCGGAAATGAGAAGCTCGGGTTTGAGTATGATATTTTCGTACTCCATTGTGTGCCCGCCGTCACGCTCAATGGAATGAAGCCGGCCCGGGCGGATGAGTGCGATGTCTCCGGAGGCGACTTCCTGTTTCTGCAGATCGACGGAAACGATCCCCCGGCCTTTCTTAATGACGATGAGCTCCAGTTCGGAGTGCCAGTGCAGGGGCACGGAAGGAAAATCTGCCGGGATCGAGCAGATATACGTGTTATACGGGAAATCCGCTGCCGTGTGGGATTTTGTCTCGTGGTAGTTCTGATATTCGCTGATATTCATATGCCGGAGTTCCTCCTTCGCTGTCATATGAGTCTTTCGGTATAAAAATTATGATAGTATTGTACAATAAAAGGGAAGTATATTGCAAGAAATCCGCACAAAAGCATATTAAAATGAATATCAGATGCTGAAGTCCGCATTCCGGAAAAAGAGCGGCGGACAGAAACAAAACACGAATGCAGTAATGTGAAAGGAGATTTACCATGAACATTCAGGAAAAAGTGGAAGCATATCTTGGAAAAACAGTCGCGGCAGCGTCAGACAAAGAAATTTACGGTGCGCTTCTGTCTGTAGTACAGGAGATGGCGGCAGAGAAGGAGCGCACAGACAGCAGGAAAAAGCTTTATTATATTTCGGCAGAGTTCCTGATCGGAAAACTTCTGTCCAACAACATGATCAACCTCGGCATCTATGAGGAAGTAAAAGAGATGCTTGAGAAAAATGGAAAGGATATCTGTGAGATCGAGGAGGCCGAGCCGGAGCCGTCGCTTGGAAACGGCGGTCTGGGACGTCTTGCGGCGTGCTTTCTGGACTCCATCGCCACACTGGGCCTTGCCGGAGACGGAATTGGCCTGAACTATCACCTCGGTCTTTTTAAACAGGAGTTTGAGGATCACCTTCAGAAAGAGACTCCAAACCCGTGGATTGAAGAAAAATCCTGGCTGAAAAAAACAGACGTGACATATCCGGTAAGCTTTAAAGGGCTCAATGTCAGCGCAAGAATGTATGACATCGAAGTGACCGGCTATAATAACAAGACAAACAAACTTCATCTTTTTGATCTCGATTCTGTCGATGAGACGATTGTTGAAGACGGAATTGATTTTAATAAGGAAGATATCGAGAAGAACCTGACACTCTTCCTCTATCCGGATGACAGCGATGAGCAGGGAAGACTGCTCCGTATCTATCAGCAGTATTTCATGGTCAGCAGCGGCGCACAGCTTATTCTTGACGAGTGTACGGCGAAAGGCTGCACTCTGTACGACCTTCCTGACTATGCGGTGATCCAGATCAACGACACGCATCCGACGATGGTGATCCCGGAACTGATCCGTCTTCTCATGGAGAGAGGAATGGACATGGACGACGCGATTGATGTGGTATCCCGCACATGCGCGTACACAAACCATACGATCCTCGCGGAAGCTCTGGAGAAGTGGCCGGTGGATTACTTAAAGAAAGTAGTTCCCCAGCTCGTTCCGATTATCGAAGTGCTGGATGACAAAGTGAGAAGGAAGTACGAGGACGAAAGCGTGGCCATTATTGACCGGAATGACACGGTTCATATGGCGCATATTGATATCCACTACGGATTCAGCGTAAACGGTGTGGCGGCTCTGCACACAGAGATCTTAAAAGACTCTGAGCTGAACAACTTCTACAGAATCTATCCGGAGAAGTTCAACAACAAGACAAACGGAATCACATTCCGCCGCTGGCTTATTCACTGCAATCCGCGCCTGAGCGCATTCCTCGACAGAACAATCGGCGAGGGGTACAAAAAAGACGCTGCAGAGCTTGAAAAGCTTCTGAAGTACAAAGACGACGAGAAGGTTTTAAATGAACTTCTTGCAATCAAATATGAGAACAAGAAAGATCTGTGTACTTACCTGAAAGCAACACAGGGAATCGAAATAAGCCCGGATACGATCTTTGATATCCAGGTAAAGCGTCTTCACGAGTACAAGCGCCAGCAGCTCAACGCGCTCTACATTATCGATAAGTATCTGGAGATCAAGGCGGGCAAAATCCCGTCTGCCCCGGTGACAGCGATCTTCGGCGCGAAGGCGGCTCCGGCATATGTGATCGCAAAAGATATTATTCACCTGATCCTCTGTCTGCAGGAGCTGATTAATAACGACCCGGAAGTGAACAAATATCTCCGTGTTGTGATGGTGGAAAACTATAACGTGACAAAGGCCGGCAAGCTGATCCCGGCATGCGATATCTCTGAGCAGATCTCCCTTGCATCCAAAGAGGCGAGCGGAACAGGAAACATGAAATTCATGTTAAACGGCGCTGTGACGCTTGGCACAGAAGACGGGGCGAACGTGGAGATTCACGAGGCGGTAGGCGACGACAACATTTTCGTGTTCGGCGCTTCCAGCAGCGAGGTCATCGAGCACTACGCGAAGGCTGACTATGTGGCGAAAGACTACTACGAGGAGAACGAGGCGATCAAGGCGGCGGTAGACTTTATCACAAGCGACGAGATGCTTGCGATCGGCTGCGAGGAGAATCTGGCACGTCTTCAGAAAGAGCTGATCGGCAAAGACTGGTTCATGACACTGCTTGACTTTGACTCCTACAAGGAGACAAAGGAGAAAGCGCTTGCCGCTTACGCGGACAGGAAAGTATGGGCGAAGATGGCACTTGTTAATATCGCAAAAGCAGGATTCTTCTCATCAGACAGAACGATCGAAGAGTACAACAGAGACATCTGGCATTTATAGGAGGAAAGAAATGAAAAGAGCAAGCGGAATCTTATTACCGGTATTCTCCCTTCCCTCAAAATACGGGATCGGATGCTTTTCAAAAGAAGCTTACAAATTCGTGGATATGCTGAAGGAAGCAGGGCAGAGCTACTGGCAGATCCTGCCGCTTGGACCGACTGGCTACGGGGATTCCCCGTACCAGTCTTTCTCCACATATGCCGGAAATCCATACTTTATCGATCTGAAGACGCTGATCCGCGAGGGGCTTCTTACGAAGAAAGAATGTAAGGCATATGATTTCGGAGACCGGGAGGACTGTATCGATTACGAAAAAATCTATAAGGCAAGATTCAAAGTGCTCAGAAAAGCGTACGAGCGCTTTAAGCCGGATGAGGAATATGAGGCATTTGTCACAGAAAATGCATTCTGGCTGGAAGATTACAGCCTTTACATGGCGATCAAGGACAAAAACGGCGGCGTGAGCTGGAATGAGTGGGAGGCGCCGCTTAAGAACAGGGAAGAGGCCGCCCTTGAGCAGGCGCGCAGAGAGCTTGCAGACGCCATCGGCTTTTACCGCTTCCAGCAGTATGAGTTTGACCGCCAGTGGAAAAAACTTCACGCATATGCGAATAAGCAGGGCGTCAGAATCATCGGAGATATCCCGATCTATGTAGCGTTTGACAGTGCGGATACATGGGCGGCGCCGGAGCTGTTCCAGTTTGATGAGAACAACGAACCCACAGGTGTGGCGGGATGCCCGCCGGATGCGTTTTCTGCAACAGGACAGCTCTGGGGCAATCCGCTCTATGACTGGGAATACCATAAAAAGACAGGCTACGAATGGTGGATCCGCAGAATCGAATACTGCTTCCGTCTCTATGACGTTGTGCGTATCGATCATTTCCGCGGGTTTGACGAGTACTACTCGATTCCTTACGGGGAGGAGACCGCGGTGAACGGCAAATGGATGCCGGGACCGGGGATGGAGCTTTTCCGTGCGGTTGAAGCGAAACTCGGACGCCCGGAGATCATCGCCGAAGACCTGGGATTCTTAACTCCGAGTGTCCTGAAATTGTTGAAAGACAGCGGTTTTCCGGGAATGAAGGTGCTCCAGTTTGCCTTTGATTCCAGAGAGTCCGCAAACTATCTGCCGCACACGTATCCGACAAACTGTGTTGTATATACGGGAACGCATGATAACGATACGACGAGAGGATGGTATCATGAGGTCGGAAAACCTGCCCGAGATTTTGCGAAAGAATATATGTGCAAGCCGCGCCTTGACGAAGACACGCTGGCGGGGGACTTTATCGCCATGGCCATGAGCAGCGTGGCAGATCTCTGTGTCATTCCCATGCAGGACTATCTCGGTCTGGGAAGCGAGGCGCGCATCAACATTCCGTCCACGCTGGGCGGCAACTGGGTGTGGCGTATGAAGAAGAAGGAATTTGATAAAGAGACGGTCAGAGAGATCGCCAGGGTGACGAAACTCTACGGAAGAATGCCGGAGTGCGATCAGGATGTTTAGAATGAGGGGGCTTTTTGGCCCCCTGATTTTGTTCAGGCGACGTTCATAAGTCTGGGGATTTATGAGACAGCGCTCCAAAGCCAGTATACAAGGCCGAGCGTCCAGCTTGTAAAAATGCCGTAAAGAATGACAGGGCCGGCGATGGTGAAGATCTTGCAGCCGATGCCGAAGACCTGTCCTTCCTTCTTGTATTCGATGGCGGGGGCAGCGACAGAGTTCGCAAAGCCTGTGATCGGGACAAGCGCCCCTGCGCCGCCCCACTTCGCGATGCGCGGATAGATGCCTGTTCCGGTCAGAATGACGCTTAAGAGTACAAGAATCAGTGAAGTCCAGCTGCTGCAGTCGTCAGAACTGAGCTGTCTGATCTGGCAGTAGTGATAAATCACCTGCCCGATCAGACAGATTGACCCGCCGGTGACAAATGCGCGAATCATGTCAAGCCACACATTGTGCCGGGGTGTTTTCTGTTTTACATATTGTTCATATTCCTTTTCCTGTTTTAATTTCTGTATTTTGTCCATATATTATTCTCCTGTTCTCCCTTTCCGCCGCCTTCCGGGGCGTGCTGTCAGAGGCGGCCTTTCTGTCCGATCTGTTTTTTTGTTCCATTTGCTTTTGTTAATTCTGTTTTTGCTCAGATTCAGTATCTGCCGTTCCGAATAAAAATATTCGGGATTTTTCTGCTTCGTACATATTTCCCGCGAAAAGTGAAAATAATGCTTCCTGTAATGACAACAGAGCGCGGCAGAAATGCCGCTTCAGTGAAAAAGGAAAGAAAGAGGCAGAAGCATATGAACCAGACCAGTGGGAAACAAAGTATTTTTTTTGAAAATGCGCCGTTTATTGTGAGTGCGGCATCTGTAGTCGGGAGCAAAGAAGCAGAGGGGCCGCTGGGAAAGCTGTTTGATGTGGCAGGGGAAGACAATCTGTTTGGGGCGGAGACGTGGGAGGAAGCAGAGAGCACGATGCAGAAAGATGCCTGTGTGCTGGCAGTGGGAAAGGCACGTATAAAGGACAGTCAGATCAGATATCTGTTCGGCGGAGATCTGCTCAGACAGGGAATCGCCACTTCCATGGGCGCAGAATCGCTGCATATTCCCATGTTCGGGCTCTACGGTGCGTGTTCCACATCGGGAGAGGCTCTGGCGCTGGCGGCAATGAGCGCTGCGGCCGGGTACGGGGAGTATATGCTGGCGGTAACGTCCAGCCATTTCGGAAGCGCGGAAAAGGAATTCCGGTTTCCGCTGGGATATGCGAACCAGCGGCCTCTGTCAGCTCAGTGGACAGTGACGGGCAGTGGGGCGTTCATTGTGCACAGAGCGGATACGGCGGAAACGACGGGGGCAGGAGAGGAAAATACCGCCCGTATGAGTCATGTGAGAATCACAGGAGTGACTGTCGGGAAGATTGTAGATTACGGACTGAAAGACTCCCAGAACATGGGGGCGTGCATGGCGCCTGCGGCGACGGACACGATTGTGCAGAATTTTCTTGATATGGGTCGGTCAGAGGAGGACTATGACCGGATCATTACCGGGGATCTCGGACTGATCGGACAGTCGATTCTGTACGATCTGGCCAGGGGAAAGGGATATGACATACGGAAGCGTCATTTGGACTGCGGACTGACTGTGTTTGACCGCGAGACACAGGATACCCATGCGGGAGGAAGCGGCTGCGGCTGTGCGGCGGTTACGCTTGCGTCCTTTATCCTGCCGAAAGTCGAGAAAGGGGAGTGGAAGCGGGTCCTTTTTGTGCCGACGGGGGCGCTTATGTCCACTGTCAGTTATAATGAAGGAGCCAGCGTGCCGGGGATTGCGCATGGAATTGTGATTGAGCACTGCGCGGGTGCGGCGTAACAGCATATTGTGTCAGGAAAGACAAAAGAAAGGACATAATTACAGGAGGAAAGTTGCTATGGAATATCTTACAGCATTTGTAGTGGGAGGCCTGATCTGCGCAGCGGTGCAGATCCTTCTGGACCGGACAAAACTGATGCCGGGCAGAGTGATGGTGCTGCTTGTGTGTACAGGATCTGTGCTTGGATTTCTCGGCATTTATGAACCGTTTCAGAAGTTCGCGGGATCAGGGGCCAGTGTACCGCTTCTGGGGTTTGGAAATGTTCTCTGGCAGGGGGTGAAAGAGGCGGTGGACAAATACGGGTTTATCGGAGCTTTTATGGGCGGATTTACCGCCAGCGCCGTGGGTATTTCGGCCGCTCTGATTTTCGGCTACATCGCGTCGTTTGTGTTTGAGCCGAGAATGAAAAAGTAAGGGTTATTTCTTGACAGAGTATCAGTGCAGATGATATGATAATCCACGGAACCTGGGGACTTATGTTGTTTCTGTAATCAAGGAAAAGATGGTGTTTGTATGAGGTAATGAGATTTTTCGTAGTCAGTCAGAAAGATTTTATTACCTTTTTTATGCAGAGACAAAAAGACCAGAAAGGGCGCGGAAAGCGCCAAGCATCCAAAAAGGAGTATAAAATATGTGTGGAATTGTAGGATATGTAGGTGAAGAGCAGGCGGCTCCGATTCTTCTGGAGGGTCTTTCCAGACTGGAGTACAGAGGGTATGACTCTGCGGGAATCGCCGTGCGCAACGACAAGAATGATAAAATATCGATCGTAAAGGCGAAAGGCCGTCTGAAGATTCTTGCGGAAAAGACAGATAACGGCCATGCAGTGCGCGGAACATGCGGAATCGGACATACTCGCTGGGCGACTCACGGAGAACCGTCGGAGAACAACGCACATCCTCACTGTACAGAAGACAAGACAGTGGTGCTTGTTCACAATGGTATTATTGAGAACTATCAGGAACTGAAAGAAAAGCTGTTAAAATCAGGCTATACGTTTTATTCACAGACTGATACGGAGATCGCGGTCAAGCTGGTCGACTATTATTATAAGAAGACAGGCACTCCGCTGGAGGCGCTCACAAGAGCCATGCTGCGTATCAGAGGATCATACGCGTTTGGAATCATGTTCCATGACTGCCCGGGAAAACTCTATGCAGCGCGCAAGGACAGCCCGCTTATTATCGGAAAGAGCAAAAAAGGCTGCCTGATTGCATCCGATGTTCCGGCGATCCTGGACAAGACGAGAAATGTATACTATATCGGAAACCTTGAAGTAGCAGAGCTTACAAAGGACGAAGTACACTTTTACAATATCGACCGTGAAGAGATCCAGAAAGACATGGTAGAGATCAAATGGGATGCCGAGTCTGCGGAAAAGGGCGGATACGAGCATTTCATGCTTAAGGAGATCCACGAACAGCCAAAGGCTGTACAGGATACGGTCGGCGCTTATGTAAAAGACGGCGCCATTGACTTTACAGAAGTGGGACTTACAGATGAGACTCTGAAAAACCTGGAACGCATCTATATCGTGGCATGCGGTTCCGCATATCATGTCGGAATGGCGGCAAGATATGTACTGGAAGACATGGTGAGGATTCCGGTTGAGGTAGATCTTGCGTCAGAGTTCCGCTACCGCAATCCGATCCTTGTGCCGAATTCCATTGTGATTGTGATCTCACAGTCCGGCGAGACTGCAGACAGCCTTGCTGCACTGAGACTCGCGAAAGAGAGAGGCATACCGGTACTTGGCATTGTCAACGTAGTGGGCTCAAGCATCGCACGCGAGAGTGACTATATCCTGTATACATACGCGGGACCGGAAATCTCAGTGGCGACGACAAAAGCTTACAGCACGCAGCTCATCGCGACGTACCTGCTCGCCGTACAGGCGGCAAAAGTAAAGGGTACGATCGATGACAAGCGTTACACTGATCTGATCGCGGAGATTCAGACGCTGCCGGGCAAGATCCAGAAAACGCTGGACGACAAGGAGAGAATTCAGTGGTTCGCAAGCAAATATGCGAACGCAAAAGACATCTTCTTCATCGGCCGCGGAATTGATTACGCGATCAGCCTTGAGGGAAGTCTCAAGATGAAAGAAATCAGCTATATTCATTCCGAAGCGTATGCTGCCGGAGAGCTGAAACACGGAACAATCAGTCTCATCGAAGACGGCATTCTGGTTGTCGGTGTTCTGACTCAGAAAAATCTTTTCGAGAAGACTCTGAGCAATATGGTGGAAGTCAAGAGCCGCGGCGCTTACCTTATGGGGCTGACAACGTACGGCAATTATAATATAGAAGATACAGCGGACTTTTCCGTTTATGTGCCGAAGACAGAAGAGTATTTCGCAACGAGCCTTGCGATTATACCGCTTCAGCTGATGGGATATTACGTCAGCGTGGCAAAAGGCCTTGATGTGGACAAGCCGAGAAACCTGGCAAAGTCCGTTACAGTAGAATAATAGCCTGAAATCCCCAATATTGGGAATTATTCCCGATATACCGGGGGGGGGGGTAAAAATGTTGACAAACATTAAATGCAGGCGTATAGTGTTATAAGAAGCGGCAGGCACCATATATAGTACCTGCCGCGAAAGAGCTAAAAATATCCCGGAAAAGTTTAGGAGAGTGTGAATGGAACGATATGTAGACACACATTGTCATACGCTCCCGGAAGTTGATGACGGGGCGCAGAGCATGGAAGAGGCGCGGCAGATGCTGCAGATAGCATATGATGAAGGCATACGCCGCATAATCGTCACCCCCCATCATCATCCCCGAAGGGGCCATAAACCCCCAAGAATACTTCGGAGCCAGCTTAGACTTCTCCGGGAGGAAGCAGCCAAAGTCGGTGAGGACCTCCGTGTGTATCTTGGAACGGAGGTCTATTTTGGGCAGGATGTACCGGAACGTCTCAGAGACAAAAAGATTCTGACGATGAACCGGACTCAGTTTGTGCTGGTTGAGTTTTCCCATGCGGATCCGTTTGAGTATATCTGCCAGGGGATTCAGCAGATACAGATGAAGGGGTTTGAAGTGATTCTCGCTCATATTGAGCGGTATCACTGTATGTGCGACGATATAGAAAATGCGGCGCATATGAAGGATATGGGAGTAAGAATACAGATCAACGCAGACAGTATAACAGGAGAAAACGGCCGGAAAGTCAAACGGTTCGTCAGACAGCTTATGGATCGTGATCTGGTGTTCTGTGTCGGTACAGACGCACACAGTCCGAAAAGCCGTCCTCCGCGCATGAGGAAAGCGGCAGAATACGTGAAGAAAAAATACGGAGAAGAATATATGAAAAAGATATTCTTCAGCAATGCAAGAATCATGCTGAAGAGAAGGAGAAAAGATGAATCAGGACAGAGCAGCACATGATTTTGATAACGATGAAATCACAATAGATCTCACGGAACTGTTGAGTTTCCTGTGGGGAAAGGCTTATATTATTATTTTGGCTGGCATCGTTGCCGCGCTTGTTGCATTTGGCGGCACCCAGCTTCTTATCACACCCAAATATACGTCATCGACCAGCATGTACATGCTGACAAGAAGCGATGGCAATTCTGGTCTTACGACTAGTGACCTTCAGACAGGTACGCAGCTCACGCAGGATTACATGGAACTTGTTAAGAGCCGGACAGTACTTGAACAGGTTATCTCAGTACTCAATCTTGACATGACTCCGGAAGAACTCAGCTCAACTATTACAACGTCAAATACTGAGAATACCCGAATCCTTACCATACAGGTGGAAAATGAGGATCCGGAACTCGCACGTGAGATCGCGGATGCTGTGCGCGAGGCGGCCAGCGTTACAATTGAGGATATTATGGAGATCGACGCTGTAAATACAATTGAGATGGCAAATCTTCCCGAAAATCCGTCCTCTCCGTCTGTGATGAGAAATACTGCAATAGGCGGTCTGCTTGGAATTGTGCTTGCAGCAGGTATTCTTGTTTTGATTTTCATACTGGATGATACAATTAAGACACCTGATGATGTGGAAAATTATCTCGGCCTGAATGTATTGACCTCTATTCCTATTCAGGAAGGTGAGCAGAAAGTTAAGAAAACAAAACGTCGGACTACGCGAAAAATGGCGCGGAAGATGAAGCGGTAGGAGGAAAGTCAGATGCGGGATATTGTGTTAAAAAATATGGCAAAAGATTACCGGAGCAATGAGGCATACAAAACACTTCGTACGAATATTGAATTTTCCGGTGATGAAAATAAGGCTATTGTGCTTACAAGCAGTACACCCAATGAGGGAAAAAGTACAGTCTCTCTTGGCCTGGCTTTTTCACTTGCAGAAAGCGGAAAGAAAGTGCTGCTGATCGATGCAGATCTGAGAAAATCCGTTCTGATGGGAAGACATAAAATTATGGATGAGGTGAAAGGACTGAGTCATTTCCTGTCCGGTCAGGCGGATCTGGACGCAGTAATGTGCAGGACACAGCAGGCCGGCCTGCATATGATCTTTGCCGGTGTTGTGCCGCCCAATCCGTCAGAGCTTCTGGGGAAAAAACGGTTTGAAAAACTGGTGTCTGACGCAAAACAGAATTATGATTATGTTATCATCGACGCACCTCCGCTTGGAAGTGTGATCGATGCAGCGGTTATCGCTAAAGTCTGCGATGCATCTGTACTTGTCATAGCTGCCAATGCCGTGAGCTATAAATTTGTACGTACGGTCAAGGATCAGATGGAGAAGACGGACTGTCCGATTTTGGGCGTAGTACTTAACAAAGTCAATATGAAGCAGAACAAGTATTACGGTAAATATTATGGCAAATATTACGGCGATTACGGAAATTAAGAGATACGCCTGAATATCAGGCATATCCCGGAAGAAAGGAACCGGATAAAATGAGTACACACAGACATTCTCGCAGAAGAAGGCGTGCGGGAGCTCACAGCACTCATCGCCATACAAAGGAGAAAAAAATGACAGGACTGCTGTCTGTCAGAAATAATCTCCCCGGCAAACTGATTCTCCTTGTTCAGCTGGCTCTGTCAGCAGTTCTGCTGGCTGTAATCTGGACAAGCGGTCTTGTGCCGTGGAAATATCTGGCTGCTCTGGGAATTGTACTTTTTGTACTTTTCGGGGTGCTGTTCGCCTTACAGTTTCTAAAAAACAGGTTATATATTGTCGGAATTATTATCAGCGTACTTGCGGATATTGCACTGATATTTGGAATTTACTACATGATACAGGCAAATGAGATGCTTTCGAATGTCGGCGGCGCCACATATAAAACAGATAATATGGTTGTGGTTGTTCGTGCTGATGATGATGCTGAAAATATTCTGGCTGCATCAAACTATGACTTTGGAATTCAGACAACTCAGGATCAGGAAAATAACCAGCTGATGCTGGAAGATCTGCAAAAGGTACTTGGTAAAGAACTGGATCTGACCGAATATGAGAACGTGACGGAAGAAGCACAGGCTCTTCTTGATGGTGAGATAGGCGCGGCAATTTATAATGAAGCGTTTACAGGCATTATTGATGAGAGCATTGAAGGATATTCCGATCAGGTTCGCATCCTGTATCAGTATGGAATAGAAACTGAAATTGAACAGGAAGAAACCAATGTGTCTGTAGAGGAGCCGTTTAATATCTATATCAGTGGTATTGATGTTTCCGGCCCGATTACAACAAACAGCAGAAGTGATGTAAATATTATCATGACGGTGAATCCAAATACTCACAAAATTCTGCTGACCACAACGCCAAGAGACTATTATGTCACAATTCCTGGAGTTTCCGGGGAGCAGAGGGATAAGCTGACACATGCCGGTATTTACGGTGTAGACGTATCTATGTCGACTCTGGAAAATCTTTACGGAATAGATATTACCTATTATGCGAGGGTGAATTTCACTTCTCTGATTAAGATTGTGGATGCTCTCGGAGGTGTCGATGTCTACTCAGAGTATGCATTTGAGACAGGAGGATATTCATTCCAGCAGGGACTCAACACTTTGAACGGAGAGCAGGCACTTGCCTTTTCAAGAGAGCGCTACAGCTTTTCGAGTGGAGACAATCAGCGCGGCAAAAATCAGGAAGCGGTGCTGACAGGAATTCTCCAGAAAGCAATGTCACCTGCCATACTTATGAATGCAAGTGAGCTGATCACCAGTGTGAGTGACAGCGTTGAGACAAACATGACACGGACGGAAATGGCAAAATTCATCAATCAGCAGCTTTCAGACGGAGCAAGCTGGGAGATTGAATCGACAGCCGCTACTGGAACAGGAGATAACCAGGCCTGCTATTCATCAGGATCACAGCTCCTGTACGTGATGTGGCCGGATGAACAATCCGTGGCTGAGATCAGCACAAAAATGCAGCAGATACTAAGTGGTCAGTGATTCAAAAGAAGAGAGGGTAAAGTGATGTATGTAGATCAGACGATGGCGATCGTATCCGCAGTGGCAGCAGGAATTGCAGGGATTATCATTTTCATCAGACGAAACTGGAGCAAACACAGCAGTGAGAGCTCATCTGCAGCAAAGAGTACGGTAAATAATTAAGATACTTAGAGAAAAAGGATTTTGGAGCAATGAAGGAAGAGAGGGAAGAGTGGGAAAAGAAAGATTATATCTGGATAAAAAGAGCAATCATACTTCTTTTTCTGGATATGATTTCGATACTCGCATCTTATCTGGCAGCTTTACTGCTGCGGTTTGATTTTGTGTTTTCAAGCATACCAAGGGAATATATAGCAGGGTATTGCTGGTCTATGCCCTATTGGGTAATTGTAACGATTGTGGTGTTCTACGGACTTCGTCTTTATCACAGTATCTGGCGTTTCGCCGGAATGGATGAGGCGAAACGAATTGTACAGGCGTATATTATACTGGTTTTCCTGTACGGAGCAGGAATTCTGGTTATGAATCTGCATATGCCCAAGTCTTATTATTTTGTGGGATATGTATTCAGTATTATTCTTACAATGGGATTGAGATTTTCCTACAGGCTGATCCGTTCGTATTTGAACGGAAAGATACCGGGAAATGATTCAAATGCGCTTGACAGAGTCATGATTATCGGCGCAGGCCAGGCAGGGCAGGCTCTGATTAAGGAGATGCAGACGAACAGCCGTCTTCATGTAAAGGTATGTTGTGTGATTGATGACAATCCCAATAAAAAAGGGAGAATGCTCGAGGGAGTTCCGATAGTCGGAAACCGCTATGACATTATTGAAAAGGTTAAAGAATATGAAATTAACCGAATCGTATATGCGATTCCTGCTACAACCGGAGAAAACAGAAAGGCAATCCTGAACATATGTAAGAGCACAGGATGCAAGATGCAGACGGTGCCAGGTACATATCAGATCTTAAGCGGCGAGGTCAGTGTGACAAAGCTGCGTGATGTGGAGATTACGGACCTGCTGGGACGTGCACAGGTAAAGGTGAATAATTCGGAAATCCTTCATACCTTGAAGAATAAAGTAGTCATGGTAACCGGCGGAGGCGGTTCTATCGGAAGCGAACTCTGCCGTCAGATCGCAAGGTCAGAGCCGAGGATACTCATTATCTTTGATATTTATGAAAACAATGCCTACGCAATACAGCAGGAATTAAAGAGAAAGTATCCGCATTTGAACCTGGTTACACTGATCGGATCTGTAAGAAATACAAGAAGAGTTGACAGTGTGATCGAGAAATACCGTCCGGATATTATTTTCCATGCAGCGGCTCATAAACATGTGCCGTTAATGGAAGACAGTCCGAACGAGGCGATCAAGAATAATGTGGAAGGAACCTACAAGGTGGCGCAGTCTGCGGCCAGATGGGGAGTAAAAAAATTTGTCCTTATCTCTACAGACAAGGCTGTTAACCCGACCAATATAATGGGAGCCTCCAAACGTCTCTGCGAGATGGTAGTCCAGATGATGAACCGTCAGTCGGAGACAGACTTTGTCGCTGTGCGTTTTGGAAATGTGCTCGGGAGCAACGGAAGCGTAATCCCGCTGTTCAAGAAGCAGATCGCCGAGGGAGGCCCTGTGACAGTGACAGACAAACGGATTATCCGTTACTTCATGACAATACCTGAGGCCGTATCTCTTGTATTGCAGGCAGCTTATTACGCTCATGGCGGGGAGATCTTTGTCCTCGACATGGGAGAGCCTGTAAAGATCGATGACCTTGCAAGAAATATGATCCGCCTGTCCGGTTTTGTACCGGATGAGGATATCAAGATCGAGTATACCGGACTGCGTCCAGGCGAAAAGCTGTATGAAGAGCTTCTCATGGATGAAGAAGGCATGCAGGAGACAGAAAACAAGCTTATCTTTATTGGAAAACCAATTGAGATGGACGACGAAGACTTCAAACAGAAGCTTCAGCTGCTTGATAAAGAAAGCCGCAGTGAGTCCGGAAGGATTAAAGAGATTGTGGCAGAGATTGTACCTACTTATCACCCGGATCTGGAGCACGGACTCCATTGATCCAATAAGGCAGGTGCAAGAAGAAAAATTCGACAATTTTCGACCTGTTTTCGACCAGATGACTCTGGTTGGAATAAAGTTAGGCTTGAAAATAGTGATTATCTGTATTAGAATAGGGCCTGCCGGAGTGTCATGATGTGATAATCAGGCAGAATATCGGAAAATATCCGGATCAGTTCAAATCGTCGCTTTGCCGCGTTTGTATGTGAAGGTGATCATACCGTATCATACCGTTCATGCGTTTTTTGACGGATGAAATGGCGAAGCATACCCAAAATTCGGAGGATAGCGAATATGTGGTATGTTATGCAGGTGCGTACAGGCACCGAGGAAAGCATCCGGCTTCAGTGCCGAAGCAACATATCAGAAGCAGTGCTTGAACACTGCTTCATACCATATTATGAAGAAAAAAAACGTATCCGGGGAGAATGGACGATTCAGAAAAAAGTCCTTTTCCCCGGATATGTTTTTGTCGTAACTGAAAAGATGGAACAGCTCTACGAATCACTCAAAACTGTGATTGGGCTGACGAAGCTGATCGGTACCGGCAGGGAGATCGTACCGCTTACTGAGGAGGAACAGCAGTTTCTTCTTGGGTTTGGCGGTGAGGATCAGGTTGTTGAAATGTCCGAGGGAATCATCGAGGGAGAGAAGATACTCGTGACGAAGGGGCCGCTTGTGGGAAAAGAAGGGTATATCAGAAAGATAGACCGGCATAAGCGGAAGGCATGGCTGGAGATGGAGATGTTCGGGAGAGTGCAGGAGATTGAGGCGGGGTTGGAGATTGTGAGGAAGAGTGGCACTACAAATAGCGAACATGAAATAAAAAAGAAGGGCACAGCGTGGAGGGTATCATAATAAACATTTTAAAATATATAAGTTCAGATCAATGGTAAAAAATGCAGATAAAATAGGCGGTGGAACTGCAACATTAAATGATAACCGTATCACCAAAATAGATGCGTTTATCAGAAAGGTGAAATTTGATGAAATTGCTAATTTGATTTGTGTAACAAATGGAACAATGAGCTTTATCGGAGATAGCGGCATAATAGAGACAACCAGGAAAAACCTTGATTTTACGCAGGTTTTGGTGTTTTAGAAAAGAAGATTATAAAGGTATAACAGAAGAACCATAGAAGGGAAAAACATGGAAGTGTATTTGAGTGATTAGGCAAAATTAATTCAGGGAAAATATGAAGTTATCTGTGATGGAAAGGCAATCCATAATACAGAAGAGGATTTTAATAAAAAGTTTGTAGTGAAGGAGATTTCTGTTGCAAATGAAGTGATTCGTGTACAGGTAATAGAAAAGAGCATTGTTCAGAATGATATGAATGCACCATGGGTAAAAGAGCATTTTGAGAGATATGGAAGATTTCCCGATCCTTTTGATGGATGTTGATTGAAGTGAAGACAATCGAAATAAAAATCTCATTTTCCCCGCCTGATATGACGGGACTGGAAGTACAAGGAGTATTCGATGTGATTCGGTCAGGATGGATTACTACAGGACTGAAAACGAAAGAGTTTGAGCGACAGATCGCTGAATATTGTCATGGAAATAAAGCAGTGTGTTTGAATTCGCAGACGACCTGTGCAGAAATGGTAATTCGGCTTCTGGGTATCGGTGGACAGAATGGTGGAACTTCTTTTAATTTCATCGCCACACTACCTCATTGGTGGTGATGAGGGAAAAAGGCGGTGTGGGAGATGAGCGGTATGGATGGAAGTGGAATGGTGTGGATGAGGTTGAGTGGTTGGTTGGAATAAAAGAAGAAAAGGGAAAAAGCAGACAAGAAAAGTCAAGGGGGAGAACAATGATGGAAAAAAGAGTAATACCGTTTAGTCCACCGGACATTTCAGAACTGGAAATAAATGAAGTAGCGGAAGCACTCCGCTCCGGATGGATTACAACCGGACCAAGAGTTAAATCTCTTGAGAAGAGATTGGCTGAATACTGCCATACCTCTAAAGTGGTATGCCTGAACTCTGCCACAGCAGCGGAGGAATTGAATTTTAGAATATGCGGTATAGGTGAAGGTGATGAGGTCATCGTCCCTGCCTATACATACACAGCTAGTGCGTCTGCCGCCATCCACTGTGGAGCAAAAGTGGTTTTTTTGGACAGTCAAAAAGACTGTGTTGAGATGGACTATGAGGCCATCGCCGAAAAAATAAATGAAAAAACGAAAGCGATAGTCGCCGTAGATCTGGGTGGCATTATCTGTGATTATGAGAAGTTGTATGAGGTGGTAGAAAAGAAGAGAGCACTCTTTAGAGCGAAAGAGGGTAATTCTCTCGGCGCGAGGATTCAACAAGCACTCAACAGAGTGCTTATTTTCTCCGATGCAGCTCATGCTCTCGGCGCATCTAGAAATGGAAAGATGGCAGGATCAATCGCCGACTTCACGGACTTCTCTTTCCACGCGGTCAAGAACTTTACCACCGCAGAAGGTGGAGCCTCTACGTGGAGGAATATTCCTTCCGTATCTAATGAGGAAATTTACCACCAATTCCAACTATATAGCCTCCATGGCCAGAGTAAAGATGCTCTTGCCAAGACTCAGGTCGGCGCTTGGGAATATGACATCATCGGCCCTTGGTATAAGTGCAACATGACCGACATTATGGCGGCGATTGGGCTCCGTCAACTAGACCGGTATGACGGTATGTGGAAAAGAAGAGGGGAGATAGTTGGGAAGTATGATGCGATGTGTGATGAGATGGGAGTGAAGCATCTCGTCCACAGTGGCGAGAACTTCCAAAGTTCCAACCATCTCTATTTAAGTAGAGTGCCTGGGATTGGAGATCGGGAGCGTAGGGAAATAATAGTAAAGCTCGCAGAGCGTGGTGTGAACTGCAATGTTCACTATAAACCTCTCCCGATGATGACTGCATACAAGGAGCTTGGATGGGATATTAAGGACTTCCCTAATGCGTATGGGTATTATGAGAACCTCATAACCCTCCCACTACATACGCTACTTTCGGACGATGACGTAGATTACGTGATTGAGAATTACAGAGAGGTTGTTGGGGAGTATTTGAAGTAAAAGAAAAGGGGATACGAAGTGTATAGAAAGGTAGTAAAGAATATACTCGATTTTCTTATTGGGTTATGTGGCTTTCCATTCTTTTTGATTGCGTTGATTATCTTTGGTCCAATTATCTATTTCACGGATAAAGGTCCTATTTTCTACAATGCCAATCGAATTGGAAAAGACGGGAAGCTGTTCAAAATGTACAAGTTCCGTTCTATGTATTTGAACGCACCAGACATTCGTTTGGCTGATGGTTCTACATATAACGGAGAGGACGACCCTCGTGTGACCAAGATTGGTAAGTTTATGCGTGCCACCAGTATTGATGAATTGCCACAGCTCTTGAATCTCTTGAATGGAACAATGAGTTTGATTGGGCCTCGTCCCGATCCACCTGATTGGCTGGATAAGTATCCTGAGGATATCAAGGTATTCCTGACTGTAAAACCAGGCCTGACCGGCTATAGCCAGGCATATTACAGAAATAGCGCAGATGGCGAAGAGAAGATGAAGAACGACGCATATTACGCCAGGAATTGTACTTTCTGGATTGATGTGAAGATATTCTTCAAAACAATCGCTGTCGTGTTAAGACATGACAATACATATAAAGATACAAGCAATGAGGAAGAAGCAAACAAGCTGGTTGCTGGGTTGAGAAAACAGTAAAAGCTTTGTGGAGGAGTACGGGATGGTAAAGGAATACGGATATGAATACGACGCCGTACTTGACAAAGAATTATACGAGAAGTCAAAAGGCAAGGTAACTCATGAGAAGTTTATGGGGGCAATGTGTCTAAGATCAGGTCGAGATGTCCTGAAAGTTGTTGCGAGAGAATTCGAGCCGACTGCTGTTTTGATTCCGTCCCTTGCCTGTGATTCCATGATTCTTCCTTTTGAGATGTATGGCCATGAGGTTAATTACTACAAGCTCAACAAAGACTATTCCATTAACCAAGAATCACTTTATTCCTTAATACCGAATGAAGATAAAACTATCCTGTTTCTCTACATGGATTATTTCGGTAATAAAACGATTGAGGACGCAGAACTTGAAAAGTTGAAAGCTTCACACCCCCATCTGATCTTCATCGAGGATAGGACACACAATCTTCTGGTGAATAGCCGGTATACTTTCAAGTCAGATTTCACAGTGGCAAGTCTCCGTAAATGGATTGATATTCCAGACGGTGGACTAATGTGGACGGATAGGGAACTGAAGAAAAAAGAATACAGTGAAGATTTGACCTTTTCTGAAGTTAGGCTTCGTGCCCAGTGCATGAGAAACGAGTTCCTTCAATCCGGTGACGAATCGATAAAGACTGAGTACCGGAAAATCTTCTCTACCGTTACTGACATGATCGATGAAGAGAAACTTCCTGGGTTGATGTCACAGTATGCATATGAGAGAGCGTGCCAGATTAACTTGAGTGAAGTTAACGAAAAGCGGAGAAGAAATGCCCAGGTATTGATTGAAGAACTGAAAGGATTCTCCTTTGTTCAAGATAAGACCGGCCTTGGAGATGTATATGTAGCAGTTCTCATAGAGAACAGAGATGAAGTGCAAAGGAAACTTGCCTCAATGGGCATCTTCGGCACGATTATCTGGCCATTGAATGATAAGCAAAGAGCTGTTTGCGAAGTTTCAAAGTACACCGAAGAACACATGCTGACAATCTACTGTGATCAGCGCTATAGCGTCGAGAATATGAAATATATCGCTTCCTGCATTAGGAGAGTTTGTAATGAGTAAAAAGATTATGATTCTGGGAGCAAGCATTCTGCAGCTTCCTGCTATAGAAAAAGCTAAAGAAATGGGGCTTGATGTGATTGCAGTGGATATGAATCCTGAAGCAGTTGGATTTGGGGTGCCTGGTGTAGTCAAAGAGGTAATAAGTACTATAGACACACCAGCCATTGTGGAAGCGGCTAAGAATCATCAGATTGATGGAATTTTGACTCTGGCCACTGACATGCCGATGAGATCTGTTGCTGCAGTTGCTAAGGAGATGGGGCTTGTCGGAATTGATGCTGATACTGCACTCAAGGCGACAAACAAGGCTGAAATGAGAAAAGCCCTCCAGGCAGGAGGAGTTCCTATTCCGAAGTTCTATAAGGTGGCTAATGAAGAAGAGTATATGGAGGCAGTCAAGAATTTCACAGTTCCTTTTATCGTTAAGCCTGCCGATAGCTCGGGCAGTTGTGGAATTTATAAAGTCCAAGATATAAATGATCAGAGAACAATAATAGAAGCATATGAGTATTGTCACCCATATTCCAGAGTGGGTGATGTCGTAGTTGAAGAATACATGAGCGGTACGGAGGTCAGTGTGGAGACCCTATCAATCATCGGAGAATGTCATGTAATACAGATTACAGACAAACTCACCACAGGTGCACCTCATTACGTCGAGATGGGACACTCCCAGCCTACAAGGCATAGTAGGGAAATTACGGAGAGGATAAAAAAAGTAGCTATTGCTGCTAATAAGGCAATCGGAATTAAGAACGGTCCATCCCACACAGAAATCATTGTGACTTCTGAAGGTCCTAAGATTGTAGAGTTGGGAGCACGTCTTGGTGGTGATTGCATCACGACTCATCTTGTTCCACTGTCCACTGGTGTGAATATGGTGGAATGCTGTATTAAGATTGCGCTTGGTGAGAACCCGGACATTGAGCCGAAGTGGAATAAGGGTTCTGCTATCCGTTATTTTGAGCAGCACGCTGGTGTTGTTAAGAGCATCGATGGTGTGGAAGAAGCTGAGAATGTTCCTGGTGTGAAGCAGATCAGCATTGTCCATGGTGTTGGTGAGGAAGTAACTGAGATTAATAGCAGTGGTGCCAGAATGGGGTTTGTTATTGCCCAGGACGAGAATGCAGAGAAAGCGGTAGCAGACTGCTATGAAGCTTTGGATAAGATAAAAGTTGAAATATAAGGAGAAAATAATGTCAACAATTAGAAGAGTATGGTTTGTTAGTCATTATTCGATGCCACCTCAATATGAGATGAGAATCAAAACACAAATGTATGCTCACTATCTTCAACAAATGGGGATTGAATGTACGATTTTTTCTGCAAGTACGATTCATAATACTGATATTAATCTGATTACGGATTCTAGCCCATATATTGAAAAGGTGTATGATGACCTTCACTTTGTTCATATCAAATGCGATGATTACACTGGCAATGGGTATAAAAGAATACGCAACATGTTCCAGTTTGCAAATCGTTTCAATAAGATAGCGGAGAAATTTGAAGCACCAGACATTATTGTGGCCGATGTCTATCGTGGAATACTATAAATTTAGCAACAATAATCCGGTAATACAGTATCTTTATAATCGAGAAAGAGTAATGTACCGAAGAGTACAAGGCGTAATTTTCTCGATGGAAGGCGGACGTGATTATATATCTGATAAAGGTTGGAATGAATTACCGCTATCAAAATTTCACTATATAAATAATGGAGTTAAGCTGGATGAATTCTATGAAGAAATAAAGAATAATGCGTTTACCGATCCGGATTTAGATGATGAAAATACATTTAAAGTTGTGTATGCGGGTTCAATTAGAACAGCTAATAATTTGAGTAGCGTTGTTTACGCAGCGGAGAAATTAAAGGGTAATCCAAGAATAAAGATATTATTATACGGAGACGGGGATGATCGCCCAATACTAGAAAAGTACTGTAGTGATCATGGAGTAAACAATGTTGTATTTAAGGGGCAAGTACAAAAGAAATACATACCTTATATATTGAATAAATGCAATTTGAGTATTCTTAATTATAAAAAGGCAAAGACACTTAAATACGGTGGTAGCCAAAATAAACTTTTTGAGTATTTAGCGGCTGGATGTCCTGTTCTACTTACTGTGGATATGAACTACAACATTGTAACGACGAATAACTGCGGTATAGCGCTGGATGATCCCAACCCGGATAAGATTGCAAAAGCAATTCTTGATTTTTCCGAAAAGGATAAGAAAGAGCTCAAAGAAATGGGTGAAAGAGCAAAGAACATTGCTGCTGAATATGATTTTAATATTTTGACGCAAAGATTGTTAAAGATAATGGAGGAAACATTAAATGGTTAACGTAATTGGTTTAGGGTACATCGGTCTTCCTACCGCTCTTATGATGGCGACTCATGGCGTTGAGGTAGTTGGCACAGATTATAATAAGGAGCTTGTTGATACACTGAATGCTGGCCACACAACATTCAAAGAAGATGGACTGGATGAGCTCTTCCAGGATGCCCTGAAAGCCGGGATCAAGTTCAACACAGAGTATCAGGTTACAGATACATATATCGTGTCTGTTCCGACTCCGTATGATAAGTTTAGCAAGAAGGTTGATGCTTGCTATGTCGTCGCAGCAGTGAAGAGCGTTCTGGAGGTAGCTCCTAAAGGGGCGACAGTAGTTGTTGAATCGACCATATCGCCTGGAACTATGGAGAAGTTTGTGAGACCAGCAGTAGAAGAAGCTGGTTTTATTATCGGAGAAGATATCAATCTTGTACACGCACCAGAGAGAATTATCCCTGGTAATATGGTTTATGAACTTCTTCACAATAACCGCACCATCGGCGCTGATGACAGAGAGATTGGTGAGAAAATTAAGAAACTTTATTCTTCCTTCTGTCAGGGAAAAATTGTTGTAACTGATATCAAGACTGCTGAAATGACTAAGGTTGTGGAGAACACTTTCCGTGCAGTAAATATCGCTTTTGCAAATGAGCTGGCGAGAATCTGCCGACATGACAATATGGATGTGTATGAGATTATCGAGATTTGCAACATGCATCCTCGCGTAAATATCTTACAGCCGGGTCCTGGGGTTGGCGGGCATTGCATTTCCGTTGATCCTTGGTTCCTGGTTGGTGATTATCCTTCTCTTGCAAAGGTTATTGACGAGTCCATGAAGACCAATGATTCTCAGCCGGATTTTGTGCTTAACCGTATCTATGAAATCATGAAGGAAAAGGGATTTACGGATGTTAAGCGTGTAGGCTTGTATGGTCTTACATACAAAGAGAATGTTGATGATATGCGTGAATCTCCTACACTCCAGCTTCTCGAAAGTCAGGAAAGGCATCTGGCAACTGGTCTGAAGGTTTATGATCCGTTTATCACAAAGGATGTCGTTGCAAACCAGTACCATGATTTAGATGTATTCCTGAATAATGTGGATATGGTTGTAATTATGGTTAAGCATAATGAAATCAAGGAAAACGTCGAGAAACTGAACGGCAAGGTGGTTCTTGATTGCCACAACATCATTAAGTTGCCTGGCGTTTATCATATTTAAATAAGGTGGAGAAAATGATTGGATTGTGCGGAAATGTGGCCGTTGGCAAGGCTACAAGCAATGGTCAAACAATAAAGACAAGAATTGTTCTCGATGAAATACGCAGATGCTTCCCTAATGAAGAAATTGACATAGTTGATACTGTTCATATACGTTTATCACCTGCTAAAGAGATGTTTCACTTGATAAAGTTAATAAACAAGTCTGACAGGATAGTAATTTTACCAGCGTTTAGTGCGATTAATATACTGTCTCTATTGATATCATTTTTTAGAAAACATAAGAGCACATATTATGTTGTAATCGGTGGCTGGTTACCTGATATGTTGAGAAAAAGAAGAAGTTTGAAGAATCAAGTGAAAAAATATGCAGGAGTATATGTTGAAACTCATAATATGCATGAGACTCTAGCTGAGATAGGACTAGATAATGTATTTTATTTGCCTAATTGTAAGCCGTTGGTGGAATCGATGCCTTCACATGCTTGTATAAAATATCATTTCTGCACTTTTTCAAGAATATCAAAAGAAAAAGGAATTGAAATAGCAATTAATGCTATTAGGGAAATAAAAGAAAAGAATAATGAATTAGACATTAAATTGGATATTTATGGAAAACCAGATGATGAATACATGAACCAATTCAACATGATTAGGATGGATTTACCTGATTATATAGAATACTGCGGTGTAGTGGATTCTAAAAAAGCATCTTCTGTTCTGAAGAATTATTACGCATTACTTTTCCCAACTTATTACCATGGTGAGGGCTTCCCAGGAACGATTTTGGATGCTTTTGCATCGAGCTTACCAGTTATAGCGAGCGATTGGAAATATAATGCGGAAATAATCTGTGAATATAAAACTGGGTTGATTTTTGAAAGTCAATCAGAGCAATCTCTCGCTAATGCTATCCAGTACTCTATTACTCATACAAATGTATTCATGAATATGAGAAACAATTGCTTCAATGAAGCAAAAAAATACACACCGGAAAACGCAATGAAACAGTTTATCCAGCATCTAAAGGATGGAAGGAGAGAATGTATTTGATCAATGTTTTAAGCATGGACAATATAAGTAATAGAGATGTTACTGCGTATTACATGGATACGATTTATAAGGCGGCGCAAGAATATGGTAGCGCGAATAGATTCGATTTTAGTTGTCTACCTGAGAAGGACAGTATTGTAATAGTATCAACTGTAATCGAAGCATTAAAACTATTATGCAAAGGTTATAAAAAAGTGGGGATTTGGATTCAGGGAGTTCTGCCTGAGGAAAGTTACTTGAAACATCAAAGCAAAATCAGAAAAAAGATACTAGAGTATATTGAAAGGTTATGCTTATCTCGCGCAGTCATACTGTTTATGGTTTCTAAAGAAATGCTGCGGCATTATGAGAAAAAATATAATCTTTGTCTATCTGATAAAACTGTTATCATGCCATGCTTTAATACTACAATCGATCCAGAAGCTTTTGATGATAGTGAAAGATATAAAAAAAATATATTCACATATGTTGGTTCTCTAGCACCTTGGCAGTGCTTTACTCAAACAATAGAGTTGTATTCTAAATTGGAACAGGTTTTGAAAAACTCAGAACTAAAGATATTTACTCCCGATATAGAGGCAGCTGAGTGTATTTGCAAAGAGAAAATCAAAAACTATTCAATTGAATATGTATCGAATTCGAAGTTGCAAGAGAGATTGAGACATATAAAATTTGGTTTTATTCTTAGAGAAGACAATGTTGTAAATCAAGTTGCGACTCCCACTAAGTTTTCAAGTTACTTGGCAAATGGTGTGATACCTATTTTTAATAAAAGTATACGAAGCTTTGACGAAGAAAGTAATGAAATGGAATATGTACTTAGAGTAGAGCGTTTTGATGATGTAGAAAATGTTGTTAATTTTTGTAACAAAAAAATAGATTTAGATCAAATACAAAATGAGTATAGACGACTTTTTGATAGATACTATTGCCCTAATAAGTATATTAGGATTATTAAGTCGAAATTCCAGGAGTTGCATTTGGGATAGAAAACGGAATCAAGGATTTGATTAGAAAATGTTTGGGGTAAGTGCTTTTGCCAATACGATGCAGTTTTCTTTTTGGTATTCAGAGTACTTATTGATGGTCTGATTAAGACTTACATTATTGATAGTAGATTTTTAAGAGGTTTTAGTATGGTGAACGATATTTGTAAAATAAGCAATGAAAATAAATACCGAGATCGGCTGCCTAAGTTAGTAGCTGCTTTCCTCGCATCGTTTTCAATTATCGAACCATACGTCCTTTTTTCAATTGGTAGTGGAACCGGACGATTCACAATTAGATTTGCAGATTTTTTTCTTTTAATTGTTTTTGCTTTGTGTGTTTCAAGAAACAGGAGAATGTTGTCCATTATTAGCACAGACTCGCTCTTATTTTGGTATTTAGGTTTTTCAATTATTACAATTATTTCGTCTTTTTATCCGTCGCATCTTAGCTTGCTGGTATCGATTAAGTCAATAATTATTAATGTAATATATATCTATATATTCGAAAAAATATGGAGTATAGAGTGTAGAGATTTGTTTTATAAATATGTGCTTAATATTGGTTTGGTTGTTTCGATAATAATATTTGTTCAAGCGATATGTGGCTATCTAGGTATTTCGTTTTGGAATGGAAAACTTCCCTTCTTGGAAGTTTACGGCCATTGGTCGGGATATATTTCTAATACTGGCGCAGTTCGACCAAACTCTTTATTTCAAGAAGCATCATACGCGGGAATTTATCTTATTGTAGCATTGGCTATCTCAATTCAAAGTAAAAAATTTAAACACACGATCCTTTTTGTTGCCGCATTACTTTTGACGACATCTTTAGTTGCTATTTGTGGATGTATAATTTGTTTGACGTATATGCTTATTTTCTCTAAAGGGTCAGGTCTATCATCCAAATACAAAAGGAGATTGATATTAGTTGTATTTGCAGTTTTGATTATGGTATTTATTGTATATTGCAGTAATGAACATATAGCACGAAGTATCAACCAAATCATTGTTCGCTTATCTAGAATTGAAAATAGCTTATCTGGAGATAGGATGAGTTCTGAAAGATATAGATTAACAGGATATAGCTATTATTTTGACAGCTATCCATTGTGGTTTAAATTATTTGGAGTGGGTGAAGCACAGTTTTCAAATTATTTGTTTACTCCTGATAGTTATTCCAATAATTTTGTAACCTGTTTATTGAACTTTGGCTATGCTGGCACTTTCTTTATGATATTTATGCTTGTTAGATTATTCTATCGTATGAGTAGCGAAAGAAGAGTTTTCTTTTTATTGCTTTTGCTATTATTTGCAACTGACGCGGTATGGTTTAATTGGCATTTCTTTTATTTGATTACGCCTTGCTTTGTAAGCGAACCACTGGTAGTAGAAGCAAAGAATGTTAAATAATTTGAACATTGACTACTAACATAATACATCTGGGGGAAATACATGCTTTGGGATTTTTTATTCAGTTTAAATATTCATCCAGATAAATT
Organism: Ruminococcus turbiniformis; assembly: GCF_020687545.1. Taxonomy (GTDB): domain Bacteria; phylum Bacillota; class Clostridia; order Lachnospirales; family Lachnospiraceae; genus Mediterraneibacter; species Mediterraneibacter turbiniformis. The sequence continues at coordinate 5,479 of NZ_JAJEQX010000023.1, read as the reverse complement.
TATTGAGTATCTAAAAGTGATTCTAATTGCTTTGCTGATGGCGAATGTCTTATTAGCTGCTTCAAGAAAATTTATTAATATAAGGTGGAGAAAACTCCTGGTTCAATTGAATATTCTGCTGGCTTACTTATCCACAATTTTTTCTTTTACAGTACTTGCTCGAATGGATAGGTATTGTAGAGAAATTGTTGTGATTCCATTTTATAGTATTTATGAAATGCTAATTTTTGAAGATTTCACATTCTTTATCGGTGTGATTCTCAATGTATTAATGTTTGTTCCCGTTGGTGTTTGTTGTAAAAACCTAATAAAAAACAAATACGTTATGTTTGTTGTATCTGTTGCATTATCTCTATTTATTGAAATAAATCAGTTTGTGTTTAGACGTGGAGTATTTGAGATCGATGATGTTATTTGCAATACAATAGGTGCTCTTATCGGATATAACATTTCATCAGTGATTGGAGGTATAAAAAATGACTGACGATGTAATGGTTTCAGTCCAGTGTATTACTTATAATCATGAAAAATATATACGTAAAGCATTGGATGGATTTGTAATGCAGAAAACAAATTTTAAATTTGAGGTTATTGTTCATGATGATGCTTCAACAGATGGAACAGCAAGAATAGTTCAGGAGTATGCTGAGAAATACGATTTTATAATACCGATCCTTCAGAGTGAGAACCAATATAGTAAAGGTGTTAATTTCCAGGAAAAGTATATCTATCCCTTAATGAGAGGAAAATATATTGCTTTTTGTGAAGGGGATGATTACTGGACTGATCCTTATAAGTTGCAGACTTTGTATGATTATATGAGTACGCATGATGAGTGTTCAATGTGTTGCCACGCTTATGAAAATATTATAGCAAATACAGAAAAGAGTATAGGCGAAGTGCACACATTACATTCTGATGGGGATATTATAATGGAAAAAGCTATTAAATATGATAACCCTACGCAAGTTGCTTCTCAAATGTTTAAAAGAGAATGCATAATTTATAAACCAGCTCTTTTTGAAAATAGGGGGGTTGGCGATTATATGTTGTTGCTTTATGCGGCAACATTAGGTGAGTTGCATTATATTGACAAGGTAATGACTCGGCATAGAGTAGCTTCTGATGGCTCATGGACAAATCGTGTGAGAAAGAATAAGACTTTAAGAACAAAACATAATGATAGTATGATTGAATTTTTAAAGGATTTCGATAATTACACTAGTGAAAAATATCACGAATACGTGTTAGACAAAATAGAAGACTATCAATTTGACAGTATAATGATCAATCGTGATTATAGGGAAATTATCTCTCATAAGAAGTTTCGAGATGTAAGTACTAAGAGGGCATTATTAGTAAAAATTGGAGTTGTTTTTCCTGTTTTAATTAATCATATATTGGATAAGCATGACTATTCGTGAAAATATTTAGTTACTAATTAAGAAAATGATATGCAAAATATTTATAATAAAGGAATATAGTAATGAAGAAAAAAGTAATGTTAGTCTTTGGCACGAGACCTGAAGCAATCAAAATGTGCCCATTGGTAAATGAGCTTAAGACTAGAAAGTCTTTAGAAACAATAGTATGTGTAACAGGTCAGCACAGACAGATGCTGGATCAGGTTCTGAACACATTTAATGTTGTTCCCGACTATGACCTGTCCATCATGAAACAGGGACAGACTCTGTTCGATATTACAACAGGAATTCTTGAGAAGATTAAGGCAGTCCTGGAAGAGGTCAAGCCGGATGTGGTATTGGTCCACGGTGACACATCAACCACATTTGTAACAGCTTTGGCTTGTTTCTACCTGCAAATTCCGGTTGGACATGTTGAGGCAGGGTTGAGAACCTACAATATCTACTCTCCATACCCTGAAGAGTTCAATCGTCAGGCGGTGGGCATTATCTCACAGTACAATTTTGCTCCAACACAGACGGCAGCGGAGAATTTAATAAAGGAAGGCAAAGATCCTTCTAAAATTTTTATCACTGGCAATACCGTCATTGACGCTATGCAGCATACAGTGAGAGCGGACTATACTCATCCGGAACTTGATTGGGTTGGAGAGGGTAAACTTATCTTCATCACTGCTCACAGAAGAGAAAACCTTGGTGAGCCGATGCATCACATGTTTAGGGCCATTCGACGCGTTCTTGATGAGTTTCCTGAGTGTAAGGCTGTTTATCCGATTCACATGAATCCTGTGGTAAGAAAGGCTGCTGACGAGGAACTTGGCGGATGTGACCGTATCCACATCATCGAACCAATTGAGGCGTTTGATTGTCACAACTTTGAAGCTAGGTGCTATCTATGCTTAACTGACTCCGGTGGAATCCAGGAAGAAGTGCCTTCTTATGGAAGACCTGTTCTTGTCATGAGAGATACAACGGAAAGGCCTGAAGGAGTGAAGGCGGGTACGCTGAGGTTAGTAGGAACCGATGAGGAAGTAATCTACAAGAACTTCAAGGAACTGCTAGAAAATCAGGAAGCGTATGACGCAATGGCTAAGGCTTGCAATCCTTACGGTGATGGACATGCTTGCAAGAGAATAGCAGATATTCTTGAAGGAAAGGAATATCTGCCTTGGGTGGCTGGATAAGAAATCGTTTTGATATGTGAGTTCTTTAAATGAAGGAATACAAAAATATTGGAAAAACAAGATAATAATTAGAGGAAAAAATGGCAAAAAATAAAGTTGTAACTAGTTTTATTTGGCGTTTCGCTGAAAGATTTGGTGCACAGGCTGTTGCATTTGTTGTTCAGATTGTTTTGGCGAGACTACTTGCTCCTGAAGTATATGGAACTATTGCTTTAATAACAGTATTTACTGCTATTCTAAATGTATTTGTTGACAGTGGGTTAGGGAATGCTTTAATTCAAAAGAAAGATGCAGATGATTTGGACTTTTCGACGGTTTTTTATTTCAATGTCATAATATGTCTTCTGCTGTACTTGATTATGTTTTTTGCAGCTCCATATATTGCGGATGCATATAAAGATGCAGACCTAATACCTGTAATACGTGTATTAAGTTTAACTTTGGTGATTTCAGGTGTGAAGAATGTGCAACAGGCATATGTTACGAGGGGGCTCCAATTTAAACGGTTTTTCTTTGCAACTCTTGGGGGTACTCTTGGAGCTGCAATAATTGGGATTTCAATGGCGTACATGGGGTTTGGTGTATGGGCTTTAGTTGCGCAACAAATATTTAATGTAACCGTGGATACGATTATTCTTTGGATTACAGTAAAATGGCGTCCTAAAAGAATGTTTTCAATTGAGCGCTTAAAAGTGCTATTTTCATACGGATGGAAACTATTAGTAGCGTCTTTGCTTAATACGGTCTATTCAAAAATAAGACAGCTCATTATTGGGTTGAGATACTCAGCAGCTGATTTAGCGTATTATACGAAAGGTGATTCTTTTCCTAATTTTTTTATCTCGAATATTAATACTTCATTCGACAGCATACTCTTTCCATGTTTTTCGATGGAACAAGATTCAGTGCAGCGCGTCAAAGCGATGACCAAGAAGGCAATTAAAATTAGTACATATATTTTGTTTCCATGCATCATGGGATTGGCGGTAATTTCAGAACCGTTGGTCATAATCCTTCTGACAGAGAAATGGCTACCTTGCGTTTTCTATTTCCGTGTATTTTGTTTTGTTTACCTTTTTTTACCAATACAGACAGCTAATCTAAATGCGATTAAAGCAATGGGTAGAAGTGATGTTTTTTTAAAATTGGAGATTATTAAAAAAGTTATAGGTTTGACCGCAATGCTTATGACAATCTTTATAAGCGTAAAATTAATGGCTCTCTCTTATTTAGTTACAACACTAATTTCAACGTACATTAACTTATATCCCAACAAACAAATCATTGATTATCCTGTTAGAGAACAGATTAAAGATATTTCTGGGAATTTTTTCATCGCTATTATTATGTTCTTAGTATGTAGCATTATTTCGTTTTTTAAATGGGATTCTTTATTAACAATGGTAATTCAGATTGTTGTTGGTTGTATTGTATATATTGGATTATCAATTTTATTTAAAATTGAAGCCTTTAATGATGCGCAAGATATTATCAAACAATTGTTTGGGAAGAAGGGCAAAGAATGAACAAACTAAAAAGAATAAGTCGTAGATTGAGTGACTTGTTATTTTATTTATTTAATCGAAAAAAAGGCTATAGTAGATACTATGCAGAATTTTATCGACATGAAATGAAGGAAGCCTATAAGAAAGCAAACCTTCCTAAAAAAGAAAAAGATTGGGCCTTTAAGAGGGGATTCAATCCTTGGCGCATTAGACAGTATGGCCTTAATGAAAATAATTATAAAAGCATCATTAGTGATAGAGATTACTTCTATTTGTATTCAATAAATAATTCATATAGTGTTTTTATCGATAATAAGCTTACAACAAAGTATATTCTTGCGCCGTTTGACAAATTTATGCCTAAATATTATTTCCATATTTTAAAAGACCGCGGGATTATGAAATTGATGGATTGTCCAAAAGACTTATGCGAAAACATCGAAGGAGTGCTTCAACTTCTTGAACGCGATAAGGTTTTGGCGGTGAAACAGGCAGCAGGGACGTATGGTATTGGGTTTTATAAAATCACTTTTGATGGAAATGATTATTTCGCGAATAGTCAACGATATAGCCGAAAAGAGTTGTCTGAGTTGATAAGTGGACTTGATGATTATATTATCACGGAATATGTGATTATGCATTCAGAACTTGCAAAGATTAATCCAAATGCGGTAAACACAGTGAGAGTAACTTTAATAAATGAACATGGAAATGATCCGATAATTCCATTTGCGTTTTGGAGAATAGGTACCAAGAAATCTGGTTCGGTTGATAATGTTGCTCAAGGTGGTATGGTATGTAAAGTTGATGTGAAAACAGGTCATTTTTATGATGGCCAAGTATTAATTGATCATGTATATACTGATGTTAAAGTTCATCCGGACAGTGGGGTTGAGTTAGAAGGCTATTTACCAAATTGGAGTATTGTGATCAACGAACTATTAAACATTAGCAATTACTTACCACAGCTCAAGTGGCTTGGATTTGATATTGCTATTACTGAAGATGGATTTAAAATCATTGAGATTAATTCTCATCACGGCTTGCATAAAGCCCATGAGTATCCAAAGGAGATTAATGATTTCTTGTTCCGAGAGCTTGAAGCAAAGAAAAAGAAATATGGTTGCTAAATAAAGCAATGTGGTGTCTAGTTCGGGGTTATCTATAATTGAAGTGAAAAATCTGTTTTCAAATAGTAATAAATGATATAAGACTACCAATGAACAAAGGAGAATAATTGTACACGCACAATAGCGAGTACCTCCCAAAATTAAGAGCCGCCTCACGGCAGCCCTGGTTATCAATTCTTTCGAATCCCGTCCGGTAGATTTGGTGACCACGGTAACAGCTCATCCAGAAAGGACCG
>NZ_JAJEQX010000022.1 GCF_020687545.1 Ruminococcus turbiniformis | reverse complement strand
TATAGGTTGATTGGTGTGTGTGGTAACTCAACAATACAACATATATTCAAAAACTGCTACTTTTTTTTGAAAAAGTTGTGGTTTCATGTACTTAGGGCTAGCCGCCGCACTAGCGGCTTGGTACAATAGGGGCAAATGGAGGCAATGATGAGTATGAGTATTCAATCCGATTTTCCATACGCCCCTTGCCCCGGAACACCTGACACTGGAATCCCGAAGGGAGGTTTCGTAAGCTATGGATGGAAAATATTTTTTCAATAACAAAGATATCACGATGAACCTGTGTATCCAGATCCGGGACGTGATCGACATCATCAAGGAAAGGAGCCATCTTTCTTTCCAGGATGCCGCTGGAGCCTTTTACCATTCCAAGACGTATCAGGCTCTGCAGAATACCGAGAATACGCTTTGGGCGGAGTCAGCGGGCTATATTGCAGACCGGTTCTATGAAGAACAGGAACAAAAAGAATTACAGACAAACTGAATATTGAAGCACTATGTTTAAGAAGGGAACTACCTATAGGATAGGCGGTTCCTTTTTTTGTGCGGAAAGGAATGTGCATGAAATCTAATTATCAACCGAAAGAAACTATCCATAAACAAACTCACAGGAATGTTATCTCCTCTTTTACAGGGAAATACACATTTCTCAGCAATTTTTATCCGGCTCCTGTCACCTATATGGGCCAGACCTACGCCAATAATGAAGCCGCTTTCCAGGCACAGAAGACCAGCTGTGCGAAAGAGCAGCAGCAATTCTCTATTTTCCGCCTGCATAACCCGGCAGAAGCCAAAAAGCGGGGAAAGAAACTCACGTTGCGCCCGGACTGGGACAAGGTAAAGATTTCCCTGATGTATGAAATCTGTATGTGCAAATTTATGCAGAACCCGGAGCTGCGGGATGCCCTGCTTGCCACAGGAAACAGCCTTCTCATAGAAGGCAATACCTGGGGCGACTACTTCTGGGGCAAGGTCAACGGCAACGGAGAAAATCAGTTAGGGCTTATCCTGATGGATGTACGTGAAAAGCTGAAATGGAGTTTGGAAATGGAAAATGAAATTGCATGAAGGGGTGAATGAACCATGGAAGAAAAGAAGCAGACGGTCTTAACGCTGAAATTCATCGGCATAGATGATTTTTCCTGTCCAACATACCAGGATCAGTATAGCCGCTTATGGAAGGACCTTAACCTGGGACATTCCGAAAATCCAGACTTATATTCTGTTACAGGCAATGACATGGATGGGGAACCAGTATCTCCAATCCGACAGGAACATATCTTTGATCCGGAACCATTCCGGAGAAATCCGTATGAGTTCCAGTATATGCTGTTAAGCCGGATGCAGAGTGACTGTGAATATTTTCTCGGCTATGGGAACCGGAGTGTTACCATCTTATCCAGGAATGATCCGCAGCATCATATTGACCGTATGAAAGAATTATGGGAGGAGCTTCCTGCAGACGGAAAGCCGGAATGGCTGACCTGGGAGCAGCTCCTCACATACGAAAAAGCAATGTGTAACGAATAACCATAATGATTACGAAGGATCTTCCGGCCAGGGAGGTCCTTCTTTAGCAAAGGAGAACGATGCCTTATGAAAATTACGATCTATCAGATCATCCCGGAATTGGATCAGCACAGGCTGATGTTTATGCCGCTTTCCTATTTTCAAAAAGCCGGATATCCATCACCGCCCGCGGAAATTTATGAGTCTGTATTCTACGGAGAGACTGAAGTCACCACGCTGGAAGAAATCTACCGGATTTTTAACCGCAAAGATGAAGCGGATACCCGCTATCTGGAAAAGATTGGTTTTACCGGACATTCCATGTCAGTCTCTGACATTGTGGAAGTACAGGACTCATCGGGAGAAAGCCACTTCTATTTCTGTGATACGTTTGGCTTTCCTCAAATATCATTTCAGAAAGAACGCACCATGCTGCCCGTCCAGAATCATGATTATATCTCTTATGAGCAGGTCAGCCGGTCCAAGTCCGGTTATCTGGCCTATATGGATAACAGCGGAATTTCTATTCATCCTTGTATCCAGGTTCAGCTCCAGCGCTGCAAATACAGTCAGTGCCAACTCGGCTACCGGCTCCGTTACCGGGAGAAGGAAGGGATACCTGCTCGGCAGAGAGAATTTCTGGAACGTCCAGTTGTCCTTCTGTTTGAGGACACGCTAGGGCCAGCTCCGGAAAATTTATGGTATCACAGCCCTAAACCTTCGGTTTGGATCTCCCGGCACCCGGCGCACAGCCCACTAAACCTGAAGCTGGTGGAAGAATGGTGCCAGAGCCAGAATATAACCTATGAATATCTTTAAGAAAGATGGGAGGAAAAGCTATGATCAAAGAAAGAAAAGGAAATCTGCTCCAGGCAGATGCCCCGATGATCGCCCACCAGGTCAACTGCCAGGGTGTCATGGGAGCCGGTATCGCCAGACAGATCCGGGAAAATCTCTTAACTGCAGGCCAGTATCGGGAATATCAGCAGCTCTGCAAAAAGAACAGGGAAGCCCTTCTTGGCGCCTGTTATCTGACGCAGCAGAAGGATTCGCTGCGCTATGTGGCACATCTGTTTGCCGAGAATATTCCCACAGGCAGAAGATTAGATACCGATTATGCAGCACTGAGACAGAGCCTGACTGCCATGATGTTCCTGGCAGCACAGCGGGAATTATCGCAGATTGCCATTCCCGGTTATCTGGGATGCGGGCTTGCAGGCGGTGACTGGGAAACGGTCTACAGCCAGATCCTTATGCCTCTGTTTTCCGAGTCTTGCTTTACCCTTACCATCCTGTACCTGCCGGACAGCATCCGGCGTCTCTGGACGGAATTTGGAGACATCACTATGAACCCGGAAACAGAATGTATTGAGCAAGCCTGGCACGGATTTTCATCCGGAACACACCGGGAAGAAATCTGGCACTGGTTTGAAGAGACATTTCAGATTAGCGTGGCGGAAGCTCTCATGTATGCTAATAACAAAAAGAAAATTATGAGGTGATAAGTTATGAAAGAAAAAATTAAGTGCAGTGAATGTGAATTTTGCAAATCCTTACGCCCGTATGGAAACAGTCGGGCATCTTTTCGCTGTAAACATCCGGATTAGCATTATATTTTAGATTATTTTCAGGAACACAGAATGTCGAAAGATCCAGGATTCCTGGATTATGGAAAGGCCTGGTCCGATGAGGTTCCGATAAAGACCTCTCCGGCATGGTGCCCAAAGAAGAAAAGCAAATAACAAATGACTTGGAGCCGCCCTCACGGACGGCTCCTTTCTATGTTTCCGGATCGAATTTGTAGCCTACACCCCAGACAGTCCGAATGTATTGCCTGTCAGTATACTCCCGAAACTTCTTCCGGATGCTGTAAATCATACACTCAACCTTGGCATCCACACTTACAGGGATGTCATCCCAGACTGCTTCATAGATCTGTTCTTTGGTAAATACCCAGCCTGGATGATTTACAAGAAGCAGTAAGATATCAAACTCATAATGTGATAGAAATACTTCATTCTCCGCTGCTAATATCCTCCGCTGATCTGGATAAATAACAAGCCCACGAAAAACGATCTTTCTTATGTTCTCTTCCTCACATTTATACTTAGCAGAATATCTTTTTAATACAGCCATAATTTCATTTAAAATAGCCTTTTCTGTATCATCAAATTCTGCGAGTAAAATATATCCTATATTCCCATCTCCAATCAAATAACTTTTTCTAACGGGTTCATATAGATTGCAGCCCTTACTCTGTACACAATTTGCCATTCTTTATTTCATAAATTTTATCTGCCTCTTCTGCAAGTAGTTTACTATGAGTTACCACAATTACACTTTTTCCCAATTCGTGTGCAGTTTTCTTTAGCAATTCAATAATTTCCCCTGCCGTATCCTCGTCCAAATTTCCAGTGGGTTCATCCGCTAAGAGCACCTTGGCTTCACTTGCCAAAGCACGGGCAATCGCCACACGCTGCTGCTGGCCACCGGAAAGCTGCAGCACATTCCGCTTCCAGTCTTCCCTTGGAATACTGACTTCCTGTAATAGCTTCTCTGCATCTTTCTTTCCACCTAGCTTCACATTTTCTTCCGTTGTCAAATAATCGATCAGGTTGTAGTTCTGAAAAACAAGAGAGATATCGTGCCTCCGGTGATAATTCAGCCCCTTTTTACGAATATTCTCTCCATTATAAAGAATGGTTCCTGATACCGGGTTATCCAAGCCCGCTAAAAGGGAAAGAAATGTGGTTTTTCCTGAACCACTGGAACCGACAATCGCATAGAACGTAGCTTCCTCAAAAGTGGCAGATACATTTTTTAGAATTATTTTATCCCGCTTCGATTTATAAGAATATAAGACATTTTTCGCCTCTAAAATCATTTCCATTCCTCCTAACTCATTTCGCTTAAAATATCTTTCGGGTTCTTGCGGAAAATCAGGACGCTTGCCGCACCTGTAGATAAAACAATCAAGACACCTACGCTAAGACTATCTGCAAGCAGCATAGTAGAGGTAATCTCTGTTTCTACATCCGTGACGGTAAGTTCCGGCGCCTGATAATCGGTGGCAACTTTGCCCGTATCCATTTCATCCTGCAATTCGGCCTGTTGTGCCTGCTGACCCACCAGATAATCAGCAGCGGCATTGGAAACTGCCGGAGCAATCAGGAACGAAAGTGCAAGCGCCAAAACGCCGATCAGAACAGCTTCGGTTAAAATCTGCAAAAATATTTTTCCCTTTGCAATTCCAATGGACAGAAGTATGCCAATCTCATTTGTTCTGTTCCTGATCCAGAAAATAAAAATCAAAAACAGGATCACAAAGCTTGCTCCGGTCACGACCAGAAGCAGCGTGTTACTGATTTTTTCCAAATCATTGAAGTTGGAAGCCATTGTGTCAAGATTTCCGTTGTTGTCGATCAAATCATACCATTGCCAGTTAATATCCGTTTTCTTGATGGCCTCCTTTACCGCATCGTAATCATCCACATTTGCCACTTTAAAATAAGCCTTTTCATACAGCGGATCATCCTGCTCCACCTTCTCAGGAAAATGTAAATCCGTGAAAATAACATTTTCAGAGCGGTAAGTATCACCGGACATATAAGGTTTCATCTGTTCTTTTACCTGATAGATTCCTACAATCGTTGCCTCTTGCACGGGTTCCTCCGCTTTTACTGAATGAAATTGCAGATGGTCGCCGACCTTTAGCTGGTTTTTTTCTGCCAGTTCTTCGGAAATGACACAAACATTTGTATCATCCTTTGTCGTCATCCGTCCCTCCAGGATGGTAACATTGCCGCTGAGGACATTGGCGTCCATTGACATATCCCGATTACCAATCAAGGCTACACCCTGAAAATCATTGGTCTGGTCTGCATCGGCATCCTCAATCCGTTCAAAATTTGCCTGTTTTACCGCAGTAGGAACCGTGGTTATATTATAGTCGGCGATTCCCTCCACAGCAGCAATCTTTTCAATATCATCAGCTTTTAATGACTCAAAGGAATGATCCGTCGTTACCATCAGGTTTTCGGAACCCATGACAGTCACGTTTTTCAAATGGACTCCACCATAACTTCCCTGACCATCCGGATTGCGTTCTAATATTTTTTGACTGGCTTCTTCCAATCGTTGGCTTCTGCTCTCTGGATTATATTCCAGTAAAAATCCTGCGCCGATGGCCTGCCGTGTACTGTCTTTCGTAGCAATGTTTGCAGAACGGCTTGCCATACCAGACAGGAAAAGCAGACTGATGATACAAACTACAAGCAGAAGCAGCAGACTTTTAACCGGCTTTCTAAAACAGGAACGAATTGCCCGTTGCAATAAGTTCATCGTATTATCCCTCCATTCGTGACAGAATATCTTTCGGATTTGCACGGATTACTGGCAGCAAAGACAGCAATACAGCAATTACAACCACTCCGCTGCCAATTCCCAATAGCAATGCGATATCGGTAAATTGTAAGGAAACCTGCAGAGAAACGCCTGTTTCCACAGAAGACAGCAACAGTTCTGTAAGGCTTCCTGCAGCCAGCGAACCTAGACCGCAGGAGCAAAGCAGGGCAATGAGAAACACGGCTGCCGCTTCCAAAAGAGCCTGCAAAAAGATAGTGGCTTTCTGTTCGCCCAAGCTGATAAATACAGCCATTTCCTTTTGTCTGCTCCGCATCCACATACAAAGCAGTAGGGAGACAATCACCGTGCCGGCGAAAAAGGTAAGCAAACGCATCAGTGATACCACCCTTGTTATTTGTGTTAATGGAGCTTTCATCTGCTGATACAGGGCATCCGACGTGGTAATGTCCGCTTTATCCTGCAAAATGCCCTGTATGCTCTCTGCCAATGGATCTAAAAGCTCCGGCTGACCGGTATATGCCGATACTTTATAAAATCCGCTGCCGTCAAATAATTCTAAATATGCCGTATTATCTATATAAATCTGATTTTCCATCCGATAGACGGCAAGTGTATTGTTTTCCTGCTGGCTTTCATTGCCAGTAAGATATTCCCCAATCACTTCCACGGTAACAGCTTTTCCGTTTTCTGTTTCAAAAGAAAGTGTATCGCCAATCTGCAAACCATTGTATTCTGCAAATCCCGCATTAATGACGGCGCCATATTTGGTTTCCGGCTTGACCAGTTCACCGTCTGTCAGCCGATAAGACTGATCCGCAAAGGGACTGTCTGTATCCATATCATCAGAGGATAGCAGGCTGACTTTCAAGTTGTCCGGTTCTGTGGAAGCGCTTGCGGTCACAGGCGCAAGATCTGTTAAATATGCGGATTGCTGCCCCATTCGATTGATGGACGTTACCTCCGCTAAATTTTTAATCATTTCGGCTTCTTTGTCTGTAATCGGATTTGCGGTGTCTGAAATTTCACATACCACTTTTGCTCCTGCTTTTTCCTGCATGGCAGCCTCTGTGCTTTCTGTTGCGTGTAAAATCATGTTTGTACTGAGGATCATGCTGTTGACAAAAAGGAAAATCAACAGCAGCAGCACCGACTTTCCGCGTTTCCGCATCAGATAAAGGAAGCCTCTCTTATAAAAAGGCATCGATCTATCCCTCCTGTTAATTAAACCGGGTAATCAGCACTTTTGTAGCATGGATTTCCCCATCATCCTGTGTTTCTCCATAAACATAAACAGACGTAGATTTTTTTACATCGGAAGCCGTAGCCGCTTCTAATTCCACTGCGCCGGTGGAACTGTTGATGTTGGCAATCTGGAAGGTACAATCTTCTCCATAAGAAACCGTAGTGCTTTCCATGCCGCTTTCCATTCCCTCTGCCGCTGATTTTGCTATCTGCCCATCATCCTGATCGGGAACGACCTGAAAACTTCCATCCTGAAAATCAGCTACGCTGCCTCTTAAACTAGCTGTCTCTACCAAATTGTCCAGATTTGTTGAGTTTTCGCCGCCATCGTCCGATGCTCCTGTGTCACCAGCTTGATTCTCACTCTGACTGTTCACAGATGTCCCACTATCTGCGGCCTGTTCCCCTTTGGAATTTCCACAGCCTGCCAGTGAGAGTGCAAAAATCAAGACTCCAGTTACCATTACTAATTTCATATGTTTCATTTGACATAGCTCCTTTCTGTTTTATGGGCCTATCATACAAAAAAACTTCTGTAAAACTCATCTAAGAAATAAAGAAATCGACCTCAGTTTTTAGAGAACTTTTAGAGGATTTCTTTGCTATACTTGTTATACTGATGATATGAACTAAAAAAGGATGAATGGATTATGAAAATATTGCTTCTGGAGGATGACCTGGATCTATGCGATCTGATACAGAAAGAATTATCCAAAAGCGGGCATACCGTAGACTGCTGTAATGACGGGGAAACAGCCATGCTTTACGCACTCAATAAAGATTATGGCTATGACCTTGCCCTTGTTGACCGGATGCTCCCCATTATAGATGGACTGACAATAATCAAGGCGATGCGAAGAAAGGACATACAGATTCCGGTTATTATTATTACCGGTATGTCTGCCCTCGATGACCGGATCGATGGTCTGGACGGCGGAGCGGACGATTATCTGGTTAAGCCGTTTCATATCCGGGAGTTACTTGCCCGGATAAGGGCATTAACCAGGCGCTCCAAAGAGATCCATGACGATGTAATATTAACTTACGGGGATCTGCAGTTTGACAGAGAAATAAGGGAATTGACCTGCCATGAGCAAAAATTAGACCTGACAGGAAAAGAGGCGGAGCTTCTGTATACATTTATGAAACAGCCGGAAACCCTTTTTACAAAAGAACAGCTTGTTTTAAAGGTCTGGGGAACTGACTCGGATATTACTCCTGGAAATATTGATAATTATATTTCCTTTCTAAGAAAAAGGCTGAAAGAGCTTAAAAGCTCCTGTATCATTAAAACGGTATATGCTACAGGCTACAGATTGGAGAACACACATGCTTAAACAATTATCCAACCGACTACATCTGTTTTTAGCAGGAATCCTAATGGTCATCATTACTTTGATCCTGTGTTTTTCCCTCTGGAATATGTATCAGTCACAGCAGCTTGCTGATATATCCTATATTCAACGTATGACTTCCCTAATCATCTATCAGTTGGAGGACGATACTTCTAACCCGCAAGCGGTTCTCTCAAACTATGAAAGTGGGACAAATGTTTACAGCATTTTAGAAGATTCTGAAGGAAAGGTGCTATATCAAAGTATTCCTGATACCGCTACTGACTTTGCCAATCTCTTCAAAAAAATAAGTAACAGCATTTCCACGGAAAGCGCAGCGGACAGTCAGAAATTTCAGACGGTAACGGAACAGGGCGGATTTATAGAAATGGATGGAGCAGATCATGACCACTATTATGCTATCCCGGCTACAGTCAGCACGAAAGCGGGAACAGTTTATACATTAGCTTTATTCTATGAGCGGACATCTATTGTAGACCTGCTGTTACGGGAAGCGCCAAAGTATTTATCTATTTGGATCGTTTCCCTGATCAGCATCCTCTTTATCAGCAGGTTTCTCCTGCGAAAAGCCTTTGAGCCAACTGAGCAGATCCTGCAGAGCCAGAAAAATTTTGTTGCCGCTGCTTCACACGAATTAAAATCACCGCTGGCTGTTATCATGGCAAATGTTGAAGCAGTCCATAATACAGAAATACAAGACCCCCAGGCACAAACCTGCTTGAAAACGATTGACTCAGAATGTAGCAGAATGTCTAAGCTCGTAAGAGATATGCTTCTCCTTGCGTCTTCTGATGCTGATAAATGGACCATCCAGAAGAATGATGTAAATATTGATACACTATTGATTACACTGTATGAAGCGTTTGAGCCAGTATGTATCCGTAAATTCATCTTCTTAAAACTTGATATTAGTGAAGAAAGCTACCCTGTACTCTATACAGACCGGGAACGACTGTTCCAGATCTTAAGTATCTATCTTGATAATGCAGTCTACTATTCACCAGAAAACAGCACCATTGAGATACGAACAAAACAGACTTCTAAAGAATTGACCTTTTATGTTGTTGATCATGGGTGCGGAGTGGCTGAAGAAGACAAACCTTTTATATTTAACCGTTTTTACTGTGCAGATAAATCACGAACAGATAAATCTCATTTTGGCCTGGGATTAAGTATTGCGAAAGAACTCTCAAGAATACTTGGAGGCAAAATAGGATTTGAAGATACGGCTGGTGGCGGGGCCACATTTTATTTGACTATACCTCTGAAATAATGAAACAAAATAGTCAAAGATTAATTATATGTATAAACAAACGGGATATTAATTGGAGCCGCCCACTTTGGACGGCTCCTTTTCGCTGACTTATATGTCCTTTTCATCCAGCAGAAAGTCAATGATATTATAATGAACAATTCCATTCCTGCTCATATCTACGATGTCGCTGCTGATCACATATTTCGGATAATTGTCATCTATCTTCTCCAGATTGCCAAATTCTCTTGCAATGCAATCCTCTGACAATACATAGGCCACCTGGATATAGAGTTTCTTCTGTCCTTTGTAACATACGAAGTCAATTTCCTGAGTATCCAGCTTGCCTACTTTCACGTCATATCCCCGGCTTAACATTTCCAGATACACCACGTTCTCAAACAATTTGCTTGTATCAATCTGTTCGCTTGCTTTGCTCACATTGCGAAGCCCAATATCACCCGCATAATACTTTTCTGTTGAAGCCAGGATGTTTTTCCCCTTAATATCATATCTTTCCGCTTTTGAAAGAATCATACCTGCCTGCAGCTTATCAATATAATTAAGTACCGTGTCCACCGTTGTTGACTGCCCGCCTGTGGTCAGCGCCCGGCAGATGGATCTTGCCGAGAACGGGTTCCCAATATTGTCCAGCAGAAATTCCAGCAGCTTTCGCAAAAGACTCTCATTGCGGATGGCATATCTGGAGAGAATATCTTTCATCACGACAGAATCATAAACATCCTCCAGATAGGTGCGGACGGAATGTTCATCCGGCAGCACCAGGCGCATCGGAAGGCCGCCATATTTTAGATAATCCGTAAAAAGCTGTTCTCTGGTATAAGGAAGCCCATTGATCTCATAAAATTCCTGTATCTCAGACAACACAAAAGGATACACATGAAAAGAAACATATCTTCCTGCCATATTTGTTGCCAGTTCACCGGACAGCAATTTGCTGTTAGAACCGGTCACATAGATATCACAGTCAAAATCAATCCGGAAGGAAGGGATAACTGAGTGCCACTCTTTTACATGCTGGATCTCGTCAAAAAAAAGATATACTTTGCCGTCCACCTGCTCTGCCCGTTCCGTGACATACCGATAGAAGTGATCAGCATCCTCTAGCTTTTTAAACCGCCGGGACTCAAAATTGATCTCTATGATATTTTCCCTTGGCACTCCACGCTCCAAAAGAACATCCCGGATCTGCGAAAGCAGGATGGTCTTTCCGCTTCTTCTAAGGCCAATCAATACTTTGATCAGATCCTGGTCAATGAATGGACGTATCTTATCCAGATACAAATTTCGTCTTATCATCTCCATACAATCCACGTCCTTCGTTAGTTTTGTCATTATTATACCTCATACTTTTATTATAATCAACTTATTGTCTGTTTATACAAGGACAATTATATTCTTATAGTTACTTACAACAGGTTCGATTTCTCCTTCATCTGTTCCCGGCTCGTATTGGTATAGATCAGCGTGGTCCGCTCGCTGGCATGTCCGGCCTGATTTGCGACTTCCGCAATTGTATATCCCATCTCCAGGGCATGAGAGCAGAAGTAATGCCGGAGCGAGTGCGGTGTAATCCGGTCCGAACACTGATTGAAAAAACGGCTCACACTGCTGCGGTGGAGCTTTCCGCCATTCCTGCTGACAAACAGGTACTCAGACTGAGAGTTTCTTACCTTCAGATACTCCCGGACTGCATGGATGATCTTGTCATTGATGAACACGATCCGCTGCTTATTGCCTTTTCCAGTCACCAGCAGTTCCCTTGCCTGAAAATCAATATCTGTCAGGCCAATACTGATACACTCGCTGACACGCAGGCCGGCATATGCAAGGATCACCGCAATCGCATAGTTTCTCTTTCCAGTATCCACAAGTACCTTCTGGAGAAACGCCTCCACATCTTTCTTTTCTATTTCCGCCGGGCTTGCAATTTCCTGCTGGAATTTCAGCCGGTCCTCTGCCGTGATGACCAGATCTTTCTGAACTCCAATCTGCACCAGGAACTCATTAAAGCTGGTCAGAGAGGACAGTTTCGTATCAATGCTTTTAAACTTCAGTTTCTTAATGTTCTGCAGGTATGACCGAAAATCCAAAATGTTGGTATGGTAAAGCAGCGTCGGCGCCTCCCCGAAGGTATCCATATACCACCGGTAATATTCATTTACATGACCGCTATAGGTCTTAATGGTATTCTCTGACTTGCCCTGTCCTCTCAGGAACTTTTTATAATCATCCAGTAATGCCACGGTTTTCCTTCCTCTCTGCGATTATGTTGCGCTCACTTCTCCGTGAGATTTGCGTAATTATGTTGCGTCCAGATAGGATTTCTTCTGTCTTTCATGCCTCCAACACAACATAATTGCTATTATGTTGCGTTCAGAAAATGGCACGGTTCTGACACGCTTCCTATATATATTCCATACGTTTCACAGCATAAAAACGCAAAAAGGACAGCAGATTTTTTCCGCTGTCCGATCTGGATGATTTCAGGGGGCAGCTTAGGTGCCGCTCACCCTTTTGAAAATCAGCTTCCCGTCCTTTATCTCAACGGTGAAGCGCTGGGCTGGTTTGGACTGTTTCTTCCGTCTCTGACATTCAAGCAGTTCTTCGTTCCTCAAATATTCACACCGGAAGTCATTTAGATGATAATACCCCCAATATATGTGGAATAAATGTATATAATACTCCTTCTTCCGTGTGAAGATGAAATCAGAGTCCCTGTTGATAGAATTTAGAAGACTCCTCAGCTGTCTGGTGATCCGATAAGGATTGCCATGCCGGTTCGTATAAGGTTTTCCATATTTGGCAGAGATCTTTAAAACATTCCTCCCGGAAAGGTCACTTTTCCGCAGCTTTATCGCATCCCCTATCCGAATCGGCATCTGGTACATCAACCCGATTAACGCTGCTTTTTCCAGTTCCCCTTCCGCAATGAATTGTTTCATCAGCTGCTTCCCCATTTTTGCTTTTTCATAGGAAATCATCCACCATCTTCTCCTTTCCTGACAGCTTCCAGGATTTTCTCTCCCTGCTGTACAAACCCCTGCTTTTCCGGTTCTTTTTCATATATCTTCCAGAGCCGCTGATGCAGAGCTTCCAAATTCCTGACATCTCCCTGTGTGTTATTTGCCAGCATCCGGAGAAAAGGGAAGATCATCGTATGCCGGATATTCTTCCCAGCCAATACAGACTTCTGTTCCTGTCCATACACTTCATAGAGGCATCCCAGGATAATATCCGGATCCGTGATAAACTTGATCTCAGGTTTCACCCATTCCTTTTTCATGTTCGCCCTCCTGACAAGATTATTCGTACCAATCCGCCCGGACTGTCAGGCCGTCCAGCCGGATCTTCGGAACTCCCACAAGATACCAATCATCATCCATTTCAATCCGAACCGGCACCCAGTCTCCATCCATCTCCACATCAAAGCAGTCCCCACAATGCAGACCGCCGTAATAGCTTCCGTTTCCAAAGTAGATGTCATACCTCCCAGATTCCCGGTCATAGCATAAAACGCCTTTTTTCTTTACCATAGTAATTTCCTCCTGTATTTTTACTTTTCATAAGAATAATAGGGCTGCATTTTCGCAGAGTGGATGATTTTCTGTTTGTTCTACTAAAACTTCCCTTAACGCTTCATATGGCTCTGTTACTTATTTCATACGTATGGGATGCGTAAATAGCAACTTTTATTGAAAAAATCCGAACCAAACTATATTTTGTTGTATTTTTGTTTGACACATACCATATATGGTAATATACTTACTTTGTAATCATTATTTGTGTTTATCCGGAAAAGGATATGCTGTTTAGGTTTGTAATCAGTCAGAGGGATATTCTGCCACCAGGGCAGTACCTTCTGGCTTTTTTTATTTTGCAGAGATTTCTGTACGAAGTTTGAGAATGAGCACCCGGCATCATTCTCTTTTTTTATGCCTGAAAGCAGGAGAGGAGGATTGAATTAAATTTCCGGAGGAACACCCACAAGAAAGGAGAAAAGAATGGATTTTAGAATTGTACTATTTGAAAATGAAGGTTATGCGACAGCTAGAGGGGATAAAGGGGTACAGGATATTCTGGCAGCCAAAACCGAGTCCGGATATATCAAGGAGGGCACCTTTCCCATAATTATCACATTATATCAATCTTGTTGGGAATGGTGGATCAGTCCAAAGCACCAGAAAATCGATTTTTCAATGTTCTCTGCTGATTCCTGGCTTGACAGACCTTTACGGAAGAACAAACCTATCCAACAAAGAATAATTGCCGCACTGGAGGATTGGCAGAAAAAATACTTACGGACAAATGAGACAATCAAGATGATCAGCAGCGGTAAGCATATTTTGTATCACTGTAACGTAACGAACGTTTGTGGAGATGCAGAAATCTATTGTTTTGATTCTGTCATAAATTCTATGTCTGATCACGCTCAGGCAGAGTTGATCACAGGGAACTCTTTGATTCGATATGCTTGTGGAAACGTTCAGATTCAAAATCTGGCTGACCATTCCATAATCTGTGAATTGTGTGGAAATGCAGTCGTCCATAAGATGAAAGGCATTTCGCTTATTCGTAGTGTATATGAAAACAGCCATATACATAATATGTTGGACAACGCCCATATTCTGCGCCTGAATGGGAATGCACGGATTGGAACAATGGGCGGACAAACAATCGTTGACCGGGCATCTGGTCGATCAGGCATTGAAAACGTTTCATGTGGCTGCGTTGTCCTGGGCTATTCCCATGACGTTCAGATTAAAAAAATCGAAGCCGGATCGGTAGTCCTTCCTCTTCATGTGGATGGCTACTATCGCCCGACTTTGCCGTTCCCAGAATAAAAATGTTGTAAATATCTTATGAATGAACTCAAGGGACGCTGTGTAAAAAGCAGCGCCCCTTGATGGTTATAACGATTATTATTTATGCAATCTCAAACCGATACCCGACACCATATACGGTATCAAGATACCGGGGGTGCCGTGGTTCCTTCTCCAGCTTCTTCCGCAGGCCGCTGATCAGACAGTAGGCACTGCTGTACATTTCTTCCCCTACATCCGTTTCTCCATAGATCATACGACAGATCTGAGCATAGGTATACACACGTCCCGGATGTCTGGCCATGACTGCGAGGACATCAAATTCCCTGGCAGTCAGCAATACCTCCTTTTCCTCCACCATGACCTTACGCTGGAGCGTATCCAGGAAAAATCCCGGATATCGGATCTGCTGCGGCTCCATGTAGATCTTCACACCCTCCAGAGTCTGGAGTTTTCTCTTGATACAGCAGATCTCCGACAGCCGTTCCTCTGGAAATTCAATCACCATTTGCTTCTTCAGAGTGTCCCAGCTCCTTCCATTTCTTCAGTTTCTGAAAGCTCTGCTCACTGATGTCATGCTCAATCCTGCAGGCTTCCTGTTCCGCAGTGGCATCCTCTACACCTGCCTCAATCAGCCAGTTTTTAAAATAGCAGTGCCGTTCATAAATTGCCTCAGCCGTCTCCCGGCCTTTTTCAGTTAAGTGAAGGAAATGGTCATCATCTTTAACCAGGAAGCCGCCTTGCTCCAAAATTGACACAGCATTACACACACTGGGCTTTTTCACACCCAGATGCTGCGCCACATCAACAGAGCGCACCATTCCTTTTTTCTGCTGCAGGACGAGAATTGCTTCTAAGTAATCTTCCCTTGAAGCCGTAGTATTTTTTTCTTTTTTCATATTCTCCTCCCATGCCAAACGTACAAGTAAAGAAAACATGCCATTTACCTTGTATTATAAAAATACTTATTGCCCATTTTGAAGAGATACAAGACGAGCATATAATCCACCTTTTTGTAACAGTTCTTCCGGTGTGCCTGTTTCACTCACTTTACCGTCATCTAAGACAACGATTTTATCTGCATTGGCTACTGTTCTCATACGGTGTGCAATCACCATAACTGTTTTATCCTTGAGAAGAACAGATAACGCATCCTGTACTAATGTTTCACTCTCGGCATCCATAGATGCTGTTGCCTCGTCAAGCAAAACGATTGGAGCATTTTTCAGTAAGGCACGTGCAATGGAAATACGCTGGCGCTCACCGCCGGACAAAGCGCTTCCATTTTCTCCAATATTAGTCTGATATCCTTGTGGCAGCCGCTGAATAAACTCCTCACACTGAGCTGCTTTGGCTGCTGCTATAACTTCTTCATCAGTAGCACCACCACGCCCCAGGCGAATATTTTCCATAACCGTTTCATCAAAAAGCATAACATCCTGGAACACAATCGCATAATTTTTAAATAGAGTTTCCGGTTCCACCGTCTTGACATCCACACCGCCCAGAGTAATCGTGCCAGAATCAGCATCCCAAAAACGTGCTGCCAGTTTTGATGCTGTAGATTTTCCGCTTCCGGACGGTCCCACGAGTGCCGTAACCTCTCCCTGCTTTGCAACAAATGATACTCCCTTCAAGACCGGCTCCTCATTATATGAGAATACCACATTCTTGAACTCAATATCATATCCCTTGTTGTTGCAGACGTTAGTGCCAGTCTGCTCCGGAGTAGCATCTATCTGCTTCATCCGCTTAACACTGACAAGTGCGGAAAACACCTCAGCCATCAGCATAAAGCAACTGGTAAAAGGATCATAAATACGGCCTGCGAACAGTAAGAAGAGAATAAACATAGGGGTTGACAGCGAGCCTGATGTAACCAGTAAACCACCCACCAGCATAACCGCTACAAGACCGAATCGTAAAATGAACTGAGCTGTAGTTGTCGCTGCTCCAGGAGCAATTTCATTACGGAAAGAGCACTTAACTACGTTGTCCAGCTTCTTTTCTAAGCCCACTAAATACTCCGCTTCACGGGAGCAAGACTTCAATTCCTGAATGGTATCCAGATACTCCTGTACTCCGTCATATGCGGCTCTTTTAGCATCCATGTTTGCGCTCTCGGCATTTGACTGGGCCTTTTTTGCCGCAAAAACCACGAATGCTGCTATCGGAACCGGCAATACGATACAAAGCCCCATTCTCCAGTCCATAACTAAAAGACCAATCGCTGTAATAATAAACATAAATATCGTTCCAAAAAGCTGAGGAATAGCATTTGAAAATACCCTTTCCAATGCTGTACAATCTCCCATGATTGTTGTTGTCAAATCTGAAAGATCTCTCTGCCCGAAGAAAGATAACGGTAATTTTCTTAATTTCTCTGCCAACACAATCCGTCGGTTAGCGCTTTCTTCATAAGCAACCGTATAAGTCTTATTATACTGAAGCCATTGAGTCAGAAATACAATAATAAACATCAGCACTGTAGCCACTATGAACAACGTCGCATGCTCTTGCATACTGGTTTCCTGTCCCGAAATAACATTCAACAATTCCCAAATCACCATAACCAGCAGGCTGACCGGTGCAATCAGACACAGATTGCTAAGTGTGGTAGCCGCAATTCCTTTATTCAAATCTTTCGATCCCTGATCGCTCAGAGCAAACATTTGTTTTAGCATACTTTCACCTCATTTTCTTACTCTGACACACTTACCATGTCATGCAGGTATTCTCTTGTTGGGTTTCCAATGTGCCACTTGGTAGTCTTTGTGTAGTTGCTCCACATCTTGGCATATTCGCCTCCTTGCTGCACCAATATGTCATGGGTTCCACTTTCAACTAACGCTCCCTGCTTCATTACAAGTATCAAATCGGCATCCTGAATCGTCGAAAGGCGATGAGCAATCATTATAACTGTTTTGCCCTTGACCAGTCCCTCGAAGGCTTTCTGGATCTGTTGTTCATTCTCTGGATCAGCATAGGCAGTCGCCTCATCCATGACCACAATAGGAGCATTTTTTAATATAGCCCTCGCAATGGCGATTCGCTGAGTTTCCCCGCCGGAAAGATACACACCTTTACTTCCTACCACAGTGTCAATTCCATCTGGAAACTTCTCTAGAATATCGTCACACTGTGCAAGATGTGCTGCCTGTAAGACTTCCTCCCGTGTAGCAGAAGGTCTTCCAGCTCTAATATTCTCCAGAAGACTGTCCTTAAATAGTTTAGGATCTTGGAAAACGAAAGCCACCATTTTCATCAGATCCATATGTGGAATATCACGAATATCCACACCGCCAATCTTCACTGCGCCTTCCTGTACATCATAAAAGCGTGGGATAAGACTTGCCGTGGTACTTTTTCCTGAACCAGAGTGACCTACTAAAGCTGTTGTCATCCCCGATTTGGCAATAAAAGATAAATGAGATACTGCAGGATGGTCATTATTGTCATATGTAAATGTCACATTGTCAAAAGAAACATCATAATTCTTTGGACGCTTTGGGCTGGTACTCTCAGTTTGCGGTTGTGCGGTCAAAATCATATCAATACGGCGCATGGATTCTTCAGCCTGCATCTTATAACTGGTCATATACATTATTTTATTAAGCATTACCGCACATGCAGGGGAGAAAATCACATAAAAAAGAAAACTCTGCATAAAACCAATCAGATCATCGGACACAAAACCAATAATAAGTGCCGCAGGTACTAATACCAGAAAGCTGGAGTTAATGACTGAGTTAAACGCAACCATTCCTTTTTTACAGGACATTGTATAGGCAAGAGCAAATTTACGATAAGATTTGATTGCATTATTGAATTTTGTTATAGATTGTACAGTCTGTCCAAATACCTTAACAACTGAAATGCCCCGGATATATTCCACAGCTTCATGGTTCATCGTTTCCAGAGAATCCTGGTACGTCTGCATGAATTTCATACTGTCCTTTCCCATTAATGATCCCTGCAAAAAGAATCCAATTCCGAAAAGAAGAAGCAATGGCACGCCCACACGCCAGTCAAAAACCAGCATCAGAATCAGACTTACAATCATTGTTACCTGCGCTCCTACCAGATCCGGCAGCTGATGAGCAATAAAGGTTTCTGTCTGAAAGCTATTGTCATCAATAATTTTCCGGAGTTTTCCACTGGGGTTTGCATCAAAGTAACCCATAGGCATTTTCGCTAAATGCTTCAATGCTGCCATCTTCAGATTCTTCTCTGTATGAAAAGCTACCACATGGGAACAGAGCAAAGCAGCAAAATAAAGTGCCAGACCAATCAGCTCCAGAACTAAAGCCATAATTCCCCAACGCACAAGGCTGTTTGTGTTTAAAGGCGTACCTGCAAATACTCCTATTAGATCACGTGCGGCAAAATACACGCAAAGGAATGGTCCTAAAATAAAAATTGAGCTAATGCCGGATAAAATACGGGAGACAGCCAGCAGTCCACGGTGTTTTCCCGTAAACTCTAACAAGCGTTTTATTCCTCCGGATTTTTGTTTCATTATATATTCCCTCCTTACAAATTTAATTAGTTTAAACTAACTTGATATTTTCATATTAGTCCTTTAGATCTTTTACGTCTATGACCTATTAGATAAATTCATGCTCCAATCAGCTCACAATTCTCTATGAAAGAAAAAGCGGCTGACGTGACCGCTTTTTCTCATATATCATCAGTTTATTTTCATGTTTTGAACAGATGTAAAGTTGGAATCCATCGGGAATGTATAGTCAGTGATTTTATCGCTGTTAATTGCCAGCTGATGCATATACACAAGAGGCGTTGTCAGTTCATCTTCTGCGATTGTCGTCAAAATTGTTTGATATATTTCCTGAATCCTCGTTTCATCCGTAGAAGAATCCAATTCAGCAACAAGTTCAGCAAGTTCCGGCTGGGTAGAGCCTAACAGCATTACAATCGGATCCATAGAAGTATCCGGATTAATATTTGTAATCACGTTGGCCGGATCATAAAAACCGCCCTGTGTTTTGAATACAGTTAAGCCATAGTCTCCGCTTTGTACCATGGCATACCAATCCATCATAGCTGCAGACTGTGGTGTTAATTCAATTCCGATCTTCTGTGCCTGGTCGCAAATATAGACAACTAAGTTATCATCCGAATCAGATCCTGTCTGATACAGGAACGCAGCTGAAATGTTTGCCCCATCTTTTTCCCGGATTCCGTCACCGTCCGTATCGACATATCCTGCGTCATCCAGCATTTGATTTGCAGCATCAATATCAAATGTTACCTGTGAAAGCTCCAAGTTACAATACGGCAGGTCCGTGGAGAAAAAGTTGTCGGCCCGGTCATGCAGTCCACCATAAATATTATCTGCAACCGCATCTTTATCAATGGCCGATGCAATAGCCTTTCGTATAACAGAATCACCAAAAACAGTATCATTTAAGTTATATCCTACATAGTAGGTCTGCAGAGCCTTATCGTCGATTTTGGCCCCAAAACCTTCTGTCTGGTTGATTTCATCATAGCTCTCTGCAGAAACATTTTTGATACCGGAGATAAAATCAACTTCACCATTTTTCAGCGCAAGAATCTTTGCGTCATTATCTGGGATGTTCTTAATCGAAAAGCTATCAACTTCCGGTGTTTCCCCCCAATAGTTAGGATTACGAACAAAATTCCATATCTGTCCATCATTATCACCTTCGTACATATACGGGCCAGTTCCATATGTAGCTGTTCGGAATGTATCCTTGGCAGTTAAATCATCATTTAGCTGCTCACTGGAAACAATGCCAAAAGGATTGGCAAGGCAAAGTTCCCTCAGAGTATTGTAATAGGGCTGTGTCAGTCGAAGCTCCACCGTATAATCATCCGTCGCTTCCGCACTCTCAATAATTGTAGAAAGGCGTCCATATCCTCCGTTATACTGACCGAGATTCACAGGTACAGCCATCAATGATTTTGCCACATCTTCAGCAGTCAGGTCCGAGCCATCTGAAAACTTTACACCTTCTTTGATCTGGAAAGTGTAAACTAACCCATCATCACTCATAGACCATTCTTCAGCGAGAGAACCAATAAGCTCATTATTTTCATTGTATGTTACCAGGGTGTCGTAGAAACTGGTAAGATAATAGGTAATATCATATTGGCTGGAAGATACTTCAGGAGTGATAATCGTATAGAAATATTCAAATCCCCAGCTTTCAGCCAAATTAACATGTACAGCCTCGCTTTCTGTTGCTTCGGATCCGGACTGTTCCGGTTCCTCATTACCGGAGCACGCTACAAGGGAAACAACCATCGCTGCGGACAGCAGAGCCGCCGCTAATCGTTTAAATTTCATCATATAATTTTCCTTTCTTGATTCTATTTATCCAAATTCATTGGATGTCAAATTAAATAATTCCACTGGCTTCTAACAGCACTTTGCTATACGGCTGCTGAAATACAGAAGGGTCCCCGGTAAAAGCTACCTGTTCAATCAGATGTGAACTTTGCATCACAAGAATTTCATCAGCTACCACTACAGCAAGTTCCATGTCGTGGGTAATGAAAATCAAAGTGAAACCAACCTCTTTTTGCAAATCAATAATCTCTTCCACAATCTTTTTCCGCAGAGGCAGATCAAACCCATTTGTCGCTTCATCGAAGATTAAACACTCCGGTTTAGCAGCCAGCGCCCGGGCTATCGCAATTCGTTTTTGTTCGCCACCAGACAATTCCGATGGGAGACGTGCATAGTAGGAAACCGGCAGATTACAAAGTGACAATAATTCTTCACATCGTTTTTTTCGCCGTGCCTTATCCATACCAAAAAAGCAAACCAGAGGCTCTTCAATGGATTTTCCCACAGGCATCTTTGGATCCAGAGCCGAGGCAGAATTTTGCTGGATGATCTGTATTTTCTTAAAATGATCTTTCCGGACTTTATAACGTCTGCCATATAGGGCCTTATGATCAAAATACACATTTCCCCCGTCTGGCTTTTGCAGTCCGGCAATCATCCGTGCGAACGTTGTTTTCCCGGAACCGGATTCACCAACAATCGCATAACGCCCTCCATTTTTAAAAGCAACGCTGATTGGCGATACCGCCATGAATCTGCTTTGCGAAAAGGTCCCTTCTGAAAATGAGCAGCTTAGATTTCTCGTTTCAATCAATCGCCCTCCCTCCTTTCTAAACGGCACGCCCCTAAAAGATAGGCGGTATATTCTTCTTTTGGTGCTTTGATAATTTCCTGCGTAATTCCAGCCTCAATCACTTTTCCATGATTCATAATCAGCAAATGATCGGAAAAGGCAGCGGCTCGCAGATCATGGGTGACAAACAATACCGACATTCCCTCTGTGCAAAGTTGTTTCAGCTCTTTCATCAATTCTATGCGATTACAGGCATCAATAGCCGTAGTTGCCTCATCCGCAATTAAAATCTGCGGTTCATTGATTAGTGCTGCAGTTATCATCAACCGTTGCAGCATACCGCCGGAAAGGGCAAAAGGATAACTTTTTAATATTCTGTCTGTATCCTCTAAACCCAGCCTTCGTAAAATTTTATCGAATAAGGTGTGCATTTCCATCTTGGAAAAACAATCATGATGCAGCCGATAGGTTTTTTCCAACTGCTTTCCCACACGAATGGAGGGATTAAAAGCTGTCATTGGATTTTGCATGATAAAACATATTTCTTTTCCATATACCTGCTTTCGCTCCTTTTTAGTCAGGTCCAGGAGATTCATTCCTTGAAAAACAATTTGGCCTGTAGCCTGATAGGCGGAGCCAAGCAGCCCCATAATTGCTTTGCAGATGGTTGTCTTTCCTGCTCCAGAACTTCCTACAATAGAAAGCATCTCTCCTTTTTCAATCTGAAAGGATATATTTTCCGCAACAAGTTCTCCGGAGGCAAGAGAAATCGTAAGGTCTTTGACTTCAAGTGGCACTGATTTCGTCCTCCTTTCCAATCGTATCTCGCAGGCCCTCACCTAAAAGGTTGAAGCCGGCACAGCAGATAATCAGACAGATTCCAGGATAAATAATCAAACTGGAATTGATGTAAATGCTGCTCCTGGCTTCATCCAGCATGGCGCCCCATTCCGGTGTCCCTGCAATCAATCCAACGCCCAGAAAGGCAAAGCTGGAAACAGACATGATTGCAGTTGCAATTCCCGTTGTAAAGTAAACAATAAACTGGGGAAGCACATTTGGAATTAAATGCCGGATTACAATGCGTAAGTCGGAAGCCCCAGAAACTTTTGAGGCTTCTATATATTCTTTTCCACACTCTGTTTTTGCATAAGAGCGTGCCATCCGCAGAAACCACGATGCCATGGAAATAGCAATCGCAATAATAATACTGGCAACTGAGTTATCTACAGCAGAAACCAACGACATTGCAATAACAATTAGTGGAAAAGCCATGAAAATGTCACAAACCAGCCGCATGATTTCATCCAATATCCCGCCTTTATAGCTGGAATAACAGCCTACAAAGAGAGCTATGACTGCAATAACGATCAAAACAGGGATGGACAGACCGAGAGAATATCTCGCCCCATAAATCAAACGTGACAATTCACACCTTCCCATCTGGTCACAGCCCAGTGGATATTCTGCAGATGGCGGAGCATTTTTTAAAGCCAGATTTGTCGCATTAGGATCATTGGGTGCCAATAGGGGAGCCGCAATAGCAAGTATTACAAAAACGGCAATTAAAGCAATTCCGATGATGATTTGCGGTTTTCTTTTCATACACGTTTCCTCCTATACGCTGGGCATATTATACTGGAAAGAATATCAGCTGCTGTATTAAACAGAACAAAAAGAACTGCACACACCAAAACAGCCCCGGATATTCCATACACATCCATGCTTTCGCAGGATTCCATCAGATAGATTCCAAGCCCGTCAATGGAGAACACGCTTTCCACTAAGGCTGATGTTCCAAATAATGCAGCACAATACTGAGCAAATAAAGTGATTGCCGCAGGCAGAGCGTTACGCAAAACTTCTTCAAAAACAATCTGTGAATTAGAAAATCCCCTGGCTCTGGCATAAAGCACATAATCACTTTTCAGTTCATTTAAAACAGAAGCTCGCAACACTCTTGTCGAAATACAGATAATAGGCACTGCCATAGCGATTGATGGAAGTATCAGGGATTTTATACTGCCATCTGCAATGACATTAAAGATTGGAATGTTCACTGCAAAGACCGTCAAAAGAATAAGAGCCAGCCAAAAACTTGGCACACAAATTCCAATGATACAGACAATCCTCGTTACATTGTCAAAGATACCATTCTTCCGTATTACAGAAATCGCCGATAGGATGACGGTAAACAAAATCACCCATGCCATCGCCATCACAATGACGGTACAAGTCACTGGCAAGGCAGCTTTTATATTTTCAATCACTGGCTGCCTATTTGTAATGGCAGTACCCAGATCACCGGTTGCCACACCGGTTATGTAGTCAAAATATCTTTCATGGAATGGCGCATCCAGGCCAAGCTGTTCTCGCACTGCCTGAATCTGTTCTTCTGTAGCAAAAATACTGTTTTTCCTCACAATCATTTCCGCCGGATCTGTTCCAGTAAACACCTGTAAGCAGAAACATAAAGTTACGACGCCCCAAATCACAACGGCAAAACTAATGAGGCGTTTCAAAATTCTACGCCCAAGACTACCTTTATTCAGCACTTCCTTTTCACTCGCTTTCCTTTTTAGTTAGATTTGTCTAACCTATGATTTTAAAAAAAAGAACCGCAACACTGCGGCTCTTTTCTCTTTTATTGCCACCGTACATTGTCAATTATAACAATGTAAAACGGGCAGCTTCTATAACCAAGCAGGTAAATTTTTACTCCAATCGGATCACCATGATTTGCAACGGTATGCGAAAGGTGTAACACCCATAACCGATTTAAAAGCAGCGGAAAATTTACTTTGATTTTCATATCCAGCAGTCTCAGCTACTTCGCAGATGCTAAGTTGTGGTTCGGAAACCAACAGTTCTGCAGCGGCTTCCATACGCTTTATTTTCATAAAAGTACCTATCGAGTTGCCTGCGATAGAAGTGAAACATCGCTTCATGCTGGACTCTGCTACATGAACCATCTCTGCCAGTTGAGAAATGGTCATTTTTGAAAAGGGATTTTCTATAATGTATTGATATGCCTGTTGTGTACCTTTAGAAACATCCTCAGAAAACTGTTTGGGCTTCTTAACATAACTGGCATCCAAAAGGCTTAAAAATAGTAACAGTTCAATTACTTTAATCCAAAAATAGGGCAACCGGATTCTTTCGTCTACTCGATATAGTTCACTGAATATATGATCAATTTCATGTTTTGATTTAATCAATAGAGAACGGCCGTCCGCACATAAGGTATCCCTGATTTGCTTCAGGCAGATATCTCCCTGCTGAAAACCCGTATCAAGAGTTTTCTGTGCTTCTTCAATTTCCAATAATACCGTTATTCCTCGGTATTTTTTCAATGGGATCCGTGAACCAACAAATAACTGCTTCCCTTTGCAAAGGCTGCTCACTGATAAATCTCCTTCACCCAGAAAACTAACATTTCCTTTCTCCTGTTCAAACTCATAACAACCTTCCAAACAATGATCAATTTGTAAAAAATCCTGCTGTGGAATTAACGGACGATAACAAGAATCCATCTTGAGGTTATTATATGTAATCTGGATACCTGGAGCAACATCATAGCAGGTCAGTTCGCCACTCCCTGTATCTGTATCTTGTTGCAGTATAACATTGATGTTTGATCTCTCTTTATATGGGAAATATATCTTATGAAGAGAGTCTTTTACTATTTTTTCCATCATTTTACCTCATTTCCATGTGTTAGTTGTAACTAATCTCATTTTATCATATCTTCTCTAATTAATCCATATTAGTATACTTATCGAGAACCGGGCAGCTTACACCGCCCGGTCCCTTCTTAATTACTCCACATCCCGGAAATACCGGATGCACTTCATCAGTTCCACTGCCAGCTCCTGGTACAGATCTTCATCAAATCTTCCGTTCACCAGTGCGTTCTTGATCAGCAATGGACGGTACATCGCAAAGATCTCTGTCTTCGCTTCCATGTCGCCGGCTTTCGCCCGGAATAATAATTCATCAAAGCTCATCCTATTTATCCCCCAATCTTTTGCGTATTTTACGGATTGCATAGAAGTACGCATCCTTGCAGCGCTCTGCTGTCATCCCGGTCATCTGACCGATCTTTTTAAACGAGCGCTCCTCAAATACGTGAAGATAGATCAGCTCCCGTTCTTTCTCATTGAGCATCAGCAGCGATTTCACAAGTTTTTCATCCGAGAGTTCGTTCCACTCCGGGAACTCACCAGCAGCCTCTTTGAGCAGAATCTCTTCCCGCTCCTGGTTCTCCCTCATTTCTTCAAATGTGATCCGTTCTTCAATCTCCGCAATTTCCTCCATCAAGAAGGAGTCCTTCTCCGTCCGGATCTTTTTGTCCAGGTAACTGCTCCTGCGCCCTTTGATAAATTCCAGTAAGTATGCCGTAAAATGGTTCTTTGTCCGATCTCCCGAATAGGTATGTTTTTCATTCATATGTTGATTCCTCCTGAATTTCATCTGTAGTTCCAAAGAAATTCAGAAGGCCGGCGGCGAGCGGCACCCTGGCAGTCTTTCGTTCCGTTCCCA
This sequence comes from Ruminococcus turbiniformis, assembly GCF_020687545.1. Classification (GTDB taxonomy): domain Bacteria; phylum Bacillota; class Clostridia; order Lachnospirales; family Lachnospiraceae; genus Mediterraneibacter; species Mediterraneibacter turbiniformis. The sequence continues at coordinate 44,338 of NZ_JAJEQX010000022.1, read as the reverse complement.
CGGCAAAAAAATAAGACCGAAAGCTGCCAAAGGCAGCCCGATCCTATTCGGCGGATTTAACTTTACATGAGAACACGCAGTATATGTGGTCGGAACCAACACATATACTGCGTGTAAAAGAGTTTCTTCACCTGCAAAAAGAAGCAGGATTTTTTTGAAATTGTTTCAGATAGCGTCTGATCCATCCGGCTGTTCACACCTTATCTTCCGTAGATTCCCCCTCTATGTATGCGTTATACCGCCTGTCAACACGCATGATAGCGCATTTCATATACTGCTTGTCTGCGGTAAAATATATGCAGGAAATGAGGTGATTGGATGTATAGACAACGATTGGGGGATGCTGTAAGAGAAGCCAGAATGAATTTGGATTTATCGCAGAATACGCTTGCGGAACGGTCCCACGTATCCCTTCGTACAATTTCAGATATCGAAACTTATAAGGCGAACCCTCGTTTTGACAGTCTCTGCTCCCTGGCGTCCTATCTGAACATTTCTATTGACGCGGTGATCAAAGACCGTAAGAACAATAGCGGCAGTACGACGATGCAGCAGATCCTGGTAGAATTGGAGTCTTGCTCAGAAGAAGAGCAGGTAATTGTGCTGCAAACGCTGCGAGGCCTCTTGAAAGGACTACATACCCGGACAGAGAACCCCACATAACCACCTCTTCTGCCATTGTAAGATACACTTCTCGGAAATCTTTATAGAAGTTCTATGGATTTTCTATGGAAATTCTGAAAAAACGGTGAAAAAGAGGGAGAACCCATGCGAGTTCTCCCCAAAGACCTGTATCACATATTTCTAAATGCTGCCATGGCATCCGCAATATCCTGCATCGTTCTTTCATCAATCGGAGGGCCTTCTTCGTTCAGATCCTCGATCACGGTTTCGGCAGGCTTCTTTTCTGTCTCCGGCTGCAGCTGCTGGCTGGTTAAAGTTCCAATATCTGAAACAGGAACCTCACCGGCAATCCGCTCCATTTCCTGCCGTACCAGAAGACGCACCATTGCCTGGATACTTTCCTGGGAGACTCCAGTATCTTCACCAGACTTCTTCCCCATATACTGCAGAACGGCTTCCGCAATCAGGGCCGCCTTTTTCTCCGTCCCGTTCAGGATCTCTACGACTTCCAGATGCTCTGGATTTTTCTTGTCAAATCCTATCGTAAATACATATGGATTTTTCTTTCCCACGATCATCACTTCCCTGCTAAAGAACTGCGGTACAGGATGCCATACCCTTTCGCATTTGCGAAAATATCATCAATAAACCGATACTTGATCAGCCGGTTAGAACTTTCCAGAAAACGCCGCAGCAAAATAGCTCCGCCTCCAATAAATATGGTATAGGTAGATTTCGTATCAATGCCCCGCTCCCGGACACTGCTGAGCAAGTCGGTCACAAAATTCCGGGCCATTTCTTCTACCGTATGTACCACCATATCCGGATAATATTCCGTCTTGCCTTCCAGGATACTGTCAATGTCTGTTTCCTCCAGGAGCATATCATGATCCCCGTTGACGCTGGAAATGATGTCGTTATACATGGTGATGACACCCTTTTCCATGGAGTCACAATAGTCCAGACAGGGGGCGCCGCTTCGCATCAGCAGGAAATCGGAAGTAAATCCTCCGATATCAATTCCCACCGCTTTGGGGATCTGCCGGATTTTCTCGCCCTCAGTCATCATGGCAGCATACGCCTGGGGATATACAGCTACGTCCCGGATGCAGGTATGGTAGGTTCTTCCGTTATACACCAGATCCTGCACCTTTCCGTCTCCCAGGAAATACTCCCGATACCGCTCCGCCAATTCAGCGTAATGCTTGGGCGGCACGCCAATCGGCAGCGATACCTGCACCACATCTTCTTCCGTTACCTGACCGGTACGCTCCAGTTCCTTTGCAATAGCAAACCTCGTCAGGATGGAAAAACGCTCATCCTGCGTCTTGTCCCTCTGATACGGGATCCGCTTGTCACTCAAAACATAAAACTTCCCGTCAGTCTGAAGGAAATCCTCCCGGCCTGCAGGCTTACGGTCAGTGGATGAGAGCCCCGTAGTGAAAAGAAAATGGGTGGTCTTCATGTTCCGGTTCCCGTAATCCACGGGGATAGTCAGTTTTTTTATCATAATGCGTCACTCCTTATATTGATTTCTACTTATTCCATACGTATGAGATATGTAGATAGCAACTCTGGAGAAAAAATTTTTTGAGACTTTTTATTTAGGATAGTATTCCAGACGTGTCTTTGGTAGAATGTAGGCAGAAACAAATTGGAATTTGTGGTGGTGAGGAAATGACAAAAGAAACTAAATTAAGAATAATGAATCGACTGCAACAGCATGGATATGTTATAAACAATATCAATGATTTATTTAATCTGTCTCTCAAAGAAAGAGAACTTGTTCCTTATTTGTTAGAATTTCTCGACTATTTATCTGATGAAAGCGATAAAGAATTTATTGTACGTTGTTTAGGTGTAAAGGGATTTACAGAAGCAATACCGAAGATGTTAACAGAATTTAAAAATGCAAAGAATAATTATTATCGATGGGCAATTGCAAATTCAATCAATATTATACACAGTATGACAATAGAAAAAGAACTGATCGAGTTGTCATCAAATAAAAAATATGGGACTGGCCGGCAAATGTTAGTGCTATCTTTGGGAGAATATAAGTCAGATTTATCAATAAACTGTTTGGTTAGTCTCTTAAATGACGAAGATGTTAGAGGTCACGCTTTACAGGCATTAGGAAAATGTGGAAAACCTGAAGTATTATCAGATATTGAAATGTACTGTAATTCTGATAATAATTGGATAAAGAAGACAGCAATTAATACAGCTAAAAAAATCAGAAGAAAATATTTATAAATCCTAATTTTTCTCTATCAAGGCAGGCGCCGGTTTCCCGGTGCCTGCGTTTCATTTACCGTTCCATATAGGTGACGGTATTCTGTCTAAATCCATTCTCTTTACAAAAATCCCTGTATAATTCTTCCAATTCCGTCATGTTGTAAGCATCGAGTTCCGTCTCATCTTCCTGACCATCCATGTTGATAAATCCGATCCTGTAAGTACCTCCCACGGTTGTCACAATTCCTTTTCCTGCTTCTCTGATCGTCATATCCGCCCTCCATTCTTCATTCTTCAGGCAACTTTTGCCTGATTATTCTCATTCATTTCCGGGAATAATATCTTCGCCTTTTCCTGCAACAGGCGGCAGAACAGCTCTTTGTACCGTTCATATGCCTGGTTGTTGAGCGGTGCTTGCAAACAAGTAAGGCTCCAGACCAGCAATTCTTCTTCCTCTGTGTCATACTTTCCGGTGGTAAAGACATTTCCGTTATAAACCGGTTTAGGCGGTTTGCTGATTTCCTGCAGTTCGCCTTTTGTCCTGGCATTTTGAAGCATCGCTGTCTTTTTCTGAACAAATCCTAAGATAATCTCCTCCAGCATCCCCCGCTCCTGATAACGCCATGCCCGCTGAAAAATTGTCTGGAGTGTTTGTATCCGCTCCTCCTTAAGCCTGTCATCTTCTTTTCCTTCAATTTTCTCCCGTTCTTTCTCATATTCAGCTTCCAACATGATACTTTCCTCCATAAAAAAAGACCGGCATGGTGTCTTCCTTTTCCATACCGGCGCTGTTTTCTGTTCCTATACTTTTCTTCTTCAATTTGCTATTTCCTCTGTCAATTTCCCGTGGACAATATACCGATAATCACGTCTGGAGCTGACACAGGTGGAAAGTGTCACCACCCGGTCTGTTTCCACGACTTCCACACCGGTATCATATCCCGCATAGGAGCGGATCTGCTTCAGAAAAGCCTGAAAGTCTGCCTCTTCCGGAAACGCATAGGTATAAGCCTCGCTCCCCACATACCCGGCATAACAGGAGAAGATCTGATATTTCAGTACCTTCCCCGGCACATACAGGTAAAAGTAAGGAGAAGCCTCCCACAGAGCCTGATCCTGATAATGGGATAGGGTTCCAAACATACTGCCGTTTTTCATATTGTGGCCGTATACAATGGTGTTCGGATCCGCAAAATCCGGCTGGTTATGCCAGTCCGCAAAGATACTGCCGCTGCTGTTGTACTCCCCGGTAAACAGATGATGCAGATAATAAGCATTATCGGTTCCCTGTACCACCGGATAACTAATGGAAAGGCCGGGAATATCAATCCAGGCGATCACGTCCGGGTTCACAGCCTGCAGTCCTTCAAAGTCAATCTTCAGATATCCGTCCGGTTCTGCATCTGGTTCGCCCCCGTCTGGTTTTGGTGTGTCCTCCGGCTCCTCCACAAATGAAGCAAGCTCTTCGTAGGTATCCTCGCCCTCCTGGTATTCACCATAGATTCCTCTTAGTTTCCATGCGGAAAAAGCAAGAGCGCCGATGGCAAGCAGGATCCCTGCCAGAAACAGCAGCTTTTCTCCCTTTTTCATATGTCCACTCCCTTCTGTTCCTGCAAAGGGGCTGTCTGTGCAGCCCGCTTTGCGTAATAATAATCATCAATGCCTTTGAGTTTTCCATTCCAGTTTCCATCCGCATCCTGGTCCCAGACCATACGGCTGACCGGCAGGGACAGCTCCTGGCAGATCCCATAGACTTTTCCACAGGCGTTCTGGATGATACGGCGCTTTTCCACCTTGTACGGACAGTTTTCCGGCGTACCCTTTTCACTGCAGACCGAACATTTATGATAATGCTTATCACAGTCGGTTTTCAGCTTCTTGTCCATGTCAAACGCCTCAAAGAGAAATTTCATTTTTCTTTGCTGAAATTCCTCCAACACCGGGCGCAGGCTCCGGTACATATTCACACCTGCCAGGCAGATAAATGTATGCCCAGACAGATAATGAGCAATCGAGCCTTTCAGCCCGCCCTCTGTCAGATAGACGTTTTCCGCATCCAGATCTCCGATCACATGAACCGGGCTTCCGGAGGAAACACCGTGTGGATAGCCAGCACTGGAAAACCAGAGATATTTGTTGTTATCCCTGGGATGGTCCAGACGGATCTGACACGCCTGGATCTTTCCGTCCATGGACTCCACAGGAACCAGGAAGCCGGAGTTCTTCGTCTTGAAATTCAATGTCCAACGCTCCTCCGGATCCCGATAAAATCCCGGTACGCCTTCCAGCACGCAGCCGCTCTCCTGAAGTGTCTCTGCAATCTTATGCAGCCCGTACATCGGAACACTCCGGTAGCGCCGCTCTTTTATCTGTTCGATTGTAAGGCCCCGGGATCTCAGGTTTTCTCTATGTACACTGTAAAGGGGAAGCCGATTCAGTAATTCCGTATAGGTACGGTGCCGTTCATCCAGTGGCGCCAGCTTCGACTGCACAGGCTCTTCCTTTTCTTCCTGTACCTTTGCCTGGCGCACCTGCCGGTATTCCCCTTTATTCAAAGCCTCCCGGATTTCCTCATTTGCTTCCCGGTAGGTCAGGTTATGCAAGTCTGCATAAAGCTGTAACATCCCTCCGGATTTGTCACACCGGTTACAGCGGAAGACATTTTTAGCCGGATTGATATTCAGCCGCCCTTTGGTGTCTCCACAAAAGGGACAGTCGTAGTAATTCCCACGGCGCTTATGCAGCCGCAGAAGGTTGGCAACATCCGTGATGTCATAATCAAACCCAGTCATGTCATACATCCAGGTCTGACCTCCTTTCTTCCGCAGCCTAAAAAAGACTGCGGAAAGTTGCGTTTTATGATCAGCTGGCTTTTGGAAGTGCCTGTCTCAAAAGAACCCTGGCTGCCGCCGGGATCAGATTGTTATGTCCCCGGTAGCTGTTAGCGAAATAATCCAGGCTGGAAGGGCTTTCCACAGCCACTTGCCCCATAGATTTCCCGCCAAATTTTCCTTTTCCGCCAATGACCACGGCTTTCGCCTGCTCATAGGTCATGCGGTTTGCCAGCTCCTCCACGGGAAGATTTCCGTCCAGCGGAGTTTCCGGTGCAGCCGCTGCAGGTTTCATCTGCCGGACAGACGCTCCCATCATATTTCCCTGCGCCTGGGCCTGACGATAGAATTGGTTCATCATGCTCTGGCTGGGATTGGCTTTTGCCGGCCTGCCCGGATACGGCATATTCCCTGCGGGAGTGTTCCCGGCATACCCGTTCTTGCCATTGTAATCCGGCTGTCCGGCAGAAACCGGCTGCCCTCCATAAGAGGGTGCACCTGCGGCAGCTTCCGGATACTGCAGCGGTACGGGGATCCCCGCATCCACCTGCGCCGGATCATTGCTTTCTCCTACGTCCGCAAACTGGACGCCGTATCCCGCATCAGAGAGCGCACGTCCCACGGCGGCAGTCTCTGCCATCTCCAGGAACTTGTCTCCAAACTTTGGATCCTCTGAGCGGAATTTCATGGAAAACGCATTGGCAATGTAATTCTCCGGTGCATCCGTGTAGTTCAGGTAGATTTTTGCCTCCGCCAGCGCCACGTTCTCATTAAACCAGACAATATGACTGGAGATCCGCCCCAAAGGATTCGCCAGACGGAACCAGAGTTTCCGGTATTTCACATCCAGATAAAGCTGGTCCTCCTGATCCTCCTGTTTGATCGTCCGGGCAAATTCCAGAGGTTCAAATCCCTCCACCCGGTTCAAAGCCGCCACTGCCTGATTTTTCTGATACAGTAATTCGTTCATACATCTGCTCCTTTCACAAACAGGGCAGGATATCCCTCTACATAAGGAATAGCCTGCCTTTCTTCATAAGTGGAAATTATTTTTATACCGCAAGCCGAAGCTGTTTCGGCTCACGCTCATTCAGGTATTGATAATAGTAACGGGTGATCCGCTCCCCAAGAGCTGTATTGCGCCTGCCGGCATCGTCCGTATGGACTGCCTGGCAGACTGCGTTCCATTGCCCCACCAGATACACCTTTTTCTTTGCACGGGTAATGCCTGTGTACAGGATATTCCGCTTCAGCATCATATAAAAGGCTCTCACCCAGGGGATGATGACAATATCGCACTCGGATCCCTGGGACTTGTGTATGGTAATGGCATTGGCGTGTTCGATCATCTCCAGATCTTCCGTCTCGTAGGTCACGACACGTCCATCCGGAAATTCGATCACCGTTTTTACGGTTCCTTCCTCATCCGTATAAAAATCCGTAATCCTTCCCAGGTCCCCATTGCTGGCCATCAACGTATTCTTGTTCTGAAGCACCTTATCCCCTTCCCGGTAGGTCTGCCCTCCTGCGGACAGTTCCTTTTTCCCAGGACTTGGCGGATTGATCAGGTCCTCCAGGCTCCGGTTCAGCTCGTTAGCGCCGTTTACCGTCTTTACCCGATAGGGTGTCAAAATCTGCACATGGTCCAGGCCGTTCCTTGCGGCCTCTTCCTGGTAAAGCTGGCGTACCATGGCTGCTGTCTCATCTGCCGAATTGCAGGAGATAAACTGGAAATCATCTCCAAACCCAAAATCCGTCCGGTTTGCCAACATTTTACGGGCATTTAAGTGGATGTTGCTGGTCTTTCCCTGGCGGAATACCAGATCCAGCACCGTCACAGGGATCAGCCCGCAGCCGATCAACTGCCGGAACACATCACCGGCTCCCACAGAAGGGAGCTGATCTACGTCGCCTACCAGCAGGATACGGGAAGCAGGCTTTACCCTGCGGAAAAATTCATATCCCAAATGCATATCTACCATGGATACTTCATCCAGATTCAGGAATCCGGCTTCCAGGTATTCTACTGCGTCTTCATAATCGGAAAAGTCACCCAGAAGCCCCAGTGCCATGTGCATCGTTGAGGCGTACTCATGCCCGGTGCTTTCCGCCATCCGGCGTGCCGCACGCCCCGTAGGAGCCATGAGCTGTACCTGTGATCGGCAGACAATGGCATGGATATAAAGGATGACCTTTAACACGGTGGTCTTTCCGGTTCCAGGCCCGCCGGTAATAATGCTGATCTGGTTTCGGAACACCATGCGCACTGCCTGTTTCTGCTTCTCTGACAGGGTAATCGCCAGGGCAGTCTGGGCCTGCGCCAATTCCTTTTCGATGTCATACGCCTCGCCCTGATCCAACAAACGCCGGGCGATCATGGAAGCGGTCTGGTTTTCTTCCTCATACTGCTTCTTCACATACACCCGCTCGCCGTCTACCACAATGCTTTCCTGCATGACCAGCCGGTAGAGTACCCGCTGGATGTCTGTTTCTGTCACTGCCTGATGCGGGAGATCCTGGTTTAGCATGGCATATGCCCGCTGGATCAGCTCCGGGCACTCCAGGTACAGATGTCCCTCCTCCTTCATGGCAGACTCCATGAGATGGGAGAGGCAGCCTGAAATCCGCATGGGATCATTGAGCGCCTGGCAGTTCTGCCGTCCAATGGCATCTACTGTTAAAAAGCCAAACCCTTTCACAGCACAGAGCTGATAAGGCCTGTGGCGGACAATCTCCACGGACTCATTGCGAAACCGCTGGAGGATCAGGTTCACCTTTTTAGGCGTTACCTTATAGGGTGCCAGGAATGTCATGAGTTCCCGGAACACCTTGTTTTTTCCGTAGGACTCCACAATCCCCTTCAGCTTTTTCTGGGAAATTCCTTTTACCTTCAGAAGCTCCTGGGGATGTTCTTCCATGATTTCCAGCGTATTAAGGCCAAATTCTTTGTAAATGGCCTCTGCAACTTTTGGCCCCACACCCTTTACAGAACCGCAGGAGAGGTAGCCTAAGATCCCCTCCTTCGTGCGCGGCACGATCTCCATGAAATTTTCCACCTGATACTGCAGGCCGTGGCTGGACTTTTCCCACTGTCCTTCCATCTCAATCTCGATCTGGTCAGACTGGGGCAGGTCAAAGCCTATGGCGATAAACCCGATCACTTTCTGGCCCTGTAAGTATTTGTCTCTGGCAGCAAGCGGTACAGAAGCATCCTTCGTCGTAAACACCGCAATGGTGTATCCATTCTCCTCATTCAGAAATATGGTTTTCCGGTATCTGCACCGCATATTCGATCTCCTTCCAATTTTTTATCTTCCGTAACTGAAACGGATCCCGGCCTCCTTTGAGCCAGTACACCTCCTTCCCGGTATCATGGGCATAACGGATTTCTCCTTCCATGCCGGAAGAAATCCTCTCTCCACAGATAATCAGCACATCACAGAAGTCTAAAAGCTGTTTCCCAATGGAAAGCGCCAGCTTCCGTTCCTCTGGTATGGTGTCATCCAGCATCAGTGGCAGATAGGCATGGGAGGCATATGTACGGCAGTGGAATACCTGGCTGACCGTATCCAGATACGCCTTCGCAAGCCCCATGTTAAACATTCGTTCTTCCCGGGTTTTCGCAGACAACGGAGAGCAGATATACGCTCTTTTTCCTTTTAACATCACGCCGCCTCCTTCTTTAACCGGAAGATCCGGTTTTCTGTTTCTGTAGCATATTCTTTGAAAATATCCGGATGCTGCACTTTCAGCTTTTCAAGATTTTCTTTCCCGATCATCGTCCTGCGGGTCGGGTTAAAGGTAATCTTGTAACGGTTGGTTCCGTCTTCCAGAAATGCCTTGCATCCCTGTCCCATCAGCTCCACAAAAGGAACACTGATCGCACGCTGTTCTGCGTCAATTTCCTTCTTACGCTTCTCTAAGCGTGATTTTTCATCTGATAAAGCAAGATACTTTTCCAGGCTTTTGGAATCCAGCGTCGTGATTGGGATTTCCGGGATCGACTTATCAGCATAGCCGCTGTAACGGCGGATGCTGGCAAGCACCAGATCCGGTTTCCCCACCAGCGGCGGTTCCACCTTCTTCTCCACAAATTCACGCCAGAAATATCCTTCCTGCTCGATGATATCCTGCTCTTCCATGAGATCACGCTCCAGAGGACGGTATACAAAGTCGTTCTCGTTATTCCCCCACAGACACGCAATAAATGCATGACTGATGTTCACCACCGACATATAGTGCCGCACCTGATAGACATAGTGCTCCGGGATTTTCCCGTCATCCCACTTCTCTTTGGCGTTATAATTACAGGTTTTGCACTCCAGTATGGCAAAGCTGCCATCCGGCATACGCACAAAGAAATCAATATCGGCAAGCATAAACGGGTAAAGCGGATGCCGGAACATGATCCGCACGGGAAACACCTCCAGGCCGGTTTTCTTAGAGAAAATCTCCGCTACCAGATCCTCCAGTCTGTGTCCAAATTCCTTGGCAACCCAGTTGGCTTCAGGTTCCTCAATCACCGGGGTAACGCCAATCTTGTCATAGTAAAGATCACGGCTGGTAACAAAAGGCGAGATTCCCATGATAGCGGCTACATCACTGCCTCCGATCCCCAGACGGCGGAATGCGAGCCATTGCTCTCTGGAGAGGGTACTGATATCCACGACCTGTTCCGGTTCATAATCCATTCGTAACATCTGTTTCATAAGCTCCTCCTTAACACTTAACGGCGCCATATACATCAAATTCCTTCCAGTCCATGGCAAGGGCCCTGGTCAGGTTTTCCTCCATCCGCAAAAGCTGGCTGCCGGTAAATCCCTGGCAGGCGGCATAGAAGGGTGCCTCGTTCATGGCATAGTAAAGGTCATGGGCCGTACAGCTCTGTTCCCCGTTCTGTGCCACATACATCTCCACCACTTCATTACGGATCGCCGCCTTGATCTTCAGCTTTTTCATCAGTAACCTTAAGCAGTTCACCGGGTTATGAATCTCGATTTCCAGAAGCGCTGCCAAACGCTCTGTGGCATCCTGATATCTTGCATACACTTCTTTCAAATTGTTGCGGTAATCCAGGATTGTGCTGTGGTTCCTGTGCGCCAGAGTGATCGGGCTTCCCAGGCTGAGCGTATGGTTGTTCCCGTCTGTCAGCAGCATAGGATACAGATTGACACCGCTGGCTGCGACATCAGAAGTGGTCAGGCGCAGCGCCGGTGTAAGATTCTTTCTGCTTACTCCGTACCGGTCCAGCGCATCCCTGTAGGTGTCCAGAAGCTCCTGGTTCCCGGAAAGCGTCCACATGGCACTCATGACGGAATGGTCATAGGTTCCGGAGCCTTCCAGATAAGCGCTTCCCTTGAAATTCGTGTGCAGATATTCGCTGGTCATCTCAAAGATTGCTTTCATGTCCAGTACGCTGTAATCATGGGCGTCTCCCCCGTGGACTGCAGAGACTTTTCCATCCGCAATCTTGATGAGGCATTCCCCTTTCGCTGCTTTCAGGCAGCAATTCACAACCTTTGCATAAGTTGCCAGATCCAGCTTTCGCAGGCCGTCCCCGCCGATACCGGCACGTCCTAAGATTGTCTGGATTGCACAGTTCCGGACCGGATATGCCTCGCCTCGTACCTTCAGTACAAGCCGGGTGTGCTTTTCCGTATCCTTCAGGATTTCCTCCATCTCTGCGTCTCCGTTCTCCAGGTTGTCCGCCTCTTTTTCAAGCGGCACCAGCCGGAGGGCTCGGATGGGCTTGCGGATCCACTCTGAGGCTTTCCTTCTTCTTGAAAGAAAATCAAGCATCTCCTCTGCCGTGGCAAATGTCTTTTCAAAACCATCTGCGTAAACCATTGTTTCATTCATTGTTTCTTCCACCTTTCTTTAAAATAATTATCCATAAACAGCCGAAGCTGATTGTGGCAGGCCACATACATACACAAAAATCCGGCAGAAACATTTTCTTCCGGATAAACGGCAACAAAAAAGGATGAGCAGAGAAACCTCTTGTTTTCTCCATTCATCCTTTTCCAATCTGGTTCTTCACCGATAAAACAAAAAAAGTGCCACACAGCCATTTCAGGCATACGGTGACACTTCACTACAAACATAAACAACTTATGCCGGGAAAAGCTCCTGCTTTTCCTCTTCATGTACGGGATTTCTCAAAATCCCAAAACATGATCTCCCGCCGGGGAACGCATAAAAAAGAACTATATCAGTATAGTAGCACAGGATATAGGTGCTGTCAATTTGTTTTATACTATATATGGTATGCAATAACGGTATAAATATCCTATTTTGTGGTTTTTGTTTCCTCCTCGCTGACAAACGTGATCTGTCTTGCCATAAATTCCTCACAGCTTGTCAGAGTTTTTCCATGCTTCTTCAGTTCCTCACTGGCATTTTGATTACATCGTTCTTCAAAGATACATCCCTCACAGTTGTTTGCCAGCGCCCTGCGGACCCATTTCAATTCTTCCTGCGTACCTATGATTTTCATTAAAAACACCTCATTAACATCATACCCTAAAACAGCGCTTCTATCACATTTTTTTGCAATCAGGTATATAGCAGTAAATTCCGGTTATATTCCGTAATATAAGCATTTATATAGTGAATAACTCTATTTTATTCCGTAATTTGCCGGAATTAAATAGTTTAAAATCGAAGGAAGATGTAGGAAGAGAGGTGGATGACATGGAGAAAAAATTTATCGGTGACAGGATTACCGAACTGCGGATAAAAAAGAATGTATCCGAATATCAGATGAGCCTGGATCTCGGCAAAAACAAAAGTTACATCCAGTCCATTTCTTCCGGGCGCTCCCTGCCTACCATGGAGAACTTCCTGGAAATCTGCGAATATCTGGAAGTAACTCCCTGCCAGTTCTTCGATACAGCTCTTCACAATCTTCCTCTATACGAAAAAGCGGCTGACTTATTAAAGCAGCTCGACGATGAGGATATGATCGCTGTAATCAGTATACTACATCGGCTCGCTGCCAGACATAAATAATTTTCAGAGGCTGTCCACACGGACAGCTTTTTTTCTATTTTTTTACACATTCTGCATTTTCTCCGCTATTTCCCTTACAAATGGCAAAATAGAGTACCTTGAAAATTTCACACCCTCCCGGAAGAGGGATACGGGTGCCTGCAGATAGTGCAGCATGATGCGTGCCTGCAGGCTTTAAGATTGCATAGCAACGCCGAAGACGCGGCTTGGGAAGGCGCAGGAACTGGCTTCCAGGGAGAATTATTTCAATCATCTATTTATCAGGGAGGTATCTATACGAAAAAAAGCGAGACATACACATCCGTATTTAAAAACTATCCGGATGTTGTAACTGTAGAACAAATGAGTGAAATGTTAGGAATTAGCACTAAAACCGCCTATAAACTGCTTAAAGAAAATAAAATAAAACATTTTATGATAGGGCGGATCTACAAAATTCCAAAATATTATATTCTAACCTATCTGGAAATTCTTGACCAGAACAATAGCAACAAGTAATTTCTATCACAGGTACTGCCAATTTTGTGCCAGCATGGTATAATATCCATGCCAATACGTGAAGTTGACTGTTACCCTGTAAAGGAGGTTTGAATTATGGTAGCAGGTCATCTTCGAGAGCAGAATGGCATTTACCAAATGATATTATGTTACAAAGACACGAACAACAAGCGGTGCAGTAAATCAATCAGCACCGGGCTTCCGGTAAAAGGAAATAAAAAGAAGGCGGAAGCACTTCTGGCACAGACGAGAAAAGAGTTTATCCCTCCAATCTGGAATAAGGATACACACGTTCATGTGTTTCTAGTGGAGTGGATACAATATGCTCCTCTGGAGGCAGCCGAATTTTCTCAGTACAAGCACCATATCAACCGGTGGATTGTGCCCTATTTTAAAGAGCATATCAGCAGCATCAGTGAGTTGTCCGTTCAAGAACTGGAACAGTATTTTTCCTCACTCAGAAAAGCCGACAATCCACAGATTGCTGGTTCGCAACATTTAATCTCTACCAGTCATCACATTTTACTGATGGCCTTCAGCCATGCAGTTAGTAGTGGTTGGGTTGAAAAAAATCCTTTGGTTTCGATCAATCCGGAGACAGGGAAAGGTGAGATTCTGTTTGCAGACTTCATTTTGAAATGGCTTGCAGTCATCAAGTACAAGGTGCAAATTACAACATATGCAGGATACCGCAGTAATGTAGAGAAGAGGATAGAACCCTATTTTCGTGAAAGAGGATACACGTTAAATGAGCTTTCAGACAATCCAGAGTTTATTCAGGACTATTATACCTATGAACTGGAAGAACGGCATGTAAAGCCAAATACGGTCATCAGACGCCATGCTAACATCCATAAGTGTCTTGACTATGCTGTACAATTAAAATTGCTAAAGGATAATCCAGCAGACCGGGTGCAAAGACCAGAAGAGAACACTTATGAGGCTCAATACTATACAAACGAAGAAATGGTACAGCTTTTTAAAGCTGCTCATGGGGATCCGCTTGAAATCTGCATATTTCTTGCCGCATTTTATGGTATGCGTCGCAGCGAAGCACTTGGAGTGAAGTGGTCCAGAATTGATATGGTGAACAAGACCATCACTGTAAACCATGTGGTAACAGATATCTATATTGACGGGCATTGTCAGCGTGTCATCAAAGACAAGACAAAATCAAAATCAAGCACACGCAAGCTACCATTAGTCCCGCCATTTGAGGCAGTCCTTAAATATGTTTATCAGAAGCAGCACTATCAGCAGTACGTCTGCGGCGATTCCTATTGTAAGGAATATCTGGATTACATCAATAAGACAGAAACCGGAGAACTTATAAAGCCGGGCTATGTGACGGATCACTTCCAGTTACTACTGAAAAAGAATGGTCTGCGACGGATCCGCTTTCATGATCTCCGCCATAGCTGTGCATCCTTATTGTATTCATATGGCGTTGACCTCAAGGCTATTCAGCATTGGTTAGGACACAGTACGATCTCAACGACTGCAAACATTTATACACACTTTGATTACGACCAGAAGATAAACACAGCAAATGCAATGATCCAGTCCCTTCCCGCAAGTGTTTTTCCGGGCATAGGTGTGAACTAAAAAGAAAAAAGACTAAAACAATCTGTCTTAGTCTCTTTACCAAATGCCGGTGGCCGGACTCGAACCGGCACGGAAATTACTCTCCGAAGGATTTTAAGTCCTTTGCGTCTGCCAATTCCGCCACACCGGCAAATATGTGTACACCCAACCCGCTGTAAACAGCTACAAACACCTCTAATTTTGGAGGGATGTTTTGGAGGGATGCAAGCACATTTGCTAAATATGAAATTTTAAGATCCTTGATTTTTCAAGGAAAATCTGCCAGAACTTAACAATCCATCCATTGGATTTTAAGTCCCGGGCGTCTGCCAGTTCCGCCACTGCGGCAGCTATTAAATTTTCCCCATCCTGCGATGAGAAACGACCCAGAAGAGACTCGAACTCTCGACCTCCGCCGTGACAGGGCGGCGCTCTAACCAACTGAGCCACTGGGCCTTACTGTGAGCACTCAGCATCCGTCTTTCAGACACTCATGTGCAAATGGACCTTCGGGGACTCGAACCCAGGACCGACCGGTTATGAGCCGGTTGCTCTAACCAACTGAGCTAAAGGTCCGCAAATGATTAATGTTCCCTCAGGAACAAAGCCGATGATCGGACTCGAACCGATAACCTGCTGATTACAAATCAGCTGCTCTGCCAATTGAGCCACATCGGCATATGTAGTTTTCTGTCTGCTGAGCAGCGATTTGTAATCTCTGCTCTGCCTGCGATTGACTTCGTCAATCTTATTGAATTGTGCCACATCGGCATATGTAGTTTTCTGTCTGCTGAGCAGCGATTTGTAATCTCTGCTCTGCCTGCGATTGACTTCGTCAATCTTATTAAATTGTGCCACATCGGCATATTCAATTTTACACTTAAAATGACCCCGACGGGAATCGAACCCGTGTTACCGCCGTGAAAGGGCGATGTCTTAACCGCTTGACCACGGGGCCTCACAGATTATTTTGCCCGTTTTGCCATCAACAGCGACTTATATAATACCATAGAAGAACTGATTTTGCAAGATATTTATTGCAAAATCAGTTCTATAAAATCCTTTTTTTAAAGTTTTGAAGCTTTTTCCACATCGGTTCATTCACGCGCGCTCAGGCGGCGGCAAATGATTCTCAGAATTCACTCTGCACGTACAGCTTCAAGCGCCGCCTCGAGCTGATTATCTGCCTTCGGATTATTTTCGTCGTATACATATTCCACTTCCACATCCGGCTGTACCCCGGTCCCGATAATACTGTTCCCGCTCGGTGTATAATATTCGGCAATCGTAACTTTCAGGCTTGTTCCGTCCCCCATGCCGATAATCTGCTGCACCACGCCTTTTCCGTAAGTCGTCTGCCCGACGATTGTGCCGATCCCATAATCCTGCACTGCCGCGCTGAATATTTCCGAAGCACTCGCGCTGCGGCCGTCTACAAGTACCGCAAGCGGTTTTGCAAACTCATTTTCCCCGTCGCATGTCTCTTCTTCCGTATTTCCGTATTTATCCTTCACAGACACAATCACGCCTTCCGGAAGAATCAGCCTGAGCATATCTGTGACAGTGTTAAAGTTTCCTCCCGGGTTTCCCCTCAGATCGATAACCAGTCCGGTCATCCCCTGGGATTCCAGATCTTCAAGAGCGGTTTTAAACTGCTCATACGTCACATCAGCAAACTTTTCCACATAAATGTATCCGGTCTGTCCGTCTTTCATCTCGTACTCAACAGTATGCTCTTCAATTACATCTCTTGTGACGGTGAATTCCATCGTTTCCCCGTCTCTTATCACCTGGATTACGACTTCTGTTCCAGTCTCCCCCTTTGTCCAGAAGAGTACCGTATCCGAGCTTTCCCCGTCTGTCAGGTGGCCGTCCACCTGATACAGCACATCTCCCGCCTGGATTCCGGCTTTATCTGCAGGGGATCCCTCATAAACCTCGGTGATGGTAAACTTTCCGGTCTGCGCATTTCTCAGAATAGACGCTCCGATTCCGGAAAACTCTCCGCTGTCGTCTTCCATCATCGCCTTCGTCTCTTCCGCATCGTAGTATTCCGTGTAAAGATCTCCCAAAGCCGCCACATATCCGGAATATATTCCCTCTATCAACGCATCTTTATCGATCTCATCATCATAGAGATAGTATTCCTCAACCAGAGCATTAATGTCATTTAACTTGTTGTTCACCTCTCTGACCGAAACCGAATCCGACGCAAAGCTTCCGCCAAACACCTTGCTCAGAAGGCTGCTTCCTCCTGTTATCGCGACGAGAAGGACTGCCGCGGTCAGCATCCCGGCCAGGAATCCTCTGCCAAACCGATTTTGTCCCGGAAGGGCCGGCTTTTTCCTTTCCTGACGTCCTTTCTGTTCCGAATCCGCCGTCTCTGCCGCCTCTGTTTCCACACCGTCTGTTCCACGTGTTTCTGTTTCCATATTCTCTGTCATAACTCCTCCGCCAATCTGTCAGAGCCTCTTTCATAAACTCTGCTGTACCATTAAATTATAAAGGAGGGCAAAACGGTTATTTCCCGCTTTGTCCTCCCTCGTCTTACAGCATTCCCGGAGAAATGCCGGTTTTATTGTCCCGCAAAACAATTTACAGGTATTTATCCGGATTCACCGCGACACCGTTCTCTTCCACCTGGAAATGAAGGTGCGGTCCTGTGGACTGTCCTGTGCTTCCCACATATCCGATCTGCTGACCTTTTTCCACGGTCTGTCCTGCCGTAACACAGATCGCGCTGTGATGCATATATTTTGTTGTCAGTCCGTTCCCGTGATTGATGACTACCCAGTTGCCTGCGCTCGGGCTGTAGCCCGCGATAATAACGGTTCCTGCCGCTGCCGCGTAGGTCGGTGTTCCGGTCGGAGCCGCATAATCGTGTCCCTTATGACCTCCCACCTCGTATGGACGGATCTCTCCGAAATAACTGGACTGATATGTATATCCCGGACACGGATGAGTAAAATACCCGTTTCCGCTGACTACGTTTCCTCCGGATGACTCTGTGTAACTGCCGCCTCCGGATGCCGCCGCTGCCGCCTGTTCTTCCTGAATACGCTTCGCCTCTTCAGCTTTCGCTCTCAGGTCTTCCAGCACTGCCTCATTCTCACTGATCTGAGACTGAATGTCCTCAAGCTGTGCTTCATTGCTGTCCAGCATGGTCTGTACTTCATTCTGCTGGGTAATCAGCTGATCCTGCAGAGTCTGCAGCTCGGCATACTCTGCCTGAAGCGATGCCTCTTTTTCCTCAATCTCTTTTACCGTATCCTGATATTTTATGAGCTCATTTCTATCATATTCAGAAATACTCGAAATATACTCAGCCTTGTTCAGAAATTCTCCCATGCTCTCGCTCGTCATGAGCATCTCCATGAGCTGGGTATTTCCGCCTTCATACATGAACTTAATGCGGATCTTCATACTTTCGTACTGGTTGTCCGCAGCGACCTGCGCCTGCACGAGTTCATTTTCCGCCGCTTCAATCTCATCTTCCTTGGCGGTCAGCTGATTCTGTGTTTCATTCATATCAGCTATAATATTCTCAAGCTGCTGGGACAGCGATGCGTTTTCCGCCTCCGCTGCCTCTTTCTGTTCTTCGAGTTCGTCTGCCTTCTGTTCGGCCTCTTCCATTGTCAGCGCATTTGCATTGCAGACCATTCCCATGCTCATAACAACTGTGAGCAGCATCCCCGCCAGTCTTTTTGTCCGCTTTTTCATAAGAGCACCTCCTTATACTTTAAGGTGCTTGCGCACAGTGAAGAAACTTCCGAGGAAGCCGATTCCGATTCCCAAAATCAGTCCTACCGGAAGCAGAACCGTGTATACAGTTCCAACGGGAAGGAAATTAATAATATTCTGGAGAATCGTAAATTTCGTCATAATGTACTGCACCGCTCTGTCATAGAGGAAGTAAAGCAGTGTAAGCGGAATCGCCGCGCCGAAGATTCCGATGATCACACCTTCGATCACGAACGGCGACCGGACGACAAAGTCCTTTGCTCCGATATATTTCATAATCGCGATCTCTTCTCTCCGGACCGTAATACCCATTGTAACCGTATTGCTGATCAGGAAGATTGAGACACCAAACAGAATGATGATAATCGCAACCGAGACGATCGCTACCAGAGTGTTCACGCTGGACAGCGTTTTGGCAACCACATCCGACTTATTGACCTCACGCACCCCGTCAAGTCCCTCGGCGAACTCTACCAGTTCGTCCTGTGTCTCAGAAAGAGAACGGCTTCGCGCCGTCAGGCTCTGGCTGTCATCCGTTGTCTCCATATATACTTCATAGTTGTCGGAGCTTGCAAGCGGGTTATCATCGCGGAATCCTTCCGCCAGTTCCGGGTTGTCGCCGAAATACTGCTGCTGGAACTCCTCCCACGCCTCCTCCGCGGAGACATAAACAACTTCAGAAACACCCTCATGCTCTCTTAACTGCTCACCGATCTGTTCCTTCTGTTGATCTGTGGCATCCTCATTAAAGAATACCGTGATGGCGACTCCTTCTTCTGCCGTCCTGATAATATACTGAAAGTTTACAAGTATCGAGAAAAACAATCCAAACAGGAAGATACAAGCTGACATCGTCGCTATGGATGCGAGAGAAAACATCTTGTTCCTCCAGATATTTTTGACGCCCTGTTTTCCGACGTATCCTAATGTACTAATCCTCATTTATATACCCACCTTTTTGTTCATCACTGACAATTACGCCCTGTTTCATCGTAATCACGCGCTCGTTCATCTCGTTTACGATCTCCTGGTTGTGCGTCACGACAAGCACTGTCGTTCCACGCTCATTCGCCTCCTTCAAAAGACTCATGATCTCCCATGAGTTTGTCGGATCCAGGTTTCCGGTCGGCTCATCGGCCAGCAATATGGCAGGTTCATTCACGATCGCTCTGGCAATCGCAACGCGCTGCTGCTCTCCTCCCGAAAGCTCCTTCGGGAATGATTTATACTTCTGTGCAAGTCCCACAAGGGAAAGTGCTGCCGGCACTTTCTTTTTGATTACTCTCGTAGGCGTCTCCGTCACACGCAGCGCAAACGCAATATTTTCATAAATGTTTCTGTCCTTCAGAAGTCGGAAATCCTGAAAGACAACACCAAGTCCTCTTCTGTACTTGGCAATATGACGATGTTTCATCCTGTTTAAGTTCTGTCCGTTTACAATGATCGTTCCCTCTGTCGGATTCAGCTCTTTCATGATCAGACGAATCAATGTAGATTTTCCCGATCCGCTGTCACCGACTATGAAAACGAACTCTCCCCGTTCGATTTTCACGGATACTCCATTCAGGGCGGGATTGCCCTTGGAATACTCCTTCGTCACGTTTCTTAATTCAATCATATGTTCCTCCTAATTATTCATACTCCTCTGTACATAACACACAACATGCCAGCCCGAACCCGGGCTCACGCTTTTCCTTTGCGCCCTGCAGACCCGGTTCCAAACTTTCGTTCTTCTTTTCGCGCCCGCTTCTATGCAGTCCCCACCGCAGTGCCTTCTCAGGCTCCGCCTGCACTTCCCTGCGCTGTGTACTGCGCATGGCCTGTCAGAAATCAGTATTCCAGTGATTCCATATACTTCATGTATTTTACGACCATCAGCGCGATCTTGAATGTGATGGCATCCTCAAACACGCGAAGATCCAGACCGGTGCTCTTCTGAAGCTTATCCAGTCTGTACACAAGAGTATTTCTGTGAATATAAAGCTGCCTGGACGTTTCCGACACATTGAGACTGTTTTCAAAAAACTTGTTGATCGTCGTCAATGTCTCCTCATCGAAATCGTCCGGAGATTTCCCCTCGAAAATCTCCTTGATAAACATCTTGCACAGCGGGATCGGCAGCTGGTAGATCAGACGCCCGATTCCCAGGGTTGTAAACGCCACGATATCTTTCTCGGCGAAAAAGATCTTACCTACATCCAGAGCCAGCTTTGCCTCTTTATAAGACTTGGAAACTTCTTTGATGTCATTTACGATGGTTCCGTACGCGATACGAATCTGCTCTTCTTCTCCCTCATTACGCAGTGTATCAAGCATCTCTCTCGCCATCTTCTCGAGTTCCCGGTTGCCGTCTCTGTCCGTAAGCTCTTTGACGACAATAATATTTTTCTCGTCAACAGCAGTGATAAAATCCTTTGACTTGCCTCCGAGAATGCTTCTCACATTCTCAAGCGCAGCGTTATCCTTTTCATGCAGTGTCTCAATTATAAAGATAACACGTTTTACTTCTGTGTCAATATGTAATTTTTTTGCACGGTTATAAATATCCACCAGAAGAAGATTATCCAGAAGAAGATTTTTGATGAAATTATCCTTGTCAAACCGCTCCTTGTACGCCACCAGAAGACTCTGAATCTGAAATACGGCGATCTTCCCGAGCATATAGACATCCTCACTGTCGCCGTCAGCCAGAAGCACATATTCCAGTCTCTGCTCGTCGAAGATCTTAAAGAACTGACACCCCTGAATTACCTGACTTTCCGCCGGAGACTCAACAAAAGACAGCACCGCACTCCCGCGGTCCTGATCGTTGTCGAATGTAGCTGCAAGTTCCTTTCCCTCTGTGTCCAGCACGCAGAAATCCACCCTTGAGATTCCCTTTAAGCCATCGATCGTATTCTGCAGTATCTGATTCGAAATCATATCCTTTCTCCGCTCCTCCCACTTGTCCCATGTACATTTTCCACAAATTTTAAGGTTAGAAAAACATTCCCTCAATCATACTTATGTATTATATTAAGGCAAAACACCAAAAAAAGAAAGAGGAAATCCATTTTATTTATGCATTTCCTCAAATATTTTACAAAAAATTCACATTTTTATGCTTATACATTGTTCACAAATTTTTCCAGTGCAGGCTTCCGGTCCCCATCTTACACGCTGTTCTGCTCCTCCTCCCGGTCAACAGACGCCACTCTGCGGCGGAACATCGACTTGAGGAAGAAATGTCTCAGACAGCGGAATGGTCCCCGCTCGGCAAAACTCTTTCCCAGAAGGGAACCGCAGCCAAACCACACTCTCGCGTTCAGCAGCGTTTTGTTCCGCGCAATAAATTCTTCCTGATACGGAGAGGACAAAACGGAAAGAATACAGTCCGTCTCCGTCCCGTTAATTTCATTAATTACCTCTTCCTCCCTGTTTTCTTCCGGAACGAGAAGTGCATGCCCCGTCATCTTAATGCCGCGGTTATATCTGCCCACTGCATTTTCCACACGGATGATCTCATCTTCCGTTTCTGCCAGAAGAAATACTTTTCTGTGATTTTTCTGAAGATATTTCAAAAAAAGCTTCAGGAAGATGCGGTTTTCCGTATCTCTTATTTTCACTCTGTCATGTACTCCGGCTGCTTCCAGTATCTCGATCTCTCCGGGAAGCACCAGGCTGAGACTTTCTGCCTGCTCCTTCCACTTCTCATCTTCCTGACAGGACATCAGAGTATCCATCGAAATGATCTCTATTGTATCAACCGGTTCTGTCTCCATGAACTGCATTGTCCTGAGCATTGCTTCCTTTGCGGTGAGGCAGTCCATCGCAGTACCAAGGACTTTTATCTTTTCTTCCATAATTCATTCACCAGCCATATTGCCTGACATTGTCTCCAGTTGTACAATTTTATCAAATATGTCACACTTTGTAAAGTTTTACTTCCTCTGGCGTTTCTTTTTTGTCACCATACCCCCGATTCTTCCTGTCTCTTTTGATGTGAGCGATTTCCACCCCTGGTCGAGAACGCGGTCGAGAAGCCCCAGCTCTTCAGCAATTTCGTACTTCAGTTTTTCCTCCGGCTCCAGGCTGTTTAAATCAATCGGCTTTTCCTTTTTCCTTGCCATGAATACTCCTTCTTTCTGTTTTTTCAGAGTATTGCCGGAAATCCGGAAGATATACGCTGCTTTGTACAGATGAGCGGCACAGCTGCTTTTTACTGAAATGAAATCTCGATCCTTCCCATTTTGCAGTCCGCCTCGATCCGGCTGCCGCTGCCATTGTCTATGTCTATCTTATTATTGATCCCGCTGTATGATTCTGACCCTATTACGATCTCTCCCGCCGAGCAGGACACCTCATAGTCATAGGTTTCCATCTGTCCTGCCGCAGTGTAGCGGATTTCTCCGAGATCGCAGCTTAACTTCGCCTCGCTGACCGTCTCCCCGTCAAGAACGATCTGGCCCGCGCCGCAGTCCGCCTCGAGCTTCTCCGCATAAAAGGAACCCGCCGAGATCTGGCCCGCACCTACATCCAGCGACATCTCTTCCGTCTCGATCCCCTCCATCTCAAGCAGGCCCGCGCCTACCTCAGCGGAGATCTCCCGGAACCTGCTCCCCTGCGGCACATTGATGTACAGCATACCGCTGTCCTCTGTCCCCCAGTTCTGCCTTTTCAGTTCGACATCAAGCTCACCGCCGTCCTGTGAAATCTGAATTTCCCCCTGCAGGTCCTCTCTCAGACGGGATGTGTCGACCCGGACGTATTCCCCGTCGTAGGGCTTTACACTGATGCCGATCCCGTCCGCGTCAAGACTGATCCTGTCAACCCCCTCATAATCAATAACAGTTACTCCGTCCGCGTCCCCGACAGAGTATGCCCCTCCGTTGATCTCTTCTTCTATAATATCCGGCAGATCCTTAGGATCTTCGACTGAACCGGAAAATTCTGTCTTTCCGTCAATTCCCAGTCTGTCAAGCCAGGAGACAAGCCTTTCAGCCTGATTTCCCGTTCTGAGTATTGTCAGCCCGCCCAGAGCTGTTCCCGCCACGGCGGAAAAAAGTCCGACCGCCGCAAGCACAGCGCACACAATCCAGAATATTTTCCATCCTTTCCTCATACACTACACCGCCTTTCCGTAAAACGGCCTTCTGCACAGATTCACAAATCCTCTGAGCATGGCCGGATATACGATGGTACAAAGCTTCACTACTCCCACTGTTGCGATCAGTCCCGCCACGAACAGCAGGATACCGACTCCCACCACAATCATGCCTGCTGCCGGGATAAACATCAGCGCAATCCCGAGCACAAATACAAAACCGCCGGACAGCATCACTGCAGCCGCTGCGATGGCAAGCACGGGAAAGAAACAGATAACCACAGCGGCCACAGCAAGAACAGCAACCGCCGCGCCAAGAGATACCGGCCACACCGCAATAATGATCAAAAGGACGATCAGAAGCTTGATTTTTCCGCTGGTCCACGGTTTCTGCTGTCCGGCTCTGTCTTCCGCGCCGGAGTCCGAAGACGACCGGCTGTATCTCTCCATATAGTCTTTCTGATCGTAATCCTCCTCATTAAACTCTGTCCCATAGTAGTCCGCACGGATGGTCTCCGCCACTTTCTCAGGGCTTCCCAGCTCCCGGATGGCGTCCGCCTCATTTTCCACGCCCGCGTCCGCCAGATAATCTGCATAGTACTGAACCGCCGCCTGACGCTCTTCCTCAGGCATGCCTTCAAGCAGTCTCTCAAGTTCAGCCAAAAATTCAGTACGGTTCATACTCCTGCACCTCCCTCAAATATTGCATTAATTTTGTGGGTATATGACTTCCACTCTGATTTATACAGATTCAGCTGTGCCATCCCTCTTGACGTCACTTTATAATAACGCCTGTTTCTCCCGTCAAACTGCCTGTCATACACTTCCAGGCACTCATCCTTCTGGAGTCTTCGCAGAACCGGATACAGCGTCGACTCCGATACATCAATCACCCGCCGCACGTCCTGCGTGATCTTGTAGCCGTATGTCCCTTCATCCTCACGGGATACGGCAGCCAGAACGATCGCGTCCAGAAGCGCTGCTCCTGTATTAAAGACCATGGAACCATCCTTTCTTGAATTTCACAATATTGTACTGTTTTCTATATTATATTTTATATAATATACTATGTCAATATAATAATATTAAGAAAATACGATAACAGGAGCCGAATGCTTTTCAGGCTTTCTTTTTGCGAAAAACAAGGTATCCCCCGGACTGTACTGTGCGAACGGTGAATTGAGCGCCGTGCGCGGCCCTGAGCAGGGGAGTGCAGTACAGTCCGGGGGATATTGTATCTTTTTTTACAATATTAACTTAGAAAAGCTTCTCAAATCTTTCCATTGCTTCTTTTGTCTTTTCGTGCGTTCCGAAGGATGTCAGACGGAAGTGGTATTTTCCGTTCACTCCGAAGCCGGCTCCGGGTGTTCCGACCACCTGGATTTTCTCCAGCAGATAGTCAAAGAGTTCCCAGGATTCCATACCTTCCGGGCACTTAAACCAGATATACGGGGAGTTGACGCCTCCGGTGAAGGGGATGTTCTTCTTCCGCAGCGTATCCGCGATGACACGGGCATTTTCCATATAATAGGAAATGTTTTCCATACACTCCTTCATGCCTTTTTCCGAAAGCACTTTCGCGGCCGCATACTGGATAATGTACGGGGTTCCGTTAAATTTCGTGGACTGTCTTCTGTTCCACATATCATACAGGCTCATTTTTCGGCCGTCAGATGAAGAGAACACCAGCTCTTTCGGTACTACCGTATATGAGAAACGTGTTCCCGTAAACCCTGCCGTCTTTGACAGAGAACAGAACTCGATAGCGCATTTTTCTGCTCCCTCAACCGCATAGATGCTTCTCGGCAGTTCCGGCTCAGACACAAACGCCTCGTATGCCGAGTCAAATAAAATGACTGCCTCGTTGGCAGCCGCGTAGTCTACCCACGCCTTTAACTGCTCTTTATTGTAGCATGCGCCCGTCGGGTTGTTGGGCGAACACAGATAAATGATGTCTGCCTTCACCGAGTCGTCCGGCATGGGAAGGAAGTTGTTTTCCTCTGTGCCGTTCATATAGATAATCTTTTTGCCGTCCATCGTGTTTGTGTCCACATAGACAGGATACACCGGGTCCGGAACAAGAATGACGTTATCCTGTGCAAAGAGCTCTGTGATATTTCCCGTGTCGCTCTTCGCGCCGTCAGAGATGAACACCGTATCCGGATCCACTTTGACGCCGTTTCTTTCATAATAGTCTGCCACTGCCCTGCGCACGAACTCATATCCCTGCTCCGGGCCATAACCGCGGAATGTCTCCGCTTTCGTCTGCTCGTCCACCGCTTCATGCAGTCCTTCAACAGCGCTCTCTGTAAGCGGTCTCGTCACATCGCCGATTCCGAGACGGATAATATTTCCCGCCTTGTCCGGATGGGCTTCTTCATAGGCTTTCACTCTCCGGGCAATTTCCGCGAAAAGATAACTGTCCTGTACATTCAGATAATTTTCATTTAACTTTGGCATTTTGATCATCCTTTCCTACCAATGAGTAAAGCGGACCTTATATTCCTCGCAGGTACATGTCCGCTTCATTGCTCTGTGTTCAATTACAACACTCTTATCTTATCAGAAAAGTTTCTGTTTTTCCAGACTTTTTCAGCCGCCCGGCCAATACCATACCGCCGCAGCCACAAGAACGCAGTGGACGACGAGAAGAACAGGAACGCTTATGACGAACTTCAGCTTCCTCGTCTTATGCCGGAACAGAAGCATGGCAAAAAGCGCGCCGACCGAACCGCCGATCAGGGTAAGGACAAGTAGCGTCTTCTCCGGAACCCGCCTTTTTCCTGCTTTTGCCTTCCACTTGTCCGCTCCGTAGATCACAAATGTCACAAGGTTGATCAGGATCAGATAGTACAGCAGAATTCTCATACTTTGATCTCCTCTCTCAGTGTAAATGAATAGATAATCTTCTCTTTCACAGGTTTTCCCGTCAGTCTCCGGAGGGCGTCCGCATAGTAGTCAAGCTGGGCGTGATATTTCTCCTTCAGCTCCGCCGCGTGCCGCACCCGGTCCGTTTTATAGTCCAGAACGACAAGACCGTCTTCCTCCTCGAAATACACGTCGATGATTCCCTGGACAAGGATCTTTTCCCCGGAGCAGTCATCCGGATAAAAGGCCGATGCGTCCATGCTGATGACAAAAGGCTGCTCCCGGAAAAGTCTGCCCCGCTTTGCCGCCTCCATCATGCGCTGCCCGCTTTCACAGTTTAAGAAATGCAGAATGTCATCTGCCCGGATACTCTCCGCCATATCCTCTGTAATGCGTCCTTTCTCAAGGAATGTCTCCACCGCCAGATTTACACCGCTCTCATCGTAGTTCTGCGTGAAGTCCAGAAGCTCCAGAATCTTGTGGTAAGCGCTTCCCCGGGACGCCCCGGTAAGCCCTTTTTCCTGATCCCCGGCCGGATCTGCCCGCGAAGCCTCCGGATCCGCCTTCATAAACTCCGGAATCAGAGGAACGATCTCCGGCTCGGCATAGAGCATTTCTCCCGCCTCGTCCGGGCCTTCCCCCTCGGCTGCGCGCTGCTTCAGTTCTGACACTGTAAATTTCAGTTTCATCTTCCCCTCTGCCGCATGGGGATATTCATAGTTCATCTGCGCGTCCAGGCGCTCTTTAAGTCCGGGAACAAACGTGCGGGAGACGTCCCAGTTTTCCAGCACATCACGCGCCAGCTCCTCAGCCGTCAGTTCTGCCTGCGAAGCTTCCAGATCCCCGCCCGAGATCACGCTTATATCCACCGGGATCTCTTCCCTTACGCTTCCCGTCTCACGCGAGATAAGTGCCGGAAGGATCCAGTCCAGATAAGTACGCGCTCCTTCGGGACGGAAGACATTGCTGACACAGGATTCCAGCGACGCCTCGGCCGACCGGACAGCCCCGGTTATGATCAGTTTTTCTTTCGCCCGGGTCAGCGCCACATACAGAACCCGCATTTCCTCCGCAAGACTGTCATGCACCGTCTCTTCTTTTATCATGTTCTTCAGAAGCGTCGGCATCTTTGTCCGATGTTCAAGGTCGATTGCGTCCAGTCCCACTCCCCAGTCCGGGTGGATGAGCACAGCGCCCTTTATATCCTGCATGTTGAACTGTTTCCCCATTCCCGCCACAAACACGACAGGAAATTCCAGTCCTTTGCTTTTGTGGATGCTCATGATCCGGACGATGTTCTCCTGTTCGTCCGCAATCCCCGCTTCTCCGTAATCCACATCATATTTTTTCAGCTGGTCTATATATCTCACAAAATGGAACAGCCCTTTGTAGCTTGTCCCCTCGAAAGCCGCCGCCCGCTCGATCAGCATGTCAAGATTCGCCTTCCGCTGCGCTCCTCCCGGCATCGCCGTGATGAAAAGGCCGTATCCGGTCTCTTCAATAATCTCCGTGATCAGATCATGGATCGGCGTAAACGGCACTTTCTCTCGGAACGCTTCAAGCCGGGCCAGGAACTGCCTCAGCACGCCGCCGTGCCCGTCTTCCGCCGCACAGGACCGGACTGCCTCATAAAATGGAAGATTCGGGTATCGGATCCGTATCCCGGCCAGCTCCTTCTCACTCAGCCCCGCAAACGGGGAGGTCAGTACAGCCGCAAGCGGAAGATCCTGCCTGAAATTATCAAGAATCTTCAGGTAATCCAGCAGCACGCTCACTTCATACGTCTCAAAATACCCTTCCCGGCTGACGGAACACGCCGGAATCCCCTCCTGCGCAAACACTGTCGTAAACGTCTCCGCCCATCCTTTTATACTTCTTGTAAGCACAACGATATCCCGGTATTCCGCATGGCGGAAGCCGCCCTTCTCCCGGTCTGTAACGATCCCCGTCCGGATCAGTTCGTGAATCCTGCGGGCGATCATCCTCGCCTCTGCTTCCCGGCTGTCCTCCTCCGTACTCTCCCGGTCCAGAAGAAGAAGCTCCGTGCGGAACGCATCCGCCCCCGCAGGCAGCTCTGCCTCCCGAAGCGGATCTGTCGTCCGCTCCTCCGCTCCGCCGTCCCCGGGCCGCGCATAGTCAGCTCCGGGATAGAGGGCCGCGCTGTCGTCATACTCGATTCCTCCCAGATCCCGGTGCATAATCTGCCCGAAAATGCCGTTCACACTGGCCAGCACCTCTTCCCGGCTCCGGAAATTTTTATGAAGGTCGATCCTCTGCCTGCTGCCGTCTGTCAGGCTGTATGTGTTGTATTTTTCCATAAAAAGCTCCGGTCTCGAGAGACGGAAGCTGTAAATACTCTGCTTCACATCGCCTACCATAAAAATATTGCAGCGGCCTTCCGACACCCCGGACACACTTGTAAGGATCGTCTCTTGTACAAGGTTGCTGTCCTGATACTCGTCGATCATCACCTCGTCAAACTGCTCCCTGTATTCCGCTGCCGTACCCGACGGGACAAGGACACCGTCCTTTTCCTCCGTGAGAATCGCAAGGGCAAACTGTTCCATATCATTGAAGTCAATCATATTGCGGCTTCGCTTCTTCTCCGCGAGCATGGCAGAAAACTGTTTCACAAGCCCGGCCAGCGTCCGCATGGACGGCGCCGCATCCTCCATATCCTTCTGCAGTATGGAAAACGGCGCGAAAAAGTATGTCTTCTTCGCCGCGTCCATCAGCTTTTTCGCCTGTTCTCTGAGTTTCTTCGCCTGCTCTCTCTTCTCCGGAGAGACGGACATGTCCTTCTTCCCCGAGAGACGGGCTTTCGGAAATGCAGAGGCGAGCTTTTCCATCTCTTCAAAATCCTCCGCAGCCGCAATCTCCTCAAGCTCTTCCAGATCCGACAGCACCGCCTCTGTGTACATATACGGGCCGTCCGGTTCTTCGCACATCTCAAGGCAGCGCTTTAAAATCCCGCATGCATCTTCCGCCCGGGAGCGGACGCGCAGCGCCGCCCTCTGTGTGATGCTCCGCCTGTTTTCCATTTCCGGAGCGTCCGCAGCACTGCGGCCATCTCCGCCGTTTTCCCCGTCCGCCGCTCCGGATGCGGAATTCCCGTCTGTCTGCATTCTGTAGGAATCCACGCAGCTGTCGAGCCATTTCTCCGGCTGGGGATAACTGCGGGAATACTCATAGAGCCTTAAAATAATTTCTTCGATTTTTCTGTCGTTGTTTCCCGTGCCGAACCGCTCCACAAACGCCAGAAACTCCTCATCCGCCTCGTCGTAGCACGCTTCCAGCATTTCATCCAGCACGTCCTGCTTCAGCAGCTTAAGCTCCCCTTCCTCGGCGGTGCGGAATCCCGGATCGATCCCGATCACATGAAAGTGGTCTCTTACAACGGACAGGCAGAAACTGTGGATCGTTGTGATCGGCGCCGTATGGATCAGCGTTGCCTGCCGCTCCAGATGCGCGTCTCCCGGGCGGACGGCAAGCTGTGCCTCGATGGCTGCACGGATCCGCTCTTTCATCTCCGCCGCCGCGGCGTCCGTAAAGGTAACGATGAGAAGACGGTCCACATCTACCGGGTTCTCCTCGTCGAGAATCTTCTGTATGATGCGCTCCACAAGGACTGCCGTCTTGCCCGAGCCGGCCGCTGCGGAGACAAGGATGTTTCTGTCACGGAGTTCAATGACTTTCTTCTGTTCCGCCGTCCACTGTACGCCCATCTTCTTCCACCTCCATTACCATTTTTGCAACTGCCTCCTCCATGGAGTATTTCTCCAGTTTTCTGTACCCGCACCCGTCAATGCGCACGTCAAACCCGCAAATATCCCGGTAGGAACAGAAGTCGCAGCCAGACGCGCTTCCCAGTTCATAGGGCGACGCTTCCACCTTTCCTTCGTACATTTCCTCCGTAATTTTCTGCTCTTTTTTCTCCGCATAGCTTAACACCGCGTCAAATGTGCTCCCGGGCAGTGCCTTCGATCTTTTGCCAAGCGATCCGTTTTTGTTCCTCTCAAGAGGGAAAAACAGCGACGAGCCGGACAGATCCTTCTCCAGATGAGAGACAACTTCCGTATCCCCGTTGACAAGGCCGTCCAGACGCAGCTCTTTCAACATGCTTTTCTCGGTATCTTCCTCTGTCTCCTCCCGGTCTACGACAGGGTCTTTCACCCTGTAATAAAAGATGCCCGCCGGAATGATTTCCCGGTCCGGATATTTCTCCTTCTCGATTCCGATCGCCGCGTTTAAATATACCGGGAGCTGCATCTGCAGCCCGTGATACATGGCCGTGATATCAAAACTCTTCGTTCCGGTTTTGTAGTCTGTCACCTTTACATACACACAGTCTTTGTCCTCGCAGATATCGATTCTGTCGATCTTTCCGCTTCCGAACTTCATCTCATAACCGCCCGGCACAAAATCACTCTTCTCCATCTGTTTTGTGAGCGCCCACACCGAGCGCCCGATGAGCCGCCTGATACGCCCGATCATATATTCGTTTCTCGCGGAACTGAACAGCACCGTATTCCCGTAATCGATGACGCTCTCCTCCACACTCTCGGAGATCAGTTCTTCCCGCTTCTCCTCAGGAAGCTCTGTCCAGGCCACGCCTTCCCGGTCTGCCTTTCGCGAGAATCTCTCCAGCGCCTGATGCGCGATATTTCCGAGATCAAGCGCTTCAAATCCGTACTCTTTCCGCTCTTCCAGACGAAGCCCGTAGCGCAGGAAATGCGCGTACGCACAGGATGCGTACTGTTCCATTCTGGAGACGCTGACTCTTGTCCGGTCCGGATAGAGCCTCTCCGCCGTATCTTTTCCTATGTCTGCACCCTCTTTTTTCAGAAAGCCTGCATTTAAAATCTGCCGGATCTCTTCGCGGTTCTCTCCGTCGCGCATAAACCATCCGTAGAGTTCCTTCCACTCGTCGCTCACTCCAAGCCTGCGGTCCCGGACTCCTCCCGCAACTTTGAGAATCCCCGTCTGCCTTGTAATCTCTCTTTCCTTCATGCCGCGCTTTTCCTCGTCGGTCACGCCAATCCCGGGGAACAGCCTGCGGATATCAGAGATCAAATACGCCGGCCGGAGACTTTTCCCGTCTCCCGACACTCTCGACCAGGAGAGGGACAGATACTCTGTCGGTTTTGTCAGGTTCATATAGAGATAAAACTTCTGGATATACGTCTGCTCCTTCGGCCCGGGAGAAAGGGCAATCTCCTCCCTGGCAAACTTCTCTCTGTCCCGCTCGGAGAGCAATCCTCCGCCGCTCAGATTTCCCGGGAGCAGGGTGTCGTTTGCCCCGACAAAAAACAGGGCGCGGATATCCCGGATTCTGGTCCGCTGTACATCTCCGATCACCACCTGGTCCAGACTGGGCGGAATCACGCCCACGCGGGCCTCCTCCAGACCCGCGTCAAGCAGATCGCAGTAGTCTTTCAGTGAGATTTTCTCATCGCCGAGAAGAGAGACAAACCGGTCGAAAAGCTCCATCACGATCCGGTAGATCTGCGCGTACTCCTTCGCAAGAGCCAGCTCTCCTGCCTCCTGAAAACGCTGTTCCATCCCGGCGACTTTCTCCTGTATCTTTTCTTCCGTAAGGAACCCGCACACAGCGGCTGTGATATCTTTTACCGTCTTGCTCCTCTGTCGCAGCACAAACATAAGCCCGTCCGTCTTTTCCACGAACCGCACTCTCAGATGATTGAGCTCCCGGAGTTCTTCCTCGCCCATACCCGGAGTTCTCCTGACCCACGCCTGCTGCCATTTTCTGTAGCCTTTGATGCCGAGCGCCAGACAGTAATTCTCCATCCGGTCCGTCTCATCCATCGTAAACCCGCACAGCCCTGTTCGCAGACACCGGAAGACACTGTCGGCTGTAAAATTCTGCTCTGCCATCGCAAGCAGGCTCCTCAGATACTCCACAAAGGCGTTCAGGAGGATGCTCTTTTTGTGGTCCATAAATACCGGAATATCAAAGGTTCCGCACGCCTTCTCGAGCGCGTCCGCGTACACATTCACATCCGCGGCGATCACCGCGATATCACGGTACCGGTAGCCCTCTTCCCTCACAAGAGAGCGGATCGCCTCCGCCACATACTCAGCCTCCGCCTTCGGGTTGCGCGCCTCATGGAGCGAGACTGCACAGCGGCTCCCGGAAGCCCGCATCTGTGCATCCACGCAGGCCTTCCCATGCGCATCCTCGTGAGCCTCCGTCTGTGCCGGATCGGCAAACGCTTCGTACGTCCTCCCGGAGTACCGGAACAGTTCCGCCTCCAGAAATGCCATCTCCGGATTGTCTGCAAAACGCACCGGGGGCTTTCCGTACAGGCAGACCGGTTCTTCCACCTCCGCGCCCGCCTCGCGCGCAATCTTCACAAGGGATGTCACCATCTGCTTGCTGAGCGCAAAAAGCTGGTACGGATGCCGGTACACAAACGGATCCTCCCGCTCATCCATCTCCACCGTCACGTACACTTTGCTGCACACTTTCAGCAGTTCTCCGAGAAGCCGGTCCTGCACCGGGGTAAAACCCGTAAACCCGTCCAGCGCCACAACGCTTCCGCGCAGAATCTCCGAATCCGGAACCACGTCGCTGAGCACGTCCAGCATCTCCTCCTTCGTGATATACTTCTCCTTTAAATAGGCCTCAAATTCTTCGTACACCTTCCGGATGTCGCTCAGTTTATAATAGAGATAACTGTCCGGATTCAGCCCTTCCGTAAAGTCCCCAAGCTGCTCCGGACTGATCCCGTACTGTGTAAATTCGGAGATCACGGACTTTACTTCACTGATATATCCCTGCTTCTTCAGATTTCCCTTCAGCACGGTCAGCTCGTCCCCGCATTTTCCTGCGATCCGTCTGAGCACCAGGTTCTTTCCCTCGTCGTCAAGCACCGGACGCTCGTCCTGCCCCACTTCCTCAAAGACGCGGTGCGCCAGACGACCGAAGCTCAAGACGTCGATGTTCATAATTCCGCCTCTCGGATGGGCCAGGCAGAGGTCTTTCTGCGTCTGCATGGTAAACTGTTCCGGCACAAGGACAAGATAATTTTTCTCCGGATGCCGGATAGACTGCTCTACGATGCTGTTGTACAAAAAAGTGGATTTTCCGCTTCCGGAATTGCCGAAAATAAACTGAAGCGACATAGATCTCCTCCCAAAACGATACAAGATAATAAATATATGTAATGCGAATACCGGAGCTTCATTGATGGGGATCACACCACCAACAAAGCTCCGGCTTTCATTCCCTTGTTTTTATTTCACCATTTCTTCCAGTCTGCTTTTCGGCACCGCACCGACCTGCTTTCCTGCGATCTCACCGTTTTTAAAAGAGATGAATGTAGGAATGCTCATCACTCCGTAGCGCTGTGCGATCTCCATCTCCTCATCAATGTTGATTTTGCACACTTTCACGCCGGACACCTCTCCGGAGAGTTCCTCCACAACCGGTCCCATCATCTTGCAGGGTCCGCACCAGTCTGCGTAAAAATCAACAAGAACGGTGCCGTCTGCCTTTAACACTTCCTGATCAAAATTAGCTGTCGTCAGTTTTACTACTGCCATATTTATATCCTCCTTTTTTATCATCTATCTCTGTGATGCTTTTAGTATACCACGTTTTCTTCTTTTTTCAGTGACAAAATCACATTTATACTTTCGCCAGCCGCCGGGTGTCAAGAACAGTTATTTTTCCTCTCGTAAGACTGACCAGCCCGTCTGCCTGGAACTGCCGCAGTATCCGCGTCACCACTTCCCTTGCTGTGCCCGCGTCTCTTGCAAGCACCTCGTGGGTGATCTTAAGTTCATCACTGCCCTCCAGTCCCCTGTGCTCCAGAATCGCACCCGCAATTCTCGACGCCACATTAGAGAACACGAACTGATTGAACAGCCACATGATATCCGAGAATTTCTCCGAGATCATCTCCATCGTATAGTCTTTCACTGCACCGTTCTCATCATAAAGCTTCCGGTACACTTTCTTCGGTATTGTATAGATCGTGCAGTCCGTCTCCATCTCCATGTCAAGCTCCACGTCCATGCCGTTTAACATACATGCGGCGCTCAGTATGCTCACATCCCCGTCAAGCAGGCGGAAAAGGGTGATGTCTCCCCCTCCCGGGGAGGTGATAAATACACGGGCGCGGCCCTCACCTATAATCTGTACCCCGGCGCACTCTCCGCCGCCGAAATGAAGCCTTGTCTTCTTCGGGCATCTGTTTTCCGTTATGCTCTTTTCCATCTCTTCTTTCTCTTCTTCCGACAGACTGTCCCAGAAGGGGAAGGAATTCCGAAGTAATTCTTCCATGACCGCATCCCACCTTTCCACTGCATTATAGCGGATTCTCTCTGTGAAGTCAAAGCATTCGGCCGCCGGCGGTATGAAGGGGCGGTGTACTCCGGGCCGCTTCTTTTGAAAAACATTATTTTTCCGACACGCAATTGTCACATTTTCGTAATAAACTTGTTAATGAATTGAAGGGAGTATTATACAAATGACAAACGAACAGTACCATTCACTGATTCCGCCGTATCATGACGCTATGGAGCTGATCCTCACGCGCCTTGAAATGCTGAATCACAAAGTATATGACTGCGAGGATCTGCAGCCGATCCACAGCATCACAAGCCGGATCAAAGAGAAAGACAGTATTGAGAAAAAACTTGAGAAACAGAACATGCCCGCAAGCGTCCGGAATGCGAAAACCACTCTCAAAGACATCGCCGGCGTACGGGTGATCTGCTTTTTCGAACGGGACATACGCCAGCTCTCCGAATGTCTGAAGAAACAGTCGGACCTGGTCATCATCCGGGAAAAGGATTACATCACAACGCCGAAGCCGAACGGGTACCGAAGCTATCATCTGATCGTCGGCGTGCCGATCTACTATATGGACGGCATGGAGTACTACCCGGTGGAGATCCAGTTCCGCACCATCTCCATGGATTTCTGGGCGGCCATGGAGCACCGCATCTGCTACAAAAGCCAGCCCTTTAACGAGATCGAAATGCGCAACGCATTTCTGCAGTACTCGGAAATCCTGGAAAAAATGGAAAAGTCTTTTGAGGCATACAGCGAAAACTGCAGCTGAGCCCGCTTTACGAACCGGTATAATAAAGATTCCGGATTCTCTGGTCGATCCCGTGTTCTGCGAGATACTCCGCGGCAGTCTTCGGCATATACTGACGCCAGTCTTCCTCCCGCGCGATCATTCCGCGAAGCTGCGTACCGGTAATCCCTTTTTCCTCACCGCTCCTCTCCCACAGGATCTCCACCTGGAGGCCGAGCGATCTGAGAATCCGGCATTTTTCCGCATCCCATTCCCCACAGAGACTCATATAGTGTACAGCATCCGCCGGGACATACTCCGGGAGCTTTTCCGGTCTGCTTACCGGAAACGGAATGATCTCAAACTCATCCCTCTTTACTCCAAAATCAAGAAGCGCATCCCGGATCATCTCATACCTCTCGATATAAGTCAGCGGGTTATCCGCCTTTGCCGTTCCGTGAAGATCCAGCGGCGATGTCGCCGGATACGCTCCAATATCCGGGTGGGTAATCCCCACATACATGACTCTGCATCTCATCTTCGCCGCAAGAAAATATTCCATATGTTTCAGGTGAAGCACCTGAAATCTTCCGTGTACCACTCCTGTCTCTGTCATAACCTTTCTTCCCTTTCCGTCTTCAAAATTCCAAGTGCCTTTCCGAGAATCTCAAGTTCTTCCATATAAATGCAGTGAGGCATCCGGTTCTCTGCCACATTTTCGCAGCACTCCCCGTAATCCATCCAGATCACCTCCGACACTTCGGATTCCTGGAGATGAAGATAACTGATGTCCACCGGTTCCTCGTAAAGATAAATCCGGCTCAGCTCGTTGTCGAGAAACGGCCTGCCGTAAAATTCTCCTTTAAATCCACCCCGCCGCGTCCCGATTTCCCTTAACTGCTCTTCTGACGCATTGATCCCCAGTTCTTCTCTCAGTTCCCTGAGCGCAGTCTCCCGATATCCATGCCCCGCCTCCACATGTCCGGCGGATGAGATGTCATAGCATCCGGGATTGGAGTCCTTGCACGCGCTTCTTTTCTGAAGGAGAAGATCATACCCACTCTTCCCGTTCGGCCTTACGATCCACGTATGCGCGGTCGCGTGAAGCGCCCCTTCCGCGTGAACCACGCCTCTCTCTTTTACAACTCCCGTTCTGCTCCCGTCGGGGTTCACCTCGTCGAAAAGCTCCATCGTCTTTCCGTCCAGCGCCGCATACTGAAGAATATCTTCTGTGTTGTAGACAAGCTTCAGCGAGAAGAACTCTCTTCCCTCATCCAGAAGCCGGAAGAAGATTTTATCTCCCTCCCACAGCTCCAGAGAAGGAATCCGCTCCTTTTCCACCCACTCAAGCTCGCCCTCGTCGCATTCGATCGGTGTTCCCTCGAAACCGTCCGTCGTGTAGAGCGACATATATTCCACCGTATCCTTACCGTACACAAACGTCACAATCCCTCTGTATTCCCAGGAAGTAAGCGTATACCCGGTCTCCTCTTTCACTTCCCGGAGCAGGCATTCCTCCGGGCTTTCCCCGTGTTCAAAATGTCCGCCGACTCCGATCCATTTGTCTCTGTTTACATCATTTTCCTTCACAGTACGGTGAAGCATGAGATACTTTCCGTCCCGCTCGATGTAACAGAGTGTACTCATTCTGTCCATTTTCGCTTCCGTCCTTTCCTGTTCCGTCTCCCGGCCTTTGTCTTTCTTACGACTGCTGTATTCTCTTCCTGCCCTGCCTCTTTCAGTTCTGTAGTTTCACGTCCTTGCTCCTGCGGTCTGCACGAACTGGCTCTCATAGAGATGCCTGTAGAATCCGCCCTTTTTCAGAAGGCTCTCGTGATTTCCCTGTTCGATAATCTGCCCGTCTTTCATGACGAGAATGACGTCCGCCTCACGGATCGTGGAGAGCCTGTGCGCCACGATAAACGTCGTCCGGCCTTCCATCAGTCTGGAGAATGCTTCCTGAATCCGGATCTCGGTTCTCGTATCAATGGAGGACGTCGCCTCGTCGAGAATCAGCATCGGCGGACGGCACAGCATCACTCTCGCAATGCAGAGGAGCTGCTTCTGCCCCTGGGACAGCCCGCCTCCGTCTTCCGTGATCTGCGTGTCGTACCCCTGAGGAAGCCTTCGGATAAAACTGTGAATATGGGACGCCTTTGCCGCGGCGATCACTTCCTCCTCCGACGCGTCCGGGCGGCCCATCATAATATTCTCCCGGATCGTCCCGGTCTTAAGCCATGTGTCCTGCAGAACCATTCCGTACCCCGCACGGAGACTCCTGCGCGTCACATCCCGGATATCCAGCCCTTCCACGGAGATCCTCCCTTCGTTTACATCGTAGAAGCGCATCAGCAGATTGATCAGCGTCGTCTTTCCGCATCCTGTCGGCCCTACGATGGCGATCTTCTGTCCCGGCTTTACTTCCAGGTTAAAGTCCCTGATCAGTTTCTGCTCCGGCTCATAAGAGAAATCCACATGCTCCGCTTTTACATTTCCGGCAATGTCCTTTAATTCTTCCGCATTCTCCGGCTCCGGCGGCTGGGGCTCCTCCTCGATCAGTTCAAAGATTCTCTGTGCGCACGCAACCGCGTTCTGAAACTCTGTCACCACGCCTGATATCTCGTTAAACGGCTTCGTGTACTGGTTCGCATAGCTTAAGAAACTCGACAGCTGCCCCACGCTGAGCGAACCGTTCACAACGGCAAACGCCCCGGTAATCCCCACTCCTGTATACACGAGACTGTTTACAAACCTGGTGGCCGGATTTGTGATGGAGGAGAAAAACGTGGCGCGGAGATATGCCTTTCCAAGCCGTCCGTTGATCTCGTCAAACTTTTTCGTCACATCTCTGCCTTTCCCGAACGCCTGCACCACCTTCTGGTTTCCGATCATCTCGTCAATCAGCCCGGTCTGCTCCCCTCTGACCTCGGACTGCGTTCTGAACATCGCAAACGTCCGCTTTGCGATAAAGTTCGCCACAAGGAAGGACACCGGCGTAATCAGCACAACCACAAATGTAATCGTAACGTTGACCGACAGCATGAAGCCGAACGTACCGACAATCGTCGCAACTCCCGTAAAAAGCTGGGTAAAGCCCATGAGCAGTCCGTCCGCGAACTGATCCACGTCCGCGATCACCCGGCTGACCACATCGCCGTACGGATGTCCGTCGATATATTTCAGCGGCAGGATCTCGATCTTCCGAAACGCCTCATTGCGGATATCCTGTACAACCTGATACGTCATCTTGTTGTTGCACACATTCATCAGCCACTGTGCAAGCGCCGTGACAAGCGTACAGACGCCGATCTGTACCATAACGCGGAACACCCCCGGAAAATCCACCGCTCCGGCTCCCACGATACAGTCTACCGCACGTCCCGTCAGCTTAGGCACATAGAGCGTGAGCGCAACGGATACAGCCGCCAGCAGAAGGGAAAAAACAACGAAGATCCTGTATTTTCCGAGATAGCGGAACACCTTTTTCAGCGTGTCTCTCTGATTTATTTTCTTTTTCTCATCAGCCATTTGCCGCTTCCTCCTTTGGGAACTGAGAGTAATAGATCTCCCGGTAGGCCGGACAGTTCCTGATCAGCTCTTCGTGCGTCCCCTTTCCTGCCACTCTTCCGTCGTCCAGTACGATGATCTGGTCCACATATTGAATGGATGCCGCCCGCTGCGATACGATAAACACTGCCGGGTGCTCCTTCATGCCGCCAATGGCGCTGCGGAGCGCCGCGTCCGTAGCAAAATCAAGGGCGGAAGCGCTGTCATCCAGAATCAGGATATCCGGTTTTCTCACAAGCGCCCGGGCGATGGTCAGCCTCTGTTTCTGGCCGCCGGAGAGGTTTCTTCCACCCTGCTCGATCCGAAACGAAAGTTTTCCATCTTTGTTGTCCACAAACTCTTTCGCCTGGGAGATGCGAAGCGCCTCTTCGATCTCCTCTGCCGATGCCTGCTCGTTTCCCCATCTTAAGTTTTCCTCGACTGTCCCCTTAAAAAGAACCGCTTTCTGGAGCACGACTCCGATGTGGCGGCGCAGGCTCTCCGTGTCATACTCTTTGATATTCTGCCCGAAAATCCGCACTTCACCCCCGGTCGCGTCATAAAACCGCGGGATCAGGTTCACAAGGGAAGATTTGCCCGAGCCGGTGCCCCCGATGATTCCCACCGTCTCGCCCGGCATAACCCGGAAACTGATATCGCCCAGCGATTCTGCGCCGGCACCTTTATAGGCAAGCGACACATGGTCAAACTCCACAATCGGAACCTCATCCGCACCGCCGGAGTGCGCATGTTCTGCTCTCTCTTTTCCCTCTTCCCATGACATGCTTCCGTTCTCCATATCCGGATGGATCTTCAGCACATTTTCGATTCTGTTTCCGCAGGCCACTGCCTTTGTTACCGTGATAATCAGATTCGCAAGCTTGACAAGTTCCACGAGAATCTGGGACATATAGTTAATCAGAGCCACAACCTCGCCCTGGGTCAGACTTCCCATATTTACCCGCACAGCACCTGTATAGATCAGTGCAATGATTCCCCCGTTCACAACAATATATGTCATCGGGTTCATCAGACCTGAAATGCGGCCCACAAACTTCTGTGCATCGGTGAGCATCTGATTTTCCTTTTCAAACCGTTCCCGCTCCCCCTGCTCCTTGTTAAACGCCCTGATCACACGGACACCTGCAAGATTTTCCCTCGTTGTGAGAAGGACACTGTCCAGTCTGGACTGCACGTTCCGGTACATCGGCATTGTAATCAGCATCACACCGAACACAATCGCTGAGAGCAGCGGAATCACAACGACAAAGATAACCGCAGCTTCCGCATCCACCGTAAAGGCCATAATCATCGCCCCGAACACGATAAACGGCGAGCGCAGAAACAGTCTCAGCACAAGGTTGACGCCGGATTGTGCCTGATTGACATCGCTCGTCATGCGGGTAATCAGCGTGGAGCTTCCGAGCGTATCCATCTCCGTAAACGTGAAATTCTGAATATGCTCAAACAGCGCATGTCTTACCCCCGTCCCGAATCCGGCCGCCGCCTTTGCGGAAAAATACTGCGCCGTGATCGAGCAGACAAGGCCGATGATGCCAAGTGCGATCAGCACGAGACACATCCGGATAATGTAGGACCCGTCCCCGCTGGCGATCCCTACGTCAATGACCGCGGCCATAACAAGAGGGACAAATAATTCAAAAGACGCCTCAAGCATCTTGAACAGAGGCGCCAGTACCGTTTCCTTTTTATATTCCTTCAGATAGACAAGAAGTGATTTCATAACTTTCTCCTGTTGTTTTTTTCACTATGTTCATTCTAGCACAAAAGGCGCAGCAGTGTACAGGGAATTGTGCGCTGTTTTCTCCCGCTCATGTGCGCTGCTCTCCCGGCAGGCTTGCCTTTACGCACAGTGCGCCGTAGCCCAGGAGTGCGTTCGGCCAGGTATCATATCCCGGAAGCTGGCGGGCACCCCGGCGCAGATATGCCTTCACTTTCTCTCCATACAGATACGCGTCGTTTCCGTTTACGATCCCCCACTCCATCAGAAGCGCCGCGCTTCCCGTCACAAACGGCACGGCAAACGACGTACCGCTGAATTCCCTGTACCCGCCGCCTGGCACAGGAGCATTTATCCGTACTCCGGGCGCCGCCAGATCCGGCTTGACCGCTCCGTCCTCCTCAAACGCCGTCAGCAGAGGCCCTCTCCCGGAAAAATCAGCGTAGGAAAAAGTGTACGCGTCATAGGCTGCTGCTGTGATCACAAGCTCTGCCGTCGAAGGGATCGTCAGTGTAAACGAACTGTCCGGCGTGAGGAAAGCTGTTCCGTCATTGAGCGCAGCCTGAGACGGCAGCCACATCTGATATGTCCCGTCCACAATCCGCCTGGGCGTCAGAATGATCTGCCACACCCCCGCATCCACATAGGAACCCACAGGGATAAAGTCAATGTAGATCTCCTGACGGACACTGTACGGTTTCGGCTCACCGTAGTAGATCAGAAGCTCTGTGCCGTCCAGGATAATCCTCTGGGGTCCGAGAATCTCACGCAGCGCCCCGGACCGTTTCCCGAAAGGCGCGGCAACAGAGACATCCATCTCATCCACATAGGATTTCCAGATCTGCACGCTGAACGATGTCTGCCGCTGCTGCACGCCGAGCTCCACCACCTCTTCTTCCTCGTCCCCCACGGTTCCGGACGCATGCCCCGCGCTGTTCCCCTCATTTCCGCTTCCGACGCAGATCACCGTTTTCCACGTATCCGCGATATCGTTGAGAAAGCGTTCCACAAGAGATGTACCGTCATGCGATCCATAGGTATTTCCAAAACTCAGATTCACCGCAACAGGCATCCGAACTTCCACCGCCTTGCGTATCACATAGTCCACGCCAAGCATCAGTTCGGTCGTCCTCGGGAATCCGTCTTTCCTCGGTATTCCCATTTTCACAACGACAAGTTTCGCTTCAGGGGCGGCGCCTCTGAATCTTCTCCCCTCACTGCCGCTTCCATTTCCGGCCGCAATCCCTGCCACCGCAGTGCCGTGCCCGCTGACATCCCTGCTCTGTACGATCCCGGCACGGACAGCCGGGTCTGTCTCCGCAAGCGCTCTGTTGATCTCGTCTTCGGTATATTCTGTCCCCGAGTTATATCCGCGGGGCGGATTTCCGGATATTGTCTGATCCCACAGAGCGGCAATCCGTGTTGTCCCGTCTTCATTTCGAAAATCCGGATTCTCCCAGTCTATGCCGCTGTCCACCACTCCGATGAGGATACCCTGTCCGGTCAGCGCGTACGGCGCGATCTGGACGGAGTCAATACAGGATGTCTGGCGGCCCACATCCGCCTGAAAATAGATGCTTTTCGGCTTCTCTATAAACTCCACCTCCGGCAGCGCCGCAAGCGCCCCGATCCGTTCCTCGCTCACCAGGATGACCGCGTATCCGTTTAACAGTTCCGTCACGGACACTGCAATCTCCCTCACTCTGTCCAGATTTCCGGAATAACGGATAATCAGCTCCCATTCCCTCTCTTTCGCGTCATATCCGACACTGAGCTCCTCCGAACGCATCCGCTCATCCGGATCTGCCGCCAAAGCAAGATTCAGAAGATTTTCAATTTTCTGACTCACAGTCGCTCACTCTCCTGCTTTCTCTTCTCTGCTTTCTATCCTATGCATCCTGCTTCGGCTTTATCTCCTTGTCAGCACAAATCACCGGATGCACCAAAGGACACATTCCGGGATAAAAAACAGTTGGAGAAGACACCGCCCTCCAAAACCGGAAGACGGACATCTTCTCCAACTGTACCGCCCCTGTGCAAAGGGGCTTATGTTTCTTTTATCACACTCTCTTATCTGCGGTAAGCAAACTTCGGAAGACCATCCTCTGACGGCACATCCACCTGTCCCTGAATAAGCGGACGCGCATAGTCGATAAATTCCTGGCCGATATCAGAGCCGTTCTTTGTAATCCACTCAAGCGGAACCGTCTTCTCCTCGTTGCAGATCTGGTTTACATCCTCTGTTGTGTACTCGATCGCGTACCCGTCGCCTGCCTTGCGGCTGAATGCGATCATCTTACCTGTCTCGCCTTCCAGCGCCGCCTTCACGCCGTATGCTCCGGCTGCTGCCGCCTCTTCGATATCCGTTGCGGAAAGCATCGAAGAAGAACATCTCTGGCATACGTTCAGCTCAATGGAGCGCACCTTCACTCCGAGACGTGCCTTTACGAGGTTCTCCAGATATTTTCCGGAACCGGTAAGCATCTTGTGTCCGAAGTTGTCCACGCCCACACTGCTCTCAAGCTCGCACACGAATGTGCCTTTTCCGTCGTTGATTCCCTCGGAGATACATACAACCAGGTTCGGTGTTGTCTCCAGAGCGGATTTTACATCCTCCAGGAATTTCTCTGTGTCAAACGCAGTCTCCGGAAGGTAGATCAGAACCGGATTGTCTCCCTCGAACTTACGCACCAGCACACTCGCCGCAGTAAGCCATCCTGCGTGGCGTCCCATAATCTCTACGATTGTAACGGATTTCTTGTTGTCGTAAACGGAAGCGTCTATGGCAACTTCACGCACCGTTGACGCCACATATTTCGCAGCGCTTCCGAATCCGGGCGTATGATCTGTATGTACAAGGTCATTGTCAATCGTCTTCGGAACACCGATGAAGCGGATCTCACTCTCTGTTTTCTGCGCATAACGGGACAGCTTGCTCACCGTATCCATGGAATCGTTTCCGCCGATATAGAAAAAGTATCCGATTCCATACTCTTCAAATCTCTCAAACAGCTTCGGATATACTTCATCTTCCAGATCTTCCGGCAGTTTAAACCGGCAGGAACCGAGATAGGAACCGGGAGTTGTCCGGATCAGCTCCAGGTCGCCGGATTCTTCAAGAGGTTTCATCTCCATTACCTGTCCATTTAAAAATCCCTCGATCCCGTTTACCATACCATATACAGTTCCGCAGTCGCCCGCTCTTTTCAGCGCCTCCGACACAACTCCGTACAGACTGGCATTAATCACGGCTGTTGGGCCTCCGGACTGTCCGACGATTACATTGTTTTTCATTGTTGTACTCCTCCTTGAATATAGTCTGTGACCAAAAAATCAGTACACTGATATTATTAGTATATCGAAAAAAAATAAATTTTACAATATATACCTGATGATGGTATAATCCCATCTTTGACAGTTGAAAAGAAAAACGAGTGCCACAATCCTTGAAGATACAGGGATTGTGGCACTTTGTGCACCATACTTGAAATATAGTAATGTTTTA
Organism: Ruminococcus turbiniformis; assembly: GCF_020687545.1. Lineage (GTDB taxonomy): Bacteria > Bacillota > Clostridia > Lachnospirales > Lachnospiraceae > Mediterraneibacter > Mediterraneibacter turbiniformis. The sequence continues at coordinate 18 of NZ_JAJEQX010000022.1, read as the reverse complement.
TCTTCGCTTACTTTTTTT